>CAZZKW010000001.1:0-234149 GCA_964654975.1 uncultured Woeseiaceae bacterium
TTGTGCCGGGTGGACGAAACTACGCACATTGAAATCTGCCCCGAGAAGTGGCAATTGTTCTTTGGCTACGGGTTTCACTCTTGATGCACGCGGAATGCGAACTGGAGGTTTTGCCAATGGTCGATGATTACGTCGATACTGCCATGTCTTGCCCGGATCTTCGGGTACGATACGACGTCGGTGTGCGGGAATTCGTGATTCTTGCGTGTCTCAATGACCATGGAGTCGCCGACACAGCGGAAATCGCGCGCTCCATCGGACTGACGCCGACTACGGTAACCGCGTGTTTCGTATCGCTGACGAAAAATGGCCTGGTCCGCGATGACAATGGCTCCACACCGAAGTTCGCACTAACGACAGACGGACTAGCCTTAGTGCGCAAAGCAAGCCCGCATTAAGCCGGTCGCAACATGTCGTTAGTACGCGGCCATCGTCATATCATCGTTATGGGAGCGGCGTTGCTGCTTGCGGTCGAAAATTTCAATTCCCATTTTTCCCACAAGGTGTCCTTATCGGCACCGAGCGACGAGTAGAACCTCTTTGCAGTGTCATTGGATTCGAGAACGGTCCATTGCAGGCGAAAAGCGTCGATACTGACCGCCTCACTGATCACCGCCTGCATCAGCGCGTCCCCAACGCCCATCCCGCGCGCCTCATCGAGCACATACAGTTCTTTGAGCACGAGATCGGGGCGAAGTGTGTAAGTCCATGGGATCGCATAGGTGACGGCCATTCCCAGGATTCTTCCGGTCAGCCTGTCCGGCATAACGTAAGCGCGAAACAGAGGCGAGTCTCCGAGACCGTTGTCGATCAAGGCTTCCCTGGAGACCCGGAAAGCGGAATCGTAACCTTCGAATACCGCCAAAGCGTGCATCAGAGTGAGGAGTTGGTCGACATCCTCAATAGCAAACTCTCTGACCTCACCCGGTTCAATATGTGCCATTGGGGAGCACGTCCTCAAGATAAGTGTCCGGGTGGCTGTCGTCTGCCATCATGTGACGCACCCAGGCGTCTCGTTCGTGATCGATCACAACATGCTCCCAAACGCAGGCGTGAAAGCGTCGTAGATCTTCGGACTTGAACTCGATGTTTCCAGGTTCCGCCGACGCCAGCATTCTGAGGGCAATGTCATGGAATGCCCACCAATGTATCAACAGCCAGTTGCCCATTTTTCCCGCATGCAGAACTACGTACCCAAGACCGTGATCATGACCTTCGTGCCGTCGGATCGATGGAAACGCCAGCTCAACGTACTGTCGTGCATTGTCGATCATCTCGGTTTGAATCCGCTGTCCTGACTCCGTTGTGATCAGATAGGTCTTGAACTTCACTTCGTCAATATTCCAGACGCCGCTAAATTCGAAGTTACGAGGTTTGTACGTTTCGATGTCGGTCATAGTATCTCCGTGTCATGCAGAGGCTGGTCCAGGTCAGGCAGGGTAGCTAATAGATCGGTAACCCCCGGATCCACTCCCGATTGAAGCATCAAAGTTGTTATCTGGCCGCGGTGATGCGTCTGATGATTAAAGAGATGTTGGAGCATGCCGCCGAAGTTCTTGTTGTACCGTTGCCCTGTCGAAATCGTGTAGCTGAACGTCCCGGAGTACTGGTGCTCTTCGGTTTCCAGGATAAACGCCGTGATCCAGTCATCCATCTGCTTGCGCGCATCGCACAGGGCATCCAGATCGTCATACAGGATTTGATCATGGGAAACAGGTCTTGCCAGCGTTGAAATCGGAACCAAAGATACGTACGACACTGTGTGCTCCGAAAATCGTTGCAGCCACGTCGTATCCCAAACGAGAATGTGATTCAGCGTGCCATGAATCGACTTGAAGCTGGCGTTGAGGTCTTGCCGGTAAGCTGAGTCACTCAGCTGCGCTGCCGTCCGAAAGAGGTTCTCGTTCATCCATCGGTTGTAGTGGGTCAGGCGGACGAAGCCCGCTTTCATTGGAGCGTGTGCGTGCGCTTTACTCAGGGCCTGATCAAGGTGGGATACAGCGCTATCAAATTTGTCGCGACATCCCGGGTTGCAAAAACCGACCACACGCCCTTGATAAGTAGTTAGTGAGTCTGGCGACACCGGGTCCCCTGACCAGGGGCAGGTTGTGTTCACGGCGAGCGACGTCATTCCTCGAAAACCCAGGCGGGACAAGACGAATGAAGATCGGTGCGCCGGCGCTCCCTACCGTCGTCTGAAATCATGATCATGTATCCCTGCGGCCCTCCGTAGGCGATCATGGGCAGGGATCGGGTCCTGTCGTGATGATTCATATCGTGACCGATATCCGTGTTGGTCAAATTGGGCGCATAAAACATGACATGCGGCGGAAAAAAGCCGAGTTCACCGGTGTTCGAATTTACCGGTCGATTGTAACGAGAGAGCATGTAGGCAACGCCTGGACGACGCTGCGATATGAACTCGCCTTGTTCGAACTTGATAGCCAGATCTTCGTTGATTGCATCAACAGAGTCGCCACTAAGTAGTCGTTTCCCGACGTAGAGAATCCTCGGAATAACAGTTTGTGTCCCTTCCTCATCGAAACAGGTGGGCTTCAAGACGCGGGGATCGTCGCGGTTAACTATGCACGTAAACGGGTTAGTGCCGGGTCGGACGCGTTGGTATCCGGATTCCTTCAAGGCGTAGACGCTGGCTTCGCCCCGCAGGTAATCTGGCGCCGCACTCAAAGCCAGCGATACCTCACACTGCAGCGGCAGAATGTCAGGTTTCTCTGTTGAGTCGTCGGCCAAAACAGCCGGTGAAATTACAGCGAGTGTCATGAGGGTGATAAGCCACGGCGAACGCATCATTGCATCCCCGTCTTGCTGTCAATCCACTCATCGACCCGTATGGCGAGAGCTGCCATAGGCATGGCGCCGTCTCTGAGCAGGACAGCATGGAATTCCCGGATATCGAAGGCGGTGCCAAGTTCCTCTTCCGCCCGCTTCCGAAGCCTCTGAAACTGAATCATGCCGAGCTTGTAGGACGCAGCCTGACCCGGCCAAACGGCGTAGCGGTCGATTTCACGCGTGATTGACTCACGGCTTTCACCGGTTACGTCAACCATGTAGTCGATGGCCTGTTCCCGGCTCCAGCGCTTGTGATGAAGGCCGGTATCGACGACGAGACGCGCCGCCCGATAAAGCTCCATGCGATAACGTCCGAGATCACCCAGAGGGTCGTTTTCATAAAGCCCCATTTCCTTGGCAAGTTCTTCGGCATAAAGGCCCCAGCCTTCGCCGTAGTCGCCAAACCACATCATGTTTTGAAGCAGCGGCAAGTCGGTGATGGACAAGGACCTGGCCGCCTGGAAGTGATGGCCTGGGACCGCCTCATGAAACAGCAGCGATTTCAACGTATAGGTCGGGAAATCGGCAGGGTTCTTCATATTGATCCAGAAAATACCCGGACGTGAACCGTCAATGGGTGGCGGCGTGTAGTAGCCACTGGCCGACGAGTCCTGCTCGTGCAACGGTATCCGGCGAACCTCGACTTCGTAGTCCGGAATATCCGTAAACCAGTTCGGCGCGCGTTCGAGCACAGTTTCTACATTCGCCTGAAGCGAGGCCACAAGTTTCGCTTTGGCTTCGTCGTTATCGGCAATGAGATAGGTGGGATCTTTCGCCAGGCGCGCCATGCGCCCACCGACCGTACCGTCCAAATAGCCAACGGACATCAAGATGCTGTCCATTTCACCGTGTATCCGGGCGACGTCATCGAGGCCGATCTGATGAATCTCATCGGCGCTAAGACCATTCGCACCCCAGGCTTCCAGTGCGACCTGATACATCGCTGCCCCATCATTCAGTCGCCACAGTCCCGCATCACGTCCGGCGCTTGCAACAAGTGCAGTCATTCGGCTCCCGAAGTTCCTGTACGCAGGATAGACGCCCGCTTCCAACAGCTTAAGTGCCTGCTCGTAGAGCGCATCACGGTCTGACGCGTCCAATCCTTCAATGGCGTCGAGTTGAGTTTTGAAGGACGTTGCTATCGGATGGCTGGCGACGGCGTTGTCGGTAAAGGATTTCGCGGACGCAGCAATCGCCTGCAGTGCAAAATACGGGGGTACCACGTCTTTTTGCGCGTCTGCTTCGGTCATATCTGCCAATTCGTTCAATACCCTTGGTATCTGCGCCAAACGGCCAAGCCAGTGCCTGGCATCCTGTTTTGAGCGAATCGGGTGCTGCGCGATCAGTAGTCGGGGAATATCTATCTGCGGGCCGAAAAGTTGATTGACCGCATAAGGCGGTGACGCCGACAAGAACGACGGATGACCGATGCGAAAGCGATTCTGTCTTTCCGCCATCTCATAGGAAAACAGCATGACATCGTAGGTCGTAGCATCGCTTCCCGTGAGCCGCGATCGGTCGATGGCTCGGATATCTGCCAGCATCTGCTTTAACTGTTCGCCCGCAGCCTCATTAGCCTGTGGACTAAAGTCTGCCAGCCGATCTCTGAATTCCATCCCCACTGTATCTGTTGTCGCGCCCATCTGGGTTGCCCACTCCGGCGCGCCCTGCAGAATGATCGACGCATGTGCTGCGGCGATTTTCCTCACAGGTGACTGCTTTGGCTGACCGAGTTCTGTGTCAGCGGGATCGCTTTTCAGCCTTGTCGTGTCGCTGCATCCGCCAGCCAGCAACACGGCAAGCAATAAAATGGCGAGCGCAGGGTAGCGGGATTTTCCGGAGTTGTTCGGAATAAACATCGTAGCGGGCCTCTTCTAGGGCAAAGGAAATTTCGGATTGTCAGGCAGGCTTTCATCGCGTGTGAACTCCATGACGGAATTGAGTTCCCACGTGTCGCCTCGATCGGGTGAAAATGACTGCTCCCAACGCGCCGAGGTGACGGTGATGTTGCTCCAGGTGAAACGTACCTTGATGGGTTTTCCGTTCAGAACGTCATCCCCCTCAAAAAGGCCCTCGCCACCATCGAACCGTCCCAGCACCGGGGGGTCCATGCGTTGGTCTTTGGTGTCGAGCCAATAGATTCGCCATATACCGAGTCGAGGGTCGTAAAGGCGGGTGGGCATGCCCTCGTAAGCCTCTCCATCAACGACGCGCATGAAACGGCCAACATTTCCGAGTCCGGCGAAGGCCGGTCGTACGATATCGATGGCGTCGGCCTCGCACCATTGTGTTGCGCCAAGCAAACGATCCGCCAGTGTCTTGTGGCGAACGCGCCATTTCCCCAACAGAAAATCGAAATCACGAACGCCCGAGATATCCAGCTCACCGATCACGCATAGACCTCATCGATATCGACCACCCACTCCTCTGCGTGTGCAGCCGTGTTCCACTCTTTCCATGCGTCGAGAGATGTCAGTGTTTCGGTATACCGGCGTACGGCCTGAGTGGAGGAGAGTTCATATATCTGAAGTCGATTCACCACCGGGGCGTACATGCCGTCAGCGATAGTGTAGTTTTCGCCGAAAAGGAACGGCCCTCCGTACGTCTCCAGGCACTCCGACCAGATTGTTTCCACGCGGGTAACGTCCCGCTTCACAGCCTTGTCGAGAGTGATCGGTTCAATGCGTCGCCTCATATTCATCGGACATGCTGCCCGTAGTGCCATAAACCCGCCGTGCATTTCATGAGCGATACAGCGCGCGTGTGCGCGCGCTTCAGCCTCTTTGGGCCACAATCCTGTTTCCGGGTATTTCTCAGCCAGGTATTCGAGTATTGCGAGAGACTCCCACAGCGTTTGTCCTTCGTCGATGAGAACCGGGACTTTGCCGGTCGGCGAAAACTCGAAGAAATCCGCGTACTCATTTTCGACATCGAAGGGTCGCAGTTCCTCTTCAAACGGGATGTTCTTCGTCTTCAGTGTCAGCCAGACCCGGTAGGACCAGGATGAGTAATTCTTGTTACCGATGTACAGTTTCACAACCAAACCTCCGTTCCAGTTTGTCAACTGGCGTAGTAGCCATGCGCGATCAGATCTTCTACGCGAATATCGCCGGCACAATCTAATCCAAAAGCGGCATAATCTATTGATCCAATTTGTAGCTATTTGACTGGTCCATTTTCGAGAAACGAATGAACGTTGCCGCCGTTTGCCGGGCTGACAATTGAGAAAAAGTCGTGGAACTTGCGAAAGAAATTTCTGGATACTGCGGCCCCACTACCGGTAGGCGGTGAGGAACAGCCAGCACTCACCGCTTGTACTTCCGCAAACGCAGGGGCACCAAGGATACGATAACGCCTTGCCGAATATGAATGTTATTGTTGCACGTGCTTAAGCAAACTCACCGCAGGAGAATTGAGCGATGTCGTCAGGGATATTCAAAGTAATAGTTGAATTTACGGATGCCGATGGCAGCCCGTTAAGTGGAAATTACTATTCTGTCACGCTTCTGGACGAAGACCGATTCTTTGATGACAAACTGGGAGAGGCGAGACTGAATGCCGAAGGTGTTGCGGAATTCCTGATAACCGCGGCGGATATTCTGTCCTTCGACTCAGCTGGAGAACAAACACCGGATCTGTATTTCGTCGTTCGGAAGGACGGCGACGAAGTATTTCGATCAGAAGTGTTTAAGGAAGTCGATTTCGATGCCGTTGATCCAGTGACTGGTAGATCAAAGAACCTCACCCGGAGATTCGGGCCGTTTCGATTGGCAAACCACTAGGATAGGCGTCCAAACGAAGTGCAAGGCTTGAAGGTTCTTATCGGATTAGCGGCCATTCCATTAGGCGTTTTGTTGATTTGGTTCGGATGGACGCAGCTGAAAAAACTCAAACGAGCCAGACTTCGAAATCAAGCTATAACAACCCGTCTCCTCAATATTCTTAAACGTAACGTCGGTCTCTATGCTCAACTTCCGGACGACCTCAAGAGTGTTCTTCACGGCCATATCAATGTTTTTCTGGCTGAAAAACAGTTCGTAGGCTGTGATGGGCTGGAGGTTTCGGACGAGATGAGAGTTACCATTGCGGGGCTTGCGTGCATATTGTTGCTGAATCGAGAGGCGACATACTTTCCGGGATTCTCGTCCATTATGATTTATCCGGATTCGTACGTTGCGACGGAGGTTTCCTTCGATGGCCAGTTGGAGGTTCATCGGAAAATCACCAGGGCCGGTGAATCCTGGTTTAGAGGTCCTGTTGTGTTGTCATGGAAAGATGTGTTGCGAGGTGCTGCCAATGTTGGCGACGGTTACAACGTCGTGTTGCATGAATTTGCGCACAAGCTGGACGAGGAAAACGATGGCACTAATGGTCTTCCCGTATTACAGGAACGAAAGCACTATGGCCAGTGGGCGAAGGTGCTCGGAAAGGAATACGAGTCGCTGGAACGTCGCGTCGCTCGTGGGCGGAACCGAGTCCTTCATGAGTACGGCCTGACCTCGCCACCAGAGTTTTTCGCGGTTGCGACGGAATCGTTCTTTGAGAAGCCGGCAGCCATGAGAGACCAACTTCCGGATCTATATGATCAGCTGCGAATCTTTTATCGTTTGGATCCTGCGACGTGGACTCCTGTCTGAACCACTCTGGTTCACTCTGGCAAATTCCTACAACGTTGCAAACGTCTAGTTCGATCGGATTGCCTGGAGGCTTACATCAACAGTGATATATGGCAAGATCAAGAGGAATCATCATATTTCTCGACTGAGAATAATTAGGAGTACATAGTGAAAATTCTGCAAACGAGTCTCTTATTGGTTCTTTTTGTCGTCTCGAAAGTGTCAGCAGGCGTTGTATTCGAAATAGAGACCAAGGACCATAAGTCAAGTGACTCGGGCGCTGTACAGGCCTTCGTTGAAGGGAAAAACCTGAAAATGCTGATTACGTCCAGCGACAGTCTCGACAGTAATGAGATGATTTTTCGTGGCGAGAGCCGGGAAATGATCGTCGTTGATCATGGCGGCAAAAGCTATATGGTTATCGATGAAGCGATGATCAATTCCCTCGGCGAGCGGTTAAGCGACGTTGAAGCGCAAATGCTCGAGGCGCTCAAGAATGTTCCGCCAGAGCAGCGTGCCATGATGGAAAAAATGATGAAAGGGCGCATGCCACCACAAGCCGCCGGCCCGGCGCGGTCAAGAGTCGAACTCCGACGCACCAGCGAGAGCGGTAACAAGAACGGTTATCCTTGTGTGAAGTATGAGGCCGTGCTCGATGGCCGGAAAGTTCGTGAAGTCTGGGTTACGCCGTGGGACAACGTTGAGGGTGGAGATGAAGCGGCCGAGGCGTTTGAGGCGATGGCCGAGTTCTTTACGGAGATGCGCGATTCAATGCCGAGATTTGGCCGTGACGAAAACGAGAATGACAATCCGTTTGAGGACATGAAAGAGCTGAACGGTTTTCCTGTGCTTACCTACGAATATGCGACCGACGGGTCACTCGAAAGCGAAAGTGCCTTGAATTCCTCGACGCGCCGGACATTGAATCTGGAAGAGTTCGAG
Source organism: uncultured Woeseiaceae bacterium (assembly GCA_964654975.1). Classification (GTDB taxonomy): domain Bacteria; phylum Pseudomonadota; class Gammaproteobacteria; order Steroidobacterales; family Woeseiaceae; genus UBA1847. Next base: position 8,409 of record CAZZKW010000001.1, read on the forward strand.
CCACCGTCTGGCTACAAACGGCAACAAATGATGCCACGCTAAGGCAGCGCGGCCTGTTAGCCTTCCAGTTCGACCGTCAACCAGGCCTTCGCTTTCTTCCAGTCCTGGCGAACAGTTCGCGAGGCGAGACCAAGACCTTCGCCAATTTCATCGTAGGTCATGCCACCGAAGAACTTGCATTCGACGACACGCGCCAGTCGTTCATTTTGTATGTGCAGTCGATCAAGCGCTTCGTCCAGCGCCAACAGGGATTCTTCACGCTGCTCTCCCGCAACGCTGTCTTCCTTCAATTCGATCGGTGAGTGCTGACCGCCGCGCTTGCCGGCCGAGCGGCGCCGAAAGTAGTCGATCAATATCTGTCGCATGGCGCGTGCGGACACCGCCAGAAAGTGCGCGCGGTTCTCCAGGTCGACACGATCCTGTTCGATCATCTTGAGGAATGACTCGTTGATCAGGCCTACGGTGTTAAGCGTTGGTTGCTTGTGTCGATTGAGCTGCGCCCGCGCGACCGATTGCAGTTCGCCGTATAGCACCTGATATACCTCGCTAATGGCGCCGCCGTCTCCGGACTTCGCCCGGTCCAGAAGACCGGTTACATCGCCAGCGGCCGTCATGGTAGCTGTTCCAGTTCAATCGTTGCCCTCTGTGCCAGGGCTGAGTCGGCGCCGAGTACCGCCGTCAGACTTTCTTGCGCGCGCTCCAAATGTTCGCGAGCATCCGTGTCGCCGAGCCGCGCTTTGGCAGCGCCCATCCAAAGGCGGGTTTCGGCCAGACGCGCATCGGTCGGTGGCAGCATCGTCTCGTAAGCATCCGCCACGGCGGACAGTAGTGGTAGGCCTTCAGCCGGTTTACCGCGTTCGACCAGCACAGCGCCGGCGGTCATCTTTGCACCGAGAAGTGCCGGGTGTCCCTGCGGTAGTTGATTCTCGCAAATCGCGAGACCCTCGACGGAATACCGCTCTGCATCATCGAGACGGCCTTCCAGCATTCGCAGGCGACCGAGATTGGCGAGCGACATGCCGACCGTCGCGTGACCGTCGCCGTGTAAGCGTCGTCGCATCGCCAGTGCTTCGTTGATGTAACGGTCGGCCTCATCGTAAGCGCCAAGCTCCCGGTGCATGACGCCCAGATTGTTCAGTCCTGCGGCCACCATGTTGTCGTCCTGCGTGCCCCAGATTTCGTTCCAGATGCTGAGCGCGTTACTTTGATGCTTCACTGCGCCTTGTAAGTCACCGAGGCGGTAGCGGAGTGCCGCCAGGTTAGCAAAAATCTCGCCCAGGCTGGGGTTGGCACGACCAAACCGCTGATCCCAGGCATCGACTGCCTCCTGATACAGTTTGCCCGCTTCCTCAAAACGACCTTGTCGTTGTACGGCAGCAGCGAGCTGACCAAGGGAGCGCGCAATGTCAGGGTGACCGTTCGGGTAGATGTTGCGGCGAATTCCGAGGATCTCCCTGTGAAGCTGTTCGGCGTCGGCGAATCGCGCTGTCTTGAGCATCAGCTCAGCAAGATTCCAAAGCACGATGGCGACGTCCACGTGATCGTGTCCGAGTTCGGCTGCGCGCGAACTGGCGATCTGTCGCAAGGTTTCCTCCGCCTCTTCCCAACGCTCCTGGTGCATTAGTAGATTTCCCAGCTCCATCCGGGCAGCGTCGCTTTGAGCGTCTTCCCCGTTTATCGACGATCGCTCGATGGCCAGCCGGAAGTGCGTCTCGGCCTGCTCGTAGTTACCGCGCTTCATGAACGCAACACCAATCCAGGTTTGTGCTGCAACAGTTTCGTCGCCGGCACCGTCCTCCAGCAGTCTTTGCAGGATCGTCTCGGCCTCCTGCGGATCACCGACCGAAGTCAGATGAACGGCAAGTGCGATCCGTGCTTTCAGCGCCACAGAATTGTGTGGACCGAGGTTTGTTGTTGCCTGATCGACGGCTTGTCGCAGAAAGGCTTCTCCCTTCTCGATTTCCCCAAGCTTGCCGTACAGCGTCCCGAGTATTCGCAGCATATCGACTTGCGCACTCGGTCCGGCTTGCAATGAGTTCACTTTTTCAGCACCGGCATCAAGCAGATCAAGGGCGGTTAACGGCTCACCCGGATTACGCTCGGGGTCCGCGCCTTCGAAGAGTTGAAACAGAAAGTCGTTAACCGCCTGCGCCCGTGCGGCTTCGCTTCGGGCAGTGTTGGCCTGCCATGTGGTGGTAGCGATGCCGGTGAGTACGGCCAACGAGACTAAAACGGCAGCCGCGACGCCGATACGATTGCGGCGCACGAATTTTCTTGTCCGGTAAGTCAGCGTCGCAGGGCGTGCGGCAACGGGTAGACCGTCCAGGTACCGACCAACGTCGTCTGCAAAATCCTGCACAGTAGCGTAGCGTGAATCCGGCTCCCTGCGCATTGCTTTGAGCACGATGGTGTCGAGGTCGCCACGCAAGCGTTTGTACCAGCGCGCAGACTCTTGTGGTTTACCACCGGCCCCGATCTCGGTTGATGGCTTTTCCGGGCCGGTATCGCACACGATTCGCTCTACTTCACTTGCCGGTTTACCTTGCAGGTCAAACGGTCTTTTGCCAGCGAGGAGTTCGAACAGCAGAACACCGAGACCGTAAACATCGGTGGCCGTAGTAATTTCCTCGCCACGAAGCTGTTCGGGCGCTGCGTAATCCGGCGTCATCAAGAGGAGCCCGGTCCTGGTCATCGGGGCATCGGTCAGCGAAATCACTGCTGGGTCCAGAAGTTTCGCGATACCGAAATCAACCAGCTTCACCCGGCCTGCCTGAGTCACCAGAATATTCGATGGCTTCAGATCACGATGCACGATCAGTCGTCGATGGGCATATGCCACAGCGTCGCAGATATCCCTGAAAAGTTGCAGGCGTGCTCTAAGGCTCAATCGCTGTTGTTGGCAGTAGTCAGTGATCGGGACACCGTCCACATACTCAAGCACCAGGTACGGCGGTGTTCCTGGCGCGACGCCCGCATCGAGGATTTTGGCAATACCATCGTGACGCAGGGCTCCCAGGATATGCCGCTCGGAGCGAAAACGCTCTGCGGCGTTGCCGCCGACCAGCGGATGCAGGAGTTTGATCGCCACCTTTTGGTGCAGAACTTCGTCGTCTCGTTCGGCCAGCCACACGTCGGCCATGCCGCCTGTACCGAGGCGCTCTAGTAGCTTGTAAGGTCCAAGCCTGGTGCCCGGAGCACGCATTTCCTCAAGTAGCCGCTCTGGCGCGTCGCCACTCAAATCGATCGCTCCTCGTTCGAGGAACGAATCGTCGTCGTCCATTGCAATCAGTAAGCGCCGCAACGCGTCGTGTAGCTCAGGGTCTCGCTTCGCCAGACCTTGCAAGCGGTCCTCTCGGTCTTCGATCGAGAGGACCATCACTTCGTCAAGCAGGGGTTCGAGTTCCGCCCAGCGCTTGTGATGTGTTTGTTCTTCCATTCACGTTCCCTGTGGCCAGAGCCTCATTCTAGCGTACAGGTTCCATGGAATGCCGCTTTGGCGGCGAAATTACGTACAAGATGGTAAGGGCCACTTTGATCAGGATTTCAATCATGAAAAGACGAAAACTCAACATAGCGTTAATAACATTGCTGGCGTATTTGGGCACAAGCTACCCACTTCAGGCGAGCGAGTTGAATATACCCAATCAATTTAGCGGCGGTACGCGTGCCGTAGCGGCGGATGTGAACGCCAATTTTGACGCTGTAGCAACTGCAGTTAACGATAACCAGGACCAGTTGACCGCAATTTTAGCCAGACTCGATGCTTTGGAAACGGAAAACGCAGCCCTGCAAGCGTCCATAGCTTCACTGCAAAACGATCAGGTGATTGGTCTGGCCAACTATTTGTCCGTTGATATGGGCCTCAACACAGTGGTGTTCAGTGGTGCCAATGTGCATATCAACAACGGTTTGGGTGGGTCCACGAGCGTCAACGGTGTTGGTAATTTAGTCGTTGGTTATGACGAGGAAACGGGTGCAAGCACTCTGATGTGTTCGGACGGTCAACTGCTCAATCAAATAGATTGCGAAGCGGCCGGCGAAATTTGGGGAGCAATCCATAAAACGGGTTCACACAATGTGGTCATCGGACCAAGCCATAACTACAGTCGAAGTGGTGGTTTGTTGGCGGGTATCCAGAACAACTTACTTGCGCACAATTCGTCAGTAAGCGGTGGCTCGCTTAGTACCGCCAGTGGAGTCGCCAGCAGCGTCAGTGGCGGCTCTACTAATTTGGCAAGTGCAGCAGAGAGCAGCATCAGCGGCGGATTCAACAATATAGCCAGTGGAGCTTCAAGCAGTGTCAGCGGCGGCACGCGTAACACGGCCAGTGGAACCACAAGCAGTGTCAACGGGGGCTCAACCAACACCTCAAGCGGCGTTTTAAGCAATATCAGCGGGGGCTCTACCAATACGTCAAGTGGATTCGTAAGCGCAGTCAGCGGCGGATTTAACAGAGAGACGCCAGGTGAATTCGATTGGGCAGCCGGTGCGCTATTCGAAGATTTCTAGAAACCGATAAATACCATTCGTCAAAATATTAGCAGCTGGAGCAACGCAACGATGACAACACCTGACTCGATTCAGAGGAAATTGTACCGCCTGCTGTTAGCAGGCCTCCTGATTTCAGCACTGAGTGGCTGCGGCGGCGGATCAAGTTCCGCCACCCCACCACCAGGAGGAACGACCCAGTCCAGTGATTGGGATCAACTAGTCTGGGATCAGGACAATTGGGGCTAAAACAAGCATTTCGCAATGGGAAGAAAGGCAATGAGGCAGCTTTGGACACTTATGACGGTCGTAATTCTTGCGACGACGGCGTGGCAGCAAGTGGCCGTTGCTCAGCCCTTTACGCTTGACGAGGACATTGTCTCGTTGCAGCTTACCCTGCGTGATTATCCGGATGGAAACGGTTTGCGCTGGGCGACGGCAGAGGGCGAGTTCGGCACCGAGGTGCAATATCTTCACGTCGGTGGTTTGTCGGCGCGCAGTGCCACTGAAGTATTTCTCCTTGCCATCGGGGTCGATCGTCAAGCGACGCTTGGTTTGGCGAAAGATAACTGGAGTCAGAATCTCAAGCAGTGTACTACCGACCATACCGGAACATGCAGCGTCCAGTTCAAAACGCACAATGACGTCGGTTTTAAGGTATCCGGTGATGAGGGCGCGTCCTGGCAACTCGTAGTGCTAACCAGTGCGGAGGTACCGGTGGCGACTTTGTACCCATCACCGCTCTATGCGGCGGAGCGCGAGAACGAGACCGGTGTTACGCCAGATACGGACAACGCACCGGGCGCTGACAGCAACACACTCCTAATCGGTACCGTGGTTGGTCTGCTGGTCATATTAGTCATACTGCTTTTACTATTGCTGAAGAAGAAAACCGGTACCGCAGCAGTCGCATTTCTCCTTGTCTTCTACGGACTGGTGGGTGCCAACAAGGAAGCGACCGCGGCAGTTCCACGCGTCGAGCCGACGTCCTATCCAACGATCAGCGCGCTGGAAGGGGTATGGGGCGAAGGGTTTGGACGGCTGATGGCGGGAGTGGCCACGCTCGACAGCGCGACAGACCTCGTCGGGACGTGGACTGACCTCAGTGCGTGCTCCGAACTCGCGAACCCGCCCAACATGCCGCGAATTCCCTCATTCTGCGAGGGAGACAGAGAGTGTGCGGGTTGTTACGACGATGCGCGTAGTGATTTCGAGGCAAATCGTAGTGATCTCGAACAACTGCGAACCATTTACCAGTGCACGAAGAAGTTTACGGATAGCGCGATAGCGTTTGGCGACAATGCATCAGGTATCCATGCGGTTACCGGTTTAACCTGGCAGGTTGAGAGGATCAAAATCAACAAATCAGTAGAGTCACTACAAAAAGCGTACGACCAGAAGTTCGGGCAATTATCCGGACAATTGCACACGTCGATGATGGATATCAGTGCTTGTGAGGCCCGCTTTGGCGAGCCGGACTGGTACGACCGTTTTGGCTATATGTACTTCGAGTTCATGCGGGACAAGTACAAGCGTGCAGATTAACAGGGACGTATGAGGATGCCGGATTACTGTTCATCAAGTCACTCGCGCCAGACAATCAGGTCAATTTTCAAGAGCGCGCCGTTTCTCGTCCTGATTGCGATGGCGGCATGTTCGGGGGGCGATGGGAACCCGGAGGAATCTCAGAAAACAGAGTCAAGCGCGGAACAGCATCAGGCGTTACCACCGCTCCCGAACGGGCCGATGGACCGCTGGGAATACCGAAAGCTCAAGAGGGCTTTGCGCGATTTGCCAGAACGGCAACTCGTTTACCCGGCAAACGACAACGGACCGCGGTTAGAGACGCCGCAGCAAACAGCCGACACGATAGCCGAGGCTGTCAATGATGACGACATAGAGCTCGCTGACAGAATCCTTGCGCTCGCCGAGCCAGAGCAGCGTTTTGATATTCGTACGCTGCTCGATAAGCGGCGGTATGCGGCACAGGATGCAGACGACTATGCGAAAGCGTATCGGCTGCTCCGGTTCCTGCATCTTGACGTGTCCGAACTCTGGCGTCTGGACGCCGCGACCATTCGCGGCCATATTCGCCAGGCCGTAAGCGGACAGCCGGTAGCGGGTGCAGCTGTCACGGTCAGCAGTCCCGGCAACGTCGGCAAAACACGGTCAGCGACGGATGGCTCCTACGAACTGCAGGTGTCCATGGGGAAGCTGCAAGTCTTCGTTGAGCACCCGGACCACCAGCAGAAGTTCGTCCCCGGCATTATGTCAGGAGAAAATATAGAACTCCTTCCGCGTAGCGAACGGGTCGTAGATATCGAATTGGAGCCGTACGCGGCGCTCGTACCTGCTGCACCTGCCGGGCCTCGGGTAACCGTTCGCGGACAGATGATCGATGCCGACAGCCAACAACCCATCCCGAATATGCAGGTCAGCGTGGGAGGATTTACGGCATTGACGGATACAGAGGGGCGATTCGAAATTCAGAATTTACCGCTCGGCACGCATGGGCTGTTTGCGCAAAAGACCAACCCCTTCTATTGGTACGAGGTTAAGGATTTTGTGGTGGACGAAACCGAAGTGCCGCACCGTATTGAAGCGCGGCAAGCTCCGAGGAAAAAGCTAAATATCCCGATGATCGTCGCCGGCCACGTGCGTGACCGTGTCACAGGTCAGCCGATCAAAAACGCGAAGGTGTCCGGTGGCATGTATAGCTCAGTCAGAACCGATGACGAAGGCAAGTTCCTTCTGCAACTCGAAAAGGGTAAGGAGTGGCATGTGCAGGCAAGCCACGACGAGTACCGCGACAGTGCGACACAGTTATTCAGCTCGCCCGATCCGAAGAATCTAGATATCGAGTACCTGCTGGACCCGATTACCACCGGAACTATTGTCGGTATTGCTATCGATGCGATCACCGGTCAGCCGATCGTGAATGCCACGATCAAGATCGCTGGCCAAACGGTCACGACCGACAGGGAAGGACGTTTCCGCGTTAAGGAAATCGAAGCGGGCGATGTGGCGGTAAGCGCGGGGCAGAGCGGCTATCGTGCGAATGCACAAACGATCACCCTCGAGGCGTTGAAAACCGCAGAAGCAAGACTCGTGCTCGAGCCGATTACGCAAGGTTCGATAGCTGGAACCGTTGTGGACGCAACGAGCAACAGGCCCTTGGCCGATGTACGTGTGAGCGTTGCAGGCCAATCGGCACAGACGGGCGCTGATGGCCGGTTTTTGATCGAGGAAATCGAACAGGGCGACGTCGAAATTGCCGCGACCAAAACGATTTACGAACGGGCTGCAATGGACATCGCGGTGGTTGCAGAAGAGACAGCGACGCTGCGTATTCCGCTGACACCGATTACCTATGGCACGCTAAATGGCACGATCGTGGATGCTGCGACCGGACAGCCGCTGGCGAACGCAACCGTGTCAATGGCCGGACGGATACTGCAGACAAATATTGCGGGAGAGTTTACGGCCAAAAAAGTACCGGCTGGCGAGGTCCCGGTAACGGCGTCGTATGATCGCTATTACGATGCCAATCGCTCAGTAGCGCTGCAAGCGGCAGGCGAAGCCAGCGTGACGTTGCGGCTGGAACCGATCACGACCGGTACCGTGCGTGGTGTGGTAACTAACATTCGCAGCGGTGAGCCGATCGATGGTGCGAGTGTCAACATCGGACGACAACGCACAAAGACCGACAGCAGCGGGGCATTTGTGCTCGAAAAAGTTGCTGCCGGCGACATTGAAGTGGCGGCTGGCGCGAATCTCTTTGAGCCGGGCAGGGTCGATGTTGCATTGCTCGCTGCTACAGAGGTCCAGGCCGACCTGCGACTGATACCAATAACGTATGGCACGGTAACCGGTGTTGTCACCGATGCGAGCACACGACGACCGGTCTTAGGCGCGAGGATTAGCGTGGGCGATCAGGCGGCGGTTAGCGATGCGCAAGGTGCGTTCCGTTTTGAACGCGTAACCGCCGGCAATCTGGATTTTGTGACACGCAAGCCAGTGTACAAAGTCGATTCAACGCGGGTCCGACTTGCTGCCGGCGCTGCAGAGGACCTTGCCATCGTCCTTACACCGATAACAACGGGAACGATCAGCGGTGTCGTACGCAGTAGTGCCGACCGTGCCCCGCTTGCCGGCGTCACTGTGAATGCTGGTCGAATCAGTGCTACCAGTGACAACAAGGGTGCGTATCGAATGCAGGGTGTGCCAGCCGGCAGCGTTCAGTTGGGCGCAATGTTGAAACTGTACGAACCGTCCAATGCGAATCTCGATCTGGCCGCTGCCGCGGACATCCAGGCCGATCTGGAGTTGACGCCAATTACCTACGGCACGATTTCAGGCAGCGTCGTTGATGCGTCCAGCAAGCGTGCTATCTCGGGCGCGAAGGTCACATCGGGCGGCAAGACCACGGTTACCGACGGCAACGGAAAATACCAGCTGCAACGCGTCAGTGCAGGCAGCGTGTCGGTGGTGGCCACGCGGGCAATTTACATCGACGAATCGCTGCAACGTGAACTCAGCTCTGGCGAGTCGCTGAGGGTCAATATCGAGCTGCAGCCGATAACCTGGGGTGCATTGAAAGGCATGGTGGTGGATGCGGAAACGGGCAAACCGATCGCAGGTGCGAAAGTTACAGTTGCGAACCAAACGTTGACCAGTGACGCACGTGGACAATTTTCACTCGATAAGATCGATGCCGGGATGTTGTTGATCACTGCAGACATGCCCACCTACAATCCCGGCTCGCTGCGGCTGGAACTGGCGCCCGATGGATCCGTAGAAGGCACTATTCGCCTCGATCCCATCAAGGTGGGAACCGTCCGCGGTCAGGTGCTTGATGCGAAGACAGGCTCGGTTATTGCCCAGGCGCGTGTCACCACCGGAAACAAGGCAGCGGAGACGGACGCCAGAGGGCGATTCACATTTGAGGACGTTGGCATCGGCCGAGTCTCGGTTGCGGCGCGCCATGCGGATTACGCAGATGGTAACGATGCAGAAGCGTTGCGCGGTGGGCAGACGATCGAACTTCTGATCAAACTTGACCTGCGGCGTGAAGATGTCACCAACGTCGAGGCGGCACTTGCGGCAGAAGGAACCATCGACCTGTACGGAATCCACTTCGACTCAGGAAGGGATCAGTTCAAACCATCGTCGCTTGCGACGCTGCGAGCGGTGCTCGAAGTCATGAAACGAGCGCCGCAACGACGCTTCCAAATCGCGGGTCATACGGATTCGGACGGTGCCGATGCATCCAACCAGAATTTATCCGAACGCCGTGCCGGAACGGTGATTGCCTGGCTGGTCGACAATGGCATTGATGCGGGCCGCCTGGACGCCGCGGGCTTTGGCGAAGCGCAACCCGCCGCGCCGAACGATACGACCTCAGGCAAGGCGCTAAATCGCAGAGTGCAGCTCAGGTTTGCCGACTGACCGCGAGGAACAGCAACGGTGAGCAACAAGAATTATCTACAGGAGAAACACTATGGCTAACACCATCCGAATAGTATCGATATTTTGCGTCGCTCTGGGCCTGGGTGCCGCAGGCACATCCGCCCTCGCTGCACCTTTGACCGTGCCGAATAGTTTTTCATCCGGTACGCCAGCGGTTGCCGCAGAGGTGAACGCGAACTTCAGCGCCGTTAAGACCGCGGTGGATGACAATGACAGTCGCATGACCGCCATGGAAGCGAGCATTGTGGCGTTGCAGTCTACCGTCGCGACCCTGCAATCGGATCTGACCACGGCTAACAGCACCATCGCCACGCTGCAAAGTGACTTGATATCAGTAGAAAGTAACTCAGTACTTGCACTGGACGGTATGCTGAATTTCACGATAGACGTTAACGGTTACTCCACCGCGCAGTTTACCGGTGTCAATGTGCAAGTGATCAATGGCGTGGATCAGACCACCGTGAACGGTTTGGGCAATCTCGTTGTTGGTTATAACAACCCCAGAACTACCGGCGCATCCGTTTGTTCCGATGGTCAGCACACAGACCAGAGCGCCTGCGAAACCGCCGGGCAAACCTGGGCGCAAAGTCACAAAACCGGTTCCCACAATCTGGTGGCAGGGCAGGAAAATAACTACTCTCGGTACGGTGGAGTGGTGTTTGGCCTGGAAAATACGATTAATGGAAACCATGCGGCTGTGGTCGCTGGCAGTAGTAACATCGCCAGCGGGGCACAGAGCAGTGTCAGTGGTGGGATATCCAACTTCGCCATCGGGATAGGTAGCGGTGTCAGTGGCGGGACCGACAACAATGCCTTCGGAATAGGTAGCGGCGTCAGCGGCGGGACCGCGAACAACGCCGTCGGACTAAATAGTAGCGTGAGTGGCGGGTCGTCCAACTTCGCCTTCGGAATAAGTAGCAGCGTCAGTGGCGGGACTGTCGGCACTGCGCAAAACACGAATAGCTGGGTAGCAGGCTCGCTATCTGAAGGGTAATAATTTTTCCCATACCGTTTCCCTGAGTCGGGTAACCGACCCAGGGGCGTGGGATCCAGAGGCCGACTGACTACCAGCAACAGTGACAATGCACTCACGCAAGGGACTTCATATTATGATTTTTCACCAACTAGTATTGGCAGCGGGCCGCCGGCCTGGACGACTCGCGTTGCTATTTGCGATAGTGCTCTTGACTCTGTTTCAACTTCTCGTTCTGCCGTCTTCGTGGGCGGCTGACCCAACAGCGGAGGTTTCCCATCAGCAACTTATGGGTGAACGCAATTCGCGCATCCAGAAACTGCAGCAAACCAACGGGAGTATTTTCCAGCAGATACTGGACGAGCAGGCGTCTGACAGGGCCGCGCTGAAACGGAGCAGCCTGAATTCCGAGCAACGAAGGGACGAGGAAGAAGAAATCAACCGGCATTATTCAGAGCTGATGAAGGCGCTTGATGTCCGGAAAAAGGATGTTGAAGCCCGAATCTATGCCATCTGGAAAGACTCCGGCGTGCAACTGCAGAGCGGTACCGTTCCGGACGAGCAGCGCTGGAATACAATGGACAATTTACTGAGTGGTTTTGAAGAGTCCTTTTTTTCGTCGATTACCGAGAAGAGCAGTGCGGGTCCCGAGCAGCAAGCGCTGGCTGAGCACCTCGAAACATGTTCGCCGCTTGAGCAGAAATTTGCACACCCGTTTACCGGTGATTTCCTGACCAGAAGTATCAAAGGACTGAGCGGCGAGAACTGCCATTACGTTGAAGAGCTGCCGGCTAATGGTCGCATGGAGTGTTTCTACCCCAGGGAAAAATTAGCACAAATAGCAGACTTCTATTTGCATCCCGAGCGATTCGACGGGGCAGAAATACGATCTCGTACGGAGTTCGTCGATGGCGAGCCTGTTTCGACGACCGAATATATTGTTGACGGGAAACCCGTCTTTCATCCTCTGAATGACAGCATCGAAAAGGGTGAATGTCAGGTTCTCGGGTACAACTAGAGGTGGTATCTATGCGTCGGGCCTGTCCGGGCACAAACAAACTGGAGTATTTCATGCGTCAAATTATCCTTACTACGGTGTTCTGTATTTCCCTGCTGGTGCACACAGCAGAGGCCGACACGGATACGTTAGTGATGAGCCCTGACAAACCGTTCAAGGAAAAGTACGCGGCCATTGATACGGAAATAGACGGACTGCTTGAATCGCTGCAAGCTGATTACCGAAAAAACCTTGAAGGCGAAAAGAAACAGCACGCCGAACGCAGAGCGCAGCTCTATGAGGAGATGCCTGGCGTTTTCGAACGTGCAGATAAGGAAAGAGCACTGAACAAGCAATACAACCAGCGGCGACGTGAGTTGGAGCAAGAATTCAACGCGTCCAGAAAAGATGTCTACGCACTCCGAACAACAGCCAGGCAACAGTTGTCACAGAACAATGTGGTTGAAGCAGGCGTATGGAACTCTGTGAAGACCTTCGATACAGCGCCGACGTATCGCAGCGGTGTTGCAGGTTTGCCTGCTGGCAGCGACGTGTCGGGCCGTACGACTCCCTCTGCCGGCACAAGCGCCGGGGTAGATTCAGGCAAGGAGTATGTTGGCACCAAAGGAACCGCGTTCACGAGCGGCTCCGGACCAAAGCCAAGTGTTGCAGGCTCTTCGACCGACATGCCGAAGTTCGACGGCGATAAAGGTTCATTCGTATGGTCGGATGGCACCTCGGCAAGTGCAATCGGCCCGGATGGCAGCGTCGGCAAAGTGAACGACAAAGGCGACATTGTATTCGGAAATGGGATGACAATTATCCATACCGGGGAGGGGGAGGTTTCGGTGTACGAGCCAGACGGTAATTCTGGTACCGACGGTGCTGATAACCAGGGTCGATGGGTCGGACAGGACGGCAAGAAAGGATCAAACAGGAACAACAGCGGTGGTTCGGGTAGTAACGGCGGGGGACAACAAGGCGGGCAATCGGGTGGCAAGGGAAAGGACTCCGGTAAAGACGAGAGCGGTGCAGACGACTCATCGGGAAGCTCTGATTCCGACAACGACAAAGGTGACGATAAGGGCAAAGACTCCGATACAGAGACTGAAACGGATACGGAAACGGAAACAGATTCTGCGGACATCGATGCAGACAATGACAAGGGAAAGGGGGGAGGCAAAGAGAGTTACGGTGAAGGCTCCGGGACATACGCCAGTGGTCCCAATGCTGTAGTGCAGGGTATCGTTGACAGAGCAACCGGAAATAGCACAAGCCCTGACTCCGGTGTGCCGGAGGAGTGCGGCGATGCAGGAGTGGGCGGTACCGTTTCCCAGCCAGGTGCGGGGTCTTCAGGAGGGTGTATACCGGCCGGACTGCCAGGCATCTCCACTGAGGAGAATCAACCTGAGACGCCTCAGGCGTCCGATGCCGTGATCAGTGAAGATCAACGTCGTGCAGCGAGTGCCAGTATCTCGGATCGAATCAGCCAGCCGGCCTTGCAAGACCCCGGTATTCCGATAGGAGACCTGCCCTCGCACACACCACTGGATCAGGCGCCGGTGACCAATCCGGAACCTCAGAATTAATCGACGTTGGTAACCGTGTCCAGATTAGTCGCGATCTGTCTCTATCTTCTGGTCGGTAGTGTTTCCGACAGCGGTCAAGCGCTTGGAGGATTTGATTGTGGACGGTCACTCTGTGGGTGTGATCGACCGTTTACGATGACGGTTAACTTCTCTCTTTTTAATATAGATGTTACCCCGGTCGGGGACGCGACGTTGGTTTGTTTGGACAGTGGCGAATCATTTGGAGCAACGAATGCCCAGGGACAGCTAAGGGTACAAGTGCAGGGGCGATCGAGTCCCGGCTGTGGATTCCAATCCGATTGCCGCACGGCGTATTTTCAAACAAAAGACGGAGGTCGAGAGCGACCATTCTGGTTCGCGCAAGTGGTACGTGGGCATGAAGTTGACTCTGCGCAGCGGCAAATTCAAGTAGTCACAATGGGTGGTGCTGACAACGCAACAGCAGCTGAGTGACGACGTGTTGTTACAGCACGACAGCGAAGTGAGTTGTGAATACGTCCCGACAAGCCGCAACGCACCTGACGCTCGTGGAGACCGACTTTCCTCACGTAGGACTGGGGTGCGAGATCGCGGGCACGTTTATAGGCATCGCGCGCCTTCTCAAACGCTCCGTCGCAGAGATAAAAGCTGCCGAGATTGGCGAGCACGTATTCGTTCTCATCCCGTTAAAGGCAGGGCAAGGCGAAAGACGAGTCGACAAGTTGGCGCCTAGAGCGTCGATTTTATGGGGAAATCTGATGATCAGACAAGAGAAAACCTGCCTGATGCGATCGAGACCGTCTGCGCCACTTCCCGCTGATTTCCCGGAAGCGCTTCGTGATTCCTTTGCGGATGGGACGTTCAGACGGCGTAAAGTCATCGCTGCTGCTGCCGTTTTCTAAAATCGGATCCATGTTTATTGCTCTATGAACTATGTACCGAGCTCCGCGTTCTCTTTTACCCGTCTTAGATAAGGCGCCCCATTCTCTTGCAAGTGAAGTCTTGCCTTGTCGACTTGACTCTTTGGCAGCTGTGTTGCTCGATAAGACAAAGGATCGAGCTTTAGACCCGAAGCGATGGACTCGATCTGTTCAGCCTCTGACTCGCTGTACTTCGCAACAACAAAATACGCCCACGAGTACATCGGAAGAATGACGGTGTGGCGTCTTGCCATGTCAAGCGCATAGTTTCGATATGCCGGGTTCTGCGTGTGATCAAAAAGCAGATCAGCCAGATCAACGACCTGGTAGTAGGGAAAAACCGTTCGATAATCCAAATACGGGCGGTTGTCCATTGCCTGCTGCAGATAGCGAACTGATTCATCGTGGTGCCCCTCGAAAGCGGCGAGCACGGCATAGGTCAGATCTTCATCGAAGCGGAACCCATGCTGGCTGCTCTTTTTTCCTTCCTGGCGTCGTGTGTCTTCGAGCGCGGGCTCCCGAGCTTCAAGCGCAGCGCGCAGATGACCGGCGCGGCCGACAATTGAGGCGCTAAACGCATAGTAAGGCAGATACTCATCCAGGTAATACAATCGAGCAGCCTCGTTGAAGATATTGAACGCGGCTTCGAAATCGTCGCCCAGCAATGCGCTCATCGCCCTTGCCATTTTCTCGTAGCGTGGCTCGACCGGCTCGTGTCGCTTCTTATCCGGCAATCCCGGCGGCGTGGGTATTAGTTCGTCCCACCCGAGAGATCGGCCATCCTCCTGTACATAGCCGGGAACGGTGCTTCGTGGCCAACGATCACTTCGCACGTACCGTGGCGGCCGATCGAATCGGAATCTAGCCATGGTTGCTGCGAGTTCGGGCCCGGGGTGCCGGTCCATCGTTCCGGCGAGCAGCAGGTAGCGCGGTGCGAGCTTGATGTTGCCGTACGCGGCGGTGGTTCGGATTAACGAAGATTCTCGCAATTCAGATGCCGCAATCCAGCTCGCAATGTCCTCCGTCGAGGTTGATTCGATGCGATGTCCGACGAGAGCGCCTGACCACAACTGCGTAGATTGCTGGCGCGATGACTGCATCGTATGGTCAAAAATACTCCACGCGAGATCCGACTCACCCCGAATATGAAGAAT
Organism: uncultured Woeseiaceae bacterium; assembly: GCA_964654975.1. GTDB lineage: Bacteria > Pseudomonadota > Gammaproteobacteria > Steroidobacterales > Woeseiaceae > UBA1847. The sequence goes on from CAZZKW010000001.1 coordinate 23,978, forward strand.
CTGCTGAAGGTCGCGGACGGCATAATTACTGCCATAACGCCGAACACGGGCTGCGGTCCATGCTTCCGCAGACTCCAAATCTCCGGCGATAAGTGCCAGCCGATTGCCTGAACTCATGCTGCTCGCCGCTCCCGTGCGGCTTCTGGCCGCTATTTCCAACAGCGGCACGGCTTCGTCGTATTGCCCGATCCAATAGAACATGCTACCGGCTTCGTTGGCATAGTTCGAATGCACGAGCGCATCGTCAGGTTGTGGGCTGGAAAACCTGGGGTACGAAAGGAATGCTTTCTGCGCGGCTTTGTAGTCGCCACGCCTTATGAGTGCGCGGCCGAGGGCGTAATAGACCTGCCAGTCAGTGCTCCCCGCGGCCACCTGTGTGCGCAACAACCGAATCTCAGCATTCTTGTCGCCACTTTGGTGAGCCAGTTCGGTCTCGAATCTTTCCCGCTGTCGATTGCCAACGAATCGATGCGCGTGAGCGGCCATCAATTCCTTTCCGGCGTCGGATGGCTTTATGGATTCGTTGTCTAACTGCTCGAAGCGGGCTTTAAGGCAAGAGAACCCTATCCATGTGTATTCAATGCACCGCTGGAGAATACTCTCCGTCAGCTGATCCTCCCGTAGCCCGTAAAACCAGGCTTCGCCCATCGGCCACTCGAAATAACGGATCGGGTCCTTGCGAGTATTCCTATGTGACTTCTCGACCTCTAAGTATCCACCCATGCGTAGTTGCTGAATCGACGCATTATTACGTCGAGCAGCCATAGCAGAGTCTTTCGTCATCTGGCCTGTCCACGCCAATCCGTTTATTTGCTCGGTCGCAATTTGATTTCGTAGCGTCTGCAGTTCGGTGCCATCGGATTTCGAGGACAGGTCGTCGAGGGCTCGAGCCTTTTGCAGCGTAGCGGCAGGATGGCCGGCAAGAACAGCATCAAATTCACCAATTTTTCGTAGCGCAGCATCGGGCAGGCGCTTGATTGATAAATCATGCTCGACACGAAGTATCTGATTCGCGATAGCTACCGCCTTGCCGAGGTCGATGATGTCAAGTTCGGAAACGCTAAGGTAGCTTTCCGGCGTACTCGCCTCTGAGGCGACTTTCGCGATATCCACTGCGTCTAAATGTCGCCACACAAGTCGTGTCAGCCCCAACTCGTTCGGATAATCTCCGGTTACGGCCGCCTGACCGGCGATCAGTCGTAGTGTTGTGACGTCGTTGGGCAACAGCAGTTCGAGACCAAGTTTGACGGCTGCAGTTGTAAACTCCGGTCGATGGGTGGTATCGCGCAGTGCACGATCTATAAATGGCTCCCAGGTCGCCGCGAGTTCGCCAATGACCGGTCGTTCCAATTCGTCATCGTACTTCGATTCGAGCCAGCCCAATTCTCTTCTTGCCATGAAGTCGAGCGGCGACGTCCCCATTTTTTCGACTTCCTGGCGAAGCCCGGGCAAGTCTCCGTTTAGCAGGGCGAGGAGAGCGCGTTCGTGACTCGAACGAGGCACGCCGAGCGCCTGGATTGCGGCCGGTCGGCGACCAAGGTACGCGTATGCGCGAGCCGTAAAGTACCGTTTTCCGGGTTGGTCAACCGACAGTTTTTCTAACTGAACGAGTGAGCGTTCGAATAACCCGTATCGGACTTCGTTAAAGTCCGCGTTCGGATGCAACATGCCAACTAACTGCAGATAGGCCGCTGAGTGAAGCGGTGATTTCGCGGACTCAGCAATCAACTCACCCAGAGATTCGGTGAAGCGAAAGTTTTTCAATGACGACGTTGTTTTCGCGACAGTGTGTTCTTTCTTTTCTACAACGAACTCGAAGATTTCGTCGAGAATGCTCTGTACAACAACCGATGGCGGTTTCGTATCACTGAACCTCAGTTGTGGCCAGGTTTTGCTGCGCTGCACCGCCCTGCTTTGACCGTCAAGCACCGAAACCACCAGGTCAAATTGCCCGGAACGGTTATGATTTGCATGCAGCTCTACGATTTGCTTCGGTGAGAGCCGTTCAACAAGGCGCTCAATGTCCCTCTGCGGATACGTTGATCGGTGTGAGCCGAGCACGCGAAAAACGTAAGTCGGATTGGGAGCCTGGAGGTTGGCACCGGTAATCAGACGATCTGCAATCAACCGAGTGATTAGTGATCGACCAATAGGGTCAAATGAGTTCTCACCGCCTTGGACTGGAAGAACAAGCAGGTCGAAGTCGATATCGCGAATCGCTTGCATGGACGTTCTCTGTTCCGACTTGAGCCATTGCGATTCCGCCAAAGAGATATCCATCTGGGTAGCAGCCGCCGGCCTTAGAAGAGCGAGCGCCGCTAATACAACCACTGTTCTCATATTTTTCAACCTAGGAGGCTCCGGTGGCCCTTGAAATTCGGACCAGTATAACCAGATGCTCGACGGTTCGGATGTGAGCTAATCGGCAATAGCGTACGCGACAAAAATCCAGATTACTTCTTCGATATTGATGATTTCCACGCAAATTTTGGTTTTAAGCTTCGGTAGACATTTAAGGGCTGGTAATGTGAAGGCCGTCTCGAATAGCACTGTCCCGGCCTATTCGAAACTCCAGGCTGGCACCGCGGCCGGAGGACTTGGGAGCAGCACCGGCATACTGAGCTTACTCCGAAGCAGCATCTCCGGAGAGGGCTTCATCGAGCAACTCAAGCAACTGATCACGGCTGTAGCTGTAAGGACCCCACTGGTTCAGTTGTACAAGCTCGTTGACCTTCGTGCGAATGGTAAATTCCTGTTCTCCTGCATTCGGGACAACCATGTAGCGACGCAACGGTTCGTCGTCGAACAGGGCATGCATAAATGCCTCGGAAACTTCATCCGGTTCCTTGTAGGACAACTCGCGTTCGGTCGTCGCTTCGTAGGCCTTATTCATTTCTTCAGTCACTTCGCCACCAGCGGTTTGCGTTTGTTCAATGCCGCGAGCCACGCTGCTTCGACGAATGTTCGACTTGTAGTTACCAGGTTCAATGACACTGACCGTAACTCCGTGCGGCGCCATTTCGGTGGCCAGCGAATCGGTATACGCTTCAATCCAGTGTTTGCTGCCGCTGTAGGCGCTGAAACCCGGGAGTGATGAGATGGTGCCGGCGATCGACCCAGTCGTTACGATACGGCCCCTGGATTCGATAACCAGTGGCGCGAACGCCTTGGTCGTGCGGTAGACGCCCTCAACATTGACAGTGTAGACAAACGTCTGATCTTCGATCGGCGTTTCGATGACCTGTCCGCCGCCGCCCACGCCGGCGTTGTTAACGAGGCCATACAGGCCTGTGCCCTTTTCCGTGATCATTTCGACAACAGCATCAACCTGATCCTGCCGGGTCACGTCGAGTCTTACAGCCGTAACGTTATCGATCGCATCCAGCGCGGCCAAATCCGCGTCCTTCCGCGCGCCAGCGTAGACGTGGTAGCCGTTCTCGGCCAGCGTTTCGGTGAGGTTTCGGCCGATGCCCGTGCTGGCGCCCGTTACCAGGATCGACTTGTGGTCATCCGCAGCAACGGTGTGCGGAATCGCGAAAACTGTAATTGCGGCGGTTGCGGCAACGACAAATCGGAGAAGCTTCATCATGGTGTTTCCCTTTTTTTAATCTCTTGAGTGGGCGCTACTACTTACCCGTAGTTGATCGGAGCGGCCGGCCCGACGGGCAAACCCAGAACGAATACCCACAAATAGAAGAACAGCGACCAACAGATCAGAAACGCGACTGAGTACGGCAGCATCATCGCGATCAGTGTGCCGATGCCGGCTTTTGGCACGTATTTCGCGGCAAACGCCATGATCAGCCCGAAGTAACTCATCATCGGTGTAATGATGTTGGTGCTCGAATCCCCAATACGATAGGCCGCCTGAATCACTTCCGGACTGTAGCCAAGCAACATTAACATTGGTACAAAAATTGGCGCGGTCACAGCCCATTGTGCAGATGCCGAGCCGAGCATCATATTGATAAACGCGCAAATAATAATAAACAGGAAAAACACAGCGGGTCCGGTAAGACCAATGTTCTGCAGAAAAGTGGCGCCGGTTACTGCTGTCACCGAACCGAGATTGGTCCAGCCGAAGAACGCCACAAACTGAGCTGCAAAGAATACCAGCACAATGTAGAGCCCCAGAGTACTCATCGCAGCGGCCATTGCGTCAATCACGTCCCGATCGTTTCGAATCGAACCCACTACCCGGCCATACACTACGCCGGGCACAAGAAAGAACACAAAAATCAAAGCAACAATTCCACGCAGAAACGGCGAGTTACGAATCTCGCCGGTGTCCGGGTTGCGCAGTACCGCTCCCTCTGGAATCACCATTATCGCGATCAGGGCTACCAGCGCCAACGCCGCCAGCCCGGCCATCTTCAGCCCGCGCCGCTCCTTGTCGCTTAACGGGTCGAGACTGTGTTCGTCCTCGTCGTCGAATCCCGCCTGCGAGACGTCATAGTGCCCGAGCGCGGGTTCAACGATCTTGAGACTGACGACACTGGCTAATGCTGTGATCAGGAACGTACTGGCTATCATAAAGAACCAGTTGGCGCTGGCGTCGACGGAATACGCCGGGTCAATCAGCTGAGCAGCTTCTTGCGTGATGCCAGCCAGCAACGGGTCTACCGTGCCGAGCAGAAGATTCGCACTGTAACCGCCCGAGACACCGGCAAAAGCTGCTGCGAGGCCGGCCAACGGATGACGCCCGAGCGAGTAGTATACGACTGCCGCAAGCGGCACCAGTACCACGTAACCCATCTCGGACGCGGTGTTCGAAATTACACCGGCGAAGACTATAGTTACCGTCACCATGCGAGGGCTGGCGCTCAGTACCATGCTGCGAATGATCGCCGTGAGTAGCCCCGAACGTTCGGCAACACCGACGCCGAGCAACGCCACCAATACGGTGCCAAGGGGTACGAAACCCGTAAAATTCGTCACCAGGTTCAGCACGATGCGGCGAAATCCGTCCGCATTCAGCAGACTCACTACCTCGATGAGGCCATTTGGTGCGCGGCCGCGCGCACCTTCCGGTCGCGGATCCACCACCGCTACATCGAGTGCTTCCATCAGACCGCTGAGCAGGACAACACCCAGTGCGAATAAAGCAAACAGCGTGACCGGATGCGGCAGCGCGTTACCCAGCCATTCGACAACACGCAGAAAGCGGGTAATCCTGCTCGTAGCGCCATCTTCGCTGTCGCGCGACGCTCGACGCTCAATTTTCTCTTGTTTTTCAGTCATTCGTTTCGGCGCAGCGCTGCGGCGTGATCGGCTACAGAGTGCTCGTTACCCCAGAAAAAATACAAGACTACACAGCCTGCGAAGAAATAGCACCGGGTTGACCTGCGATGTTGTCGGTAAGAAATTTACGTTGGTTCTTGATGTAAACCGCCCTTTCTTCGCGCACGTCATCGATTGAACAATGTCTTTTCTGAAATTATTGCGAAATTAGCGGCGCTGGTACCCGGGCCCAGAGTCAACCGACCCGATTGGATGAAGAGCATCCCTGTTCTTCACCTTACAGGCGACCTTTGATTGTCCAAATTCATTCCCGATGAATTCGTCAGGGTATCTTTGCGCCGAGCAGCAAACACCGGGTGTGGGTGACCCCGGCCAGGCGGACAAGGGCAGCCAGAATGTGGCAGAAAGTCAGGATGAGAAAGTGTCTGCACAACGCCATGTAGCGATGACATGGGCTCAGAGACTAAAGCGGGCGTTCAGGCCGCCGATCCGTGCTACACGTCAACACCCTAGGGCAGAGCAGCGGCCTGCATTCTGGACCACTCTTGAAACAACGCGCGTTGCCCATCATTGAGCGCGTGGTAGTAACCCGCTGAGGAGCCGAATCGCCAGGGAAAAAACGGCGTGTAATTCTTATCCAGTGACAAGGGCGCACCAGGTTTGTGAGCTTGCCCGATCGCCTCGGTGTTATACGCCTCGTCCCGCATCGCCTGCTGGTTGGCGAGTCTCGACCATTCATTCGCGGTAAGATCTCCCTTTACCTTCAGGACTTGCAGAAAATCTGGAGCAACACCGTAATCGAATTCGTAACTTTCACCGATTATCGCGGTGTCTGGCAGTCCCGCCTCCAGAACGGACGGTCGGGTGTTGTATATTTTGGGCGAGTAAAGTTTTTGGCTGAGTTCCGAGTCTGCATAAAGCGTTGACGACACCAGTCTGGAAATCACCGGTACCTGCGCGGAGCTCAGATCTCCTGGAATTCGTTCAACAGCCGGCAACATCCTAAGCTCCACCTCACTCGCCAGATAGACGCGACGAACGCTCGGACCTATCGAACCCTGACTCGATGGCAAGCCCAGCAACATAGCCTCCGCATCCGATGGCGGCATACTCCAGAATGTCTCGATATAGTCGCCGGAGCCAAGGTTGATGATGTGTGGCGAGCACGGTCCCCGTAACAGGCTGAACATAGCGTTGATGTTGAGCTGCCCCAGCATGAAGCCGCTATTTTGAAAATCGTAGGGGGATAAACGCATTTCGGAGACAACCAGGAAGCGTCTCGGAGGAGATACGGCGCGTTTCACGAGTTGCGGCAAACCAGTGCTTACGAACGCTTGCTGCGCCCTTTTTGTTTCGAATTCGTCATCGCCTGGCCAAGCCGCCACTCCGCGGCCTGTCGTTACGAAAAACCGTTCGCGCTGATCTTTTTCCAGATATTTGCCGCCAACACACAAGGCACGATTTGGTTCCGTAAAAAGCTCGGGTGCAGCCCCCATAAACAGAAAGTCAGAATAAGTCTCCAGATTCTTTCGAGCTAGTGGATCGTTAACTGCATCTTTTCCAGTTGGCGAACCGCCGGTTCCAACCACAACCAAACCGAACTTGGTCGGTAGATTGAATTGATGCGCCTCCTCGGCGGCGGCGGACGGCGTTTCCTGTGCATGAAAGGGCGTCGCGACCTCACTTGCTTCTGTGCCGATTGCGGCCTTTTCATCTCGTTCGTACCAGGTGGCAAGCTGCCTGCCCGGATTGGCGTGTCGCGCACCGTAGCGGTAGCGATCCAGCCCGACATACTCGTAGCCCTTGATGAAATCAACCCGTGCCGTTAGTGGACAACCACGATGGTCGTTTGGTGCCAGCTCATTTCGTCCCGTAACCGTTACTTGTATTGCGACGAAGATCGCCGCACTGTTGCCCTTGGCGGCGGTGTTCCGGTTGCGAGCGACGAAAGCATCCGCCTCGTCCTTCGGAACTTTGACCGATGGCAACTCGAAGGTGCGATCCAACTGAATACAGGACCCGGCGGCTGGCAGGGTCTTGATCGAAAATCCGTTGTTTCCGTAGACCGGAAACGTTTCCGCGGCAAAGTCGTATCCGGCTGGCGACAGCGTCACAGGCCAGAACACCTGAATAGTGGTACGCGGATTCATATCCATACTCTTTAGCCGCTTGTACCAACGCTGCACCAGGTCACGTCGAGCGATGACATCCTTTGTGGCGCGAGTATCGGCACGCCATTCATCCCGAAACAGCGCGCTGGCGAAGTCGGCCGTCGAGGTATCGGCATTACCTCTTCCGAATGCTGCTTTGCCGGGCGCATCCAACTTTTCAGGATAAAAGTGCAAGATTAAGCGAGAATACTGCTCTATCGGTATCAACAATGACCGTGGCTGGTTTGTCAGTCGTTGCGGCTGCGTGCCGTCTGACATCGCGGTTAGACCGCCCCCGTCCGACATCAGATTGAGTACTGCGGGATCGATACTATCGGCTGCCGATGCTTGTAGCGCTGCCGCGCTTGCCAACAGGAAGAGCAATACCCGATTCGTCGTGCGGTGTTTCATTCCAATTCTCCGTGTCAGCGCTATCATTACGGCATAGCGAGCATTTGCCGTTTTTGCCACTCAACGAACAGCGTTTTTTGCGTGTCCGTCATTGTGTTGAGTTGGTAACTAAGTTCCTCTCCCGTCAGACCAAGCGGAAAAAAGGGTGTGTACTGCGCGTCGGTTTTCGTGACTTCGGACGGTGGCATATCCGGTCGCCGAGAGTGTGGGCTAATCGATCTGTAGTACATCGAATCGCGAAGTTTTTGCTGTCTTACCAATTGTGGCCACTCCCAGTCTTCGTAGTTGCCGCCGCGCGCCTTAAGCTGAGAGAGCAGATTGGCGCCGCCATACTCAATTTGATAAGCCTTCGAATACACTACGGATTTCGGCATGCCCGCTTCCAGAACAGAAGGCGTCGCCCGAATAATCGGTGGCGAATAGATTTCTTGAGTCAGTTCTTTGTCGGCATACAGGTGCGAGGAAATGATCTTCAGGCGCAGTGGCGGCTGCGGCGCATAGCCAAGCTCTCGGCGTCTCGGCGCGGCCGACTTCAGCGAGACCAATTCCACAACGGTACCGTGGTAAACCGTTCGTATGTTGGAATTGCCAACTTTGTGCGACACAGGAATACTGTTCAGCACGTTCTCCGCCTCGGCCGGCGAGATTGACCAAAACTCGTGGAGCTGGTCCGCCATCGGTAACAAGTGAAGTCCGATCAGACAATCGCCGTACAGTTTCTCAATCTTCGCCGTTGTATTGAGACGCGGCAACTTGAATCCTTGCTTGTCAAAGTCGTATTCCGTTAGGTGCGATTTGGCCAGAACCATGAAGCGCTGTGGCGCGTGCACGGCACGTTGTTGCAATTTTGCCAGGGGACCTGACTTGAACGCGGCTTCGCTGCGACGCTGCTCGAATTCCGTGTTGCCTCGCCATCCCGCGCCGACCGAACCTGAACGTGGGGAAAAGTATTTTTGGACCTCCACTGCGCTTAAGTAATTGCGCGTCATACAATGTCCCGGCGTGGTCCGGTAGTAAGCATCCGGGTACTCGCCCAATGACAGAAAATTGACGTAGTCAGACAGAGCTTCAAGCGCTTCGGTTTTCTGCGCAAACCAACCGGATCCGCCCCACTGGGGTGGCATGACGATTAAGCCATTGATCGTTTCCAAATTGAACGCTCGGGCCTCGGCCGGCGCATCGTCAGGTAGTGTGCGCTTGTCGTAGGCTACCTGGACGGCGGAGCCCTCGCCGGGCGCAGGTGCTGCGTCACGTGAAAAGTAGGTCGCGATTATTGTGCCGGGCCGGGCTGAATCCGCGGCGTAATAACCACCTTCCGTACCATGATATTGTCGTGCGTCGATCGCGAGAACTTCAGCCGCTAATTTGCAGCGTGGTTGAATCGCGCCTTCGACGTCAGGTTTCCCCGTTATTCTGATCTGTAAACGAACGAAAACAGAGGCGCCACGGCCGGGCATTCTCGAGTTTCGATTCTCGGCCAGGAATGACTTCACCCTGTTTTCCGGCACAGCGTAGTCTTTGAGTGTAAACGTTCGGTCAAACCTCAGGCAGGTTAGATCGTGTACGCCCGACGATATCAGCGCTTCGTCGCTCAATACGAAGCCGTGCGAGAGCGGAAACGCGCCGGCTTCGAAATCGTACTTGTTGGTATTCAGCATGGTCGGCATGAAGATATTCAACGTTAATGTCTTGGCCGTCTCCATCGACTTCAATCGAGTTCGCCAACCGTCAACGATAGCGCGCCGCTTGAATAGACTGGTACGATATTCCTCCGTGCGCTGCGTTTGCATGAACTCCTCATTAAAGAAAAGACGCGCGTAAGCTTCCACGTAGCTGTCACCGTCAAGCGATTCCGGATAGTAGTGTAAGAAGATACTGGCCAGCGCCACCTGTGCTTGCAGTATTGACGCATTGCGATCCGACATCGGCCGCTGGCCGTCGGCGAGTGCGCGAAACTGCCCCAGGTGCCGGCCGCCGCTGTCTCCGATAACGTCCATGTCGCTCGACGCCGTCGCAGCGGCGGAATGTATCGCTTGTGCAGGCTCCGTCTTACCTGCAAGCGGATCAGCGGCCTCCGCTGTGGGCGATTCTTCATTATCGACATCGTCTTTTTCGCCTGGCTCTTCTGTTGCTTTTTCTGCTTCGTCCCTTTTCTTGACGGCGTCTATCAGCTCTTTCGCCTTTTCCAGATTACCGAGATTCTTGTCCAGCCATCCAGCCTGGCTTTCTCCGGTAAACAAAAAGAGCAGAAACGTTGTGACGAATATCGTTGCCATTTTTCGCGTGCTTGACATGTTTTTAGCTTCCGTATCGCATGAGTCGAATTCCTGTTTGTGGCGCGATTGAGCAAGGGCCGGATGTTGATGTTCGGTTCGGCCGCACTTGTTTCGCCTAGCATTGGCACCCTTATGCAACAGTGAGCTGCTTATCGCAACACGACCGGCGGCGCTACACGCATTTCTCGCAACGGGTGCGTCTTGCTCTCAACGGCGGTTTAGGAGTTTTCCACACTGCGGATCCCGCTTTTGGGACGTCCCGTGCATTGATAAATCATGCCTTCAGTTGCTACTATCGGCTATCGGCAGCTAGTGGTGTTTAGTGGCATTTAAGGTGGGCTTGAGGCAAGGGAATGCGGTATTCCGGGTGGAAGGGACGTTCGATCCGAGGCACGATGTGATTTAGATGGATACCAACAAGCGCAATAGGGGAGTGGTCGCATCGCGTGCCAAGTTGGGCATCGCCATGCTTGACGCAGGCATCAAGACCCAAGCCGCGCTCGCAGAACGAATCGCTGCGTCCGAAAACATAGAGTTACCTCCCAAAGACACTGTAAACCGAGCATTTCGACAGGAAAAAATCTCGCCCGCTACTCTGGCGCGAATCGCCAAGGTACTTGCCGTAGACCCCGATACCCTATATCTGGAGCCGCAGGATAGTAGCGCAGTGCAAAACAACGGCGGCGGGCGTACCAAGACCGGTAAATCGCGAATTCGGTTCTTTGGCGGATACGGGCTAGTGCTGCTCGCTCTGTTGCTGGGTTTCGTCCTGTGGTATTCGCCGCGAACGAGCGATAGCACGACGGGAATCGTACAGAGTTCGCCGAACCAAAGTCTCGGGCGGCGCGCAATTGTCATTTATCCCTATTCGCCAGCCTCGCGATTCTTGGCAGAGGCGGTAAGAAACCAATTAGTTGGAAAGTACGAGTCGATCGTCGTCAAGGAGGGGGTGACCGACGAGCAGCGGATGTCCGTCGATCTGGCGCGCAAGTATCAGGTCGATACCGTGTTGACGATTCGAAACGCACAGATTGGTCGCGTTACGGCCATTCAGTTTTTCGTCTACTTTGAGAATATCGAAAGGTTAATTTGGACGGACAGCAGTTTGACCGCGAATTTGCAGCAACGAAAAGACGCGATCGCAACAAGGTTTCAACCGGTACTGCAATCATTTCTTGGCAACTCCAATCACGTCGGCCCCGGTGACTTTGCGTTCGCGGACATCAAGACGCAGACGAACTACATGAACGCCAGAGCATTGCTCGATCAGCAATCGTCGGAGACGAACATTCAACGAGCTCAGGACTTGCTCGCCACCGCAATTGATGCATTTCCGGGTTTCGCCCGCGCGCATGCGGCGTGGTGCGAGAGTTATGTTGCGGAAAGTTGGAATGGCAACGAGAAGCAGCTGCTGGAAGAGGCACTGCGGTCTTGTGAGCGTGCCGCTGAATTTTCGCCGAACGACAGCTACGTTCTCGCAAGCCTGGCCCTCGTGTATCGACGAACCGGTCGCATGAGAGAATCAGTCGACCTGTACGAACAAATACTCTCGCAGCACGCGGACGATGTGGATGCATTGTCCGGGTTGGGAAATGCGCTTGTGGTTGCGCACCGTCAAGGGTTGCCAAGTTACATCGATGCGCTCAGCCGAGCGACCGAATTGTTTGCGCGAGCTACCGAGGTTGAGCCGGGTTTTTGGCGTCATCACTCCGATCTTGGTATCGCCAGATACAGCGCCAACGATATCGATGCGGCGATTACAAGCTTGGCAGTATCCGCCGAGCTGCACCCAAATGAATTGTCCTTCGTCAATGTCGGTACCTTGAGTTTTTGCCAGGGCAATATTGCCAGTGCCCGCGATTTCTACGAGAAAGCGATTGATCTGGCCCCGCAGTCGCATCTGGGTTACGAGTTTCTTGGCACGACCCACTATTTTTTGGCCGAGTTCGACAAGTCTGCGCAACTACGCCAAATAGCGATCGACAAGCTTAATCTAGACGGCGGCACGCACAAGATGTGGGGAAACCTGGCGGATTCACACCGACTGGTCGGAAATCTCGACCGAGCGGAAAAGGCTTACGTGAAGGCATTGACGATTATCGAAAGAAATGAGTTACGGGGCAACCTTGAAACGTCGGAATCGATACATAGAAACTACTACCGCGTGGTCTTGGCAGCGCTAAGTCCTGAAAAATACCCTTACGAACCTGCCGATACCGCGGACTATGAATTCACGACGCTTGTCGAAAAGGACCTCGAGACAAGTAGCTACATCACGCTGGCCAAAATCGAACTCATGCAAGGCAATAGGCGAAACGCCGAAGACGCCTTTTCGCGAAGTGTTTCGATTTGTCCGATATTTGCCGAGCACCCGGTGCTGGGAAATGCGTTGTGGTCGGACAAATCGCCGTAGATTGTGTACCCAACATAGGTCGTGTTACTTCACAGATTTACCTTGGGCTCAAACGCCGGCTTGCAGCGAGGACCTGAACGGGCGTCAGCCCGCCCAGGCATTGTGAAGTACACGAACGTTTCGGCGTAACACCGCTTGTAGATGTTTACGCTGTTGCACTACTTTCTGGCGCGAGCGTAATAGATCCCGGTCCTGTTCCTCATCAGGTGGCTGCACGATCGTCAATAAGTCATTGGCGCAGAACTGCGCCAGGTAGCCCGCATCTATATCTTCTATACTCGTCGTGTTGTTTGTCGTGGTCATGGACTCGACATCCTTTAGTCCATGTAGTCGACGATCTGGCTGAAAAACAGCGCGTTAACAAATAATTTACTGCTGCCGAGAAAATACGCACGAAAATTGGGGTTATCGGCAAATGCGACGATCAGCCCGTCGCCGAATTTTTCGGCTGTTACCGCCGGCGTACCGCGCAGCTGCTTCAGGTTCCGGGCACTAACGTATCCGCTTAGCAATGGTGAGTCCGAGTACCGACCTGGATGCGAATACGGGTTGGCGAGAATCGGCAGCACCTGCGTTCCCTGACGCATGACCGATACACCATCTTCGTCATATCCGAAACCGATCGGGTGAGTTTCATCGATCTCAACGTGAAGGATCGCGCCAGCAACTTTTTCACGCCGAGTGTCAATTTCCTGTAAAGCATACGTTCGTGACGGTGATACATCATCGATTACTGCAGACTCGTCGCTCTCACCGGGGTCTTGGATTTCGTCGTCGGACACAGGTTCCGATATCATCGCAGTTTCATTGTGGAAATTTTCATTGACCCATACAGCGGCATCGCGCTGGGCTACGAGCGTACCGCCGCCTCGAATCCAGTCCTGGATAGACGCCACGTGTTCGAGCAGCCCGTCGTAATTTCCGTTTACTAAGATCAGGTGTGTGAATTCGGACAGGTCAAGCGCCGAGAATCTCGTGATATCGACAATCGGTAAGGACATATCAAGCCGCTGATCCAGCAAGAACCAAATCTCGCCAACCTCAGATCGTGAGACCCCGTCACCGCCGATCAGTATCGGTCTGACTGGATCGACTGGCTTCAGGCTGCTGCTTCCCAGGTCAATGCCTGCTATTGCGAGTCCACTATTTACGGCAAAAAACTCCACACCAACTTCGATCGCAATGCTCTGCACCGTTTCATGCAGCGACTTATCAAGGCCCTCCTGGGGCTGCGTCGGCACGACAATGCTGCCGCGTTCGAACGAGCGCACCCCTGAATGCGTCGTGAGCGAGAGCGGCTTGGTTGCCACCCGCGCATGGACTCCCTTCTCAAGCAGTTTCGCCAGCACTTTCGGTGCGCTCAGGCCGCGCCAGGAAAAGATATAACCTGTCTTGGAATGCGGCACTGTCGATGACGATTGTTGAGGTAGTGGCAACTCGAGTTCCTCGCCAACAGTACCTCGGCTATTGGCTAACTCCGCGACCGGCAAATTGAACGCCATCGGCGCGTTCCACGACGAAACGTCGTAAAACACAGGCTCGTCAAACTCGGTGCGGCGTTCGAAGAGAGACTGGATCAATCGGTAGCTGGCCTGCCTCACCGGTACGGCAACCGCCTCGCCGGGTCCATAAACAATGCCGTCAATCTCAACGCCGCGTGATACATCGAACAATGCAATGCCCTGCCTGAGCAGCAGCCGCGAGAACTCCCGTAAGCGCCCCGGATCGCCATCATCACCCACTACAAAAAGCTCGGTCCGATCGCGCGCCGCTTCGGCACGCGCCGTTTCAAAGTAACGAACCTGGTAGTTAAGCAATTCCTGCCGTAGCTGCTGTGCACCGGCCAGGACCGATAACGATGCGATGATCTGCTTCTTGATCGTCAGGGGAAAACTGACGTCCCCGTTGATGGACGTCTTTAGATGTCCTCTGGAGCTGCCAACTTCGAACGTTAGTCCTATGCTGCCAATGACATCGGCGTACGTTGAGCTCTTGCCGTGATAAAAGTCGTCAAATCGCTCCCTGGTGTAGTACAACAGTCCGTGCTCATCGTAGGCAGCGGCACTAAATTTCGCCAACTGCGCGGTGAGGGCCTGGTTTTCAGCCGTTGTTAGCGGATGAATACGATCCGGCACGCCCGGCTGAAAATAGGCCGTCGTATCGGTCCCGGTTTCGTGAAAATCTGCGATGACTTGCGGTAACCAGCTTTGGAATTGCTCGACAAATAGTTGAGTTTCACGCTGCTGGAGGAACAGCCAATCTCTGTTCAGATTGAAAAGGTAGTGATTCATACGGCCTGCCGGCCATACGGTTGTGTGCTCGCGACTCAGCGGATGCCGAACAAGATTCTTGCTTTTGTGATGATTGACCCATGTTGTAAACAACGATAAGCCGTCCGGGTTTAGTGCCGGGTTTAGCACAATGACAGTGTCGTTCAGCAATGATTCGATCGCATCGCCTTGCACTGCTGCCAGGTAGTACGCGATCAGGAGTGCGGCATTCGACCCGCTTGGCTCGTTTCCGTGAATGCTGTAGTTCAGGGAAACCATCACGGGCAGATCACGGGTATCGATGCTTGATCCATCTGGTGACGCCAGTCGCCGATGTGCCGCCTTGATTGTATCAACGTGTTCGAGATTCTCCGGCGAGGAGATAGTTAGCTGTAACAATGCACGATCTTCGTACGTCGTTCCTATTTCCGACAGCTCAATGCGGTTGCTCGCAGTTGCCAACGCTCTCATGTACGCCACAAGTTGATCGTGCCGCACGTGCCATACGCCGGGCTCGTAGCCGAGCGTCTGTGCTGGCGTCGGAACGGAAGCATCGTACGACGGCTTGACTGGTAAGTAGTCAATGTCGCTTGCACGCACATTCATTGAAGCTCCGACAAGAACAACAATGACAAACCGCAGCAAGGTATTTGGTCGACAATAGTCGGAAACGCGCGTCATGGTTCCCCCAATTACGTGATCATCGTAACGTGCCCCGGCACGCCGAGCTAATAAGAAAAGCCTGCAAGCTCATAACGCATCGTTAACACCACATGGCATTCCAATTGAGGAATCAGAAGAATCCTTATAGGCGGCTCATAACCCGACGCAATACCCCTATTCGTTGCGATTATGATCGGATGGCCACCATACACTGGCCGATTTGTTATTCTGTTGGCGAGGCGACTATGATACTCGAAATTCGAAGATGTCGGGCGGTTCACCTGTGATCGTCACGCCGGAGGAACCGTAGCTGTGGTCAACCGTAGTCGTAAAGTTCTTGCAGCAAGTTTGACACCCATACGCGACGATTCGTCGATTGATGCCGAGCGCTTTGTTAGTCACGTAACCTGGTTGTTGGCCAATGGTTGCGATGCAGCCGTTCTATTCGGTACAACAGGTGAAGGCAATTCGTTCTCAGTGAGTGAAAGAATGGCGGCGGTCGATTCACTGGTCGAGGGTGGTGTCGCGCCGACGCAGTTGCTTGTCGGTACCGGGTGTTGCGCACTTCCGGACACCATCGAACTTACCCAGCACGCGCTCGCTCGCGGCGTTGAGTCCGTGCTGGTATTGCCGCCCTTTTATTACAAGACCGCGTCAGATCAAGGAATATTCGATACTTTTGCCAAGTTGATCGAGGCGGTGGGCGATTCGCGATTAAAGATAATTCTTTACCACTTTCCGAAAATGGCAGTGGTATCGTTTTCACTCGAACTCATCGCAAAGCTCGCCGACAGCTTCCCGCAGCAAATCGTGGGCATCAAGGACTCGACCGGCGACAAAGAGCACACTCAAATGTTGAACGAGAGATTTCCGACCTTGGACGTGTACGCCGGGAGTGAAATGTTTTTGCTTGATTACTTACGAAGCGGCGGCATCGGCTGCATTTCAGCGACGACGAACGTTACCGCAGAGCTGGCCGCTCAGGTTCGGGATGAAATGGATACCGCCGGTGCAGAATCTCTACAAATGCGACTCAGCGCTGTAAGAAGCGTGTTCGAACAGTTTCCGCTCACGGGAGCGCTAAAAGGATATCTGGCGATGGAATCGTCCGACGATGATTGGACGAATGTCCGGGAACCGCTATCCTGCCTCGACAATTCGAAAGTAGCCGACCTCGCCCTTGCTCTATCCGATCTTGAATACCGGCTGAACTACGCGGCATAGCGCCGCACTGTCGGGACGACCACCACCTGTGACTCGTTGCCAACGTAAACGTATCCTTTTTCTGACCATTGGTCTTGCATTTAGTCATTGGGCCAGTGCGCTCGAGTCGCCGTCTGCCGTCTATTCGTCGGAAGCGGTGACGCCTTACCCGGCCGTAAAATCTGGTGGAAACTACCTTTTCAACTACTACCTTCCGCCGGCGAGCAATTCGAGTCCCTGGTGGGTCAGTTGGGCCCCGAACGGCGCGGCCCTGTATTTCTCAATGCACGGGTCTCTCTGGAAGGTTGATACCCATGGTGGTGCAGCGACAGAGATAAAGGGCAGTTCTGAGTATCTGTCGTCGCCGACAGTGTCTCCGGATGGGCGGTATCTGGCTTACACGTCCGAAAAGAACGGTCGTTCGATCAACCTGCGCATTCTCGATCTCGAAACCGGCCGCGACGTATCGGTTACCGACGACGAACATATCACCCTCGACCCAAGCTGGTCTCCGGATGGACGTCGTCTGGCGTTTGTCTCAACGAGGCAGGACGGGCATTTCCACATTTTCGTGACGAAGATTCGAAACGGAGAATCCCGAGGCGTAACTTCAGTTACGCATGTTCCGGGATCCGACAATATCGACCCGACAACAGGACGGACGGGGATGCACACGTCACCGACCTGGACCGTCGATGGAAAGCAATTGATATTTGTATGGAATCGAGGTGCCGAGCAGGGATCCGGCGGCTTGTGGGTGATGGACGCCATCAAGTACGGCATTCGTCGTGCCACATTGGTTCACCAGGAGGAAAGCGTTTACCGCTTGCGTCCCGATGTATCGCCCGATGGATCTCGAATTGTCTACAGCTCATACGCCGGCGAGCAATTCAATAATCTCTATCTATTGCCGCTTGCAGGCGGTGTCCCTTACAAGCTGAGTCTCGACTCGTCGGACAGATTTTACCCTCGATGGTCGCCGGACGGCCGCCGGATTGCCTATCTGTCGAATCGCGGTGGTACCTCGGCACTTAGAATACAAGACGTATTCTCCGGTGCCGATGTTGCCGTCAACATTACTGGCCTTGATTGGATGCAGCCCAGGGCACGCTTAAGGGTTCGTACCGTTGACGCCGATTCGGGTGCTACTGTTGGTGCACGAATTTACCTGCGTGCATCCGATGGCAAGAGTTATGCGCCGAACGATGAGTACCACCGGGTCGCACGACGACTGGGCGAGCACTACTTTCACAGCCGCGGCACATTCGATCTCGAACTTCCGGCCGGCCCGGTAGAACTCGAGGCGCATCGCGGTTTCGAGTACTACCCGGTAGCGAAGCAAATCGATCTGACGGCTGACGAGGAAAAAACGATTACCTTTACGCTTCGGCGCATGCACGACTCGTCATCCGACGGCTGGTATGGCGGCGACAATCATGTGCATATGAACTATGCCGGCAATCTCCACAACTCACCGGCAAACCTTGTGGCAATGGCCGACGCCGAAGGTGTTGCGCTTGTAAACGCGCTGGTCGCCAACAAGTATACGCGCACTATCGATCACCAGTATTTCACAGGGAAACCGCACGAGGCATCGACCGAGGATACGATCCTCGTATTCAATGAGGAGTACCGCCCGCCATTTTACGGACACGTGTCTCTGCTGGGTCTGAAAGATCATTTGATCGTGCCGTTCGCAGCCGGGTTGAACGGCACCGCGATCGAGAGCTTGTATCCCAGCAATACGGACGTACTGCAGTTAGCCGCTCAGCAGGATGCGCTGGGTGGATACGTTCACCCATTTCGCGGACCGGCGGACCCAATTCTGGACGGTTTGGGGGGCGCCAAAGCATTTCCGATTGACCTGGCGCTCGGTACCCTGGGATTCCATGAGCTTACGTCACAGGCGAGTTGGGGTGCGTACAAGGTCTGGCATCATGCGTTGAGTGCCGGTTTTCGTGTTCCCATCGTCGGCGGTGAAGACGCAATCACCGATTTGCATCGTATGTATGTCCTGGGTCAGCTTAGAACCTACGCTGACCTCGCGGGCGAACTGTCGTGGGAGAATTGGCTGAATGCCATCCGTAGAGGCAGTACCGTAGTGAGCAACGGACCGCTTTTGTCGCTCACCGTCGACGGTGCCGGCCCGGGCGAAGAGCGTCATCTGGACGGGCCGGGTACCGTACACATCAAAGGATCCGTGCAATCCATTGTCCCTGTCGACAACATAGAAATACTCGTCAACGGCGAAACCGTATCGGTATGTGCGAGCACTTGCGCCAGAGATCCGAACGGTCCCGGCACCAGGGTCGAATTCGAAACGGAAATACTGCTTGAAGAAAGTAGTTGGATCACACTTCAGGCGTACACGGACGGACCGGTGCATCCGGTTGACGATCATTTTGTCCAGGCGACGACGAATGCTGTCTGGACTACTGTCGGAGATCAACCTATCCGAAAAACCGAGTCAATTCTGTATTTCAGGCGGTGGATCCATGAACTAAGCGCACTTCTCAATAAACGTTCAGAGTGGCGCAGTGACGATGAGAAGCAGGATGTACTCAATAAATTTCGAGCAGCGGATGATGTCTTTGCTCAGCGATTGCGTGAGGCACGTCTGCGCTGTGCCGGCAACGGCATTGGTACACAATCGCTTGTTGCCCTGGATCGCAAACTGCGTTCGTATAACGAGGCCGCAAACAGTGCGATTCAGTACGGTGTGTTACTCGAAGACGCCTGCAACGGTCGCATCTATTCCGTAGGGGATGATATGGTTATTCCTGCCGCCGGTTCCGTGAAGGCGGCCCTGCTGATCGAGTTCTTCGCGAAATTTGCCGATCAGCTCGACGTTCCGTTTGAGCTAACCGAAAGTGTGCTGCTCGATCGTGATTCCCCGGCGATTCAATACTTTCACTCGAAGACGTTGCGAGGCATTCGGGACGATCTCGTCGGCCTGAGTGCGCGCGAAATCGGTGAGGCAATGATCAACAAAAGCCACGTATCCTCGAGCGCAAGCTACAATGCGGCTGCCAACGTGGTTATTCTTGCGCTCGGCGGGCCGGCGAATGCCACACAGAAGATTCGCGACCGGCACGCCGGCGTCCACAAGCTGACGATCTCTCGTTACATGTTGGCTGATCGACACGAGGTCGGAGACAATGTCACTACCCTGAATGATCTAGCCGCAATCCAACGATCGCTGGCGATGCGTGATGTTCCTGACGTTGACGCTCGTACACTCGAATCCATTCGTTCTGTTCTCGACATTGACGCCGATGACGGCAAAGGCGAGTCCTCGTCACCCGATCCGCAAGCGCACATAGCGGCTGGTTGGCTGCAACGGGACGACGAAATCCTTGTTTATGCGATAGCCGCACATCGCGTTTCACCCGCCGACCGGCGAGATGCGGAGCTTGCCGTGTTACGGTCTCAGGTCTCGGAACTATCGGAAATCGTCAAATCGGCGCACTAATTCACGAATTCCCGGGCATCGCGCCAGGCCCGATCGGGCGCACCGCTTATGATACTCACCAGCGGCCTGGCGACCGCGAGCATACCCGTCCAGGTACTTTTTCAGGCACATGAGAATTCGACACATTGAAGTTTTTAACGCCGTATACACTCACGGCTCGATCAGTGCCGCGGCGCGCGCGCTGAACGTTTCGCAGCCGGCTGTCAGCCAGATATTGCGCCACGCCGAAGATCAACTCGGTTTTAAGCTTTTTGAGCGCACATCTCGAGGTTTGTTGCCAACCGAAGAAGCCAAAGTCATGGCTGGCGAAGTCGAACGTATCTACGGTGAAATACGGTCTCTACGGCGGATAACACGAAACCTTCGCAACAACCCGGCGGGTCACATCCGGATCGTCGCCATAACGGGCCTCGGGTTCGATGTCCTTCCTCGCGCAATCGCGAAATTTCAAAAAGACTACTCCGAAGTGACCTTTGAGCTACAAACAGAGCACTTTGATCGCCTGACAACGTCGCTATTTGAACGTGAAAACGATATCGGCCTGGCATTTCAGCCGCCGTCGCGGCAAGGTCTCGAATCCATCGAGCTCGGCCAGGCGGAATTTGCGTGCGTATATTCGCCCGACACTATAAACGTCGATTGTGAGCGAGTGTCACTAGACGATCTGACGTCGCTGCCGTTTATCAGCATGAGTGATCGTGGGCCGCTCGGGCGCATTGTCGCTAACGAACTGGCACAGCGTATGAATATGCCTGAGCCGTATATCGTTGCAGAAACCGCATTTATCGCGAAAAGCCTGGTCGCCTATTGCGGAGGCGTTTCAATTATGGACGAGTTTACAGCGGCCGCTGACGGCTATCACAACCTCGAGTTCAAAAAGCTGGATCCGCCTGTTACGTTCTCGGTAAGCGCCATTTACGATGAATCCCGCCCTCTCAACAAGATTTGTGCTGCATTCCTCGATTGTTTCAAATCGGTTTTCGAATCCAGCACAACATCGGTATAAGCCGAAATTATACCCCATGAAAGACACCTGCTAATCACTGCCGGTCGAACGCGCTACTATTTACGAGCGCGTATCTGACGCATCTAATATGCACGTATGATTCTTCGGGGGAAATCGGAATGAAGCAATTAGGCAAGGTGCTGGTGTCCATAACAATCGGCATCGCATTGTCCATCATCGGTACAGCGGCCCAGGCACAAACAAACGACGAGGCCAGCGACGAATCGCTGGAGGAGATTATCGTCACGGGTACGCATATCAAAGGCGCTACGGTTACAGCAGCGCTACCTGTTACCGTCGTTACGCAGGAAGACCTGATTTCTATCGGCGGCATTGACGGTGACGATCTTTTTCGTGCGTTGCCGTCTCAGGGCGCGGTCGATTTCCGCGAAGACAATTCGGGCACTGTGAACAGCGCACGCGGCGACGTCGCATCCATTAACCTTCGTTCACTCGGGCCGGGCAACACATTGGTACTGCTGAACGGCCGGCGTATGGTTAATCACCCTGGCACGCAGACCAAGAACCTGGTTCCTGCGGTTACCGTCAACACCAATGCTATTCCGATATCCGGCATTCAACGGGTCGAAGTCCTACATGATGGTGCCGCGGCACTTTACGGATCAGACGCAGTTGCTGGTGTTGTGAACACTATTTTACGAACGGACCATGACGGATTCAGCGCGTCATTTCGTCACGGCTTTTCCGAAGGTACCGACCTTGCTGAAGATCAACTCAATTTATTCGGTGGCTGGGATCTCAACGGCGGCGATACCAACATCTCGTTCTTTGCCTCCTACTCCACACGAGACGGCATGTTTGCTCGGGAGCGTCCGTACTCGGCAAACGCTGATCAACGTGATTTTCTAATCGGTACCAGCTTTGAAGGCGATACGTCGTTTCGAAATCTCAGCACTCGCACTCCTTGGGGACAATTTACGCTGAGAACGACAAGCGGAACGCGTGTAGCTCAGAATGGCGACAATCTGACCACAAGTTCTGGTCGATTTCACATTCAACCGTCGAGCGCGGCCGGTTGTCGTGGAACAACGGCTACCGATCTTGCCACACCGGGGATCTGTATCGACGACAGCTCACTTAACGCGGAGCTACGTTACAACCCCGGCGCATTCCGGCAGTTGATATCGGACCGTGATCGCGTGAACTTGTTTGGATTCGTCAATCACCAGCTGGATAATGGCCTGGAATTTTTTGGCGAGATTGGTTACTACACGGCAACAACGAACACGGCAGCACTGCAGAATACGTCGATTGGCAGCGGCGAAATTGCCGTGCCGGCGAACAACTATTGGAATCCGTTCGGTCCCGTGACATTTTCCGATGGATCGCCGAACCCCAATCGCCTGCCAGGGCTGAGCAATGTCCCGGTGGAAGGGCTGCCGGTCTTCGTTGACGGTGCCCGCTTTCGACTCGTCGACGTTGGGCAACGTCGGGTTGAAGTTGAAAACGAGGTTTATCGAATTCTGGGCGGGTTGCGCGGAGAACTGGGCAATTGGAGTTGGGAGTCGGCGGCACTTTACTCCGAAGCGAGTACAGACGACGTGACGGGCAATCGCGTAAGCAGCACCTTGTTCCAGCAGGCCCTGAACAATGAAACGCCGACGGCGTACAACATGTTCAATGGTGGCGACCCGAATGATCCCAACTCGGGCGACATCACGTTGAATCCACAGAGCGCCATCGACCCGTTTCTGATTTCGGTACAAAGAAAGAGCGAGACAGCGCTGGGTCTGATTGACTTCAAAATGTCGAGACACGATCTGTTCTCGCTGTTCTCCAACGACGTTGGCGCCGCATTCGGCGCCGAGGTTCGCCGCGAATCTTACGTCGAGGATCGCGATTCTCGCCTGGACGGTACTATCACGTACACCGATATGGTGACAGGAACCGTATCCGGAAGCGATGTCATGGGCACCAGCCCTACATCCGATTCCAGCGGGTCGCGGGTTGTGTACTCCTTGTTCGGCGAGTTGTTGTTCCCGCTGATTTCAGAGGATCAGTCGGTTCCGCTCGTTCGTAGCCTGGATGTTCAGTTAGCCGCTCGCGTCGAAGAGTATACGGACATCGGCAACAGCGGCGTCAAGCCGCGAGTGTCTGTGAGTTGGTCCCCTGCCGAATGGCTGCAGCTTCGTAGTTCCTGGTCTGAGGGTTTTCGCGCACCGAACTTGCTGACGATCAACGAGATTAGCGTTGCTCGAACGAATACGCGCACCGACAACATATTTTGTGAAGCAGGTGTACGAAACGGAACCTTCGCAACGTTTGCCGATTGTGACGGCTTTACCGCGCCTATTGAAGAACAGCGGTCCGGAAATCAGAACCTTGATCCGGAGGATGACGAAAACGTCACCGTTGGTCTGGTCTTGCAGCCAATCAACCTGTCAGGATTCGGCAGCTTCCTGAATAACCTGGTCGTTACCGTGGATTGGTGGCGGATCGAGCAGGAAAACGTCGTTGGAATATTTGGCGGCGGCAATAATATGGATCTCGACTACGCACTACGTGTTCAGGGTTTGTCAAATCCGGACGTGGTACGTATGGATCCCGATGTCGATGACATTGCCTTCTTCGCAGGAACCGGTATTGACGCTGCCGGTGAAATTCTGTTCATTCGTGATCAGTACGTCAATCTTCTGCCTCGCCGACTGCAAGGTGTGGATTTCGGGCTTTACTATTCGGTCGACGATACGCCGCTCGGCAGTATCGACATCAAACTCAACGCGGCGCGCATGGACCGGTTTTTCATCGATCCTTCATCCCGGGACAATGTCGTAAATGACGCGATCGACGCGGGTCTGGTGGATGAGTCGGTCCGCTTATCCAACTCCGGCAGCATTCTTGCACAGAACGGTCAACCGGAATGGCGCGGATCAGGACGCTTCGGCTTTAACCATCCGAGCGGAATTGGCGCCGGTTTCCGCGTCAACTATGTGGGCGGCTACGTCGATACCAGTGCGGGCCTGGATCCTGACGACAATAGCTTTTTCGTCGATGAGTGGATTACGTACAATGCGTACCTGCAGTACGAGACAGGTGATTCAGTCGGATTCCTGAGCAATACGCGATTCCGTGTGGGTGCCAACAACATTACCGACGAAGAACCGCCGTTCCTGGACGATGTTGATGGCTACGATGCTGGAAATCACAGCATGAGGCAGCGTTACATCTATTTTCAGGTTGGCAAAGAGTTCTAACGGTCTGCGTCTTTCCGCTGAGCCACCGGTGTGTGGGCGCCCGTGGCCGCACGCCGTTGCTTCTTTTCGGGTACGTCCGTGAGTCAGGTGACCTGCGTTCCCGTCAGCGAATCAGCAAACTGACGACACCGCCCACGACCGCCGCTACCAGGCCCAAACCAAGAGCCCACCGGAGAATTTTCCGAATCAATATGCCGATAGTTGTCAGCACCGCAATGATCGTCCAGAAAAAGACGTTCTTGGAGACCAGGCCGTCCGGGCCGACATATGGGAGAATCTGCTGCTCAACGTCTGGAACGAAATACTGCACTCCAGCGTGCAATCCGTACACGCTGGCTACAACGAACACCAGGACCGAAAAGAAAGTAAAGCCACCGCCGCTCGAGTCCGAATATGTACCGCTGTACGTACCATTCGAAGATGCTGAATTGCCGACCATCGCGGGTCGTCGGAGCGCCGCCTCGCTTTCTCGCTGCAACCTCGCTCGTTCGAGGTCTCCTGCCCTCCAGGCTGCGCTGGCATAGTTCACGCCACCAATGCCGGAGCGCCCCGCCGAGTAGTTCTCGCTTTCTGATACCACAATACGACCCTCCGACCGATATCGAATACGACAATCAGGAAACCAAATTACGGAAAACTGGCTTCGATGTCCACAATCGGCGCGCCTGTCATTTGTTCTTGTAAACCACGCCGCCCTTCATAACGAAGTCCACATCCTCCAGCTCGCCGATATCATCAAGCGGGTCTCCGTGAACAGCGATAATGTCGGCGTACATTCCGGGCGCAATTTCGCCGACGCGATCTTCCCAGCCCAGGAGATCGGCAGCCACCGAAGTTGCGGACTGAATGGCCTGCGTGGGTGTCATGCCGAAACGAACGGCTCGTGCGAATTGCTTGCCGTTGTCGCCGTGAGGGTAGACACCGGCGTCGGTAGCAAACACAACTCGGGCACCCATTTTTACCGCCAAAGAAAAACTTTCGCGTTGACGTGTGCCAACCTCTCGTTCCTTATTGATGTTCTCTTCCGGCACGCCATTCGCGGCCCCTTCTTCGAGCGTGTATTCGGTGTTGTAAATATCGAGCGCAAAAAAGGTACCGCGATCGATCCCCATGCGCACCGCCTCTTCGTCCAGAAAACTCGCATGCTCAATGGAATCCACGCCCGCCAGGATAGCTCGTTTGATGCCCTCGTTGCCGTGGGCGTGCGCCGCAACCTTTCGGTCATGCGTATGCGATTCATCAACAATCGCCTGCATTTCTTTCAGCGTATACTGGGTCATTCCGACCTTCGTGCCTTTCGAGAAAACGCCGCCCGTGGCGCAGAATTTAGTGAGGTCGGCGCCGTATTTGATGTTCTTGCGTATCCGGGTCCGCACTGCCCAGGGACCATCGGCAACCCCGTCACTGCGTTCTTCAAACGAAGAGTTCAGAGCATTGTTGTCGCAGTGCCCGCCGGTGATTCCGAGGCCCGGGCCCGACACCGCCATTCGCGGACCCGGAATTTCGCCGGCGTTGATCGCATTGCGAAGCGCGATGTCTGCGTAATCGCCAGCTCCCACGTTGCGAATAGTCGTAAACCCGGCCATAAGCGTCTTCTTGGCATTCACCACACCACCAATCGTGGCGCGATGGGGTGACTGGAAATAGCCGGCAAAGAAATACGTGTCCAGGTTTCCGACCACATGCGTGTGCATGTCCATCACGCCGGGCAATACGAAAGAGGACGACAGGTCGATGACCTTCGCGTTCTCCGGGATAACAGTCTCAGCTCCTCCTACTGCAGTGACTCTATTGCCTTCGACGGTGATGACGCGATTCTTGCTGATGGCGCCACTGCGCGAATCAAACAAGGAGCCCGCCTTGATGTAGGTGAGTTCGCTAGCCAGCGCCGAGGTGTTAACTAATCCAACAGCAAGACTGACAACACCCAATATCCGAACCAAGCTACGCATAGGATTCTCCTTTTTCAGTGACCCTGAAACAAACAGGTCTGCGGCAGCGGCTCCGGCAGATGCCAGCGTTGACTGTGTTCACGCAAAAACTGATCCGCTTGTATTTGTCCGCCCCGACTGCCGAACCAGTTCACCAGTACTTCCCGAATCATCGGCAGCTCGGCAGAGAACTCAAAACCGTCGGCCGGCATCGCGGGAGTTAACAGCCTGTCGCCGCCCAATACCAGAAAGTCGTTCACGACTACCCGGACGTTATCGTCGTCCTGGATGTCCTCACCATCGGTCAGGCGCATCGTTAGGTTCATCGTGCCATCTGCGCAATCGACGAAGACCTGCATGCCGGAAAAGCCGGCGCGTCTGCCGACGTTGTACACCTGATGTGCCATGACGCGACGAAGTTCTGCGCCGGACAATTGCAGAACGACGACCCTGTTATCGAATGGAAACATCTCGAAAACACTGCCATAGGTCAATTCGCCCTGCGGCAGATCCGCGCGTATGCCACCGACGACGTTGTGAATGGAGACGTCTGCGTTATTCGACTGTAACAAGGCATCGGTCATCAGGTTACCCAGTGCAGATTCCGGTCGTCCGGTTCGCGTAATGGCCGAGTTTAGATAGATGCCGATTTTTTCGGCTCTTTTTTTATCGACTCGCGTGCCCGCCCGCTCGGCAATGTCCGCAACCGACTTGATCGGAACAACCGTTGTGCCTTCGTAGCGTGCGGCGGTCGCTGTGTTCCGGTCGCTGTCCGCCGATACGCACTGATCACCCGACTCGTCTACGAATGCGCACACAAGGTGTGGAGGGTGTACCTCCCTGGCGTTGACCGAAGACGTAGCGGGGTCAATCATGAAGTCGACACGTCCAAAAAAACGGACGTTAGAGACGTTGGACGTAATGGAGACGCCATTGACAACGTGCGCGATGCGTTTGTGTACGTGTCCGGCGACGATGTGATCGACGAGGCCTGCCGGTAGTTGACTGGCGACTCGCATTATCTCGCTGCTTTGGTCACAGGAAGAAAGGTCCAACGGGTCATCAAATTCCTCGCAACGACCGCCCGCGTGCGCTGCGACGATTACCAACGCGGCGCCCCGGCTCCTCAACGCAAGCGCTTCGCGAGTGATCGTTTCTGCCAGCGGCGCAACCCGTAAACCCAGAGTGTTTGCGGCAAGCGTCGTCGTCAGCGCGTGCTCGGTCATGACCCCGATAATGCCAACCGTGATACCGGCTGCATCGATCAACACCGATGGCTGAACGTTTGGCCACGACACCGGCAAACCGGTGGACGCATCAATCAGGTTGGCGGCGAGCAACGGAAAATCAGCTTCCGTCGCTCTTTTCTTCAGTGCGCCTTGCGGATCATCGGTGGTACTCGCCGGTGTTGCCATCGGCCCCGCCGGGCCGAAATCGAATTCGTGATTGCCTAGGGTGACCGCCGTGTAGTCAAGCGCGTTATAGGCCTCAACCAGCGCCGCACCCTCTGACAGGTTCGACTCAAGCGTGCCTTGCCACATGTCGCCGCCATCGATTAGCAGAACCGCACCGCCATCAGCAGCCCGGGCAGATCGAAGTGCAGCGACGTACCCCGAAAACACGGTTAGCCCGCCGCCACCCGGTGCGCCGGATAATGCGCCGTGTACGTCATTGGTGCCCAGCACCGAAATAATTACAGAGTTGTTCGTTGTTTCAGGCGCGTCTGGTGGCCCGACGCAGGCGCCTGCGGAAAGCGTTGCGAGCAGTGTCAGGCCGGTGAGTTGAGAAATGCGTTTTTTGCTGCGCTCGACGCTGAATTTCATCGGAGTGCTGTCACTGAATGATCGGTGTGGGCCATACTCATCGGGTTCGCAGGATCGGTAGCCCGTTCCTGGAGCGAACCCATGCCAGACGGCGACATCGGTGAACCCCAGTCTGTGCAGGGTAAAGGCGACGGATGATGCCGCGACGCCGCCACCACAAATTGAGGTGCTTGCTCAACCATTCCGTCGTTACAAGCGCGCCATGCTTGGTCTGCATGCTGAGTTTCCGGCCCCCAATAAAAAAATCTGCAGCTATTCGTCAGGTGTGGTTACTGCACCGTGTCGCGATACAGCTTCACGTTACGATTACGAGTCGGAGTTTAGCACACAGCGTATTTGTCATAATGCAGTTACCGATTTATGTCATCCATTGACTATGTGGTTGGAAAGCACCAAACTCTTCCGCACATCGCTGGCGGCCATACATAACGGTTCGACGAAAGGGCGGTAGTAGGGACTCAGCGCTTGGGCCCCAACTCGTAAGATCCTGTCAAATTCGGTGGCGCAGCGCATTCTTAAAACTGACGGCGCTCAGCCGTAACGCTGCAATCGTTCTTGCGATCGACTCGCGCGTTAGAACATTTTGAAGGGGTAACTAAGCATGCGGAAATTCAAACCCATTGGATCGCTTTCGTTGTTGTTCGGTCTGCTGATAAGTATCAGCGCCGGCGCAACAATGGTGCAACAACTCAATCTGGACGAAATGACGGTGGTAGCCGACAAGATATTTCGCGGCACCGTGGTGACCGTCGAAAGCGGCACTGTCGAGGCCGGCGGCGGCGAATTGCCAACGGTTACTTATACGATTCGCGTGAGCGATACCTTGAAAGGTGAAACGTCATCTGGCAATGGCAAAGCAGGCAATGTCGTTAAGTTTACGGTCCTGGGCTCGCTCAAGGCACCCGCTGCAACCGGTGATATCCGTTTTGCGGGTGGATTCAAAGCGCCGAAACTTTCGGTGGGTGAGGAATATCTATTGTTTACGACAGCACCCAGTTCACTTGGGCTGTCGACTACCGTTGGTGTTGCTCAAGGCTTGTTTCGCTTCGTTCTTGGCAGCAAGGTAACCAACGACGCGAAAAATATCGGATTGTTCAGAGACATGGACGCCGCGGGTTTGCCGCAGCGAGGGCCGATTGAGTATTCGGCCATCGCGGAACGCATCAGCGGTCTGGTCGGACGTTCGGGGGGCACACAATGAGAAATTCAACAATCAAAGGATTCGCACGATCGGTCATTGCTGTTGGAGCGCTGGCAGTTTCATCAACAGCGCTCGCGGCGGGTCCACTTGCTTTGTGCAATACGGACCAACCGTTTGTCTGGCCGGACGGTGGCGCAGCAGTACCGTTTAATCCGGACCAAGGTGCCTTGGGTATCCTCGACAACGAACAGGCGACACAAGCCGTTGTCGATGGTTTTCAGGCGTGGGAAGACGTGCCAACGGCAACCATTTCATACGCAAACGCAGGCCAACTGCCCGTCGATGTGACGGTCGACAACTTCCAGCCTTTCCTGACGCCAGCAGCTCCGGATGGACTCTCGGCGATCGTGTTCGACGATACCGGGGAAATATTCGATGCGCTGTTTGGGGTTGGTTCGGGTGTGCTCGGATTTGCAGGTCCCGAGTGGCTCAATAGCGCCGATTGCACGATCCTTGAGGGTGTATCGTTTCTTAACGGTCCGGCGATCGCGAGCCTCGAAGGTTTGGTTGACTTGATGGTGCATGAGTTCGGACATTATTCGAATCTGGCGCACACCGCAGTCAACGGTCAGCTTTTCATCGGCGTCGGTGATTCGAGCGGGCCCGGTGACGATAACACCTTCGGCTCTCCGCCCTTTCCGGATGGTGTTGAAGTTATCGCGACCATGTATCCGTTCCTGTTCGGCGGTATCGATCAGCTGGCGAGAACACCGCACGCCGATGATAGCGCCAGCCTTTCGCAGTTGTATCCGGAGGCCGATTTTGCAGCGACGACCGGCAGTATAACCGGCACTATTACGGCGGGCAGTCGCGCGGTTACGGGCGTCAACGTTATCGCACGCAACATCGCCGATCCTTTCAGCGATGCCGTTTCCGGCATAAGCAGCGACTTCACGGACGACTTCTCCGCGGCAAACCCCGCCGTGGGACGCTATCGCTTGAATGGCCTTACCCCCGGCGCTGACTACGCTGTGTATGTCGATGAGATTCTCGCCGGCGGTTTTAGTACGCCGCTGTCATCGCCGTTGCCAGGAGTGGAGGAGTTCTATAACGGTGCAAACGAGTCCGGTGACGGGATACTGGATGTGCCGACGGAATTTGTTGCGGTTACCGCGGTTGCGGGTGCTCCTGCCGAGGACATCGATATTATTTTCAATATTCCTCCTCCGGGCACACCGTTAGCCACGGGTGACGATGGTAACGTCGAAATTCCACTGCCGTTCCCATTCTGCGTGGCCGGCAAACCCTACAGCTCGGTCTTCATCAACGGCAATGGCTTCTTGACATTGGGTGCCGCCGCCACTGGCTTTACGTTCCTCGAAAGTGCTGCTGCATTTACCAGCGGCCCGCCCCGTATTGCCGGTTTCTGGGATGACTTGTCACCCGACGTTGCTGGAATGGTGTTCTACGAACAAACTGACACCAAGTTTTCGGTGACGTGGGACTCTGTGCCGGAGTTTGCCATCGGCGGTGAGAATACGTTTACTGTCACAATCGTCAGCAACGGTGATCGTTGCATCGACGATTACGAAGTTAGTGGCAACAGTCGGCGAAACGGTCCGGAAATCAAGATCTCGATCGACACGTTAACCTCGACAGACGGTTTGGTTGGTGTCAGCGCGGGTGCGTTCGCTACCAGCGGCTTTGAAACTGAAATCGACTTGACCGCTAAAAGTTTGGGTGGCAAACGTCCTTTCCCAATGGGACGTAGCGCCGCTGTGTTCGAGCAATTCTCTGCTAATGACGTTGATGTCTCTGGTTTTAAGATGAGGTTTAAGAGAGTCGGGCAGGGTTATAGAGACAGATTCGAACACAACGATAGCCTGGAAGAGGCGGCCGAAATTCGACTGCCGTTCGATAGCATTGATACTGCGCGTGCTTTTACCAGCATTTCTCCGGAAGGTGCGGATATTGATTTCTATGTGTTCAAGCGCCACTTGCGAGCGGGTACCTCACTGGTCGCAGAGGTCCTTACCGGACAAACCGATACCGTCATGGGACTCTATCGTTGTGATAACACTGATCCGGCTAACCCCAAGAAGTATGGCAGGGGTTGCACGATTGATAACGCCGTATTGGTTGCTGCGAACGATGATTCGAACGGTTTGCTGTCGCGAATCATCTACGAGGTTCCAACGCATGGCACCTACGCCCTGGCGGTTACGTTCTGCTGCGATTACGACTTTGATGGCGTAGACCCAGGTCAGGGCGAGCCGTTTGATGGTGGCCGTTATGTGCTGGACGTATTTGTCGTAGATGGCGTTTTTCTGCCACTGACCGACGAATCGTTTATCGAATTCGATTTGGGATTCGATTTTCCGTACCAAGGCTCCTCCTACAGCAGCGTATTCGTGAATTCGAACGGTTATCTAACCTTCGGTGACGGAGAAACTGGCGCGTACCTTCCGAACGTTCCTGACTTCGAGAGCGGATTGCCGCGAATCGCGCCGCTGTGGGTTGACCTGAACCCGAGTGGCGGGGGCATAATCTCTGCCCAAAGCGATGCCGGAGTGGCGACCATCAGCTTTTCCGAGGTACCGGAGTTCTTTTTCGGCGGGTCCAATACGTTCTCGGTCTCGTTGAGCGCGAGTGGCGAGGTGTCGACGATGTACACGGGCCTGACCGCGCCGGGTGGACTCTCCGGCGTTTCGGCCGGTGGTGGCGAGCCGGGTACTGCTGTTAATCTGTCCGATAGTGCAAGCTGGCCGGTGTTGGGAACAACATTCGAGTTGTTTGAGTTTGGAGTCAATGAATTCGATCTTGATTTGAGCTTACTGACGTTCGAACCCTGATAAGCGCGCACTAGATGTTCGATAAAGACGGCGGGTCGTAAGGCCCGCCGTTTTTTTTTGCGGCCGGCATGGGCGTTACGGTTTTTCGCGGCAGTTTTTGGAGCCTGTGTTTGTGCGGTGTTGCTTGACACCGGCCCGACAATGCATATCATACGGTGTTGATTTCCGCATGGGGTTGCTCATGAAGTCGCCGTTAACGATATCGGAGCAGTAGCTCGAAGCCTTTCACGCGTTAGTACCAAAACAATAATCGCGACGTGTGGTAACGCACGGCCGATACCACACAACAGCAAGCGATACCTATTGGCTTTCGGAGCGGCGATCATGAATAAATCTGCAGCACGTCGGAATTTCCTTTCCATCCAAGTGCACACCCTTGTTTTTCTGGACAGCAACACCACGGCGGCTCGTTCGTGATTCCGCTACGTGGCTTGCGGGTGAAAGTACGTGTTCGCCCGTTGCACTTGTTGGTGCTGGCGGTGGCTTGTCTGGGTATTCCTGTTACCGCATCGGCGGGGGGCGCAGGCTCACTGAATTTGGTGGACAGTTGGGTGGGTGTTGCTGCCTTAGTGCTGTTCATTGCCGCCTACGTACTTGTCATTCTCGAGGAGTTCACGCACCTCAAGAAGTCCAAGCCGGTGTTGCTGGCAGCGGGGCTTATCTGGGCATTGCTGGGTTACACCTACGCGAGCCAGGGCATGACTCAGGAGACCGAAGGTGCAGTGCGAGTCTTTCTGGTCGAGTTCGCGGAACTGTTCTTATTCCTGTTGGTTGCTATGACTTACGTCAATGCAATGAGCGAACGAAACATCTTTGAATCGCTGCGTGCCTGGCTGGTGAGCAAGGGATACAGCTATCGTCGCCTGTTCTGGACAACCGGCATCATCACCTTTTTCCTGTCCCCGATTATCGATAATCTGACCGCCGCGTTAGTAATGTGTGCAGTTGCGTTGGCTGTTGGTAAGGACAATCGTCGTTTTGCAGCGCTTAGTTGCATCAACATCGTGATTGCTGCGAATGCCGGCGGTGCGTTTAGCCCCTTCGGCGACATCACGACTTTGATGGTTTGGCAGGCCGGGCTGGTCCAGTTCCAGACGTTTTTCGCGCTTGCGATTCCGTCGGTGGTGAACTACCTCGTGCCCGCTATCGTCATGTCTTTCGCAATTTCAAAAGACGTGCCAGAAATCGACAGTGCGGGTACTGTGAGCATGAAGCGAGGTGCGAAGCGCATTGTCATCCTGTTCGTCTGCACTATTGCGACCGCCGTTTCGTTCCACAATTTTTTACATCTGCCGCCGTTTTTCGGCATGATGCTCGGGCTTTCCTACCTGAAGATTTTTGGCTACTTTCTGGAGCGTTCGCACGCTCGCGCGGTTAGCAGGGCTAGCGACAGCGGCGAAATCGGCGACATCACGGCGTTCGATAGTTTTCGGGAGCTGGCTCGCGCGGAATGGGACACGCTGATGTTCTTCTTCGGCGTGATTATGTGTGTTGGTGGTTTGGGCTTCATTGGTTATCTCGAAGTCGTGTCGCAATACGCATACCTGGAGCTCGGACCCACCACGGCAAATATCCTCGTCGGTTTCCTTTCGGCGATTGTTGACAACATTCCTGTGATGGTGGCCGTGTTACAGATGAGTCCGGTGATGGATCTGAATCAATGGCTGTTGGTGACACTTACCGCCGGCGTTGGCGGTAGCATGTTGTCGGTAGGTTCGGCCGCGGGTGTAGCGCTGATGGGTCAGGCACGCGGTATCTACACGTTCTTCGGACATCTGAAGTGGGCGCCCGTTATTATGCTGGGGTACGGACTCAGTGTTTGGGCGCACCTGCTGGTTAATCAGCGCTTTGTCGGAATCGCAGTGCCGTAAGGCTACTTACTGAGGGCGTGACGCAGCGAGCGGATTTGTTCGTCCGATTTCTGCAGCACGCCTATCAGGTCCGTCATTTCGATTTTCATGCGCTGCCATGCGGAAACGTGTTCCAGCTGCAGTTCTGTATCTTCGTCTGCGGTAACAAAACGGTGCAACAGATGCGCCAGGATCAGGACGTCCGAAAAATCGACCTCACCATCGTTCTCGCGGTCGATATCCTGGTATTGAGCGACAGCTCTGGAAACGTACTCAGCGAAACCCCAGCTCTTGAGGATCTCACTGCCAATGCGCGGTGCCCACTTCTCTATGACTTCTGTGATGTCAGATTCGTTGCCGAGTAGCGCGGGGTATTTATCCGTCTGCACAACGATGTACATCTCGCCAATGCCGTGCATAAGGCCGATGAACAACGCTTCGTCAGGATTCAGTTTGGTGTATCGCCGGGTTAGAACAAAACTCAATGCAGCGACATGAGCGGAGCGCTCCCACAGCAATTCCAGGCGCTCCTTAACCAAATCGAGTTTTTGCGCCGAGCGAAGTTGCGCCAGAGCGAACGACATCGCGGTGGATCGAATCATGCTGCGGCCGAGGCGATTTACCGCCATGTTGAGGTCGGTAATCGGGTCGCCGGTCGGCTTAAACGCCGCGGAGTTGGCGATTGTTAGCAGGCGAGCCGCGAGCACGGGTTCTGCACTGATAATTCGCACAAGATCGTGGGTCGAACTGTCTTCGTTCTCGAGCGCTTTGCGCACTCGGAGGACGACATCCGGAAATGAGGGTAGCTCAATACTCCCAGCCGACAAGTCGGCTGCGAGCCGCTTGACGAAGGCATTTTTTTCATCCACCCGCGATTCGCCGCGCTCCGGGGCGATGAGGTGAGTTGAGCTGATCGTACTTGTTGAATCCATTCTTTTACGCCCGTCAACCGATCTACCTAGTAGACCTTCGGCAGATTCCACGATTTCTTTAGCCGCTTTGGCGCATTCGTAACGGACTTACGACCGGCGTCACAAAATTGCTGCAGGCCAAGCGGCTCCTGTCGATCGCCACTAAACTTATTACGCGGAACGCCGATGACTTAAGAACAAGATGTTGCCGCCTGTCCGGCGATTTTTGAATAACACTAAAGGGCGCGTCAGCAAGAGCTGACGACGCGCTGTAATAAGGAGACGACCCCGGTGCCCAGTGTGCTCGCAGTAGATGATTCGGCGTCGATTCGACGCCTTGTAGATTACGTACTTCGGCAGGCCGGATTCGACGTAGTTCTGGCAGAAGATGGCCAGGAGGCACTCGACTATGCGCAGGAGAATACCGTCGATGTCGTTCTTACGGACATCAACATGCCCAACCTGGACGGCATCGGACTGATCAAGGGGTTGCGTGCATTGCCGCACTACAAGTTCGTGCCGTTGCTGGTGCTGACGACCGAATCGGGAACTGATACGAAAATGGCGGGTAAGGCCGCAGGAGCCACGGGCTGGATCGTCAAACCGTTCGATCCCGAGCAGCTCGTGATGACGATTGGAAAAGTGCTGCCATGAGAACCGAAATCGAACTGTGCGACTGTACGCGGAACATTAGAAACGGGCGAGGTGTGTAGATGTCTATCGATGTTGATATGGCTGAAATCGCGCAGTTGTTTATCGAGGAAAGCCTGGAGGGCCTGGGGATCATGGAGTCCGGGCTTCTGAATCTCGATCTTGGTGCGGCCGATCCCGAAACGATGAACACCATTTTTCGCGCCGCGCATTCGATAAAGGGCGGTGGCGCTACGTTCGGGTATACGGAGATTTCCGAGTTCGCGCATCATCTGGAGACGCTGCTCGACGAGATGCGTCAGGGCGAGCGTTCGGTCACACGAGAGGCGGTAGATCTGATGCTGCAGTCGGTGGACTGCATACAGGACATGATAAGCGGCCTGGGCGACGGGGAAATCGATACAACTCGTTCCGCCGAGTTGGAAGTCGAGCTTGAACGAATGCTGGGCAATGCCGAGCCGGTGGTAAAGGATGTAGCGGTCGAAGATCCAGAGGCGGTGCCCAGCGGCTGGAGCATCGAATTCAAGCCGGCAAGCGGTATCCTCAAATCCTGTAACGACCCACTGCGCTTGTTTCGCGAGTTACGAGAGCTCGGTGAACTCGAGGTGTGCTCGCTGGGCGCCGAGAACCTGCAGTTCGACCGGCTGGACCCCGAAGAGTGTCACCTGGAGTGGCAGCTGCGCTTGCATGCGATGGTCACCCGGGAGCAGTTGGAGGAGGTATTCGCCTGGGTGCGGGATGAGTGTGAACTGTCTATGGAGCCCATCCAGAGTGCGGCCGCGTCATCAGATAGCGAAGACGCGGCGCCCTCGGTACAGCCCGTGGCACAGCCCCCGGAACCCAGGAAAAAGGAAAAAGCGACGACTCCGGAAGGCGGTTCGATTCGCGTCAACATCGACAAAGTCGATGCTCTGATAAACCTCGTCGGCGAACTCGTTATTACGCAGTCGATGTTGAGTCGTTATAGCGGCGACTTCGACTTCACGCAGCTTGAAGGTTTACGAGAAGGACTTTCGCAATTATCACGTAGTACTCGCGACATTCAGGAAAGCGTGATGGCGATACGTATGTTGCCGATGAGTTTCGCCTTCAACCGTTTTCCGCGGCTGGTCCGCGATACTGGCAATGCACTCGACAAAAAGGTCGAGCTAAAACTGGTTGGCGAACATACAGAACTGGACAAGACAGTTCTCGAAAAAATTGGCGATCCGCTGGTTCATCTGGTTCGAAACTCACTGGATCACGGCCTTGAGACGCCGGAGGTGAGGATCGCCGCGGGCAAACCGGAAGTCGGCGTCCTTGAGTTAAACGCCTATCACGAGGGTGGCAATATCGTAATCGAGGTGATCGATGACGGCGCCGGAATAAACGGGGAGAAGGTCCTCAAGAAAGCTCGTGAGAGTGGTTTGATTGGAGCCGATGAACAGCTATCCGACGATCAAATCAACAACCTCATTTTCAGGGCCGGATTTTCGACGGTTGACGAAGTCAGCGATCTGTCGGGTCGCGGAGTCGGAATGGACGTGGTGCGACGAAACATCGCGGATCTGGGCGGACACGTAACTGTGCAGTCGGAGGCCGGAATAGGCAGTAAGTTCACGATACGACTACCACTGACACTCGCCATACTTGACGGGCAACTGGTTCGAGTCGGTAAAGAGTCCTACATTATTCCGTTGGTTTCAATCGTGGAGACCATTCAGACATCCGCTGGGAAAGTCAATGAAATAGCCGGCCAGTCCGAGCTGTTCCAGCTGCGCGACGAGTACATCCCGGTCTTACGCTTGCACGACGTATTCGGTATCGATGCGGACAGCACAGCGATTGATGACGGCCTGCTGGTGGTGGTGGAAGCCAACGGCCAGCGCGTTGGCATATTCGTTGATGACCTGCAGGAGCAGCAACAAGTTGTCATCAAGAGCCTTGAGGCCAACTATCGGCAGATGGAGGGAATCTCGGGCGCGACCATACTCGGCAATGGCAAGGTCGCACTGATCCTCGATGTACAGGGTTTGATTCAATTGTTTTACAACAGAAACGAGAGTCCGAAAATTTCGGTTGCCGCGAGTGCGTGACGATTGCACGAACGCAGGCACGGTAATCAGGAGATAGATATGACCGCAGTAGCGAAACACAGGGAAGATCCGAGCCTGCCAGCAGACGTCGAGCCGGGCGGAGGCCAGTATCTGACTTTTATGCTGGCCGACGAAGAGTATGGCGTCGAGATACTGCGAGTCCAGGAAATCAAGGGATGGGACTCAGCTACACCGATTCCCAATACGCCGGACTACTTGCTGGGCGTACTGAACCTGCGTGGCGCGATCGTGCCTATTATCGATTTGCGCAGGCGCTTCGCGCTTGACAGCGTCGAGTACGGTCCGAGCACCGTTGTGATCGTAGTACGAATTACTTTTGACGACCAGCAACGAACCGTTGGCCTGGTCGTGGATGCCGTAGCCGATGTCTACCGACTCGATGGCGATGAAATACAGCCACCGCCCGACATGGGGGGTGCTATCCACGCCGAGTTTGTCCGCGGTCTGGCGACGGTTGAGGAAAAGTTGGTTATTTTGCTCGACGTTGATCGACTGATCGACTTCGGTGAAGTAGAGCCGGTCGCGTCAGCCTCGACCGATGGTGAGGCAGCAGCTAATTCAAGTTGAAAACAGAACGGGCGTACAACAACGCCGAACAGGAGAATCAAATGAGCACTTTCGAAGATTTAAGCATACGCTGGAAGCTGGTTGCCACGCTGTTCCCGTTGCTTGCCGGCCTTTCCTATTTCGCGTGGTCTATAGACCCCGTTGTCGCTTCGTCTGCGATCGTCGCGTCGTTGATACTCGGTGCAGTCGTTGGTGCGTTTAGTGATGGCGCCACCGGGACGAAGGCAAGTGAGGAAGAGGCTGCTGACTTTGCCGGACAATTGGCGGCGATCAGTAAAGCGCAGGCTGTGATTGAGTTCAGTATGGACGGTACGATCATTGCCGCTAACGAAAACTTTCTGAATACGATGGGCTACGACCTCAGCGAAGTACAGGGACAGCATCACAGCATGTTCATCGACCCGGAGTACAGTGCGAGTGCTGAATACAAGCAATTTTGGGAAAGCCTGAATCGAGGTAAGTACGACGCGCAGGAATACAAACGGCTCGGCAAGGGCGGGAAGGAGGTCTGGATTCAGGCGTCCTACAATCCGATTATGGACTTGGATGGTAAACCCTTCAAAGTTGTCAAGTACGCCACTGACGTTACAGAACGACGGATGAAAGATGCCGATAACGAGCGTATTCAACAGGCGCTGGACGGTGTTGACTCGAATGTCATGATCGCCGACATTGACCTGAATATTGTATACATGAATGGCACAGCGGAGGAGTTGTTCCGCGGTGCCGAGTCGGACTTCCGTCAGGACCTGCCAAATTTTGATGCCAGCAAGCTGATCGGTACCTGCATTGATGTGTTTCACAAGGATCCGGCGCATCAGCGCGGGTTGTTGGCTAACCTGACAACGACATACAAAGCCGGCATCGAGGTAGGCGGTCGGTCGATGCAAGTCATCGCGAACCCGGTCTTCGGTGTTGACGGCGGGCGCCTTGGTACGGTGGTCGAGTGGAACGACCGCACAGAGGAACTGGCAATCGAGGGGGAAGTGCAGCGCGTGGTTGACAGCGCACTCGCTGGTGATCTGACAAACCGTATTTCACTGGACGATAAAGACGGGTTTTTCGAGACGTTATCAAGCGGCGTAAACGATCTCGTCGGCGTGGCGGACAAGGTAATAAACGATACGATTCGTGTGTTAAGTGCTATCGCGGTCGGTGATCTGACGGAGATGATCGAAGCGGACTACCAGGGCAGCTTCGGCAAGCTTAAGGATGATGCGAATGCAACGGTCGACAAGTTGACAGAGGTTGTCGGCAATATCCAGTCCACAGCAGGTTCTGTAAAGACCGGTGCGGGCGAGATCTCGCAGGGCAATTCCGACCTGAGCCAGCGCACTGAAGAACAGGCGTCCAGTCTGGAAGAAACGGCTTCCAGCATGGAAGAGATGACCAGCACTGTTAAGCAAAATGCGGACAATGCCGGCGAAGCGAACCAACTCGCAATAGTCGCTCGCGATCAGGCGCAAAAAGGCGGTTCGGTGGTGAGCCAGGCTGTTGTGGCGATGAGCGAGATCAATGCATCAAGCAAAAAGATTTCGGACATCATCAGCGTGATCGATGAAATTGCGTTCCAGACGAACCTGTTGGCCCTGAATGCATCGGTCGAGGCAGCCCGGGCTGGTGATCAGGGTCGTGGCTTCGCAGTAGTGGCCAGCGAGGTTCGCAATCTTGCCGGACGTAGCGCGACGGCGGCGAAGGAAATCAAGGAGTTGATTGAAGACAGCGCAGCCAAGGTCGATGAAGGTTCGCGATTGGTCAACGAATCGGGTGAGACGCTCGAAGAGATTGTTGGTGGCGTGAAGAAAGTCACCGACATCGTCGGTGAAATCGCGGCAGCAAGCCAGGAACAGTCGGCCGGAATTGAAGAGGTCAACAAGGCCATCATGCAAATGGACGAACTGACGCAACAGAACGCGGCGCTGGTTGAAGAGGCGGCGGCGGCGAGTGAGTCGTTGGGTGAGCAGGCCGATGATCTAAATCAGATGATGGACTTCTTCACCGTTTCCGCTGACGCAATAGGTGCCCAATCGATGGCCACGACTTCGGCCTCGAAAGGCTCAGAGCGTCGCACTGCGGATCGCCCCTGGAGCGCACCAACGGCAGCCGCACCACAACAAGGGAGCAAGGCACCACCGCGACGGGCGGCAGCCAACAGTAGTGATCAGGAGTGGGCAGAATTCTGATTCGATGATCAAGGAGAAGCAAGATGGCCAGGAAAGGCAAGTCAAAGAAGAAGTCGAAAACGAAAAGTAGCTCGGCAAAATCCGGGTCGGCCGCGGTTGTTCTCGACAGCGCCCCGAGCATTCAGAACGTCGGGGCGCTCAGAGAGCAACTCACTGTGGTGTGCGAAGTGAGTTCAGGGGTGGTGATCGATGCTGGAAAGGTTGAGTCGATCGATACAGCGGCGTTGCAACTGTTGACCGCGTTCGTAAAGTCTGTCCGCGAACAATCCCGGACCGTCGAGTGGCGCGAACTCTCGGATGTGTTTCGCGATATGGCGAATCTCGCGGATCTAAGTCAGTACCTGGGAACAGGTAACGGTTGCGCTGTGGAAGACAACGACGACCTGTGCCCGGTGTTCTGAAGGACGGATTTTAGTGCACCCACCCAAAAACGACCAGGCGACCTGTCAACTCGTGGTAACGGACAGCGAAGCAGCGCGGCTTGTAGCGCTTTGCGCGGATCAGATCGGTGCGGCAGTTAAGGAAGCGTTCTGCGAGATCGATGGCCTGTCCGGTGCAGTTCTTGGTGCTGCGCAGCATGCAGATGTGCTGTTGGCGGCCACCCGGGAATGCAATCCGAAAACTACGGCGGCGTCGGATCAGTTCGAGTTAGCTTCACAGGCACTGCAAGAGTCCGTGAAAACTGCGAGCACACGCCTGCAGTTTGCTGATCGGTTGGAGCAGCGCCTGATGAACGTGGCAAAAAACCTGGCGAACCTCGCAGGACTAATGCGATCGAGTGAGTTGCCGATAAGCACAACCGACTGGGCGGCTTGCCTCGCGGCGACACGAGCTACTTTCACGATGGAGCAGGAACGCCAGATGTTCGATGCAATTTTTGATACTTCAGCGGCCGCTGTTCATGCCGGTCTGGTTCAAGCGCCGGACCCTGTCCTGTTCGATGTAGAGGTTAAAAATGAAAGCTGATAACGCGGCCTCTTCTGGTCAGGAATTCGCGTTGAGCGACCGCGAACTTGAGGAGATTCTGACGGTCATCAGAGATATGACCGGTATTAGTATGGGCGCGTCCAAGCGCCACCTGATTTACAGGCGATTGCAAGCGCGCCTCAAGGCAACCGGGATAGGCAGCTTCAGAAACTATCTCGATTTTCTGAAGAAAGGCGATACGAAAGAACAGGAAGCTTTCTCGAATGCGGTGACAACGAATCTTACATCGTTCTTTCGTGAGCAGCATCACTTTGACTACCTGGCGAATACAATTATTCCGGAAATCATGGCGAAGAAGGGCAATGCCGCCAGGAGGATTCGCATTTGGTCGGCTGGCTGTTCCACTGGCGAAGAACCCTATTCAATCGCGATAACGCTTCTCGAGTCACTTGAAAACCCGGATATCTGGGATGCCAGGTTACTGTGTACCGATCTCGATTCCGACGTACTAAACACTGCCAGGGCGGGCGTATACGTTCGCGACAGGGTGGAGAAAATTCCGCCAAGCCGCTTACGACGCTGGTTCCAGGAAAATCCGGCACAGGGAGATGGTCGGGTTAAAGCTTCGACGAAACTGCAAAGTCTCATTACGTTCAAACAACTGAACCTGATGGATGACTGGCCCATGCGCGGCCGCTTCGATGTAATTTTCTGCCGCAACGTCGTCATCTATTTCGATAAACCTACACAACGTGTGTTGATGGACCGGTATGCCAACCTACTGGAGGATGATGGCTATCTCATTCTCGGCCACTCCGAGAGTCTTACCAACGTTTCAGACCGTTTCGAGCTACTGGGTCACACGATCTATCGGAAGACTCACTAGTGAGCACAGTCACACAGGATAAAGGCAGCTGGCCACCCGTTTTGCCGGGCTTCGAGCACGTACTGAGAACCTGGGATGCCCGGCAAAATTCCTGCGCGTCAAGAATTCTCCCCGGCGAGTACTATGTGACTGCGACGGATGAAATCATTACGACAGTACTGGGTTCTTGTGTCTCGGCTTGTATTCGAGACCCACTGAGCGGCGTTGGTGGCATGAACCACTTCATGCTGCCCGGCAATACAACGCAGAGAATGGATCAGTGGGGTGGCGATGCCTGTCTGGCGACGCGCTACGGAATTGCGGCGATGGAGACGCTGATCAACGATCTGCTGAAATTGGGGTCGCGAAAAGACCGGCTGGAGTTGAAGTTGTTCGGTGGTGGAAACGTTATGGCGATGGACGTCAACGGTGTGGGTGATCGGAATGTGCAGTTCGTTAAACAATACGTTAAAGC
Source organism: uncultured Woeseiaceae bacterium (assembly GCA_964654975.1). Classification (GTDB taxonomy): domain Bacteria; phylum Pseudomonadota; class Gammaproteobacteria; order Steroidobacterales; family Woeseiaceae; genus UBA1847. The sequence continues at coordinate 66,570 of CAZZKW010000001.1, forward strand.
TGAGGGGATCGTCATTGTTGCGGAAGACCTGGGAGAGGTCTTTCCAAGGAAAGTGAACTATTTTCCAAAAACCGGAAAGGTGATGGTCAAACGATTGCGCTCCTTGCAAAATCAGGCAGTAGTCGATCAAGAGAAAAGTTACGAGCGTACCGTTGGCAAGACACAGGGTCCGGGTGAAATTGAACTTTTCGACTGATCGAATGTGTGTCATGAGCGACGTCATTCCAGCGCACTACCTCGCGTGTTCGTCGTGAGCAAGGTGCGTGTGCTCGTTGTCGACGACTCCGCGTTGATGCGAAAGCTGTTGTCGGAGCTGTTGAGTTCAGATCCGAAAATCGAGGTTGTCGGTACCGCGATGGATGCCTACGTCGCCCGGGAGCAAATCAAGAAACTGAAACCGGACGTGCTGACACTCGACGTCGAAATGCCAAAAATGGACGGCTTGAGTTTTCTGAGCAACCTGATGCGTCTACACCCCATGCCGGTGATTATGGTGTCGTCCCTTACCGAAAAAGGCGCGGACGTCACAATGCAGGCGCTGGAGCTGGGCGCTGTGGATTTTGTGAGTAAACCGAAGATTGACCTGGCGCACACGCTTGGTGATTGCGCGCTTGAAATAACCACCAAGGTCAAGGCGGCGGCAACTGTGCGGGTCGATGCGCTGCAACGGCATACTTCCAGCCTGGATACGCTCCGAAATACGCAAGGCAAGCTTACCGGTCTAAAGTCGGTCAGCGTTGGCGGAAAATTTCAAACTACGGACAAGATTATCGCGATCGGTGCATCGACGGGAGGAACGGAGGCGATCAAGGAGGTGTTGATCAGAATGCGCCCGGACTGCCCGGGAATAGTCATTGCCCAACACATTCCGCCGTTGTTCAGTCGGTCTTTCGCGAACCGCATGAATCGGTGTTCACGATTGATTGTGTGCGAAGCTGAGGACGGACAACAGATTCGACCAGGTCACGCTTACATTGCGCCCGGCGACCGTCACTTACGGGTGGTCAGGGATGGCGCTCGCTATTGTTGCGAGTTGGACGACGGTCCGGAGGTTAATCGCCATAAACCAGCGGTCGACGTATTGCTTGATTCAGTGGCCGAGTATGCGGCAGACAATGCTGTCGGCGTCATTTTGACGGGCATGGGAAAAGATGGTGCGAAGGGGATGAGGCGACTGCACGAAACGGGCGCCACGACGATTGCGCAGGACGAAAAAAGCAGCGTGATCTGGGGAATGCCGTCGGCCGCTATAAAAGAAGGCGGAATAGACGCGGTACTACCGCTGCGTAAAATTGCGGACCGACTGACCGACTTGTACCGATGAGCTACCGCGCTGTGGAGGCCGGCGAGGACGGACTGTCAATTGACAAAAATACCCAGCAGCTCGGAGACTGAATCGCGCGTTTCGGCTACGATGTTAGCCATGCTTTTCGCATCGAGCTTCAACTTGGTAAGCGCACGATCGTCAATCGGCGGGGCGTCGTCCGGATTCAGACTGTTGAGTTCCGTCATCACCGCCAGACTATTGGCGACGTGTACCACCGAGACAGCATCCGTCACTGCATCATTGGTGAAGGGTTCGTGATGGAAACCGATGCACTCCTGCAAAGTAGTCGGCAATCGCCATTGACGAGCCAGCTCCGCGCCGACCATCATATGATCAAAGCCAAACACTTCTCGCTCAGACAGATAGGGTGACAGGCCGTCATTCTCTTCCAGTGATAGTTGCAATGCCTGCTTGGAGAGTTCGGGGCTCTGGCTAAACATCACCAGATGACCGATATCGTGCAGCAGGCCGGCAGCAAACAGTGATTCTCCGAGACAAACCCTGGCTCTTCGAGCGAGGTTCTGTGCCCCGACAGCGCAAAAAAGGCTGTGCGTCCAAAAATCCTCAACGGTGATGAGGTCATTGGGGATTCCGTCGAAGGTTCTGCTGGCGCAAATGCTGAACGTCAGGTCACGAACCTCGCGCAAGCCGACCACGGTGACGGCGTGCTCAACGCTGCCGACACTCCCGCCGATGTGATACAGAGGGCTATTGGCGATACGCAACAACGCAATACTCAGCGCCGGGTCCGGTTCGATCAGGGCACCGATCTGGGCGGCACCGCTGTTTTCGTCCGATATCATTTCGTTAATACGAAACGCGACTTCGGGGAACGACGCCAGCTGCGTAACGTTGGCGACCAGTTCTTCCGGTGTCGTAGTCACTGTCTGCCTCTATTTCGGCTGAATATTACTGCGTCCATAGGTTCTATATCGGCAGACGCCAGAAAATCCTTATGTGTTCGATCTGTGCTAAAGCTTGGTCAGTGACTGCCGATATTCAATACAGCAGGGAGAATGCGCCAGTCGCCGGCCACCGAAGACTTGTGGGAACTGATAAATGAACATCCTGATAGTTGATGACAGCTCAGCAATGCGAATGATGGTCGTGCGAACACTTCGCCAGGCCGGAATCGACAAGAAGAACGTGGAGCAGGCCGAAGACGGCGCTGTCGCGCTCGAGTCTATTCGAAACAAGGAGCCGGACCTGGTATTGGCCGACTGGAACATGCCAAACATGACCGGGATTGAGCTGCTTGAAGCTCTACGCGAGGACGGTATCGATGTGGTCTTCGGCTTCATTACCACTGAATCCTCCAAAGAGATGCGGCAGAAGGCAACGGCTGCGGGCGCACAGTTTCTCATCGCCAAACCGTTCACGCTGGAATCGTTTGAGAAAGTTTTGAATACGTTCATGAAATGAACGCGGTGCAGTTTTTTCTGGAGAAGAAAGACCAAAATGAGTACAACTTACGAAATACCGACGCCACAATCTGTCTCGGACTTGTTGTGCATCCTGTTTGGAGACGGCTTGAGTGCCAGTCAATGCGATTCGCCGGAGCTGAACGGCCAGCATGTCGTTTCCTTTGTCAGCGATGAAGACAAGCTGGTCGCTCTTGGTATCTGTGATACGGAGTTCGTTGCCTATTCCGGTGCCGCGTTATCGATGATACCCGTTGATGTGGCGAACGAAATGATTTCCGGAAACTCCATAACTGATGCGATAGCCGGCAATTTCTACGAAGTCATGAACATTTGCTCAAAGTTGTTGATGTCCGAATCAGGTGCACACTTGCGCCTGGACCAGACCTTAAGCGCAGAACAGTCGGCGGATGCAATTGCCTCGCTACAGGATGCGTCGCAAGTGACAGGGTTCGGAGTGGAAATACCGCAGTACGGCAAAGGCACGTTGAGCTTTGTCGTAACCTGAAGACCCGCATGAAGTAGTGCGCCACCCCCCATACTACCGGCTGGGCACTCGGGTATACTCGCCGCTCCGTGAAGCCTCAGGAGTCGGGCGAATGAATAGCAGTTGGCACCTCAAGTTTCGAACGCATTGTCCGCCGCCAGATCAGTCAGGAACGCCCAGAGATCTAAACCCAGAACCGTACCTCTCTGGTTGGAAATAGCGACTGTGCCTGAGATTACCCCAATACTCTACGTCTTTGCCATTTCGCACTACTGCGAGAAGGCGCGCTGGGCATTGGATTACCTCGGAATAGATTACGAGTTGCGATACGTCGCCCCCGGCGAGCATCGGGATATTGCGAAACGACTCGGCGCACCCGGGACATCGGTTCCCTATCTGGCTGTCGGCGAGCGCGTAATCCAGGGTTCCGCGGCTATCATCAATTGGGCGCAGAGCATGCCGTCGGCAAACGGGCGGAGCCTGGCGGCGGAGCCTGATAGAAAATCGTGCGCTGAGATTGAGAAACGTGTTGACGATATCGCGGGATTTCATGTTCGCCGATTCTACTATTCGGAGGCGATGGTGGAGCACCCGGCTATGGTCCGGCCGCTATTTATTCAGGGCCTGCCTTTGTCGAAGAGAATGCTCATCAGATTGGCGTGGCAAAAAATCCGCAAAATCATGATCAAGCGAATGGATCTGGGTGCGGAACAGGGAGAGGACTCCCGACGCATTGTCGAGGCCGAGTTGAACTGGATTGGAGGATTTCTGGCAGACGGAAGGTCGTACCTGCTTGGCGAGGAGTTCTCGCGCGCGGATGTTGCGGCGGCAAGTCTACTCGCTCCGTTGGCACTTCCCAATGAACACCCGACGTACGGCAGCATCGAACACCCGCCGAGACTGGCCACAGTCGTTGCAGAGTGGAACCAGCAGCGAACCCTGCAATGGGTTCGTCAGATCTACGCGAAGCACCGCTAGCGTACCTGACGAATGTCCAATCCAAACGAATTCGGATCACTGAATCTGGCACCGGCGCTGCTCGGCAACCTCGGTGATCTGGGATACACAGAGATGACGCTGGTGCAGGCGCAAACCTTGCCGCTGCTTATCGATGGCGCCGACGTCCTTGCGCGCGCAAAAACGGGTAGTGGGAAAACAGCAGCCTTCGGTTTGAGTTTGCTTAACAAGCTGGACGTTTCACGTTTTTCGATACAGGGACTCGTCCTGTGTCCGACGCGTGAGCTGGCAGATCAGGTCGCGAAAGAAATTCGTCGTCTGGCGCGGGCGATTCCCAATGTAAAGGTTCTTACGCTGTGCGGCGGCGTGCCGTTGCGATCACAGCTCGCCTCACTGCAGCGGAGTCCGCACATCATTGTCGGTACGCCCGGGAGAGTGCTGAAGCACCTGAGTAAAGAAACTATTGACCTTAGCGGCCTGCAAACGCTGGTGCTCGATGAGGCTGATCGCATGCTGGACATGGGTTTTATGGACGAAGTGGACGCGATCCTTGCCTACGTACCGAGCAAACGGCAAACGCTGTTGTTCAGCGCGACCTACCCCGATGCAATCGCCGCCATTAGTGCGAAAGTACAGCGTAACCCGCGCACGGTGGATGTTACCGACGACGAGCAAGCAGCAAAAATAACGCAGAGCTGGTGCCCTGTTTCCCGGGAAAATCGCAATGCAGCGTTGCTGCGCGCCCTGCAGGCCTGGGGTGGTGCGTTGAACCTGATATTTTGCAATACCCGCATCGACTGCGCCGACGTAACGAAGTATCTGCAGGGACAGGGCATTGTTGCCGCTGCACTGCACGGGGATCTGGATCAGGCGCAACGAAATCAGGTACTGGTATGTTTTGCGAATCGCAGTGCAAGCGTTCTGGTCGCGACCGATGTTGCGGCGCGCGGCCTCGATGTGAAAGACATCGAGGCCGTGTTCAACTACGAGTTACCGCCTCAGGCAGAGGTGTATGTGCATCGAATCGGTCGAACCGGGCGCGCCGGAAAACAAGGTGCGGCAATCAGTCTGGTCGAGGAGCGAGAGATCGGGCGTTTACTTGAGATCGAAAAGTCTTTGCCAGGGACGCACTTGCAGCAGCGGGATATCCCGGATGCGACGTGCGGCAATGATTCCCTGGTTCCATTGATGACGACGATTCAGATCAGTGGCGGACGCAAAAATAAACTGCGACCTGGCGATTTGCTGGGTGCGTTGACCGCGCAAGGAGGAATATCCGGTGATGCCGTCGGTGCGATCGATCTGTTCGATACCTGCGCTTACGTTGCAGTAGAAAACGCGAAGGTCTCCAAAGCGCTACGGCAGTTAACGACCCGGCCGATCAAAGGCCGAAAATTCAGAGCGCGTGTTCGAAGATAGTTTTTCCGGACGCTGCTACGCGACCTCGGACAAGCCCTGGGAGCGCAGGTACTCGTCATAGCTGCCTCTGTAGTCGATAACGCCATCGGGAGTCATCTCAATGACGCGCGTCGCAAGTGACGATACGAAATCCCGGTCATGACTAATAAAGATTAGTGTGCCTGGGTAGTTTTCCAAGGCGAGATTCAGCGCCTCAATCGACTCCATGTCGAGGTGATTGGTCGGCTCGTCCATAACCAGAACATTGGGTTGTTGCAGAATCAGTTTGCCAAACATCAGTCGGCGTTGCTCGCCACCGGATACAACCTTTACTGATTTCTCGCTGTCGTCTCTTGAGAACAGCATTCTTCCCAGCGTGCCACGCAGCAGTTGCTCGTCCGCGCCCTTGGGTTGCCATTGGGTAATCCAGTCAAACAAGCTCATGTCGGTTTCGAACTCCGCGGCATTGTCCTGCGCGAAATACCCGACCTGGGCGTTCTCGGACCATTTGATCTCGCCATCATTGACTTCCAGGTGTCTCAAAAGACAGCGTGCGAGTGTGGTCTTGCCAATGCCGTTTTGACCGATTATCGCAACGCGAGAGCCGGCCTCGATCGTCAGGTCCAGGTTTTCAAACAGCGCTTCGGCATCGAAACGCTTGCTGATCCCGGTCGCCTCGACGGCGATTCGGCGCAGCGGCTTGGCTTGCTCGAAACGAATGAAGGGGCTGACTCGACTGGACGGTTTGATGTCCTCAAGCTTGATCTTCTCTAGCTGTCTTGCGCGCGAAGTTGCTTGTCGCGCTTTGGACGCATTCGCTGAGAAGCGACTGACAAACGCCTGCAACTCGGCCATTTTCACCTTCTTCTTGGCGTTGTCAGCGTGCATGCGCTCGCGCGCCTGTGTGGCGGCGGTCATGTACTCATCGTAGTTGCCGGGAAACACATGCAGCTTGCCGTAATCGAGGTCCGCCATGTGCGTGCAAACGCTGTTCAGGAAGTGACGATCATGAGAGATGATGACCATTGTCGATTTGCTGGTGTCCAGAAACCCTTCCAGCCAGCGGATGGTGTTGATATCGAGGTTGTTGGTTGGCTCGTCGAGTAACAACACGTCCGGGTCCGAGAACAAAGCCTGAGCCAATAATACTCGCAGCTTCCAGCCGGGCGCGACGGCGCTCATCGGTCCCTGGTGTTGCTCGACGGGAATACCGATGCTCTCAAGCAGCTCACCGGCACGCGATTCGGCCGAATAGCCGTCCAGCTCCGCGAACTCCACTTCAAGATCGGCGACGTGCATGCCTTCTTCGTCGCTCATTTCGGGCAGCGAATACAGGCGCTCGCGTTCCTGCATGATGTTCCAAAGTCTCTCGTAGCCCATTATCACGGCGTCGAGTACCCGGTAGTTCTCGTACGCGAACTGATCCTGAGAGAGCTGCCCAACGCGAATATCGGGCTCAACGGAGACATTGCCCACCGAGGGCTCCAGATCTCCCGCCAGAATTTTCATCAAGGTCGATTTGCCGGAGCCATTTGCACCGATCAGCCCGTAACGATTGCCGTTGCCGAAGGTCACCGAGACATTCTCGAACAGGGGTTTAGCGCCGAACTGAATCGACAAATTGGCAGCAGAAATCAAGAGTTTGTACCGGTAGTGTGAAAAAAGAAGGGGGAAACGCACCGCACCCTGGTCGGGGCGGGCGGATCATAGCAAAATTGTCGAGGTGCTGCCGAACCGCACGACTTACCGCGACATTTCGGTTCTCGGGGCGTAGTACCCTATTAGGTCTGGCAAAGGAGCACTTACGATGCGGATTTGGTCTCAAGCAAGTCAAATGGCGGCAAAAACGCCGGCGGAGAGAAATCGTTACGTCGATCTACTGCGCTCGATATCCATACTCGCTGTCATAATCGGTCATTGGTTGATCGCTACGGCCTATGTTGTCGGCGGTGAGATGGATGCAGGGCACCTGCTTTCGGACCAGCCGCAAATGCAGTGGCTGACGTGGTTGTTCCAGGTAATGCCAATATTCTTCATTGTGGGCGGTTATTCGAATGCGGTTTCGCTGGAGAGCGCCCGCCGCAAGGGTGTCGGATATGCAGGCTGGCTGTCGGCTCGGCTCAATCGCCTGGTCGCGCCGCTGCTGGTGTTGCTGCTGACGTGGGCGGTTATTGCGATAACGATGAATCTCTTCGGCGTTCGTCCGGTGGTCATTCAATACGTTTCGCAGGCCGCGTTGATTCCCACCTGGTTTCTTGCGATCTACATTGTGGTTGTGATGCTGGCGCCTGCTGCCTACCGGTTTTGGCGACGGTTCGGGTTCGCCTCGTTCTGGATATTCGTGGCCGGTGCCGTTTTGACCGACATCGCGTTCTTCGTCGGCGACATACGCTGGCTGGGATGGACTAACTATCTCTGGGTGTGGCTGGCCGTTCACCATCTCGGCTTTGCCTGGCGCGACGACCGATTGGGTGGAGTGCCCAAGCGCCTGTTTTTTTCGGTGGCCGGATTTACGACCCTTTGGTTAATGGTCATGTACGGACCTTACCCACTTGCGATGGTCGGCTCTCCTGATCCAGATCTGAGCAATACTTTGCCGCCAAAAGTCACACTACTCGCCCTCGGCATATTTCAGTTCGGTTTATTGCTGGCGCTTGAGACGCCCATGCGGCGCGCGCTGAATGGTTTGCGGCTGTGGACGGCAACGGTGTTGATCAACAGCATGATCATGACAGTGTATCTGTGGCACATCACCGTCATGGTGATTTTCGTCGCGCTGTTGTATCTGGCGGGTGGCGCTGGCCTTGGAATTGAACCTGGAACTGCCGAATGGTGGTGGTCACGGCCCGTATGGATTGCGATTCTGTTTCTGCTGTTGTTGCCGGTCGCATTGCTGTTGTCGCCGCTGGAGCGGCGCGGCCGGCCGGCAGATGCGCCTGTTCCAGCGGCGGGCAGGCAAATCGCTGGCGCGATCGTGATCTGTCTGGGCGTGTCGTTGCTCGCCATGTACGGCTACGGCGGCGGACCGATAGAGAGACTCGATCTTATTTCGCTGGCGATGGTAGTCGTCGGTTCTGGCATTGCCGGTTTGCTGCCAAAGTTTCGGTAGTAAGACATAAGGGGTCGAACCTAATTATTTGACACAAGACACATTCCTGACAGTCGATGTTGCTGGCCCGGATGAGAAATAATCTAGCGCATGCCACGCCAACCCGGATACTTCATACCTGATATACCGCAACACGTCACTCGTACCGCAGTGCTTGAATAGGATTGGATCTCGCGATGCGAATAGCGTGCCCGGCAATCGTTCCCCATGCCAGTAATACTGCGATGAGGCCGGCAAGCAGCAGAATCGGAATCGGAGTTTCAACGCGGTCGGCAAAAAAGTTCAGGTACATATTCGACGCCAGATAGGCAGCCGGCAGTGCGACCAGCAAAGCCCAGAGTATGGGTGTTGAAAATTGCCAAACGAGCAGTCGTGCTATCTGTAGTGAGCTGGCGCCAAGTACCTTGCGCATGCCGATTTCCTTGGTTCGCTGTGCTGCCATGAATGCCGCAAGGCCGAACAGGCCAACCAATGCCAGTGACAGCGCGACGAAGGCGAACATCGCGAGTGCCATGTTCATGTATTCCAGGATGTTATAAATGTCTTCAAAAATCTCATCTAGAAAGCGCCCCTGAATCGGGTAGTCCGGTATTACCCGCTTCCAAACTTCCTCGATACTCGCGATAGTTTCGATGAAATTGCCCTGCGCAACACGGACGGAGCCAATGCGCAGTGCCCACGGGTCGTACTGAAACATCCAGGCTTTTTCTTTGTTAAACAGACCGACGATATTGCGGGTCGGTACGACCCCGGCGACGATAAACTCTTGCAGGGTAGACTCTTCGTCGAGTGAGTAGAAGCGCTTGTTGATCGCATCGATGGGATTCTCGACGCCGAGATGCACAAGGGCGAGTTCATTGACCAGTACATTCAGTACTTTCGATTCCTGCGTTCGCACATCGTTGCCAATATCGCGCTGCAGGTTTCTGCCGGCCAGCAGCGGAATGTCGTACGTATCCAGGAATTCCGGTGACATTCCCATTTGAGAAAGAACAAACTCCCCTGCTGTATCGCCGGGTTGCAGTGACACACCCCTTTGACGGTTATTTTGCTCAAAGGGTACCTGTGACGAGAACGCTACGCTGTCGATGTTCGGCAGAGCCTCAAGCTCGTGCTTTAAGGTTTCCAGTTTGTCCCGGATGCCTTCAATATTGAGCCGATCAATCGTGTAAATTTCTGCACGCGGGAAAATGTTGCTGCTCTCTTCTACGCGTTCGTTTTGCATATAGACAACCGTGACGAGTGCCAGCATGAACGCGGATATTGCAAACTGAGCACCGATCATAACCGACCGCACTTTCGAGCCTTTTCTGCCTTTGCGTGCCGTGTCGCGCAAGGCCTCAATAGGATTCGTGCGCGTTATCAGCCACGCCGGGTACAGTCCTGCCAACAGACCGACGAGCACTGTCGTCAGTAACAACCACGGTAAAGTAGCAAGGTAGTCGAGCGTCAGCACCTTGCCGGCCGCGTTGTTGAAAAGCGGAATGATAATCTCAAGTGCGGCGATCGCAATTATCATCGCGATCACGGCGATAACGAGGCTTTCCGTAAGAAATTGCAGCAGCAACTGCCGCTGCGTTGCACCCATTGTCTTGCGCATGCCAACTTCCCGACTGCGTCCCAGGGACTGCGCTGTTGCGAGATTGGTGTAATTGACGCACGCGACGATGAGGACCATGAAGCTCAACAGAGCGATGACGCCAATCACCGGCATGCCAACCGTTCTCCAGATTGCGAGGTTTGCTTCCTGCAGAGAATATATCTCGAAGCCCGAAATAACGTCTTTTGTTCCATCAGGAACCAGGTGCTCGTAAATGCTATCTGCTTGTGACTGCAACCATGCCCGGTCCAGCGACTCCGGGAGCATCACGTAGGTCAGGTCGCCTAGCGAGAGGTTGTTCCAGTCACCGGTGTCTGCGTCGTACCCGTCGCGTAATCGATTCAATGCCCTGATTGGAGCGATAATGCCAAGTCTTGAGTCGGTTATGAGTGATATGAAGTGTGTATTGAGCGGTATGTCTTTGATAACGGCGGTTACGTGAAAGTCGAATTTGTTATCGAAGGTGATAACTTTGCCAAGCACATCGCTGTTGCCGAAATAACTCACCGCAACCGAGTCAGTGATCACCAATCCCGTAGGGTCGTTGAGCGCCGTGGCATCGCCGTACAGATACTCGAAGTCAAAAATTTCCAGGAACGCAGGGTCCGAAAATCGAACGTCTTCGTAGAAGCTTTCGACACCGGTCGATAGCAGGTACTCGCGGCTCATGGTGCGGACAACGGCTAGTGCTTCGGAGATTTCAGTCTCGATGATAGGCCCGACAGCCATATAAGTAGTGTCCATTCTCTTGAAGCTGATGTTCAGTTCCGGAGCAGCCAGGGACCCAACGGTAAAGATTCGGGGCGTGTTTTCGAAATACTCATCGTGGGTGCTTTCGTACTCGACCAGCAGGCTGCCGAAAACGAAAATGGTGAGACCCAACGCGAGGCCACTGATGTTTATCCCCGCATAAGCCGCGTTCTTACGAAGATTTCTGAGCGCAATGATGATGTTGTTCCAAAGCATGGTATTTCCCGGTGGAGTTCGTTCAGAAGATTAAGCGGCGCGTGTATTCTCAGTGACGATGTGTCCGTCGAACAGATTCACGATGCGGTGGGCGTAATCCGCGTGCGTCGGGGAGTGCGTCACCATGACAATGGTCGTACCATCCTTGTTCAAGGATCGCAGCAGCTCCATGACTTCCTGACCGTGTACGGAGTCGAGGTTTCCAGTGGGCTCATCGGCCAGAATCAGCGGCTGATCACCAACGACCGCCCTGGCGACCGCAACACGTTGTTGCTGGCCGCCTGACAGCTGGCCCGGCATGTGTTTGGCGCGATGAGCAATACCCATGCGGTCCAAAACCTCAGCGACGCGACGCTTACGTTCGGCTGATGGCATGTTGTGATACAGCAGAGCAAGCTCGATGTTTTCTGCGACCGTCAGTTCGTCAATCAAGTTGAAATTCTGAAAGATGAAACCGATGTTTTGTTTGCGAAGTTCGCTGCGTCTCGACTCGTTGTAGTTGGCAATATTTTCGTCGAAGAAAAAATAATCGCCTTCGGTCGGGTTGTCGAGCATGCCGATGATATTCAGCAAGGTCGATTTACCACAACCGGACGGCCCCATGATCGCGACGAAGTCGCCCTGCTTGATTTCCAGATTAACGCCGTCAAGCGCGACGGTTTCGACCTCGTCAGTTCGGTAGATCTTGTACATATTGTGTAACTTGAGCATTCATTCTCTCCTGCCTGGGCGATTATTCGCTGTCCAGCGTCAGCCGGGCCATTTCCGTGTAGCTTGTGTAGGGTGAAGTGATCACTTTCTCGCCGGGTTCCAGCCCTTCGAGAACCTCGATAAAATCCGTATTGCGCCGGCCCATACGAACCGTCCGCCGCACGGCTTCGCCGCCATCGGCCGAAACGACAAATATCCAGTTGCCGCGGGTCTCCTGATAGAAGGCACCGTTCGGAATCAGTACGGCATCGGAGTTATCTCCGAGCGTCAGTCGAAGCTGCATCGTCTGGCCGCGGCGCAGGCCGGTGGGTTCGGCGGCCAGAGTCATGTCGACGTCAAACTGCCCGTCGGTTACCTGCGGGTATATTTTCGATATCCGTAAATCAATATCACGACCGTTGTGCTCGGCGACAGCTTCCTGCTCCAGGTCGACGCGGCCAAGATAGAACTCGTCAATTTGCACGCTGAGTTTGTAGCCGTCCGGGTCATCGATTTGTCCGAGTCGTCCGCCGCGCACAATCGACTGTCCGACCTCGATGTTGAATCCGGACAATTTTCCCGCCAACGGTGCTCGTACACTGAGGTCGTCAATATTCTTTCTGGCGAATCCGAGGCCGGCTTGTAGTTGCTTGCCCGCCTTTTTGAGCTGCCGCAGTTGTTGTTCCTGCATACGAACGTCCGTTGACTGGCTTTCCAGCGTAACGTCGCGGCGGGCTTCGTAGTATGCCAACTCGTCCTGGAGCTCTTCGATCGTAGAACGCGACGCCAGATCTTTCATCACCAGTTCTTGTTGCCGCGCAAGCGCGCGCGTCAGGCGTTTGAGCTGGTAGTCGATCTCTACGAGATTACGCTTGTGTGCGAGCCGGTTTTGTTCGAGCTGCAGTTCAATGGTTCGCATGTTGTTGAGTTGTTCGGTAACGGCAGCTTCGCGTCCCAGCACTTCGAGTTGTAGATTGGTGTTGGAGAGCACGGCGATCAGGTCACCGGCCTCTACGGCAGCGCCGTCTTCGAGAAGGACTTCTTCAACTCGCCCGCCCTCGATTGCATCGAGGTACACCGTGCTGCGGGGCACGAGTCGGCCGCGCAGGGGAATGAAGTCCTCAAACGTCCCGGTAGTGACTGAGGACACAGCGATTCGTTGTGAGTTGACGCTCAAGCTACGTCCGCCGAGCAGCGTGTCGGCAAACCACCAGGCAAAGCCGATCGCGAGCAGCACTGTCGCTGCATAGCCCGTATTTCGCACGAACGGCTTCTTACGCTCGATTTTACGGTCCATACCCCGACCGGAAACACCAGGATCGGGCGTGGAGTTTTGAGCTTGCAGTGTTCTGATTTTATCCATACTGGGTAAATAGCAAGTAGCATGCCAAAACACAGATGGTTGTTTTTATTGGCATTTTGTGTGCAGGCCCGTTGGAACTGTACGTTAGCGGACAGTTTGTGTACGATTTCGAACACTTGATGGAGTGCGATACGCGTGCAAGCCGGCTGCATATTGATTGTTGATGACGATGAGGATGTGCTGATGGCCGGCCGTCTGTTATTACGGCGCGAATTCGCCAAGGTAGTCACCTGTAACAATCCTGGAGAGGTTCGGACGCTGCTCGGCGAGCACGACATCGACGCTGTACTGCTGGATATGAATTTTGGACCCGGAGAATCCAGCGGTCGGGAAGGCCTGACCTGGCTGCAGAAGATTCTCCAGAGCGATCCGCAAATCGTCGTCGTGATGATTACGGCGCATGGCAGCCTGAACACCGCCGTGGAGGCCATGAAGCGCGGTGCGACCGACTTTATCGTCAAGCCCTGGCAAAACGAAAAGCTCGTGGCCACGGTCTCGACCGCCGTTAAGTTGCGTCACAGCCGGAAGGAAACGCAGGTTCTGCGGCAGACCAACAAGCTGTTGCAGCAAGAGTCGGCCAGCGGCGATCAGCGGATTATCGGGGAGTCGATAGAGGCAAGAAGCGTCATGGCCGTTGTAAGTCGTGCGGCACCGACGGATGCGAACGTACTGATACTGGGGGAGAACGGAACCGGCAAAGAGCTCGTTGCCCGCGAACTGCATCGTCGCTCAAAGCGGTCCGAGCACGTGTTCATGGCCATCGATATGGGCTCGATCACTGAAAGCTTGTTCGAGTCGGAGTTGTTTGGGCACAAGAAGGGTGCTTTTACGGACGCCAGCGATGATCGGCTGGGTCGATTTCAGGCGGCTGACGGCGGCACCGTTTTTCTGGACGAAATCGGCAATCTTCCACGACACCTGCAGGCAAAGTTGCTGCGTGTGCTGGAGCAACGCAGGCTGACGCCAGTTGGTGCGGACGAGTCTCAACAAATCGATGTGCGCATTATCGCTGCGACTAACGTGCCGGTGGCCGACCTCAGAAACGAAGATCACTTTCGGCAGGATTTGCTATTTCGCCTGAACACTGTGGAAATCACCATACCGCCGCTGCGCGACCGGAAGGACGACATCCTGCCGATCGCCAATCACTACGCGAATATCTTTTCCCAGAAATACGGTGGCGAGCAACGGCGATTTTCGGCGGCGGCAAATGATGCCATGCAAAGTTACGCGTGGCCGGGCAATGTTCGCGCATTGCGACACACTGTCGAGCGAGCGATCATTCTTGGTGAGCGCGATACGATAGAGCCTGCCGATTTGCAATTGGACTACAGTGATTCGTTGCGAGAGACGCAGGTCGTCGAGACCGAGCAGAGCATACTGAATCTCGATCGTCTTGAAAAAGACACCATCCGAAAGGCGTTGCAAAAACACGGCTTCAACGTTTCAAGAACTGCGAAGGAGCTTGGCCTGACGCGTGCGTCGTTGTACCGGCGTATGGAGAAGCACGATCTTTAGACGGTTTATCATTGCGTTGGTCGTACGACTGGTGTTGCTCGGTGTCTCGATGCTCGGGGTTGTCGCGCTCTTTCTGCAGCCCGGGCTTTACAGCCTGACGCTGTTGGCGAGTACCGTATGTGCGGCGCTCGTCGTGGAATTGTGGTGGTTTACAAGGCGAACAAACCGCGAGCTTGCGCGTTTCCTCGACGCGTTACGCTATGTCGATTTCTCACAACGCTTCGATTTTAAAAACGACGGCGCGGGCTTTCGCGAACTGGGTCTGGCGTTCACTGAAATTCTTGACCGCCTGCGCGAGCGTCGCACCGATCAGGAAATTCAGGTGCGCCGACTGCGTGCATTGATCGAGCACATTCCGGTACCACTTTTAACCTTGCACGCTGACGAGACTGTAACGTTGCAGAACAACGCCGCACGGCGACTTTTCGGCGCCGAACACGTAACTCAACTCAAGGACCTGCGGCGCTTTGGTGTTCAGTTCGCCGAGTCTGTTGGCACGGCCGTCCCGGGAGCTCGGCGGCTCGTCAAGTTCGGCGTTGAGGGCATCGACTATCATCTGACGCTCGCCACGACCGAGGTCGTGGTCGCCGGCAGTAGCG
Source organism: uncultured Woeseiaceae bacterium (assembly GCA_964654975.1). Lineage (GTDB taxonomy): Bacteria > Pseudomonadota > Gammaproteobacteria > Steroidobacterales > Woeseiaceae > UBA1847. The sequence continues at coordinate 82,005 of CAZZKW010000001.1, forward strand.
AACGGCTTATTTCGCTGCAGGATATTCAGTCCGAGCTTGACGAGACACAGGCTCAGGCGTGGGACGAACTGGTGCGCGTCCTGACGCACGAGATCATGAACTCCATTACGCCGGTGAGTTCACTCGCCAAGACCGCCGTTGACGTTGTCGACGACGTATTGCGCAAGGAGAATCAGGGATTGCCACTCGAGGAAGACCTCGAAGACCTGCGCGACGCCGTGGTCACCGTCGCGCGTCGCTCCGATGGTCTGACGCAGTTCGTTGACAGCTACCGACAAATCTCCCGGTTGGCGCCGCCCGAAAAGGTGCGAGTTCGCCTCGACGAACTGTTCGACTCTGTAAGTCAACTGATCATGGCGGAGTGGCCGGGTGGCAACATCGACTTTTCAACGGACGTCATGCCGACCGGGCTGGATGTGCACGCGGACAGAGATCTTCTGGAACCGGTACTCCTTAATCTGCTGCGCAACGCCGGGCAGAGCACGACCCTTGTTGAGCAACCCGTCATCGCGCTCCGCGGACGCATCAACCGACGTAGCAACGTAGTCATTGACGTAATCGATAACGGGCCGGGGGTACCGGATGCGCTTGCCCAAAAGATATTCGTGCCGTTTTTTACCACCCGGGAGACCGGTACTGGCGTCGGGCTGGCCCTGGCGCGGCAGGTCATGTCTGCGCACGGCGGATTTATTCGTTTGCGTCGTAACGAATCCGGTGGCGCGACGTTCAGCCTGATATTCTAGGTGCCGTCAGACCACCTGTCCTGCCGCTTGTCCGGATGACCATGCCCACTGGAAATTGTAGCCGCCGAGCTGCCCGCTCACATCGACCAGCTCGCCGATGAAGTACAGGCCAGGTTGCCGTTTGCTTTCAAGAGTTTTGGACGAGAGTTCGTCGGTGTGAACGCCGCCCAAAGTTACCTCTGCGGTTCGATAACCCTCGGTCGCCGCCGGTCGGATTGACCAGCAATGAAGCGCGTGGGCCAGTTGGCGCAGCGACTCGTCGGGAACCTCGGCCAAAGGTGAGTGTTGGTATGAGGGCCAGAACAATGTCTGTAACTCCGCAACCAGTGCTTTTGGGAGTACGTCTGAGAGCAAGACCCGTATTAATGACTTTGGACGAGTGCGTTTGGCGCCTAACAGAAGCTCGGTCGCTTCGACGCCGGGCAGTAAGTCAATGATGATGTCCTCGCCCGGCGACCAGTAACTTGAGGCCTGCAATATGACGGGGCCACTCAGTCCTCGGTGTGTGAACAACAGGTCCTCGGTAAACGTCGTATTGCCGGCAGTGACCGCCGCTCTGCAGCTCACGCCCGAAAGGCGAACGCAGAGTTCGTGCAGGGTGCCGGTTACCGTGAAAGGCACCAGGCCGGGGCGAGTCTCGGTGATGTGAAGATCAAATTGCCTGGCGAGACGATACCCAAAGTCAGACGCACCCATTCTTGGAATGCTCAGGCCGCCGGTAGCAACGACCAGCGAGCTGCAACTAAAACTTCCGCGACTGCATCTGACGGTGTACTCGTGCTTGTGAGAAACCGCAATCTGATCGGCGTCGGTAACGACGCTTACCCCGGTTTCGCCGCACTCTCGTAGAAGCATTGCGATAATGTCCCTGGATGAGTCGTCGCAAAATAATTGTCCGAGCGCTTTCTCGTGGTAGGGAATGCGGTGCTTTTCGACCAGGTTGACGAAGTCCTGTTGGGTATATCTGCTGAGCGCCGATTTGCAGAAATGAGGATTTGAGCTGATGAATCGGGACGGCTCGGTATGTGTGTTGGTGAAATTGCAGCGGCCGCCGCCGGACATCAATATTTTCTTGCCTACCTTGTTGGAGCCCTCCAGCACGAGCACGCGTCGGCCACGTTGCCCGGCTGCGATTGCGCACATGAGGCCAGCGGCTCCGCCGCCGATAACAATAACGTCGATCTGTTCCATGCGGGAAGAATAACAGTGCTGTCTATATCCCTACGAGGCAATTTTCGACCGCTTTTCGAGCAAACGCACGCGTTCCACCAGAGTGAGTTGAGATTCGTCTTCAGCAAAGACGATTTTAGTGGAGGTATCGCCGCTTCGTTGCAGAAAACTAACAAAGTGATGTAAATGCTCCATGTCGATAGCAATTACGTCGAGGCATAATAATCCGTCACCGGCAATAGTCGCGATCGATAGAACCTCTGGTCGAATCAAGAGGTTCCGCCGAAGACTCTCGGCCGCCTGACTCGGCGCATTTACTTCGACGATCGCGCGAACGGCGAAGCCCAGAAACTCGTAGTTCAACATTCGAGCGGCGTTGTTCAGAACGCGCGTTTGTTTGAGTGTCGCGATGCGGCGCGATACTGCGGTGCGCGACAGGTGCACAATCGTCGCGATTTCTACTGTCGTCAGTCTGGCATCTGTCGCCAGCGCAGAAAGTATTGCGATGTCGTATTTGTCCAGCTCCGGTCGTTTCCTGCCTGCGCTCACAGCTCCCCCCCCCCCAACTCCCGCACGAATGTGCAACTGCTCTGCTTGTGACAACCGCTTCGTTCGCATGGTTCACTTTTTGTTACGTAACATTTACATACAAACGAAACCATCATGCAGATGCAAAAACTCCGCACGTTCTGTTCGAAAACTCGTTCACTAACGCACGTTACGTAACAACTGTTTTCGTCCCTGAGGTGTCTACGACATGTAGGGTTTATTTCGAACCCTGGCTATCGTTCAGTGCATATTCTCGGAGGGCATAAAGATGCAGGGTGAACTAAGGCAGGTCGCTGATTTAGCGTTGTTTGCCAAAATCGTTCAGACAGGCGGAATTTCCCGATGTGCCGCCGATCTTGGAATGGAAAGAACAACGGTTAGTCGTCGGCTTGGCACACTGGAAAAGAACCTGGGAGTGAAGTTACTCGATCGTACGCCGAAGTACATCGCGGTAACCGAAGCGGGGAAACGTTGTCTCGAACAGTGTGAGCAATTGCTGGAGTCTGCAAAGAACGCGCTGTCGTTGGCGACAACCGGGTCGATCATTACCAATACTTCGCCAATCATTGTCGGTGCGCCACCCGACATCATCGATCGTTATCTGGAACCGCAACTCACGGCATTCGAGGCAGAGCACCCTGGCATCCGGATTGAGCGTCGCCCGGTAACGATCTGGACAGAGAAGGCGATCGAATCCGTGGACCTGGGTATTACTTTGGCTCCCCTGACGACCGCCGACGGTTGGACGAATACGATCGCATACGTGCGACAGTCAATCTTCGCCAGTACCGACTATGCAGCGCAACATGCCCCGGTATTGTCGCCCTTCGACCTGGATGCGCATGACTGCATCGCAGAAAGCAGCGACAGCGAACGACATTCGTGGCGATTTAGGCAGAACAACAAGGTCACAACGGTTGCCGTTGAAGCGAAATACGTTGTTTCGAGCTTGCTCGAAGCGCGAGAGGCAACCCTGGCGGGGCTTGGCATCAGTCGCTTGCCACAATACCTGTGCGAGCCTTACCTGCGTTCCGGACGGCTCGTCGATCTGATGCCCGACGCCGAGTCGACCGCCAGGGGCGTCGTCGCGATCAGCCCCCGTCAGACACAAGGCAAGACCGGTGCTGCCGCATTGCGCATGCATATCGAGTCGGCGTTCGGTAAGAGGACCCTATAAAGGAACAGAGCTTCAGTTTCGCGCAAATTACTGTTGCCACCAAACAACACGCGGCGCTATTGCATCGATCACAAAATGCCGTGGCATTTTTTCGACGGGCTCGCTGTTCAAGAATATTTCACAAGCACCGATTCCGTGGTGAGTATGTGGCCTTAACGACACGCATAAAAAACGCTGAGGCACTAATGCCTCGTGACTCGTATCGCGTCATATTCACAACACTTCCCCCGAATGCTCAGATCGAGCCGAGTGCTACTTGCGTTAGCAGGTCAACATTGCAACGACAGATGCGCTCGCACGAGCGTTTGTAGCCAGGATTTCTTTCATCTTAGGTTTTATAAGGGGAGCATAGAAATGTTTTCGAATCGCAAGCTGCAGAAGGCGGTGCGTCTGTGTTTGGGAGTAGGCGCAGCCGGATTGGCCGTTGGCGTCTCACCGGGTGCGTTGGCACAGAACGTGGACTCGGCAGACCGTCCGTTAGAGGAAATCATCACCACAGGGTCACGTATCAAGCGCGCCGATCTGGAGAGTGCGAGTCCGGTGACCGTACTAGACCGCGAGGACATCCTCGCAGCAGGGATTACCGACGTCGGCAACCTGCTTCAGCGCATGCCATCGATGTCCGGAACGCCGCTCGGGACGACGACCAATAACGGCAACACAAACCAGGGAACGGTACAGATCGATCTGCGAGGTATGGGCACGAATCGCACGCTCACACTTATCAACGGTAAACGTTCCGTGGACCGCGGTGACTTCACGACGATTCCGGCAATAATGATCGAGCGCGTCGAAATATTGAAGGATGGCGCATCGGCCGTCTACGGTGCGGATGCGGTAGCGGGTGTCGTCAATATTATCACGCGGACAGACTTTGAAGGTTTGAATATCGACATACAAAACTCCGCTTGGTTCGACACGGATAACGCCGTTCAGAATGCGTTGTCTTTCATTGCAGGAGCATCGTCTGAGCGCGGCAACTTCGTTTTTGGCGCCGAATACATCGATCAGGAAGAGGCCTTTCAGCGTGACACGCCGTGGGCATTTCTGCAGGGGTCTTACTACATCTATTTTCCGACTGATATCGGTTGTGAAGTAGACCCTTCAAACCAATGTACGTTCTTCGGTTCATCGCGCATTCCGGAGTCGCGTCTGAACTTCCTCAGCAACGGGTTGTTTCTTATTCCGTCGCCCGGTGCTGCGATGGTTCCACACGACGGTCGTACGTATAACTACGCGCCAGTGAATTACATGCAGACGCCTTATACGCGTTTGAATTTCTTTGGTGAGGGTAATGTTGACATCGGAAACGGCATTCAATTCAGTGCGTCGTTTCGTGCCAACAATCGCACATCCGATCAGGAATTAGCGCCACTGCCGTACGACTCCAATATCTTTCCGAGTTATGCGGGTACCTTTAACGGTACTGCATACAACGGTTTGTCCGAAGATAGCTTCTATCTGGTTCAGGCGATTGACGCGTATAACGCCGCGAATGGAACCGCTTTGCCGTACGAGCCGCTTACCAATGTTCGACGACGCATGACGGAGACGCCGCGGCACTTCTCGCAGGACCTTACGCAGTTTCAGGCTACGTTCGGGTTCAACGGAACGTTTAATGATATGGACTGGGATATCTACTACAACGCGGGCAAGCGGGATATCATAAACAATGATCTCGGCCAGTTCTCCGGTGTTCGACTGGCAAACGCCATGGGTCCATCGGCCGATCTGGATGGCGACGGAACGCCCGAGTGCTACGGAGATATCAGCGATCCGAGCACCCTGATTACCGGGTGCGTGCCGTTGAATTTCTTCGGTGGCGCAGGCACGGTGACGCAAAATATGCTCAACTACGTTGCGGTCGAGCTGGTAGATACCCGAGTTCGCGACCAGGAAATCTGGGGCGCCAGTATTGCCGGAACAGGGCTGGACCTGCCGGGTGGTGAACTCGGTTGGGCCGTCGGCATGGGTTATAGAGCAGATTCATTCAAATACACGCCGGATTCAGCAAAGGCTCTCGGCCTGGTAACGGGTGGAACCGGGCAGGGTACCGATGGGTCCTTGTACTCCGGATCGTTGTTCGGTGAGTTGTACGCTCCCGTGTTTGATAACGGCACCCAATCTCTGGTCCTAAGTGCCGGTGCGCGCTACGACGACTACAATCTGTTTGGGGACGACACGACCTGGCAGTTCGGTATTGAATTCCAGGCGATTGACTCTCTGAAATTACGTGCGACTGCCGGTACTGCGTTCCGCGCACCCACTATCGTGGAGCTGTTTAGTGGTCTCGGTACCAGTGCGCCGACCTACGCTGATCCGTGTGATGCAAGTGACTTCCAGCAAGGATATGGAGGCAATGGCACGAATATCGCACCTGGGTGTCAGCAGGAGGCCAATCGGACCGACACGCAAACCCGGTCACTCATAGGTGGCAACCGGAACCTTACACCTGAAACTGCCGATACTTACACTGCTGGGTTTGTATTCACACCGGATTTCGGTGATGGTGATTTGTCGTTGACAGTTGACTACTGGAAGATCGATCTGGTCGACTCAATCAGTACCTTCGGTGTTCAGTTCACGCTGGATCAGTGCTACGTGCAGCAGGTACAGGCGTCGTGCGATCTGATTACACGCCGTAACGATACCGACTTCACGATTCGGGATATCCTCGACTCGAACGTTAACCTTTCTACGCAGTCTGGTGAAGGTGTCGACGTGGAGGTGCGTTATGCCTTCGATACCAACATAGGTCAGTTCGAAGCGGCATTGCTCTGGGCACATCTGCTGGATCGCAGCAAGGTAGCTCGTCCGGGCGCTCCGGAGCAGAATCTCACGGGAACGCACACTAACGTAACGGCTCAAGATGGAGGTACGTACGCCGAGGATAAAGCAAACTTCTCACTGCGCTACAGTCGTGGTGACCTGTCAGTGGGCTATCTGGCTGAGTACATTAGTGCTATTGACGCGCCGGCAACGTTCGTAACTTACACGCAGAAAGTTGATTCCATTTTGTACCATGATCTGGTGTTCGACTACTCGTTAAGCGTAATGGGTACGACCAAGATTTCCGCCGGGTTCACTAACCTGACGGATGAGGCACCACCGTACATCGACGCAGGATTCAACGCGACGACCGACCCGAATACCTACCGGGTATTTGGACGGGGTTACTTCGTACGGCTTTCTCAGACCTTCGAATAAGCCGTGCCACGAGCAAGAAAGAGGAGGGCCGCGATTTCGCGGCCCTTTTTCTTTGCCGCTCTCGCGTGTTAATGGGCGTCCCGAGGTGAACCTCAGGGGTGTAGCTACTGTCCTAAGTTACGAATATGTCGGCGTTGTCTGGTGGTGAACTCGAATGAACGACTACTTGCTGCAGCTTGGTGCTGCGGCTCGACACGCAGTGTCGCGAAAAGACTGGACGTCAGTAGACGCATGTGCAGCGGAAATACTCAAGCAGGACGGCTCATGTGCGGAAGGATATTTCCTTCGAGGGATACTGGAAAAAGCGTCTAATAGGCACGAGCAGGCGGTGGGCGCTTTTTTCAAAGTGCTTGAGCTGGATGCCGGGCGATACGACGCCGCAATTGAGCTGGCAAATCAATATTCCGTTATGCGCCGCAATAGCGACGCTGCTGCAGTCGTCGAGAAGTACGAAAACGAACTCGAAAACAGTCCGCTATACCTCAACATGGCCGGGACCGTGTATTCCCAAATCGGCATGACCGAAAAGGCCTGGCCCTTGTTTCAGAAGGCTGACGAGCTGCAGCCCGGAATTGACCGCATTCAGTCAAACCTCGGAACCTGCTGCGTTGTTCTCGGCAAGATAGACGAAGCAAAACGAATCTACGCGCGCCTGCTTGAGCGACACCCGGCACATCAACAATACCATTACAAGCTGGCCTTGTTAGACAGAGCAGCCAACACATCGCATATCGAGCGGATGAAAAGCGTTCTTCGGACCACAGGTTTATCGCCGGACAAGAACGTTTTCCTGTACTACGGAATTGGTAAGGAGTTCGAAGATCTCGCGCAATGGGAGGACGCATTCGAATATTTCAAGAAGGCCGGGGATGCGATTTCAAGCGTGGCTGACTACGACATCAACACAGACCTGCGTCTGATCGACAAGATCATCGAGGTTTGTGACGTGAATTGGTTGGTCGACGGTGCAGCGGTTACTCAGGTCGGATCAGGGTTGAAGGAACCGATATTCATCGTCGGCCTGCCGCGTACAGGGACGACCCTGGCCGATAGAATCATCTCCAGTCACTCACAGGTTCGCAGTGTTGGTGAGACGCAATTCATGCAAATGACGTTGCGTCGCAAAAGCGGCATCGAAAGTGACGAGAAGATGACCCCGGAAATGATAACGGCAAGTGCGAAGCTGGATATTCGTGTTGTCGGTGAGAGTTACATAAACAGTTTGAGTTACAGATTGGGCGACGAACCGATGTTCGTCGACAAACTCCCGCTCAATATCCTGTACCTCGGATTTATCGCCAAGGCATTTCCGAATGCGCACATCATTCACATGAAAAGAAACCCGATGGACAGTTGTTTTTCGATGTACAAACAGCTCTTCACATGGGCGTACAAGTTTTCCTATACTCAGGAGGGACTGGGCGCATTTTATCCGTCATACATTCGCCTGGTCGATCATTGGCGTCGCGTGCTGGGAGATCGCTTGATAGAGCTGGAATACGAGTCGTTGGTGTCCGACCAGGAAAATCAGACCAGAATATTGCTGAGAAAACTCGGACTGAAATTTGAGGAGGCCTGTTTGAATTTCGAAACCTCGAAAACGGCAACAGCGACGGCGAGTTTCGCACAGGTACGCGAAAAAATTCACACGCGATCTGTTGACCGGTGGAAAAATTACGAAGCACAGTTGCGTCCGCTACGCGAGTCGCTGGAGAGTGCGGGCATCGCGCTTGAATAGTGGCTAACTCTGTTCAACACATCGGTCGAGCGGCCAGGTCAGCGGCGGAACAGAAAAACTGGCCGCAGGTAAAAGTCCTTGCTCGCGATATTCTCAGTCGTCGCAGAGACAGTGCCGAAGGCTACTTCCTGCTGGGTCTGGCGGAGAGTGCCGCAGATCGGCACGAGCAGGCGATGCGCGCGTTCACCAGGGCGATCAGTCTGGATGACAGTCGTTACGACGCAGCCGCAGAGCTCGCAAGCCTGCACATGCGAAAGAATCAATGCGGTATTGCGGTGAAACTGATCGAGCAGTACGAAACGCTTATGGCCGACAGTCCGCGGTATTTGGATATCGCGGCGACAATCTACACCGACGCGGGCTTACCGGAGAGGGGCTGGCCTCTGTATCAACGGGCTAACGAACTGCAGCCCGACGTCAGCTCGCTGCTGGCGAAGTTCGCTGCGTGCAGCGTATACGTCGGCAAGATAGGCGAGGCGCAGGAGATATATTCCGAGTTGTTGGCAAAAGCGCCGGGTCACCAGCGTAATCACTACGAGTTATCGAAGCTCTCTAGGGCGAAGGATACGGAACATATCGAAGTGATCAGGGGTTTGCTCAGCCCGGAAGGATCGAGCCCGGAGAAAAATATTTATGCCTACTACGCGCTGGGGAAGGAGCTTGAAGACCTGCAGCGCTGGGACGAAGCATTCGCGTATTTCGAGAAGGCGGGGGCTGCGGCTGCGTCTGTCGCAAACTACGACGTCGAAGTGGATGTCCGCCTGATCGACAGAATCATCGAAGTTTGTAACAAGGAATGGCTGGTCGACCGCGCCGGCGACGAGGCGATGGATCAGGAATCTAAGATTCCGATTTTCATCGTAGGGCTGCCACGTACAGGGACGACGCTAACGGAGCGAATCCTGTCCAGCCACTCCCGGATAGAGAGTGTCGGAGAGTCCTTTTTCATGCGGGCCGCTATCAAAGAACTCAGCCGTACCGGACGCGGCGAAAGTATGAGCCCGGATATCATTGCCGAGGCGTCGAGGAAGGACATCAGACGCGTCGCGAAAGCGTACCGGCAATCGATAGAATACAGGTTCGGCGAGCGGCCTATGTTTATCGAAAAGCTTCCCGAAAACTTTCTCTACCTGGGATTCATCGCCAAGGCATTTCCCAGTGCCCGAATAGTTCACCTGAGCCGCAACCCGATGGATGCCTGTTTTGCGATGTTCAAGCAGTCGTTTTTTCGATACGCCTATTCGCTGCAGGACCTAGGCGCATATTACGTAGCCTGTCACCGGCTGCATACGCACTGGCGCGAAGTCCTCCGGGGACGGCTGGTCGAGGTTGAATATGAGGCGCTGGTGGGTGATCAGGAGGGCCAAACCCGGCGCTTGCTGGAGCAGATCGGCCTCGACTTCGAGGATGCATGCCTCAGCTTTGAAAAGAACCACAGCGCCAGCAATACTGCGAGCACAGTGCAGATCCGCGAGAAAATTCACAGTCGGTCGGTCGATCGATGGAAGCGGTACGAAACGCAATTGGAACCGCTCCGGGCATACCTTGAAGATGCGGGAATTGATCTGACGTGACGGTCTCTTTCTGATCGAACTGCAGGTTTATGCGCTTTGGCTTGGTGCGCTGTGGAATCCAAACTACCCGCATGAGCAATATCCAAGCTGAAAACCTGTTTCGCAGGCAGGCGATTCAATCGTTGCGCAGCAAGTCGCCCGGTCGTCCGATTTGCCTCATGCCACGATCATGGGCATGGCTAAACGGAGTGGTTGTATCGCTGTTTATTGCGATAGCCGTCTTTCTTGGAAGTGCCGAGTACGCGCGTAAGGAATCGGTACGTGGCTGGCTTGTTTCCCGGCCCGGCGTTGTCAGAATTTCGCACCACCGTCCGGCACTGATTCTGGAGGTTGCACGAGAGGCAGGTGACAAGGTACGCGTTGGCGATCCGCTGATCTATTTCTCGACAGATTCCATGTTGCCTGCGGGGCACAGCAAGAACGAGCAGGTGCTGGCGCAGTTGCGTGAGGAAATGCAGGAGCTGGACGCACAGTTGGACTTGTCCGAACAGCGACAACATCTTGACCGCAAGAATTTCCGTTCGCAACAACAAGACTTCGATGCTGAGTTACGGTCGCTTCTGGCCCGGGTTGCTGCGCAGGAACGTCGTATCGAGTTGAGCGACGACAAGCTTCGGAGGCTCAAGAGCGCCGCTAGCGGCGGGGCTGCAAGCGACCTGGAAGTACTGCAGCAGCGTCAGAATCTGAACACGCTTGAGCAGGAGCTGAGTTCGCTGCAGCAGAGTACGGCGAGCAAACGACGCGAACGCAAGCTGCTCACCAGCCGCCAGCAAAGCCTGCCGGTGCAATCGGAGATCGACCGCTCAACACTGAGGGCGCAGCGCCTGCAGCTCTCCGGTCAGATTACGGAAATCGAGTCACAACGCCTGTCCGTTCTGAACTCTCCGATCGCAGGAACGGTTGCTTCGGTTGAGGTTCGTGCCGGTAGCACGGTAGCAATGCAGCAGTTGCTGATGACAATATTACCCGCGGACATGCAGCTAGCTGCGGAGGTCTATGTGCCGTCCAGGGCCGCCGGTTTCGTGCGCCCGGGCCAGGTTGTGCGATTGGCGTACGACGCTTTTCCGCAGCAGAAATTTGGCACTTTCGATGGGCTGATAGCGCATGTTTCGGATTTCGTCCTGTTGCCATCGGAGATCCCGCAGACCTTTCCGGTGCGTGAGGCGACTTACAAGGTGCGGGTGGAGATCCGTGACACAGAAATCGTAACCGGGCTTGGCGTCGCGGGCCTGCGGCCTGGCATGTTGCTGGTGGCGGAAATCGTCCTCGAACGGAGAAATCTGATCGACTGGTTGCTCGAACCGTTGCGCTTGCGGCGCAATACAGCGGCTTAGCCTGGACCCGGTGGCCGCTATTCTGTCGCCTCGGGCGTGGCTGCGTTTTGGTGGCGGCATGAGTTTGCCAGTTGTGCGACAGGCGACTGCAACCGAGTGCGGCCTCGCCTGTGTGGCGATGATTGCTGCTCACTTCGGCGCGCCGACGGACCTGGCAAGATTGCGACGTAAGCACGACGTCTCCCTGAAGGGCGCCACGCTGGCCAGCATTACAAGTTGTTGCAGCGAGTTGGGGCTCACCACTCGCGCCGTTCGCTGCAGCTACCGCGAACTTGGCAAGCTGCGCACACCGTGCATACTTCATTGGCGTTTTAATCACTTCGTGGTGCTGAAATCAGTCGCCGCCGATCAGATCGTGATTCACGATCCTGCGAGAGGCCTGGTCGTTGAGACTGCCGTTGCGGCAGGCGAAGCGTTCACCGGTATTGCGCTGGAGGTGACGTCGGCATCGAGCGTCAGACGCGCGGCCCCGCCGTTGAGACTGAAGTTATCCGGCCTGGTCTCCATCGACTCGGATATCGGACGAAAATTCCTGGCAGGTTTCCTGCTGGCGCTGGTTTGCGAGGTACTGCTACTGACCACGCCGTTCTACCTGCAAATGGTTATAGATCAGGTATTGGCGAAGAGCGATGCAGTGTTGCTCAATACACTCGCAGTCGCATTCGTCGGTTTGCTCGTCTTTCAGGTCGTGGCAAACGTGATGCGGCAGTTGACGTTTCTTTTCCTGGGGCACGTCACGGTCTTTGATATTACATCGCGCGTGTTGCATCGATTGTTAAGGCTGCCGGTGCGGTTTTTTCGAAGCCGGGAGCTCGGTGACGTTCAACATCGCATACAGTCGTTGGGACGTATTCAGAGTTTCGTCGTACAAGGTATTCCTGCGCTGGTGCTGGATGTTTTGTTCGTAACTCTGATCGTAGCTGTCATGACGCTCTACGATCCGGAGTTGACGTTGCTGCTGATTGCGGCGTTGACTGTCTGGTGTATCTGGAGAGCACTGATTTTTTCATACAGCCTGCGGCTGTCCAGCGATATCGCACAGGCAGAATCGTCCGTGCAGACGCATTTCCTTGAGACGCTGCGCGCGGTGCAGTCGATCAAGGTCAGCAACGGCGAATCGCAACGCCAAACCGAGTGGCAGAACCTGTTCGCCAGTGCTACGAACACTCGAATTCGCATGGGCAAGCTGCAGGTAGTCGACTCGGCAGTTCGACAGGCGCTATTTCAGGGCGCTCGTATCGCGACAGTCTATATGCTCGCCCGAAAGGGTCTGGATGGGCAGATCAGCATCGGCATGATCTCGGCATACGTCGCCTATCTTGGAATGTTCACGACCCGCAGTGCCGGAATCGTCGATCGTGTACTTGAATACAAACTTCTCGAAGTACCCTTAAGCCGCCTGGCGGACATCATCTTCAGTGAGGAAGAACCTCTCAACCACGATACGACGGAGATTCGTGTTGGCAGGATCGAGTTGAGAGACCTGTCGTTTGCGTATTCCCGCAACGACGCGGTAGTCCTCAATGGCTGTAGCGCGCACGTTCGGGAATCGGCATTGACCGTAATCGCAGGGACGTCGGGGTCCGGGAAGAGTACCTTGCTGCAGATAATTGCGGGCAACGAAACCCACACAGGTGGTGAACTGTTGTTGGGCGGCAAGCCGGCACGACACTGGAATCTCCAGAGTTTGCGTTCGCAAATGGCGGTAGTTTTTCAGGGCGATAGTCTGCTAAAGGGTTCCGTTGCGGAAAATATCGCGTTATTTGACGCTAACATCGACATGCAGCGGGTACGATGTGCCGCGAAATCCGCGTGTATCGCCAGCGATGTTGAGGCATTGCCGATGGCCTACGAGACAAGAATCGGCGATCTGGGCTCATCGCTATCGCGTGGTCAGGTGCAGAGAGTCTTGCTGGCGCGGGCATTCTACCGGCGCCCGGCGCTGTTACTGCTCGATGAGGCCACGAGTGGTCTGGACAGTGATCTGGAGCGTCGTGTGATCGCATCGCTGTCGTGCATGGATGCTACGAAAATCGTCGTTACTCACAGCGATCTTATGCTGCAGGCGGCCGACGAGGTGCTGTGGCTGCACGAAGGAAGGCTGCTATCATCCCGGCCTGCTCTGAATGTATGAGGTGCACGATGATCCGCGTCAAATATTTCGCTATCGCATTTTTTCTGCCGACAATGGTCTTCGCTGCAGCCGAAGAAGAAGAAGGTTGGGACGTCAACTCGATTCCGGGTGAATCTCGGGAAATAACCATCGATACGCGCTCGGGCACCTGGATGAGCGTCGATGTGAGTCCGGACGGCGAAACGGTCGTATTCGACCTGCTGGGCGACATTTACGTCTTGCCGATAACCGGAGGCCAGGCGCGTGCGCTCAACAGCGGTTTGTCGTGGGCTATGCAGCCTCGGTTCTCACCGGATGGGTCGCAAATCGCCTTCATCAGTGACGCGGGAGGCGGTGACAATATCTGGATCATGAAGGCCGACGGCAGCGACGCACGGCAGCTAAGCAATGAAAAATTTCGTCTGGTGAATAATCCGTATTGGTCGCCGGACGGTGAATACATCGCCGCCAAGAAACACTTCACAACAACACGCTCCGCAGGTACCGGAGAAATCTGGATCTATCATCGCAACGGCGGTGATGGCATTGCGGTCGTCGAAAGACCCAACGAGAAACACCAAAAAGCGTTGGGAGAGGCTGCATTCTCGCCGGATGGCCGTTACATTTACTACTCTCTCGACCAAACGCCGGGCGGGACGTTCGTGTACGCACAGGATTCGAACGGCGAGGTCGTGGCTATTCGGCGCTTTGATCTGAATACGGGTGAAAGCGAAGTATTCGTCAGCGGCGCGGGCGGGTCTGTTCGCCCAACGCCGTCTCCGGATGGCAAGTACCTGGCGTTCGTACGACGCATTCGAGGGAATAGCGCGCTGTTCATCAAAGACCTGGTCAGCGGCACAGAATATCCTGTTTACGAGAATCTCGACAAGGACCTGCAGGAAGTCTGGGGCACGCACGGCGCATATCCCGCCATGGACTGGATGCCGGACTCCCAAAGTGTGGTCTTCTGGGCCGGTGGTGCTATCAGAAGCGTGGATATCGATAGCAAGCAGGTCACCAATATTGACTTTCGAGTCAACGATACGCGCACGGTCTACGACCCGCCGCGGCCGAAGGTGGACGTTGCGCCCGAACGTTTCGATACCAAAATGGTTCGTAATGCGGAAGTATCGCCGGATGGTTCAAAAGTCGTCTTCGAGGTCGCCGGTCGACTCTATATCAGGAGCCTGCCCGATGGGAATACGAGGCGGTTGACACGAGATACGGCAGATCATTTCGAATACGATCCGAGTTGGTCACGTGACGGCAAGCACATTGCGTACATTACCTGGGACGATCAGGAACTGGCGAACGTGCACCGTGTCCGTTCCACGGGCGGGCGCAGCGTGCGGCTGACCCGTCAACCGGGTCACTTTCATGCACCGCGGTTCTCGCCCGACGGTCGGCGCATCGTATTCTCAGCGAACAGCGGCGGGTTTCTTACGTCGTCCGACTGGTCAATACGGACGGGGGTGTTCGTTGTTTCGACGACCGGGGGCGAGTCGAGTCTGGTGACCTCGGACGGCACAAACCCGCACTTTGGTGCGAGCAATGAACGTCTGTACGTGACCCGGCGGGGTGAGGATGGTCGTTCGCTGGTCAGCATCGACCTCGATGGTGAGAGAGCGCGCACGCACGCAACGGGTGAGCACTTGCTGCGCTACGAAGTTGCACCGAACGACAAGTACTTCGCATTTCGACAGAACTACCATATCTACGCGCTGCCATTGCCGCCCGGAGGAAAACCGCTGTCCATTTCTACCAGTGCGTCGAGCGTCAAGATGACCCGAGCCAGTGGCGACGGCGGCAATTTTCCTCACTGGGTTAACGGCGGTGATACGATCGCCTGGACGCTGGGCGCAACACTGTTCGATGCAAACATTGATACCTTGTTCGCTGCGGTCGATGAGGACGGTGAAGGCGGCTACGAAGCGCCGACGGACGGCGTATCCTTGTCCATAACGCTCAGTGCGGATGTACCCTCGAGCGTCGTCGCACTGGTCGGTGCGCGCGTGATAACGATGGCGAGCGAAGACGGTGGCGTCATCGAAAACGGGGTAGTCGTAGTAGAGGGCAATCGAATCAGCGCCGTTGGTGCTGCTGATGACATCACTATTCCGGAAGGCGCGTCGCGAGTTGATGTCGCTGGTAAAACCATCGTGCCGGGTTTCATTGACGCACATGCACACGGCGCATTTGGCGTCGGCATGATCCCGGAGCAAAACTGGATGGCTTACGCGACCCTGGCGTTTGGTGTGACCACTGTGCACGATCCGTCGAACGATGCCACCGAAGTATTCGCGGCCGCGGAAATGCAGCGCGCGGGTATCCTGCTGGCGCCACGCATCTTTTCGACAGGCGACATCCTCTACGGTGCTCGCTCGACTTATCTTGCGGACATTAATTCGCTGGATGATGCGCGCGAACACGTGCGTCGACTAAAGGCGCAGGGCGCTGGCAGTGTCAAGAACTACAATCAACCACGACGCGAGCAACGTCAGCAGGTAACGACCGCCGCTCGCGAAGAGGGAATGCTGGTCGTTTCCGAAGGGGCATCGCAGTTCCACATGGACTTGTCGATGGTGGCAGACGGTAATAGCACTATTGAACACAACCTGCCGCAATCTATGCTGTACGACGACGTATTGCAGTTTTGGAGTCAAACCGGGGTCGCGTATACACCAACCCTGGGGGTTACCTATGGCGGTCTGCGCGGTGAGGACTACTGGTATCAGGAAACGGAAGTCTGGAAACACCCGATTTTGTCCAGCTTCGTGCCGCCACACATCTTGCAGCCGCGCTCGGTGCGACGGCTCATGGCGCCGGATGGAGATTACTACCACACAGTCAGCGCGCGAACAGCCCGGCTGTTAGCACAGCGTGGGGTTAAGGTGAGTATTGGTGCTCACGGGCAGCGTGAAGGGTTGGCGAGTCATTGGGAGGTTTGGAGTTTCGCGCAAGGCGGCATGTCGCCGATTGAGGCGCTACGCACCGCGACCACAGCACCGGCCGAAGCGCTGGGCTATGGCGATGACCTCGGTTCGCTGGAAGTTGGCAAACTTGCTGACCTGATCGTTCTCGATGCCAATGTACTTGACGATATTTTCCAGTCTGACAAGGTCAATATGGTGATGCTCAACGGGCGACTCTATGATTCGGCGACGATGAACGAAAAGGTCACTGGCAGCAGAAGGACCCAGCCGTTCTATTGGCAGCAAGCAGCCGACTGAGTTTCACGGGTCCGACCTTGCTGAGCGTCGCCACGACGGCTGCGGTCAGTCATGGTCGTGCTTGATACCGAAAATGAGCACATGCAGCAGCGATCCTGACACGAAGGCCTGCAACATCGCCAGTGTTCGGGCGTCCGCCATCTCCAGTGTGGATTCGCCCAGAAAATATCCGGTCGCGGTCGCCAGTATGACGGTCGCGAATACGATCATCGAGATCGTGGAGCCGAAATTGGGCCTTACCGCCCACCAAAGCGCCATACCCAGGGGCAATTGGTGCAAAATGATAGCGTATGCCAGTCCTGTTCCGCTTTGCGGCAGGAGCGCGATTCCGTCGACCACAGCATGCACCAACAAGCCCAGAGCGGCGATC
The DNA here is from genome assembly GCA_964654975.1 of uncultured Woeseiaceae bacterium. GTDB lineage: Bacteria > Pseudomonadota > Gammaproteobacteria > Steroidobacterales > Woeseiaceae > UBA1847. The sequence continues at coordinate 99,210 of CAZZKW010000001.1, forward strand.
GCGACGATTACCCTGTGCGCAGCGTCGGTCGCTGTTCTGAACAGGCGTTCGAGTAGAATCGGAAATGCGACACCCAGTGCGATCACGAGAATGGCTAACTTACCGCCCTGCTGCAGAGCTTCCGGAATAACATGGATCGCGATAATCATAGAAATAGTAAGGACTATCAGAGTATTAAGAATACGCCTCCACCATCGATTTTTGCGTGCGACCGAATAGATGATTGGACCGAGAAGAAGCGCGACTGTACTCAGGATCAAAGTCATTCTTTTGAGGTGCTGTTGAGAGTGGTTAGAATGGGCCGATGATTGTGCACCGTATTATCGGCTTTTGCCTGTTTTTCTCATTCGCTGTTGTTCTGTCGCAGCAAAGCGCGCTGGCGCATGGCGGCGTGGTCGAGGAAGACGATCTTTGCGTGATCAAAGTAAACTACCTTCGGGCACATTTTAAGGTCTATCAGCCTGGTAACAGCGGTCACAAGCAGTTTTGCGAAGATCTGCCGATAGCGGCCGAAAGTGTTTTTGTGATGGAGTATCAACACGATTCGCTGTCGAAGATGGCGATCGATTTCCGGATCATACGCGACGTTACCGGCAAGGGTCGGTTTGCGCGACTGCAGGATGTGGATAGGATCGCCGACATTGACGACGCTACGGTTTACTACCGCCCGCCTACCATCGAACCCGATGTCTACTCAGTCAATCACAACTTTGTCGAAGATGGCGACTTCATCGGCATCGTATCGGCCCGCCACCCGCAAACCGGCGAGCACTATACGGCGGTATTTCCGTTTGAGGTGGGCTTCACCGGCCTCGGCTACTGGCCGTTTTTCATAGGATTGCTTGTGCTTATTCAATTTCAGTACCTGTTCATGAGCGGTCGGCTCAAACGCTGGTTCGGACGCAACTCATCGCCGGCGTTGTTAGTGCTCGGCCTGATGCTGGTATCGCCGGCCGGGTTTGCCGACGATATTGTGCTGACCTATACGGCGTCAGACGGAGAACCTCAGATTAACCGGATGTACAGCTGGATTTTGCACGTCGAAAGCGCGTCGGGAGAAAAAATACTGGGTGCGAAGATCGAGGTGGATGGCGGTATGCCGGAACACGATCATGGCCTGCCGACAAAACCACGAGTCACCGAAGAATTGGGCGAAGGCGATTACAAGCTGCAGGGATTGCGGTTTCATATGAGTGGTTACTGGGAAATCGTCGTTCGCATCACAACGGACAACGGTACGTCGACAGTGACGATTCCCCTGCAGCTGTGAAAAATCGCTCAATGAAATACGCGCTGCTAATTGGCGCGACATTCATGGCAACAGTAGTTTGGCGCGTCTGGTTGACGTCGCCGCCGGCGTGGACGGATGCTGAAGTGGTGGTTCTTCGTTCCTTGTGGTTGGAATCTTTGCCCGAGTTGCCACCGGACCCGAGCAACGCGGTCGCCGACAATGCAGAGGCTGCGGAGTTTGGACGCGAGCTTTTCTTTGACGCACGCTTCAGCGCCAATGGCGGAATTTCCTGCGCTACCTGTCATCAGCCCGAGCGTCGATTTACAGACGGCCTGCAGAAAGGGCAGGCTATTGGCACAGCCGGCCGGCATACGCCGAGTATCGTTGGCACGGCGTACAGCCCGTGGCAATTTTGGGACGGTCGACGCGACAGTCAGTGGTCGCAGGCGCTTGGCCCCTTCGAAGACAAGAACGAACATGCGACCGATCGACAGCAGGTCGTGGATATTGTCAATGAAGATGAGGCCTATCGTGCAACGTATGCGCTGTTGTTCGGCGCGCTACCGGAGTTTCCGCTTACCGATGCCGTTTCGTTAAACACGATATTCGCAAACGTGGGCAAATCAATCGCGGCGTTCGAGCGTACCTTAGTGCCGGGGACATCACGTTTTGATGGGTACGTGCGGGCCGTCGTCGATGACGATATCGATGGGCAACGCCAACTGTTCGACGACGATGAGATTCGCGGCTTACGCCTGTTTATCGGCGAGGCGAATTGCACGCAATGTCACAACGGCCCGTTGTTTAGCAACCACGAATTTCACAATACGGGTGTGATCAGCTTTCCCGGCGATGTGCCGGATACGGCGCGCGCAGCAGGCGTGCGAGAAGTGATGACGAACGAGTTCAATTGCCTGGGTGCCTACAGCGACGATCCGGAGCGACGCTGTGCCGAACTGGACTTCGCCCGAACAGGCATTACTTTGATCGGCGCGTTCAAAACACCTTCGTTGCGAAATCTCGAAAATACAGCGCCGTTCATGCACAAAGGCCAGATTCCGACGATCGCGGAAGTTCTGCGGCACTACAATGACGCACCCGATGCCATGATCGGTCACAATGAAACAAAGCCACTGGGTCTTACCAATCAGGAGCTAGTACAACTCGAGCTTTTTCTGGCGACGCTTTCGGCCCCGGTTGTTGGTTGGCCCGCCCCTGGATATCAGGATTAACACCTATCTTGCGGCTGCAATTACCTGTGATATCGTCAGGTTATCGCTGGATTTCGTTTCATATCGTGGAGTAGGAGATGGGTGCTGTTAAGCAATCAATTGCAGATCTGATAGCAAGTCAAAAGCCGGGGTTCTCGCTGCACCAGCGATTTTATACGGATCCGGGTATCTACGACCTTGAGGTCGAAAAGATCATTAATCGGAATTGGTTTCTCGCGGGGCACATTTCTCAGCTGCCGGAGTCCGGAGATTTCAAGGTACTTAACGTTGGGCGTGAATCGGCGATTATCGTACGTGGCAAGGACGGCCGTTTGAACGGATTTGCAAACGTCTGTCGCCATCGAGGTTCATTGGTGTGTCTGGAATCTCACGGTCATGCGGACAAATTTACTTGCCCGTATCACGGCTGGGCCTACGATATCGATGGCCGGTTGACGGCGGCGCGCAGCATGGGCGATGGCTTTGATCGCTCGGCATACAGTTTGAGGTCGGTTTCGGTCGGTGAAATTCACGGCCTCATTTTTGTGTGTTTCTGCGAGGATCCGCCGTCGCTCGACGGCGCAATCCGTGACCTTGAAGAGGTCATGGGCATGTTCGACTTCGAGAACCTGAAGGTCGCAGCACAGCGAAGTTATGCAATCGATGCAAACTGGAAGTTGTCGATCGAAAATTATCAGGAATGTTATCACTGCGCGACATCGCATCCCGAGTACGCGCAAATGCACACGATGATGATCGCTAAAGACAAGCGTGCTCGAGCAGCGAGCCACATGTACGAAAAAATGGAGGCCTGCGGTATCAAGGATATCAAGATCGACCATATCGATGGCGCAGCTCGTCCTGGAGAGATCGGCTTTGGATATTCCAGAACCGCGATGTTTGAAAAGTACAAAACCGGTAGCAAAGGCGGGAAACCCGTCGCTCCGCTGTTGGGTAGCATCAAGGACTACGATGGCGGCCACGCCGATTTCTCGTTTGGCGCGTTTTCTTTCTTGCTGGCGTACAACGATCACGTTGTTTGTTATGTATTTACGCCGATTGACCACCATAATTCGAATTGCGAAATTTATTGGCTGGTTCGCGGCGACGCCGGAGAGGGGAAAGACTATATTCTCGACGAACTTACGTGGTTGTGGGACGTCACCATCAAGGCGGACAAGAAAATAATCCTGGACAATGCCAAAGGCGTGCACTCAAAGTACTATCAACCCGGTCCGTTCTCTAAAATGGAGGCCGCAGAGCGTGTTTATATTGAATGGATACTCGCGGAGTTGCAGCGTCCCTAGAAGTGGTTAGAGTGGCTGCAGGAGAACGGATACACGAATGAAAACCTATGACGCAATCGTCGTCGGTGCCGGTCATAACGGCCTGACGAACGCCGCATTTCTCGCAAAAGCCGGACTCGACGTCGTGTGCGTAGAAAAAAACGACTACATTGGTGGCGCTACCGTGAGTCGAAATCTCTATAAAGATTGGTGGTATTCGAACTGTTCCTACGTGTGCAGTCTGTTGCGCCCGGAAATATTTCGCTCGCTGGAGTTGCACAAACACGGCCTGCAAATTACGCCCTACGGCGGTTCGCTGACCTTCATGGAGAACGGCGACTACTACGGTTCCTACCACGACCCGGAAGTCGCCTATCGTGAGCGGGCCCGGTTTTCCCGCCACGATGCGGATGCCTACAAACGTTACTCGGCCGACACGATGCGGCAGTGTCGCTTCATTCGCGATTTTCTGTTAAGCACTGCGCCCGACCCGACGTCCTTCAAACCAAAAGACTTGCGAGAGCTCGCTCGTATCGGCGCTAAGTTTTTAGGCATGGGCGAGGATCGGATGTACGAGACGATCCGCTTCTGGACGATGAGTGTTGCCGAATACCTGGATGAGTATTTCGAGAGCGATGTGATCAAAGCAGCGTTTTCGGGAAGCGGTATTATCGGCACGGCACTTGGCGTGCATTCGCCGGGCACGGCGTACGTATTGTTGCATCACTACATGGGTGATGTGGACGGCAATGTAGGCTCTTGGGGTTTTGCACGTGGCGGCACTGGTGCGGTAGCAAACGCCATCGCCGGGGCCTTTCAGGCGGCCGGCGGCGAGTTGCGCACGGAGGCCGGTGTCGATCAGATCATCGTCCGAAACGGCAAGGCGATCGGTGTTGCGCTCGACAATGGTGAAGAGATCAACGCGAACATTGTGGTCTCGGCAATGGACGTAAAACGCACCTATCTGACCTGTATGGACAAAAGCGATCTGCCGGAGAAATTTCGTCACCGTGTCGAGAACTTCAAGATTCGCGGTTCCTCCGGCAAGGTGAACATTGCGCTCGACGGTTTGCCGACTTTCCCGGCGCTGCCGGAAGGCAGCAGTTTGTATCACAGCGATATGCACTTCATTGACTCGATGGAGCGTATGGAGCGCGCCTACGACGATTGGAAGGCCGGCACCTGGTCCAAAGACCCGTACATCGACATGACCATCCCGACCATGAACGATCCGACGATGGCGCCGCCGGGCAAGCACTTCATGAGCTGCTTTGTGCAGTACTGCCCGCACAAGATTGAAGGCCGAGACTGGACCAGCGAAGAAAAACAGGCATTTGGAGACTCGGTAATCGAGCAGATCGCAAACTACAGTCCCGACTTCAAAAGCCTCATCCTGCATGCAGAAATTCGCACACCGCAGGATATCGAAAATGAAATAGGCATCACGGAGGGCAATATTTTCCACGGCGAATTGACAATGGACCAACTGCTGTTCAACCGTCCGATCCCGGGATATGCGCAGTATCGGGGGCCGGTCGCCGGCCTGTATATGTGCGGCGCCAGTAATCACCCGGGCGGCGGCATCATGGCTGCGCCAGGCGCGAATGCGGCACGGGAGATTCTGAGTGATCTCAAGCGCCGCAACACGGTGCCGGAGAACTTCGGGGATGACTGACAGTAATGAGTGATCGTTACGATGCGATAGTGGTGGGCGCCGGCCACAACGGTCTGGTGTGTTCCGCATTGCTGGCAAGGGCAGGCAAGAGAGTGCTGGTACTGGAAGCCAATCACCAGGTTGGTGGTGCGGCAGTTACACGAGAGTTTGCTGACGGGTATTCGGTGTCGGCCTGTGCGCACCTGCTGTACCAGTTGCAGCCAGAGGTTCGCAAAGACCTGAAGCTTGTGACGCGATTGGCCAGCGAGGACATGGCGACGATTGCTTTGAGTGAGGATCGCAATCATTTGCGTATCCGCACGGACAGCGTCGAGGGCGTGTCGGACGAGGACGCAGAACAGTACCGGCGTTTTCGCAAGCGCATGACACGGTTTGCGGATTTGCTGCGAAAATACTTCAACAAGCCGCCGCCACGCCTCGGGACAAGAAACCTCAAAGACCTGATGACCCTCGCGCAACTCGGTTTGGACATGCGTCTGCTGGGTAAAGAAGAGATGCAGGAATTTCTGCGCCTCATCGGCATGAACATTCACGACGAGGTCACTGAGCGTTTCGACAATCCATTGCTCAAAGGTGCGATCAGTCTCGATGCCGTTCTGGGAACGCATCTCGGTCCGCGCTCACCGAGCACGATCATGACCTATCTCTATCGTCAGGCGGGTGATCACGGTCGTACCGGGGTTCCGGCAGGCGGCATGGGCAGCGTCAGTAACGAATTAGCACAGGCAGCGCGCAGTGCCGGAGTAACGATACGCACGGCCATGCCGGTGAAGCGTATCGTTATCGAGAACGGACGGGCGACCGGTGTGGAAACGGAATCCGGTGATCGTTTTGACACGCTGATGGTTATCTCGAACGCCGATCCGAAGACGACGGTGATGCAGTTGATCGGAGCGCGACACGCGGAGACGGGTTTCGCGCGTCGCATCACTCATTTACGTGCCAAGGGAAATGCGGCAAAACTCCACCTTGCGCTGGACGGATTACCTGCGATAGAAGGTTTGTCGAAAACGGACTATGCAGAACGCATTATCATTGCGCCGGACGAACATTACGTGGAGCGCGCATTTAATCCAGCCAAGTACGGCGAGAGTTCACCGCGCCCAGTCATCGAAATTTCCTTTCCGAGTTTTCGCGACGAAACGCTGGCGCCGACCGGCAAGCACGTTCTGTCCGCAGTGGTGCAGTACGCACCCTACGCGTTGCGAGGCGGTTGGAACGATGCAGCGCGAGCGAAGTTCATGCAGGCTATCGTTTCTACATTGGTAAGATACATGCCGGACATCGAGCAGCGCATAACGGCAAGCGAATTGCTGACGCCAGCGGATATCGAAAGCGAGTTCCACATTTCAGGCGGTCATTGGCATCACGCGGAGTTAACCCTGGATCAATTCTTGTTCGTGCGGCCGGTCAACGGTGCGGCGCAATACAGTTTGCCGATCGAAGGCGTGTATTTGTGCGGCGCCGGAGCGCATCCGGGCGGAGGTGTTAGTGGCGCCGCTGGCCGCAATGCCGCGCGGTCTATCCTGAGTCGGGAGAAATCGAAATGAGCCTTCGAGAGCCGGTGCACCAAGGGCGGTTGAAGACGCCGTTCTATCCTCGCCTGGAGAAACTCGACAGCGTCAACCAGTGGCACGAGTGGAAAGGATATTCGAGTGCTGACTCACTGTATTGCGAAGACATGGAGTATTTCGCAATACGGAATTCGACGGCGGTGTTTGATCTGACACCGATGACAAAGTATCGAATCACCGGATCGGACGCGCTTGATTATCTGGATCGACTGGTCACTCGGGACATGGCGAAGATCAAACCGGGCCGCGTTGCCTACGTCGTATGGTGTGACGACCAGGGACAAGTGATTGATGACGGCACGATCTTCCACCTGCGCGAAGGCGAGTATCGTTTGTGTTCACAGCAGCGCCACTTCGCGTGGCTGCAGGCGGCGATGGTTGGTTTCGATGTCACGGTTGCACACGAGACGGAAGACATTGCTGCGCTGGCGGTGCAGGGGCCGACATCGTTCAGTGTGCTTAAGAATATGGGCCTGGAGGGACTGGAGCAACTGCGGCCGTTTGGCCTTATGCATTTCGATTTTCATGGCGTGGAACTGATGGTTTCACGCACCGGCTTTACCGCGGATCTGGGTTATGAACTGTGGCTCGATCCTGATAAAGCGCTGCAGCTTTGGGACGCCCTGTTTGAGGCTGGCAAGTTGCACGGGATTCGTGCGATTGGCACGCACGCGCTGGAAATGTCGCGTATTGAAGCGGGGTTCCTGGTGCCGTACGCAGAGTTTCTTCCGGCCGACGAAACCATCCGTAGCGGACGTTCCCGGTCACCGCTTGAGCTGGGTCTTGGCTGGCTGGTTGATTTTAAAAAGCCGAATTTTAACGGTCGCCGGGCGTTGGCGGAAGAAATGCGCAACGGTTCAACCTGGCGACTTGTGAAGCTCGATATCGAAGGCAACAAGGCGGCACATAATTCGTACATCTACGCGAAGGAAAAAGGCAACAAGCGTGAAATCGGTTTCATAACTTCTGCCGTTTGGTCGCCGGTCTGCAAACAGAATATCGCACTCGGTACGGTACGAATGCCGCACGGAAAACCGGGCGATACCGTTTGGGTGGAGATTTACTACCAGCGGGAAATGCATTGGACTCGGCAGATGGCGAAGGCCAGGGTGGTTGATCAGCCATTCTGGTTTCCGGCCAGACGCAGTGCTACGCCGCCGGGGCCATACTAGTTCTGACACCGGACTAGAACTCGTCTTCCCAGTCCTCCGGAAGAGTGTGTGCAATGCCCTGATGGCAGTCTATGCAGGTCTCGCCTCTTTCGATTTGTCTCTTGAGCGTGTGCTTCCGGCCGGCAGTACGTCCCTGTTTCCCAAGGTCCATGTGCTCGAGTTCGTGACAATTTCGGCACTCACGAGAATCGGACCCCTGCATGCTGCTCCACACACGTTTCGCCAGGTAGAGGCGACGATCATCGAATTTCTCAGGTGTGTCAATCGTACCAAGCGCCCAGTGCGGAACCTCGTGAATCGTGGCTTGCATTTTCCTGAGAACTTTCGGAAACCATTCTTTCGGTACGTGACAGTCCGGACATGTGGCGCGAACACCCGTGCGGTTCGAGTAGTGCACCGTCTGCTGATATTCTTCGTAGACGTTGTCCTTCATTTCGTGGCAAGAAATACAGAATACTTCTGTATTCGAAGCCTCAAGCGCCGTATTGAACCCGCCCCAGAAAATGATACCAACGACGAAAAGAAGATAGCCGCCGGCCGGGACGCCGAAGTAAAACCACCTGCCAGGTTTTCGCCACAATTTTTCCCATCGACTTCTTGACGGTGTTTCTTCGTTGTCAATCTCAGCCATGGTCATGCTCCGCGTGAAATGCGCCGTGTTACCGGGCGCACCGAAATATCTATGTTGGTGCGCCTAAGGTGACTGCTGCAAACTCGCATAATAGTGAACAAGCGCGTCAATATTCTCTGCATCGAGTCCGTCAATTTTCTGCTTCATCTTGTCTTCCATCATGTCGCGCTCGCCCGCCGCATAGTCGGCGAACACCTGTTCCAAATACGGCATCCATTGTCCCGCGAGAAGCCCTGCGTCGTCGTCGGCATAACTACCGCCGTCTGAGTGACACTTCTCACAGTGCTTCTTGTGAACCTTCCTCCCGGCCTCGGCTTTCACAGCATCGAAGTCCTGCGTCGCAGCGACGAAATCCTTGCTGCTGTAGTACTCAGCAATTTCGGCAAATTCGTCTTCGCCGAGTTCCTCCGCGATGACGCACATATCCGTGGCTGGTCGTTCCGTATCGCCTGATCGGTATTTCGACTCCCGGCATGGCCGGGTACGGTCAAGATACTGGAACATGTATTCTTCAATCACGAAGGCCGAAGCGCCCGCTATCGTAGGAACGTCACTCTCGGTACTGACGCCGTCCTCACCATGGCAACTATTGCACTGCTCGACGTCATCCAGAGCATCCGCGCTGGCGAGCGGCATAAGAAACCAGGCAGCACATGTCAACACCACGAGTTGCGGTAGCTTCGTACGTCGGGATGCGTTCATCTCGAATGTCCTCCTGGAGTCTGAGTATGAATGTTCCGAGCAAATGGAAAGGCCATCTCCTATTGCACTAAGTAACGATATTGCGGCCAAAAGTACATAAGTACTAGTGCGCATTCAGGGTTCGGTCGTACCCATATTTCGTGCTTGCTATATGTGATCTGGTACCGACAGGAAACCCGTTGGGGCGTGGATTCCTGTCGAGTTTTCAGATGCTGATAAGCGAAACGAGCATGAGTAATGTTGCGGCCGCTGCGACACCATAGAAAATGAAAGCGACCAGTTGATCGCGGCGAACACCGAGGTCATGTGCCGTAATGCGCATGCGATGGGCGGCGTGCCAGATAACCGGAAACAACACGGCGAAAGTAACGAGTTTATTGAGCGGATGTTGCAACGAGTCCAGCACTCGTTCGTAGTACAGGACCTCGGCAGGCAACAGTCCTAGCGGCACGGCAAGACAGGTAATCAGAATCAGCACCGGTACGACGAACGCGGCAATCGTGCCGCCGGCGGCGAACAGGGACCAGATGACGGGTTTGTGCGAAATGGCCATCGCTACACTTCTACCAGCAGCCACAACACACCGCTGACGATGACAAAAGCGAGCCAGTGAGCAGCGACGATGATGGCTCCGGGTACCCGTTTGGCGCCAAATGCCAACGGCATTGCTCTGGGCGTTACCTGAAACCAGGTATAGGAATGGTAAATCGCAAATACGAGTGCAACGATCGCAAATGTCAGCCCGACGCGCCCCATGGCAGCCGCGAGAAAGGCCTCGTAGGCGGCACGGCCCTGCGACAATTCATAGAGCCCCGCAATCAATATCAGAACGTAAATACCGATAAACGCGGCGCTCATTTCTCGCATCATGTAGCGAATGTAGCGCGGTCGCTTCAGCCACCAACGGCTCTTCGACAACTCCGGTCTGTAAGGTCTGCGATTCACCGGTGCATCCAGGGCATCAGAAATTTCTTGAAGTAGTCGCCCGTGCTCGCGATCTTTGTTTGCTGTATAGCCGCTGCCGGATCGACCGATTTCGGGCATACATCGGAGCAGGCACCAACAAAACTGCATTCCCAAATACCGGCGTTGCTGGCGACGACGTCCTCCCGAACACGGCGACCAGCATCGCGCGAGTCCAGATTATAGCGGTGGGCAAGTGCGAGTGCCGCCGGTCCGACAAACGAATCGTTCAGCGCATACTGCGGGCATGCGGAATAACAGAGCAGGCAGTTGATACAGGCCGTGTATTGTTTGAAGCGGGCGAGTTGCCCGGGCGTCTGCAGCTTCTCACCAGCGGAAACGTCCTTCTCTTCCTTCGCCACAAGATACGGTTTCACGCTGCCGAGTTTGTCCATAAAATCGTCCATGACAACGACAAGGTCGCGTTCGATCGGAAAATTCTGCAGCGGCTCAATGCGAATTCGCTCCGGGTAATCGCGCAGGAACGCATGACAGGCAAGCACAGGCTCTTCATTTACGACCATGCCGCAACTACCACACACTGCCATATGGCACGACCAGCGGTAGCTCAGCGTCCGATCAAGCGTGTCCTTGACGTAGTTGATGGCATCGAGAATCACCCAGTCGTCGCGGTACGGCACTGTGTAGGTTTGGAAATGCGGTTCCCTGTCCTGCTCCGGGTCGTAACGCAGTATCTCCAGCTCTATCGTTCGTTCACTCATTCCTGGGCGCCTCCGTAAACGCGCTCTGCTGGTTGTGAACGCGTGATCGTGACCTTACGATAATCGACGATTGGCGGACCAGTATGCGAGTATTGCGAAAGCGAGTGTCTTAGGAACGCTGCGTCGTCTCTGTTCGGAAAATCGAGGCGCTGATGTGAACCGCGTGATTCCCTGCGTTGCAACGCCGAGCAAGCCATCGCGCCCGCCACATCGATCATCGAGCCAAGCTCCAGCGCCTCGACCAGATCGGTATTGAATACGTTGCTTTTGTCCTCGAGCATGATGTTCGCGTATCGCTCTCGAATCTCCTGCATGCTCCCGGCGCAAGACGCAAGCGAATCCTCACTGCGATAGATCCCGGCGCCTGCTTCCATCGCCGCATTCATTTCACGCCGTAGTCCCACGATACTTTCTGTGCCGCCCGTACGGCGAAACAGTGCCAACACACGATCTTCGGCAGCTTTGGCCGCATTTTTGGTGAATCGATCAGTCGACGCGGTACCGCCTTGCGCCGCGAAACTGGCTGCACCGTGTCCGGCGCGTGCACCGAATACAAGGAGTTCCGTCAGCGAATTAGACCCCAGACGATTCGCGCCGTTAATGCTGACGCATGCGCATTCGCCTGCGGCAAACAGGCCGTCGATGCAGGTCGCCGCATCGATATCGGTGTCGATACCACCCATGGTGTAGTGCACCACGGGACGAACAGGGATGAGTTCATGTACCGGATCGACGCCGACATAACTTCGGCTTAGTTCCCGAACCATTGGCAGACGTTCGTCGATTTTCGCCTCACCCAGGTGTCGTAGATCGAGGTGTACGACGTCTCCGAATTGGGTACTGATTGTCCGCCCCTGCCGTTGCTCGTGCCAGAACGCCTGACTCAAGCGATCCCGCGGACCGAGTTCCATGGCCTTTTTACGCGGCCACGGGTCCGGCGGACCAAGATTGTAGTCCTGCAGGTAGCGATAGCCGTCCTTGTTCACAAGGATTCCCCCCTCGCCGCGCGATCCCTCGGTGATCAGAATCCCGGTGCCCGGCAGGCCGGTCGGGTGGTACTGCACAAACTCCATGTCCTTCAGTGGCACGCCTGCCCGGTATGCCATCGCCATGCCATCGCCGGTTTTAATTGCGCCGTTGGTCGTAAATGGAAACACGCGCCCTGCTCCACCGGTTGCAATAACGACCGATTTTGCGCGGAACAATCGCATCTGTCCGGTACGCATTTCGATAGCGCAGACGCCGTGGCAGCGGCCGTCATTGACTAGCAGGTCGGTCGAGTAGTACTCGTCGAAACGCTCGATCGACGGATACTTCAACGATGTCTGGAACAATGTATGCAACAGGTGAAAACCGGTCTTGTCCGCTGCATACCAGGTTCGTTCGACCTTCATGCCACCGAAGGGACGAACAGCGACATGACCGTCCGACTCCCGACTCCACGGACAGCCCCAGTGCTCGACGCGCGTTAGCTCTCGCGGCGCTTCCCGGATGAACAAATCGACGGCGTCCTGATCACACAGCCAATCACCGCCGGCGACCGTATCGTGAAAGTGATTGTCGAAACTGTCGTTGTCCTTGATGACAGCTGCGGCGCCGCCCTCGGCAGCGACGGTGTGGCTGCGCATTGGATAGACTTTGGAAATCAACGCGATTTTCAGGGACACACTGGCCTCTGCCACTGCGATTGCCGCACGTAGTCCGGCGCCGCCGGCGCCGACGATTACAACGTCTGTCTCGATTGTCTCCATCGAACCATCCCAGAACTTGTTACTATTCTTTTCGCGTTGCGACAACTTTCTGGAAGAGGCCGCCGAAGTAAGTCTCCTTGCGCCACTCGAAACGCTCATTGTTGTCAGCAAAATCAGCAATTTCCTCGCGCCATAGCCCTTTTGCAAAAGGCTCCAGCGTGTCGAAAACCAGGCTGGTTATGAGCTTGAGCGGATGCGCCCAGTGCGGTTTGTGATAGTCGACGAACACGACTTTACCGCCGGGTTGAACACAGCTGAGCAACGCGGCCGCCACTCCCCGTCTGTAGTCGTCCGGCATCTCATGCATCAGGAAATAGCAACACACAACATCGAAAGTCTCGTCGCGGAGAGACAGTATGTCTTGATGTCTCACTACGGCGTATTCATATCCACGCAGCTTGCGGTCGCAATTGCGTACCTGCACCTCAGCCACATCGAACACCTCCAGCTTGCCTTCCGGACCGATGTGTTCGGCTAAGGCGACAGAAAAATTGCCGTAGACACAGGCTGTCTGCAAAACATGCTGCCCAGGCTCCATTTCCGCAGTTGCCGCCTGTACGAGTCGATGATGTTGTTGCCAGAGTATCGTTCTGACCACCCATTCACGATCCAGAAGCTTTACATTGCGCGGGTTGAGATAGCACCAGCTGTACGTATCCCGCAAATAGTCCGGGATAGCCGGCGCACCGTCGAAGGACGGTGCTCGCGTCGATTGCACGGACGCCGGATTAGTTGCCGTATCTCGCAGGCATTCGCGGCCGACTGTGACAGATTCCGTGTAGCCCATGTCTTCCATCCTTCGGCCTTTCGGCCAGTTTTCGTTCACCGACTCTTGTGCTTATACACTTATGCATCGACATCGCGGAATACTGAATAGGTACTTGCCGACGTTTCGTGTTGCTTACCGCAGGTGAAGTCCGGCAACAAAACCTCTTTTACTCGGTATGAAAATAGAGATAACGATGCAAAGACGACGAGTCGTGGCAGTCCGCACACAGAAAATCTCTGCTATTGGCCAGGCGAAGAAATTTTCCGGCCCGGTCTGATGGCAAATCCTGAGCCCGTTGCCTGTGTGCGTCGTGGCACGTGGGGCATCCGATAGACCCGTTTGTGCTTTGCAAACCGTGGGAGTCGAAGACTGGCATGGAAGTGCCGGGACTCGACATGAACGGGTCTCGCAAAACCTGCGACCACGCGACGGTTTCAATTGGATGTTCGGAGGGGTGCACCTCGTCTTCATGGCAACTGGTGCAAAGCCGATTCACGGGCGTGTTGCCTTCGCCCGGCTCCCGGGACCATAACACCGGACCTTCTGCCTGATGCGCCACGTGACAACGAATACAGACGCCTCGCGTCGCGAAATCGGCAGGCGCTTTGCGCCGGCCGCTGCTGCGCTCATGGTCGCTGCCACCGATCGATCGCTTGTCATCATGGCACGCCTGACAGAGGTTACCGTCGTTCGGGTCTACCCGCATGTACGGTGGTGCCTCGTTCGCCGCGTCTTCGATCTGGTGCGCCGAATGGCAGGTTCCGCAATACATCTTGCCGTCATCGTTCATCGGAAATACCGCCCCGCCGTCGATCTTTGGCAGCGTTATTTTCGCAGATGGGTACATGCCCACTCTATGGCCCATATGGCCAGCTTTCCAAAGTTCCCTGGAGTCGAGTACGAATCCGTCGTGACACGACAAGCACATGCCGGGCGTACTGGTTTCCAGCTGCCGACCTGTCGTTAATGTCGGGTTGGGATCATGAGGTACCAGCGTTATCGCCCGCCGCCGTTTATTTTCTCGCAGGCGGTCAGTGTGGCAGACCGGACACTTGAACATGTCCGCCGCCTCTTCTGCCGCCGTGTATTCGATCCAGGTTGCGTTCAGACCGACGACGGTGAGTGCAATTATGCAATGCAATCGAAGCTTCATGTTTCCGAATCCGGTTCAAGGATCAAGATCGTGTGCGGGAGCATCTGAACAAGAACAATTCGGCTGCCGGAGCTGGCCAGTCCAACCGGCGTTTCGAAACGGGTCGGAATGCCGTCGTTACCGATCGCGTGCAGGAACTCGCCTTCGGAGGTAAAAACTTGCACGACGCCCAGATAACTGTCGCTGACGTAAACGCGGCCAACCGCGTCTATTGCAACGCCTTTGGGTCTGAAAAAGGTGCCCGGCCCCGCACCAAGTTTGCCGAATGCGCTAGCCGAACCGCCGTTCAGATCGAAGCTCTGAAGTCGTGCGTTTAATACGTCCACCACATAGAGTCGGTCGTTCGCGATGGCCAGGGTAGCCGGATAGCGAAACTGCCCCGGATCTGTGCCATTTTCGCCCCACCCCCTGATCAGTTCGCCGGTATCCGAGAAAACCAGGATGCGGTGACTGTTGTTTGCGGTAACAAATAGTTCTCCGCCAACGGGCGACACGGCGACGTCAATCGGCACAACTTCCTGCTTGTCTTCCATCAGTGCTATTGACGACAGGAAAGAGCCATCCGCCGAAAACCGCATAATCCGGTTGTTGCCGCGATCAGCCACATAGATTCCACCGTCCGGCCCGATGCCGATACCCACCGGACCCTGGAGCTGTCCGTCGTCGGAACCCTCTTCACCGAACTGTCGTATTCGGCTGCCAGAAGAATCGAACACCACGATCCGATGGTTGCCGCTGTCGACGACATAAATGTCACCGTTACTGGCCAGCGCGACGTCGGTTGGTAGAGACAGCGGATCCGTCGACTCCTGGCCAATCTCGTGAACTACCCGGAACGGCACAGTCGTTATCTCGGCTGCCGTCACCGGGTACGCTGCAACACCCAGCAGAAGAAGCAACATCATTATTGACCTACGCGAATCCAACCGGCCCACCGAGCAGCAGTCACTTGTCATGGCAGGCCTCACAAATGTCGGTCATGCGCAATTTGTTCGCCGCGCCTTCTTCGGATCGCAACGGGTAATCGGGCAGGTCGGGATCGTGTACGTTGTGACAGGTTGTACACCTGATCGAACCGTCGTCGGGGTCCAGCGGCAACACTATGCCGGTCCTGTCTTCGGTCGATTTCATGCGAGTAACAATTTCCGTAGTCGGTACAACGAGGTGTGTCCACTCATCGGTAGCCGCACCCGGTGCCGATAAGGGATGCGGGACCGCCCGGTGGCACCCGGTGCACTGCAGATCGCCACTCAGACGAAGGTCCGGCAGGATGAAATTGTTAGTGTTCGGCGCCTCGTTGTGGCAGAACAGGCAGGTCTGCGTTCGCTCGTTTGGGCCCGCGTTATGCGAATTCAGTTTTTCATAGTGCTCAATATCATGACAATCGAAACATACCTGACCTGGGCGAGAAGAACCTTTTCGTAGGAACGCCGAATTCTCGTATTGCTCGCGGCGCCCCCCCGTGCATTGTAACGTGACCGAGTGGCAGCTTGTGCAGACGATTTGATCGTCAAAGGTTGCCGATCGGTACGACTCCGGAAGCTTCAACTGGCCGAAATCCTGCACTGGCAAGTTGCTCGGGTGCGGACAGGTGGACGCTTCAGCCTCGTCATGACAGTCCACGCATAACGCACTGTGGTTATCGAGTCTGACATCGGAGTTGTCGGTTGGCGCGTCGCTGTCGTGACAAGTGGCGCATGCAGATTTGCTCCAGTGCGGTGATTCGCCGGTCGCATCCGCCGCACGGCTTGACAGAGACGCGCAGAGCAAAGTACCGACCAGCATCGCAAGCAAAACCGGATTTATTGCAATTGCGATCCGGCTCGCTGCTAAATGTTTCGCGGAATTACGCAATCAATAATCCTCATTGTCGTGATTCTCACTGTGACACAGTAGGGAACAAGAGCCGGTGAATCGCCCTTCGTCGACAAATCGAAGCTGCCCATTTCCGTTCGGACTGACCACTGTCGTATCGAAATTTATCAGGTGCGTGTTGTTGACGCTGTTGCCCTGGGTCGAGCTAATCCCGTGGGGGTCGTGGCAGACGTTGCACGGAGTGTCTTCATCGCGTACGTGTTTGTCATGTTCGCCGAAGCTCTCGTCGCCAAGAATGCTATTGCGGCTGTGGCACGCGTAGCATAGTGCATACGCCGAGCTACTCTCCGGCGTGTTGTCCAACGTGACGTAACGGCGAACCAGAATGGGGTCGAACGCTGAACCGTGCGGGCCATCGGGCCCCACCCCTCCGGCGATTGTTGAACTGTCGGAATTGTGGCAGTCGGTACATTCAATAATTGAGGCCGGGGACAACGGGGCAATCAGGCTTGGAACATCCAAATTCCGGCCAACGCTGGCAACCGGATGAAATGACGGATTGGCGGGCTGGAATTCCAGTCGCGTATTGAGCTGATCGTGCTGTCTCGCCGTCGGGTTCTGCCCAGGAGCCGGGTTGTCGGCATGACAACGCAAGCAGACCTCGTAAGATTGGTTAGCCGGGCTGACGTCACCACCGGATATGTCGATCCCGCGAACATTCGTCAGCACGCCTGTGATCGACGTTGCGCCCGCCCGCGCGGCGTGCGGATCATGACAATCCACACACTCCACATGCCGATCAACGATGCTACCCGGCTCTGCAGGGTCGTGCACCAGGGAGGCGTCGCCGACCGGATGAACGGACAGTTTCATGAATTCCTCCATTACGTCCAGCGCAGCGACGTTACCATTGTGGCAAGCATCGCAATTTTGTTCCTCAACCGAGTATTGAAGCAGCCGCGGTCCGCCTGTCGCCGCGTGTGACAGGTGGCAATTCCGGCACGCGTTGTCCATAACGGTTACCTCGTCGCTGGCCGGCCAGGGATCCGGTAGTACTCCGTTCCAGCCGGAGGCGGACAAGCTGTGCGGCGTGAGCGCCCAGTCCTTTTTTTGGTGACACTCGAGGCAAAGCTGTGATCGCGAATTGGGCCAAACAAGAAACTTGCCGAATTGATCGTCATGCGCGTCATGACAGGTCGTGCACTGGAGCTGACCACTCGCATCGAGTTTTATCTGTGGCCGAAGTGCGCCTGGATCGCGAAGTTCACCTTTCTGGCTGGCCAGCATGCTCGAATATTCGAAGGAGATGGGGTGGTCATGTGCCTGGTCAGTACCCATCAGCGACGGTCCGACGGGCATAGTCGTTACGCCGCCCTTCATGACAATGTCGTTAGTCTGACTCAGCACTTGACCGAGAGCGACAGTGCCGTCGTGGCAACTGAGGCAAAGTAGTGAGTCACCGGTGGGCTGCCCGGGCGTGGCGACCGCTGTACTGCTCGAGTACGGAACGTAGTTAAGTCCCGGCGAGTTGCGATTCCACAGCGGCGCGACCGGCGATGATTGGTGAGGCGTATGGCAGAACACACAAATCTGCGACTCTGAGCTTGCCGTTACGGGGCCGGGGCCGCTGGCCGAAAGATTGTGCTTCGAACTAACAATCGTTGCTGCCGTGCCGGACCCGCCGATCAGGCAACAAAGAAAAACAAGACAGTACCTGTACGACAGGTTCATGGTGAAGCTCCGACGTATCGAAAAACCTGGATGCGACGATTGTGCGTATCCGCGACAAAGATCGTATTGTCGCTGTCAACATAAACTCCAGCGGGCAACCAGAATTCGCCGGGCCCCTGACCTTGCTGACCAACAGCGAGCAGGAATCGTCCATCGCTGTCGAATACCTGTACGGCATGAAACAGCGAATCCACGACATAGATATGACCGAAGCTATCCGTGGCCACTCCCTTGGGCCGGGACAGGGCTCCGGTTGCATCGCCGGCCTTGCCGAAGTGGCCGAGTGCAATACCGTTGGGCGAAAATCGCTGAATTCGAAAATTCAGGGAGTCGCTGACCAGGAGATTGCGATCGCTATCCTGCCAGAGAAACGTCGGGTAGTTCAGGGCGCCGGCCCGTTCTCCACGCTGGCCATATTCGTCGATCAGTGATCCCGAGGACGTATAGCGACGTATCACCTGTGCCGCAGTATCGACAACATAAAGTTGATCGGTGCTGGCATCCCATGCAATGCCCGTCGGTTGTTGCAGCGGGGAGTCGAGTTGCAGCGGCGTGAGCAATTTGTCACCGGCATCAGCAACAAAAATCTTGGCCAATTGCGAATCCGAGACGAACAACCGGCCATCCGGCGTAACTGCCAGTCCGACCGGAGACAGCAAGGGAGCCTCCCGCGCCAGGCGAAGCTGCCGGTATGCCCCGGATCGCAGATCGTATCGATGCACGCAGCCGGCCCCGGGGTCCGCGACATAAATAATGTTGGCTTGCCCGGCAACGGCGACGGACATGGGTCGCACCAGTTCGTTCTGCGCAGGACCTGCCGTTATGCGCACTATCCTCGACCAGAGCGACGGACGAATGCCTAATTCCGACGGCCGTGAGAATTCCCCGATGAATTGAAGACGTGCTGCTGCCGGCGGCTCCGGCCAGACAGGGCCGGACTCCGTAAATGGCTCGAGAATTTCCTGGCTGGCACAGCCAGCGACGAGGGCCAATGGCAACAAGCAACAGAGAATTCGAAATTTCGTGCTGACAATCGACATCAAAATGCCCTCTGAATCTGTGCCGATACGCGCGTATTGTCACGGACCGTGGACCCGAGCGTCTCCGAGACTTGCTCGCCACGCACCATAATACGCATTTGCCGGTAAACCCATTGTACGGTGAGACTGTGCGAGGTGCGTTCCCGGAACAGGCTGCCGCCGATATCCTCCAGATAGTCGCTATTCCACGCCAACACAATGCCACGGAGCGGCCGGCTGCGCAGGCTGATCCGATACTGCACGAGGTCGATATCCTCGTTCGATCTCTCGTTATCGACGGTCTCCTGATGCAGCGAGATTCGCAGCGAACTCGCCAAAGGCAGTATCACCTCGGCATACGCGTCGTAACTGTCGCGAATGTAAGAAGAAATGTCTTCATTCTGATCCGTACGCAAATACTCACCACCGACAGTCCATCGATTCCCTATCGGATAGTCAATACGCCCACCAAACTGAATGCTCCGGATGTCGTTCAGAGGGATTGTCGGCGTGCCACCGACCACATTGTTATTGCGGTTACTCAGGCGGGCAAATACGCCGAAATAGTTGAGAAAGCGTATGTCAGCCACATAATTCTGGCTCAGCGTATCGAACTTTACGGTGCCTCCGGTCAAGTACGAATATTCCAGCAGCACGTTCTGGCCGTCAGCGATATTGCCGCCCACCAGGCGTTGGATCGAGGTCGAACTTCCAACCGTGACAAGCCTGTAATCGATTCCGTCGATGAATACCTGGGTTTTTGGCTCGTTGCGAACAAGCACTGTCGCTGGAACGACGAAGTCGTTGCGAAGATCGACCAGGTCGGTCCCGGTCAATGCCGCCGGCTCGTCAAATACCCGAGCCTGGTCTTCTTCAGAGACCTGGTCGGTGCGCCGGGCACCGAGCCCGACACCTAAGCTGATCGAACCAAAGGCGGTCGGGTATCTGTATCGGATATTCGTCCCGATACCTGCCAATTGACGCCTGAAGGCAGTATCCCGATCTTCCGTAGCCCTCGCGTCAGCGCTGAGCACAAGGTTCTGATCACGGTCGTGACTTCCCCCCACCACCAGAGACCGGTGGCTAACGTCTGATTGCCCCGGACGCGCCGTTTTCTGATGCGTGTATTGATAGAACGACCGGGTGTTCCTGGTGTGCGCCCAGTTCAGGTTTCCGAAATAGCGACGATCCTCCAGCTTGGTGAGAACATCCAGCTCAGTATCCTGATCTACCAGGAAGACTTGCTGCACCAGCGTGAGCTGCCCGTTAGCGCCGAACACGTTCCGCGCATCCAGATCGGTGGTTAGCGTCGTTATCTTTGACGCCTGGACAGGTAGCCCCGGGCTACCGCTAAGCGAGTCACGCCGATTCCAGCGATACGTGATACCCACGCGGTCAGCATCCCGGTACGACCTGAAAGCGTTCAAGGACAGCTCGTCGATGTTCTCGTCCAGCGTTGTGCCGAATCCAGATCCGATCGTATCGATATGGAACGCATCAAACGTCAACTGCACTGGCGAAATCGGCTGGCGCAACTGTGCGTTCAAACCGAATTCGTTTCGTTTAACCAGGAACCTGCCGGACAGGCTGGTGGTAATAGAAGGGTGACTGCGTCTGTAAAATGCACGAACCGGGTAAGCTTTCTGGTTCAGAAAGCTTAGGTCTGCAATAAAGTTAAAAAGTGCCTCGTTATTGCTGTTAGTGCCGGCAGTAGCGTTAAAATCCTGGGTAACCAGTAGCGGTCCTCCGCCAATTTTCATTTCGAGGAAATCGGGGTGATATAGGTAACTGCGCGTCAGGATGAACAGTTCCGCTTCGAGGTTCTGCTGCGTCTCGAAACTGTCTACGGAATTCAGGCTGGCATGTTCCCGGTCGTCAAGCAGATACCGGACAGACGTTGAGCCACTTATGTCAGTAAAGTGAAAACCGCCGACTCTGGCATCGCGCATATCTGCGATGGCCGGTCCGGAAACGGAAAGCGATGCGATCAACAAGATGGCGGCGACGCCACAAAACCTGGATTCATGTTGGTACGGGCAGAAACAGACCGAAATCGATACTTGCAGGAAGCGGTTGTTCAACGGCCAACCCTATTCTCTCATCGCGCCATACCCGAAAACAGCAACTTTGTTCAGGCCGAATTGGCTGGCTACCAACACCAGATATTCAAGGTCAAATTCCGGGTCTGCGTATTTACGAAAAAAATCTACGTTCTTGTAGTCGATCTTGACAACAGTGGGCAGGTTGATATCGCCCAAACCCTGGCCCGGCCCGCCGAAAAACAACAGGGGCACGCCTTCCGGGTCGAGTATCTGCACATTCGCAAAGGCTGCGTCGACAACGTAAATCTGATCGTTTTTATCGACTGCAATTCCTTTGGGGCGAGCGAAATGCCCTGCGGCGGTACCGATTTGTCCTATGCTACGAATGAATGCCCCATCCGGGGAAAAGACCTGCACTCGAAAATTCCCCGTATCAGTTACGTATATCGACTCGTCGGGCCCAATGGCGAGGTTGGTTGGCTGAAACAATTCTCCGGGGCCAGAACCATTTGAGCCAAACTCGAACAGGAACTTGCCAGTCTGCTTGTCCAAAACATGGATCTTGTGGTGCTTTATGTCGGAGACGTATAGACGGTCCCGAAGAACTGCGACGTCTACCGGACGGAATTGATCACCTGACCCCAGCGCTCTAACGAAGCGATCATTGCGATCAAATATCAACACCTGCTCGCGCTTCGTGTCTGTTACGTAGCGCGTACCGTTCTCAGCAATCGTTATGTTGATCGGTTTCGGCATGCTGCTTGCGCCGCTGCCGCGAATTGTCTTCGATCTTGCGGCGACGAAATCGAAAACGACATAGCCCCCGCCGCGCGTATCGACGACGTAGACAGCCCCGTCGAACACGGCCAGTCCGTACGGTTTCTTGACGAGGTGCCCCTCAGTCGTCTCTGCCCCAAAAATAAAATTTCGGAAAGCGTCGTTTTTCTCCCCCAAGTCGAGCTGCGACGAAAACTTGGTAAGATACTGCAGCCGTGCCGGCACCGGCGGTGATGGATAAAATATCGGCCCGTCGGGTTCGACATCCGGAGGGGCACTTGCACAAGCAGACAGGATAAACAGATAGGTCGCCGCAGATCCTAAAAGGGTTCTTTTGGCGCTTTTTTTCATCCGAAACCTCTTGCCTGTTGTCTTGGCCCCGGGGCCATCGCCGCCGAGCCGGTGGCGATGGCGATCAGCAATTGCCTACTTATTATGACAGGTCAGGCAAATGCTGCTGTTCGTTTTTGTGACCAGGAGCAAATCCGGTTCCGACGGCGGTACGAAACCGTTATGGACGTCGTGGCAGGACGAGCACTGCACCTGATCGGCCGGCAGCAGTAGATTGCTCACCGTGCCGGTATTGGTCTTGTCGCCACCCAGCCCGATCGTCACGGTGGTCGCGGCGGGGTCCAGTAGCCCGGGGTCGGCTGTTGCGAGAGCGGAATCATAAGTGATCGAGATCGGATGGTCGTTACTTAGATCGGTTCCCAAATAATGGCCTTCACCCGGTTGTATGAAATCGGTTCCTGTGTTGCCGCCAAAACTATCAACGGCGACGGTGCCATCGTGGCAGGAAAGACAGAGCACAGAGCTACCAGACGGTTGCCCTGGCGCCGAATTCATGGTTGGACTGGAATACAGGACAAACGTGGCGGTCGTGACCTCGTGGTTCCACAGCGGCGCAGTTGCGACGGTCGTATCGGCGCTGTGCGGCGTATGGCAATTTACGCATATCTGCCCATCGGCATTGGCGCTCGAAAAATCGTGATCTGAACCGATAATCGTGCCAGCCGACGCCACGCTCGTGAAAAACACGAAAATCAGGGCGGCCGGAAAAGGGATGTAGCGGATCAATTCGACTTTCATTCTGCTGGACATGTCTATCTCCCTTTGAAACCGGATCTACTCGGAATCCGGGTTACATAGTGAGTTCCTTCTCACAAACGGTACTCCTCCAATATGGAGAATTTTCACCGTGAGACCCGAATATTTGAATCGTGGTTATTACTATTGAAGTCGCGGCCACTACTTAGCTAAGGTTTAAATCTGGCTAGGCATCTGGCAGCTCGTTGAAGGTCATTTTGAGGTGCGGCTGGGGCTCGGTGCGCGCGTGCTCTGCGTGTTGACCACTACACCATTCTTCACGACAACACTGACGTCCTGAAGCACGGAGATGTCACGAAGCGGATCTCCTAAAACCGCGATCAGATCGCCGTAACGCCCAACTTCAATCGCGCCGACGTCATCGGCCATTTCCATGTGACTGGCGGCAACCGATGTAGCCGAACGGATAGCCTGCATCGGTGTCATGCCGCGCTCAACCATCACTTCAAACTGACGCGCACCGAGGTCATGTGGCAATACACCCAGATCGGTACCGAACAGGATGGTCACGCCAGCAGCCACCGCTTTTTCGAACACAATTCTCTGCGCTTCGGTAGTCTCGTCATTCTTGCGCATGAATTCTTCCGCGTAATTCTGCTCGCGGCCAACCAGTTCGGTATACGTGCCGTTGTACACGTCCATGGAAAAAGCGACGTCGTGTTGAACGGCTAGGGTTATTGATTCGTCGTCGCCGAGGGAGGCATGTTCAATAGCACTCACACCGGCGAGAATAGCGTCCTTGATGGATTCCGCGCCGTGAGCGTGTGCCGTTACTTTTATTCCTGCGGCGTTAGCGACCTCGACAACGGCGGCGATTTCTTCGCGCGTCATTTCGGGCGCGCCCGGTATGCCGCCCCAGCCGAAAACGGCGCCCGATGCGATGATCTTGATGACATCGGCGCCACCGGTGACCAACGCTTCGGCCTTGAGGCGGAACTCGTCTGCACCGCGAGCCACGCCCCGGCGGTAGTACATGGGTATTTCCGTATCGTCGATGCCCGGGATGTACAGGTCGCCACCGCCGTGCGGAGTCGTCAGGTAAAAGCCCGCGATCTGAATGCGCGGACCGGGGATTGCACCGGAGCGAATGCGATCCCGGACGTCGCGATCAACCCATGCGAGATAGTCGCCAACGTGCCGGATGGTTGTGAATCCAGCATTCAGGACTTTTGCGGCATTAATCTGTGCCAGTTGGCGGGTATCGTCGGGTGTTCGCCGCAGGTAAATGGTGTAGTCCTCTGCGTCTTCGGGAAGCAGGCCAAGATGGACGTGTGTATCAATCAATCCTGGCAGACAAGTGCGATCGCTGAGGTCTAGGACTTCGGCATTAGCCATTGACGGGTCACTACCCGGAAGTATTTCGCTGATACGCTGATCGCGAATAACGATGTACCGGTCCTCGACCGCCTCGTTCGCCAGACCATCGATCAGCGTACCGCATCGAACAATGAGATCGATGTCGTCGGTAACGGGAGTGATGACGGACTTCTCGCACGCAGCGAGCAGAACAACGAGGGCTAGCAAGCTTGTAATTCGTGTCACGATTCGTTCCATTCAACGAGGATTTTCGGGAGTTGCGCGGGCGTTTCGGCGATTGCAACGGTGCCTGCCTGGGTCAGTTCATCGACGGAACCGTAGCCGTAGGAAACGCCGATCGGCAGTATACCGTTCGCGATCGCCCCGATGGCGTCGTGCTTGCGATCACCGATCATCATGCGGCGGGATGCAGATGGGTTCTCGCCGATTGCGTAACTCAGTAAGTCTGACTTATTTGAGTGCGCGCCGTCGAGTTCGCTGCCGTACACTTCTTCGAAGTACTGTCGCATTTCGAAATGCTCAACGATTCGGCCGGCGGCAATGCGTGGCTTGCTGGTAGCGAGGTACAGTGAGTAACCGGCGTTTGCGATGGTCGCCAATGCGTCGTGGATGCCCTCGTAGGAATCCGTGAGCGTTCCGTCGAGGTCAAAATAGACGTGTGTAGTCATTTGACCGACGTGCCTTTGGTGTTCGTCGCAGACGTCAGGATACACTCACGAAAGCAGTCCTTGAGCTCATCTTTGCTCAGTCTGTTCTTGTCAGGGAATAACACGTAGCCGCGTTTAACCGGTGATTTATCAAAATATCGCAGCGGAATCGCGATGCCCTGCGACAAGATTTCGTTGCACCGGTGCTCCGATAATTTGAAGGCAAGTCCTTTTGGCGATAGCGACGCAACGATTTTTCCGTTGGCGTAGGCTGCCGCTCCACTGAAAAAGTGTTTGCATTCCAGATCGGAGTCGTCGAGGCCGATTTCGGCCAGGAGGTCTCGAATTTCTTTAAGGTAAGGGTGCGCCACTAACGGATCAGTATCCCTTGATCTCGCCACTGTCGGTAATGTCGATATCGTAGGGGGAGCGACCGATGACCTGTTCGAAGGACTGGCCGGCGAGCTCACGCATCTCGTCGGCTTCTTCCATCCGACCTTCCGTTTCAAAGGACTTGACCATGATCATGGTAGTGAGTGGCACGGTAAGAAACATGTCGTAATGTGTATCGAGCTCGGCATCGCTTAATCCGGTCTCCCCCGGATACGCTGCCTGCACCGACTGCACCAGTTTCGTCGCAGCGAGTAGGGAGACGTCCTCCGGCAATTCGACGGCGTTGGCGAGTTCCCAGTTCATGATGAAAAAGAGCGCAAAGGCAACACCGTAGTCGCGCCTCTGAAAGCCAAGTTGTGGTATCGAGGTTTCAACTTCAGTGACAACCTTGACGAATCCGTCTTCCATCGTCTCGGCAACGTTCGGATCGCCGAGTGCCTCGCCCATCTGTTGTGCGATAGCTTTGGCCATCCTGCCGAGTGCACCGGTGTCGGGAACAGGTATGCCGCTGCCAACAAGACCGTCGCTGTCCACTACGGGTTCGACTTTGATCTCGCCGGAAGAAACGCCACCGAAAATAGACCGCAGGTCCTTCATGTCCGGCAGGTTTTCACCGGCGATCTGTGCCGATACGGGTTGAGCAGAAAAAACGCCAATGGCTATGGTGGTCAGAATGGTTTTTCGCATGATATTCCCTTATTTCGAACGCTCGAATCCTGTTTTCTTCCACCTGTCCTCATGACGAGAACCTAGCGATGTAAACGTACACTACCGTCAGGCCCTGAACAATTGCTGAACGGTTCTTTTGTCGAAACACGCCGGCGCATTGTTCAGTCGGAGTTCAGCCGGACTCGTCATTGTCTGGTTATAATTGCGGTCAACGACAAAGTGAGATCAGATGCGCGTACACACAGCGATTGCAACAAGCCGGAGGGCGGTGTTTGTTTTTGCGGCGAGCGTTGTCTTTTCGGCGCACGCCGTGGCGGAAGACGTCGAATTCCAATCCATAACGCCGCCGGAAGGTTGGTCGAGTCAAACCCGGCAACGGAGCCAGGTTCTCAGCAAGACCTACCGTGAAGGTACACTGAAGGTACACCTGCTCGGGTGGGAAACCGCAGAGGGTCGCACGCCGCGCGAATTTCTGCAGATGAACAATGCCGGCGCCGTCACCGGCGAGAAAGTGATTAGTCAGGCTAATCCGGTCGCCGACGGGTCGGACGATAGTCCTGTCAACGTCATGCGCGACGTTCGCCGCAAGCGCGGGCAGGCCCGGATTTCGGCGCGCTTCGCTTGTGCTCATAGCGGCTATCTGCGCCTGGTCGATTCTTATATGGACAGAGCCGTATGGTTGAACGAGGCTCGGCAGCAGACGCGAGCCGATCTTCTTACGCTTGTCGATGTGGTCTGTCGTCAGGGGCCGCCTCTCGAACGTCCCGGTATTCCGCTGGCCACGGCTCCGGACGGGCTGGACGCCATTTGGTATGTCGGCGATTTCGTCGTGGGTATCTCGGGTTACGAAGTGAGTCGCTGGGGCGCCATGGTGTTTGAGGACGGGAGCGTTACGGACGAGCTTTCCGACACGGTGACGCTAGGCCGAGCTGCATCACTGCGTGACAGTCCAAAAAGGTGGGGCCGATGGCGTGAGACTGACGGTGATATCGAAATAAAGTGGGACACCGGGCGGTACTACAACGATTATTACCTGACAATAAAAACGCAGCCCGGCGGGCGCGATGATCGACTGGACGCGTGCTTTGGTTCCTTCTTCATCTCCTCGCTGCCCACGGCCGGGACCGGCGCATACAACTCAGCCACCAGCTCCAGTCGGTGGTGTTTTTCGACGAACGGCCGATTCTCAAATGAGTCCTCTGCGTCGATCAGTGCCAGCACGGGGAATTCCGTCATCGGCACAACAACCGGTTCGGGCTACAGCAATTCCGGGCTGAACGGTTGGTATCGCATCGACGGTCATGTGTTGCAGCTCATCTACGATAACGGTGAGCGTAAGACGACGACGATCGCGTTTATTGATCGCGACGACCCGGAAGAGCGTGCTGTCCTGATTGGTAGCAAGTACCTGGACTAGGTTGCGACGGGTTTTGTGACACAGGGACTTGCACTGCTTAAAAGCGTGCATTAACATGCACACATGACTAAGAAACCTTCGGTCGCAAAAATGCTGGACGGTCTGAGCACCGATTTTGTCAAAGCGTTTAGCGAGCCAGCACGGGTGGAAATATTGAAGCACCTCATCGTGCTCGGCCCCAGTGATGTCAAAACACTGGCCGCCAAGATGCCTCAGGACCGGTCTGTTATCTCAAGACACCTGTCGGTTCTGCACAAGGCCGGCCTTCTCGATCACAGAAAAGATGGCCGGCATGCCGTCTACAGTGTGAACGGCGAGGAAACGCTGAGGATGTCCGAGCAGCTGACAGACACCATTCGCAAATGCCTTGTATTGGGTTGCTGTTAGTTTTTTTTGATTCAAATGGTGCATGTATGTGCATGTTTGCTTATATGATATTGGAGGCTCCATGCCACATCTCGACACTATCCTGGTCGTCGGACTGTTCGTCGTGTTTCTGCTCGCCGAACACCTGTCCGGTGTTACCCGCCGTAAGCCGCGTGCGAAGAGTGAGCGACTAATAGATTTCATCAGCCTGGCGCAACTGGGCCTGATCAAACCGGCAGTATTGTTCCTGGCATTCTCCCTGGCCGGTCTGTTCTTTCCGGAAAGCCAGAACAGTCTAGCCGGGTTACCCTTCTGGCTGGGTTTTCTGCTGGTGTTTCTACCGGATGATTTTTTGCACTACTGGGTACACCGTCTGGCGCATCGGCACCCGCAGCTGTGGGGCTTTCATCGAACTCACCACACGCCGACGGTGTACCAAGTGTCCATCGCTTTTCGCGAGAACTGGCTTTGGTTTTGGATCATGCCGGGATTCTGGTGGATGGGAATAATGATCTATTTCGGACTGCTTGAGCAGGTCGTGCTGTCGGCGGCTGTTATCGGTGTCCACAATGTCCTGTTGCACACAGGATTCGGTGCAGACCGGTCGCTTTATCGTAACAAGATTTTGCGGCCGTTCATGCGCTACTTCGAATACATTATCAATACACCCAGTCTGCACCGCGGGCATCATGGCCTTGGCTACCACGGTGTACCGGCAGGGAATTTCGCGCAGACTTTGTTTGTTTGGGATGTGTTGTTCGGCACCGCGGTATTTCAAGATGACCGGATTCCGGAACGATACGGTACGGTTAACCCAGATTCGATGAAGCAACCTTGGTACTACCAGCTCTGGTGGCCGTTGGTGGCGAAGCGAAAGGCGTAGCGTTGTAGTCCGGCGCAGACTGTGTGTATCGGGCACCCACCGGCCTCTTGACTATACCCAAATCGGGTACTAATATACCCACTATGGGTACTAATCCTGCTATCGTCCGACGACCCACAAAATCCAGCCAGAGGCCTGGCGAGCAATCTCTGGCGGCCGCCCTGTTTACCGCAACCCAGCAGCGCTTGCTCGGCTTGCTGTTTGGGCAACCGGAGCGGAGCTTCTTCGTCACCGAGTTGATAGAGCTGGCCGACGTCGGGCGTGGTGCCGTCCAGCGTGAACTCGCCCGGCTGGAGCGCAGCGAACTCGTGGTGACGAAACGCCATGGCAATCAAAAACATTATCGAGCCAATCCCGACTCACCTATATACAAGGAATTATGTTCGATCGTTAGCAAGACAGTAGGCATCGAGGGGAACCTGCGAGCGGCGCTGGAACCGCTGGCGGCACGAGTGTCCCTGGCGCTTATCTATGGCTCCGTTGCCAAGCGTTCAGATACCGCAAGCAGCGATATAGACCTGCTCGTCGTGTCCGACAACCTTATACTCGAAGATCTTTATGCGAATCTGTCCGCCGTTGAACAACAATTGGGCCGGCAAGTTAATTCCACGCTTTATACGGTTAGTGAGTTTCGGAAACGTCGTTCCGGTAACAGTGCATTTCTCAGTCGTGTGCTAGCGGGTCCGATAATAATTCTGGAAGGGCAGTTAGATGCCGCATGACCAATTGGATAACCTCGTTGAGGTTGGGCAACTAAAGCTTGAACCGCCATCAGACCAGGAAGTTGCTGGTCTGACGAGTTCCGGCCTCGTTCGCCTCCGCGATGCTGGCAACGAAACACTAAGCATCGAGTCGCGATTTGATCTCGCGTACAACGCAGCACATGCGTTGTCACTTGCTGCTCTCCGTAAGGCTGGATATCGGTCGGAAAGTCGATACATCGTATTTCAGTGCCTGAAGCACACGCTCGATCTTCCGAACGAGCAGTGGCGGGTTCTGGAACAGGCGCACCGTAAGCGAAATTTGGCGGAATATGAAGGACATCTAGATATTGACGATTCCCTGCTGGAAGCGTTGTTGCGTACTGCACATGTTGTTGCTGACCGGTTATGCGAAGGAAGTCAATAAACACAGGCAAGAGACGGTCTCAGTTGCTGCTGGATCCGGCGCTGTATCGAGCTGGTACATCGATAAGCTCCGAAGAGCCTATGGGCCCCAACTTATACTGATGAATGCCCTAAACGAAACATACAAGCTGCTGCAGGTTTATTGCCATTTCCTGGGCGCAAACTAGCTTAAACATTTGCAGGCACTGAGCAATGTCACGAATTATTCTGTTCTTCCTTTTCTCGGCCGGCGCTTCGGTGGCACAGTCGCCTGAGTACGATCCGGGCGCTGATCTGGATAAAGCTCGCCTGTATTGGGCCGCCGATGAGCGAGGTGCTGCCATAGCGATTTACGAAGCAGGTCTCCTCAAGCACCGCAGTTTGAACGAGATGAAGCGTGGCGGCTCAATCGAGCTGGACAAGATCTGCGATGCAATATTCTCTACAGTGAACTCTGGAGATCTGGCCGAACCGATAAGAGGACTTGCGCAGTGTCCGGCGTACGCTGTTACCGAGTGGCTGGATGTTGGTAGCGCCGCCGATCTGATATCGCAAGTCCGATATATTCCTACTCCAATAGATCCACCGCATATGCGTGGGCGCGAGGGTTTCGTCGACTTTGAGTTTGACGTTACGCCTTCTGGGTTACCGAGAAACATCGTCGTGATCCAGAACTCGAGCATGATTTTTGAGCGGTCAGCTCTCGAGGCTCTAAAAGCCGCCAAATTTCGGCCGGCTAAGCTCAATGGGGTATCGACCTGGCATCGTGGCGCGAAAATTCGAATCAAATTCTTGTTGGACAAAGACGCGCGCTAACACTGCGCTGTACCTGCAAGCCGCTTCCACACGGTATCTCCGATATCGAAGTCAAACGGGTATTTAGTGCCGGGAATGTGATCGAAGGCCCGTACCATACAACCAGCCTATTTTGGCGTTGTTATTACGGAATCACTAATGCCGGTTAGCTAGCGCTGCTCGGCCCAACACAGGTAACGATAACGAATGTCGTCGGTCAAACAATACCTCAATAACTGGTTTCGTTGGCGCGAAGGGCGCCAGCGCTCCGGTTACGAGAAGATGCTCCTTCTAGCCAATCCGATCCTTCTACCGTTCGACTGCTACTTGTTGCGGTTCCGCCCGGACAGATCGTCCCACAGCGTCACTCGTGTCATCGAAGGTACACGCTACGTGCTAAGTGTCGGATGGGTCAGAGGTGCCACTTAGTATTGCGCTACGCCCCAACCGTACCAATCCTTATTTTCACGCCCGTCATTTTCCTATCGTCGAAGCCAATGACGACCGTCCTCTTCCGTGAATTCGACCAAATCGAATATCCGCTACAATGCCGCGCACACCAACGAGGATGGATCATGCATCAGTCAGCAAAGTTCTGGGACAGGTTCGCAGAACGCTATTCGAAACAGTCGATTGCGGACGAAGCGACGTACCGGAAGAAGCTACAGGTCACGCAAAGATATTTTCGCCCGGAAATGAATATTCTGGAGTTCGGCTGCGGTACGGGGTCGACCGCCATCACCCATGCGCCGTATGTAAAACACATTCAAGCGATAGACTTATCGTCGAAGATGATCGAAATAGCGCAGCGGAAAGCCGAGGCAGAGAGCGTTGAGAACATCACCTTCGCACGCTCGAGTATTGATAATTACAACATTGACGGGCAAAGCTTCGATGCTGTGCTGGGGCTCAGCATCTTGCATCTACTTGATAATCGGGATGCCGTGATCGCCAAGGTTTATGGAATGCTCAAGCCCGGCGGAGTATTCGTCAGTAGTACCGTATGCCTCGGCGATACCAGAATGAGACTCTTGAGGCATGTCGCACCGCTTGGCAAGTTTCTGGGGTTGCTGCCAACGGTGAAAGTATTCACTGCAAAGGAGTTGGAGGCGAGTTTGAGTGGTGCCGGCTTCGAAATTGTTTACAACTGGCAACCGGGAAAAGCGAAGTCTATTTTTGTTGTGGCCAAGAGACCGGAGTAGTTGCGTTGCCTGTCACAGGACCCTCGTGACGACCGTCCCGGCGATTAAGTCATGAACGGCCCTGCGCTTACGATTAAACAGCATCGTTGCGACCTCAACTATCCACCACACAAACACAACGACTCCGGTGCCGAGCAAGATATTCTTTGCAGTTTCGGTCAATTCTTCTCCGTTGTCGGACACACCGAACCCCAGAAAGTAGACCAAAGATACGGACAAGAATGCGATGGGTACTATCTCCCGCATAATCGACTGCCGTACCGCAATTTCTCTGGTCTCGGATTTATCCCAAAGCTTTACTCTCATCGCCATCTTTCCGACGGTCTGCCCGTATCTGGCGTGCATGGCAATGTAATAGGCGATGATAATGAACTGAGCGATGTGATCCACATACGCTTGTGCGGGTGGCGTAAGAACGTCAGCGCTGTGCATCGCAAGCTGCACCACTATCAGCGGCAGGCCAATCACAAAGCCGTCGAGAATCCACGCCCAAAATCGCCGCCAGAATGTTCGATATTTGTTTTCATCGGTGATCTCGAACTGTCTGTCGCGCAGAAAACCGCCCAATTCGTCTATTTCGCTAAGGAGTCGTTTCGCGTGCTCGGGGCGTTTTTCCCGGTCCAGCACGAAGTAACAGTCTTCCAGTTCGACCACGGACGACGACTTTCGGGACCGAATCTCTCGTTCCAGCGTTTCAAAAGCGTCCGGATATATTTCGTCCTTAATAGAGTTAAGTACGTGGTACAAATCGAGGAGGGAGTATTCCTCATACTTCGGAACGTTAGCCAACTGTCGGAGCCCTGTACGGTCTGAGCGAACTTGAAGCTCAGCGTACGGTGTGGCTCTTGCGCGTGCAAGTAGGGTTTGGGTTATTCAGATACTATTCAGGTGTCCGGCGCGAAATTGTACTTTCCGTCCAGCCAAGCGCGCGTGAGGAGAATATTCAGCGATGGTTTTATCAGCCCCTCGTAGCGCCCTGTTTTTCGCAGCGTACTTGACAAGCATTTCATACGGTTTGCCCACCGCTGCAGCCCCCGCCGGTTGGGAAGCTTCCATAAGAGGTGACACAGAGGTGTTAACCCGCACCTATGCAAACGGCGCGATTACGGTATTTGTTTCACCATGGGCGGCTGCCGAAGGCCACACCGTCAGAAGCTGGCTGGAAAGCATCAGTTCTGAGGCGATTTACGGAGAGAAAGTGACGAGTCGGACCAACCGCATAGAAGACGGTCCCGGGGACACCATTTACGTTGCTCGCGATCTTCGCCGCAAACGCGGACAAGACAGGGGATCCATTCGCTTTGCCTGCGCCGGGCGCGGCCAATTACGCCTGGTTGATTCCTATATGGACGCGGCCTTGTTAAAGGATGGCAGAGGACCGGCGACGTTTGTCGATCTTAGCGAAATCGCCGAGGCGGCCTGCCGCCAGCTTCCGCCGCTGAAGCTTCCGGAGCGCCCCGATTTTTCGCCGGGCAAGCCGCCAGAGGCGATTGATGCGATTTGGTACATGGCGGAGTTCTCCCTCAGCATGGGCGAATATCGATCGAGCCAGTGGGGTCTCATGACTTTCTCAGATAAGCAGGTTACCGATAATTTCTGGGCGTTTTTGAACGATGGACGGGCGAAATCCATGCAGGAGAACCCCGGTGATTGGGGTCGTCGGCGCATCCTCGGCGGTGATCTCGAAGTCGACTGGAACGGTAATGGAGATTACCGCGATTACTATGTAAGCATGAAAGCCGAACCGGGGGGTCGGGATGATCGGGTGCAGGGGTGCTTCAGGTCTACCATGACATCCTCATCACCCTTATCCGGAGCCTGGGAATCTGGCAGCAGCAGAGCATTCAATACGGCGACGGCGATCAACAAGATGTGTTTTGGCAAGAACGGCCGGTTTTCCAAAGAGACCATGGTCTCGATCAGTGCCAGCACGGGCGAAACACCGTTGTCGACATCGCGGGCTGATGCAACGGGCTATGGTGAATCTGACCAGAACGGTTGGTACCGTGTCGACGGACATGTGCTGCAGCTTGTCTACGATAACGGTGACAGCGTTACGACAAGCATCGCATTCACGCAGCGGAACGATCCGAAAAGACGAGGAATTCTGATTGGGGGGAAGTACCTTGACTAGACGTGCGATCTTGTACGTTGCGACAGCCACCCTGTTCTCTTGCCCGTATAGTTTCTTTGAGGTCGCAGTAGATGAAAAATTCGTACGCTGACCTGCGTCGGCTGATCGTTTCAACCAAGCCGTCGAAGGCGTTGCTGTTGCTCGCGGGGCTCTTTGTGGTGATAGAAACAGCAGGGACCTTGTGGTTCCCCATTTTGACGCGCGACCTTGTCGATTTCCTCGGCGAAGGCAAACAATTTGGCTCGCTTCTATGGCAGCTTCTCGGCGTGCTTTTATCCCTCGCGATTGCGGGCGGAATAAGTCGGTTTCTTCTGGCAAAAGCAGGGCAGGCAGTGGTAAGAACGCTGCGTACAAGAATTGCGTCGAAACTCATCCACCAACCTGTTCGATTTTTCGACAAACAGGCATCTGGAGAACTTGCCTCCAGAGTGGTCAACGATTCAACGGTCATTTCCACGCTTGTTACGATTCAGATAATGAACCTCATTTCCGGTGTGCTCCTCTTAGTGGGTTCAGCGGTCGTTCTGCTGATTCTGGATGTCAGGTTAACGCTGGTTTTGTTTGGTCTGATATTTGCTGCCTTCCTGGTGATAATTCCCATAGCGATGAAAATGGAAGCAATAGCCAAAAGCACCCAGGACAAGACGGCTTCGTTGACAGGAATATTGACGCAGGTGTTCTCTGAAATGCGGCTGGTGAAGGCTTTTCTCGCAGAAGATCGGGAAATTCGACGTAGCAAAGTCGAAATCGCTGCGCTTTACAAACTGGGAATACGGGATGCCAAGATCAGCGTGGCGCTGGAGCCGATAATTAGTCTGGCCATGACGCTGTCGATTATTTCAATCCTTGGCTACGGTGGTTTTCGTGTCGCGGCTGGAGATCTTTCTGTCGGTACCCTCACTGCCTTTATCCTCTATATCTTCAATGTGGCGGGACCGCTGGCACTGTTATCGGCGTTCGTCGCCGAACTGCAGACGGCGAAAGGCGCGTCCGTGCGAATAGTCGCGATTCTCGATTCCGATGACGAACGACTGGATTCAGGGAAAGAGATAGCACCGCTCCACGGCGATATCCGATTCGACAATGTTAGTTTTTCATACGGCGCCGACTCTCCGCTGGTTCTTGATCGGCTGAATATCATCATCAGGGCCGGCGAAACGACCGCACTTGTCGGCGTAAGTGGTAGCGGTAAGAGCACGATCTTGTCCTTGATTGAACGCTTTTATAGTCCGCAAAGCGGTACAATTTTTTCTGACGAAAAACCGATTGATCAAGTCTCGTTGTACGAATGGCGCGAACAGATTGGCTACGTTCCTCAAGGCGCGCCCGTTATGCCAGGGAGCATCCGTGACAATATTTGTTACGGATTAAACCGGCAAGTAAGCGACGAGGAACTTCGAGTTGCAGCGAAATCCGCACATTGTCTGGCGTTCGTCGACGATTCTGAAAAGGGCTTTGATACAGATCTTAGTGAGCAGGGTAGTAATATTTCCGGCGGCCAACGTCAGCGAATCGCCATTGCACGCATGTTTCTTCGTGATCCCGCGATATTGATACTGGATGAGGCGATGTCCAACCTCGACAGCGAGACCGAGCATCACGTCAAAGATGCGCTCGCGGCCTTAATGAAAGGACGGACGAATATAGTTGTGTCGCATCGGTTGTCGACCGTCATGGACGCGGACAAGATCATTGTCCTCGAAGCCGGGGTTTTGTCCGGCGAGGGTTCTCACAGCGAGTTAGTTTCCAACAATGCGCTGTACGCCCGCCTCGTGAAGCACCAGTTTGAGAAACGCGTGTAAGTAGCCGACGTGCCGATTCGCCAAAATCTACCGCTCGCATTTCGATTCATCGTGTATCCATTCCACGGCGACATCGATCGTAGTTTGATGCGCATTGTCAGTTCCAGCCGCCACATTTGTGTCCGGGCTGATAGCCGTACTGTATATACTCCCTTTGACGTCAACCAAGTAACTGACGGCCAGGGCGATTTTCGAACCGTTTGACAGGGGTAGAATAACGAGGCCCGTTGATTGCCCTGAAGTTCGATGTCCAAAGCTGCGGGTCTTCGCGCGGCCGGAAAATGCTACGGCGATGGCTTCGCCAGCGCTGGCCGTACGATCTCCGATAAGCACTGCGACCGGTATTACGCTGTCTATCCGGGGCTGACTATCAGTGCTCACGTCCGTCTTTATTATGACTGTCCCGTCAGAGACGGACCTGGCCATGCTTTTTCCATTTTCATATATCTATTCGACGCGTTCGTTAGACTCTGCTCCCTCAAATGCCCCGACGATGCCACCGCCGAGCAGCGGACCAACCGCCGCAATCATCGGCCACATGTTGCCACCAGAGTTTTGCCGCAGGTCCACTATCCAAGCACAGGTGCCGGCTGTTTCCAGGTCGTGGATTAGCTTCTGCCCCCTTCTGGCGAATTCTCTCGCTTGCAGGCCGTTGCTATCGCCTTCGAATCTATCGATAGCGATGTATCCGATTCCCGGCTTAATGTGGTGCCCGCGAATTTTCCCACCTTCCGGACGATCAAGAGCGCCTCCAGTATCAGGAATCAGGAAGCTATGGCCGTCGTCGAGCATTTGAATTGCGACTCTGGCTGCGGAGTACGCTTGTTCGATGGTTTGCATACCCTCAGCTGCAGCGAAGCTCGCACGTCGTATTGATTCCCAGTCAATGCTGTTCCGATTGATGTGGCGGGTCTCTAGCGTCGACAGCACCTCTGACAGGAACTCAGATACAAGCGGCGAAGTGCCCCGTGCAAGCTCCGCTGGTCGAATCCTCAAATCGTCAAACCACGCCGTGCCCGAACCAATGACAACGACGCCCACTTTGATGTTAGTCGCTGCAGCTAGTCTGGGAAGCGTAATGCGAAATTTCTGCCAGTCCGTGGTTCCCCGAACTTGTCGGTCTCGCATATCGTCTTGAAACAACGTCTCATCCGCTCCTTGTACGATGACGAACAGGGTCGCGGAGGTCTGTATGTCTGATGTCTTTATATAGCCGGAGAACACATACAAGTCGTCCGACAATAAGGAAGGGTTGACCGATTGTTGAACGACCGACCCGGAGCGCGCGTCGTCGGACGCCAATCGAAGTCCACCGCATCCCTCCATCTTGGTATCGTTATCAATTGAGACGGCATGGCCATTTGATTGAATTTGCCACGGAGATATCGAGTTAGGCGTACAGCTATTGAAGCCTCCATTCTCAACGGGTCGCGAGCCGAAGGACTGTGCGGGCAAGAGCAACAAGAGAAAAACAAGCACCGGACGAAGAACCACTTCAGCCTCCACCATGCAGTTGAGTATCAGCAGCATATCAGGACACCCATCGATTTCGCCTGAATTAAGGTGACTGTCACCGTATTGGAAGCGGTAATATTGGGCGATGACTGAGCCTTCTGTCGAAAATACTGTTTCGAACACCTGGACGGGGCCGGTTGCCGTGGCCGGGAGTGTTCCAGCCCGTGCCGACGTAGTCGTTATCGGCGGTGGCATCGTTGGTGTTTCGACCGCGTGGTTTCTTGCGAAACAAGGTGTTGACGTTGTGCTTTGTGAGAAAGGTCCTATCGCGGGCGAGCAGTCCGGGCGCAATTGGGGTTGGGTGCGGGTTCAGGGGCGCGATCCGCGGGAAATTCCGATGATGCTGGAAAGTCTTCGCATCTGGAGCGGGCTCGAAAACGAAATCGGCGAGGGTGTTGGTTTCAAGCGGGGCGGTTGTTTTTTTACTGCGAACTCTCCCAGGCAATTGCAGTCGTTCGAAGACTGGGTTCGTATTGCCAAAGAATATGAAATCGAAACCCGATTGATCGATGCTGCAGAGCTGAAGCAGCACGTGCGTGGGTCGGCTGTCGACTGGGCGGGCGCGATGCTGACGCAAAGCGACGGTCGCGCCGAGCCGCACAAAGCGACGGCGGCGATTGCGCGGGCAGCGCAGCGTCGAGGCGCGAGTATTCTCCCCGGTTGTGCTGTGCGGGGTATCGAAACGTCTGGCGGCAGTGTTTCTGCGGTTGTAACCGAGCACGGGACCGTACAAACGTCAACGGTGCTTTGCGCTGCAGGTGCGTGGACATCGATGTTTTGTCGTTCGCTCGACATCGACGTCCCGCAGTTGAGAGTCCTCGGCGCGGTGGCCCGGACCGCGCCTGCCGAGGACTTGTTTCAGGGTAATGTCTTCGATGATCGCTTGGGTATTCGTCGTCGCGAGGACGGCGGTTACACAGTCGCCCACGGAGCGGTGCTCGAACATCCGGTAACGCCGGATTCGTTTCGTTATTTCTTTAAATTCCTTCCGGCCCTGATGCAGGAGTTCAGGATCGTGCGTTTGTCATTCGGGCGAGAGTTTGTCGATGAGTGGCGTACACCTACGAAATGGGCGCTTGATGAGCCGACACCGTTCGAAAAGACGCGCGTGTTGGACCCGAAAGTAACGCCTGCAGTGTTGAGAAAAATACGCCGAAATCTCGATACGCTATTTCCCGCGCTTGCAGACACGCCCATCGTCGAAAGTTGGGCAGGCGTAATCGAGTCGTCGCCGGACGTCGTTCCGATTATCGATGCGGTTGATGACTTGCGTGGATTTCATATCGCGACGGGATTCAGCGGTCACGGCTTTGGTCTGGGGCCGGGTGCGGGAAAGGCGATCGCGGGCATGTTAACCGGCGAAGAGACCGGGATAGATATCTCGGAGCTTCGGCTTAGTCGATTCTTCGACGGCAGCCGGATTCGACCGCAGTCGTCGATCTGAGGGATGACTCGGCGCTGACCACATCGGAAAGCCACGTGTATTACACTGCTATTGGTCAGATCCAATAGGAAAAACGATGTCCTCAACATCTATTGACGTCGCTGTTGTGACAGGCGGCGGTCACGGAATCGGGCGCGCGTTATGCCGCCGTCTCGCGAGCGGCGGAGCAAAGGTCGTCGTTGCGGACATAGAAGGTGACGCGGCTGAAACTGTAGCGACGCAGATCGGTGGAGTGGCCAGGCAACTCGACGTCGGTGACGAAGCCGCAATCATCGATCTTGTGAAAGCAGTCGAAGCAGAAGTCGGCCCAATCGATCTGTTTGTTTCCAACGCGGGTGTCGCCTACGGCGATGGCGAGAGCGGTGCGGTGTCCGCCGACGGCGGAATGCATGCAATCGATGATCGCTGGAGCGCGAGCTGGGCCATCAACGTCATGGCACAAGTGTATGCAGCGCGCGCGGTAATTCCCCGAATGCTGCAACGCGGTAGCGGTTACATCATCAACGTCGCCTCTGCTGCCGGACTGCTTAACCAAATCGGTGATGCCGCCTACTCGACCACCAAGCACGCGTCGGTTGGTTTCTCCGAGTCACTCGCTATCAGTTACGGCGACGACGGCATCAAGGTCTCGGTCGTCTGCCCGCAAGCCGTTGCTACGCGCATGACCGGCATGGATGATGACAGGGACGATACCGAAGGCGGCTTCGGCGGCAACGATGTGGACGGTATTCTAACGGCCGAAGACGTCGCCGACATGATCGTCGATCAGGCGCTCGAAGGTCGCTTCATGATCCTGACACACCCACAGGTCAACACGTACATGCAACGAAAAGCCGGCGATTACGATCGCTGGATCGGCGGCATGAGAAAGTTTCGGCGTTCGCTGAGCGGCGCTTAACCATGAACGATAGACTCGCGAATCTCATCGATCTTCGGTTTCAGTTTCGGCATCGGCTGGCCGAGACAGTGTTTGTCGCGCGGGCAGTTTGAGCTGCGCTGACAGATAATTATCGCGTCCTTTTGTGCGCCGTCCGCAATCCAGCCGATGTTCAGGATTTTCGCGATACTGTCGAGTTGCTTTGATGCTTCCAGCGGCATGGGCGCCGAGCCACCGCCGCTGTTACAACTCGCCTCGATCATATCAATGGTCTTCATTGCATCGATATTCTGCGCGCTCAAAGCCGGGGCGAGGTCAACACCGACGCACAAGACATGCGGATTGCCGGCCGCGTCCTTGCTGCGGATCGATTGACAGCAATACAGC
Source organism: uncultured Woeseiaceae bacterium (assembly GCA_964654975.1). Lineage (GTDB taxonomy): Bacteria > Pseudomonadota > Gammaproteobacteria > Steroidobacterales > Woeseiaceae > UBA1847. Next base: position 139,495 of record CAZZKW010000001.1, read on the forward strand.
CGCTTGTCGTCGCCACTGCGCAAGATGGAAATCTGCGCAGACGGTTTTTTTGAACTCGTACCGAGCATTCTGAATACCGCCCAGTGCTGGCACGGGTCTGAAATCATCGTCATATTTCCCCACGGCAGCGGGATACCATTGCCGCGATAAACGGCTCTCAGGTTTCCCGGTGGATAGGCATCGAAATAATGCCAGTGCGGGTACGGCGAGACGCTGGACATTCGACGCATCACCAGCGTTGTCGTGAGATCAACCTTGTCGCCAGAGTTAATGGAGTAGGAATGTCGGGCCAGGAATTGGCGAAACGGCGTCTTCGGCGCAAGTAAGGCGGCGGCGAAGTAGCTGCATTCGAAATCGCGCCAGGCGTATAACACGTCCTTGGCGTCGATATTCGGCGACTCGGCATCGTGTCGGCGACCGCTGACTCGCCCGCCCGAGACCTGCGGAGCGCGTGCACCATCGCCGTCATGCAGTACCTTGTGAGCGATGTGATTTGCGACATCGTATTTTAGCCGCGCCGGGTTTTTCTGCAGTGATCGATTGAGGTACAGCTTGTTCGGTGCGTCGTAAAACGAACGAACCAACGTCTTTAGCGGCAGCTCCGTATCGCCTCGATCCTTAAAGGAGTCGTTGTCAAACCACTCAATCTTTAGCCCCAGCTTGTCGGCCATCGCGAGTACGTCGTCGACGTGTAGCGGGAATTGCTTCTTGCCGATGCTCTCCGCAGCGCGTTCCAGATCCGGAAAACGATTGTGGCTGGTCTCCTGATGTGCACGGATCAAAAGGTGCGCGAACTGCCGTCCGGTCGTTCCGGTCTGCGCCAGCAGTTCCGGGATGGCCAGTTGTAACTGAGTTTCCGAAAACAGGAAGCCAGGCTCGAGCGGCATACCGCTTACCGCGGAGTTCGGCGCGGTATCGATGGATTCTTCATCCAGCGATTCGTCAAAAAACCAACCGGGTTCTTTCTGAAAAATTTCCGCGACAATCTGCAGGAGTCGTTCCGAGGGTACCCGCTTACCGTTCTCGATCATCGACAGATAAGACACCGACGGGCCGGCCTGAGCGTCAATTTGTACGCAGCGAACCGACAAATCTTCAAGTGTGAGTTGATTTCGTTTTCGTAAGCTCTTGATCTTGGTGCCCAGGAAATGGGCTTTTCGCTTCAGACCTGCTCGCAACGCCATGATGTCACCCTTGTGAAATTAACACTGTAAAATTCTTTCTGTCAAAATTTAACCAACACCGAGCTAGTATAGCGCAGGAAACGCATATAACCGCTTTGTGCCAACTGCGCGAAGCAAAGGGAGCACCATGAAACGCGAAGAGCAAATCAGAAAACTCAAGGATGACTGGGCGAACAGTCCGCGCTGGCAGGGCATTACCCGCACCTACAGCGCCGAGGACGTCGTCAAATTGCGTGGTACGGTTCAGATCGAACACACACTGGCGCGTCTGGGCAGTGAGAAGTTTTGGCGGCTGATCAATCAGGAAGAACCGGTTTGCGGCCTCGGCGCCCTGACCGGCAATCAGGCGATTCAGGAGGTTCAGGCCGGCCTGAAGGCAATTTACTGTTCTGGATGGCAGGTCGCCGGTGACGGCAACAGTGCCGGTGAGATGTATCCGGACCAAAGTTTGTACCCGGTCGACTCGGTACCGAAGATGGTCGAACGCATTAACAATGCCTTTATCCGAACCGACGAAATTCATGCCTTGAACGGCGACAACAGTATCGACTGGTTCCCGCCAATTATCGCAGATGCAGAGGCCGGCTTCGGCGGCAATCTCAACGCGTTCGAGCTGATGAAGAACATGATCCGCTCCGGCGCTGCAGGCGTGCATTTCGAAGATCAATTATCGTCCGCGAAAAAATGCGGCCACATGGGCGGTAAGGTGCTGGTGCCGACCGCGGAGGCCGTTGCCAAGCTGAATGCCGCAAGACTCGCCGCCGACGTTTGCGATGTGCCGACCGTGCTCATCGCGCGCACCGACGCCGATGCTGCCAATCTGATCACTTCCGACTCGGATTCACGCGACCTCCCGTTCATCACGGGTGAAAGAACGCCGGAGGGTTTTTATCGCACCAATGCCGGGCTGGATCAGGCCATCGCGCGAGGTCTGGCGTATGCACCGTACGCCGATATGTTGTGGTGCGAGACATCGAAGCCGGATCTCGAACAGGCGGCTCGTTTCGCCGCAGCCATTCATGCCGAATATCCGCAGCAACTGCTGGCGTACAACTGCTCACCGTCGTTCAACTGGAAGGCAAACCTCGATGACGAGACAATGAAGACGTTTCGCGAGGAACTCGGCAAGATGGGCTTCAAATTCCAGTTCATTACCTTGGCGGGCTGGCATGCGTTGAACTCCAGTATGTTCAATCTTAGCCGTGCGTATAAGGCGGAGGGAATGTATGCTTATTCCAAGCTGCAGCAGCAGGAATTTGCAGACGAGAAGCACGGCTTCCGTGCCGCGAAACACCAGTCATTTGTGGGCGCGGGGTACTTTGACGCGGTGCAGAACACGATAATGGATGGCTTGTCATCGACGACAGCCCTCGCCGGTAGTACCGAGGAGGAACAGTTCGTCGCCTGATCATATCTAAAGCAGTGAGATAAATGTCGAACGACGAACGACGAATAAACGGTGGTCTGAGTGTAGCTGCGGTATTCCATGATTTCGTGGAGTCCGAGTTACTGCCAGCGATCGGATTTGACCCCGCAACATTCTGGAGCGGGGTCGAGTCCATTATCGACGACCTCGCGCCGGTTAATCGAGAGCTACTCAGGACTCGCGATGAGTTGCAAGAAAAGATTGATGACTGGCATGTTGCGCGTCGGGGCAGCGATTGGGAGCATGCTGAGTACGTCGATTTCCTGCGCGACATCGGCTACCTCAAAAACGCGGACGAATTTCCACAAATAGAAACCGACAATGTCGATCCGGAAATCGCCGAGATCGCCGGGCCGCAGCTTGTAGTGCCGGTCAGCAACGCTCGCTTTGCCATTAACGCAGCGAATGCTCGTTGGGGAAGTCTCTACGATGCACTTTATGGCAGCGACGTCATCGGTGCCGAAGACGGCCGGGAAGCCGGGTCCACCTATAACCCGGCGCGCGGGGCAGCCGTCATCTGCTACGCCACGGAGTTTCTGAATAGAACGCTACCGCTCGATGAAATTAGTCACAGCGATGTCCATACCTACGGACTCGATCATACCGATGACGGCGTTCGATTCGTCGCATCGCAAGCCAACGGAAATACTCATGGGCTAAAGAATCCGGAACAGTTTGTCGGCTATAGCGAGCGGAACAAAACCTGCGGTTATCTGTTCCATAACCACGGGCTGCACGTCGAAATATTAATCGATCCGGAGCATGTGATCGGCAAGGACGCGACGGCTAACGTCGCCGACGTGATTCTGGAGTCGGCGATTACCACGATTCAGGACTGTGAGGACTCGGTTGCTGCTGTAGACGCGGCGGACAAGGTTGGCGTGTATCGCAACTGGCTTGGTCTCATGCAGGGCGATTTGCAGGCGACTTTTACTAAAGGTGGCAAGGAGTCGTCGCGCACTCTGGCAACGGATCGCAGCTACACAGCGACCGATGGCAGCGAGCTCGTGCTGTCGGGACGCAGTCTTTTGCTGGTACGGAACGTGGGTCATCTGATGACAACGGACGCGATTGTAGACAGCGAAGGGCGGGAGATATTTGAGGGCATTCTCGACGCGATCCTCACGACGGCGTGCGCCATGACCGACCGACTGCGCGATGGATATCAACCAAACAGCCGCAGCGGCAGTATCTATATCGTGAAACCGAAAATGCACGGTCCCTGCGAAGTCGCATTCACAGATACGCTCTTTGGCCGCGTCGAACAGATGTTCGAGCTGCAGCCCGATACGATAAAGGTCGGCATCATGGATGAAGAGCGCCGTACTACCGTCAATCTTCCAGCGTGTATCGGTGCTGCGAAGAAGCGGGTTGTGTTTATCAATACGGGCTTCCTGGATCGCACGGGCGACGAAATTCATACCAGCATGCAGGCCGGCCCGGTATTGACAAAAGAGGCAATCAAGCAACAACTCTGGATCGCCGCCTACGAAGATTGGAATGTCGACGTCGGCATTCGTTGCGGGTTGCCCGGAAAAGCACAGATCGGCAAGGGCATGTGGCCCAAGCCGGATGAAATGAAGCAGATGATGGACTCGAAGCAAGCGCACCCTGAAGCGGGCGCGAATTGCGCGTGGGTGCCTTCACCGACCGCGGCGACATTGCACGCGATGCACTACCACGCTGTGGACGTGCGCTGTATTCAGAAGCAACTCGCCAAACGCAAGCTTGCGGACATCGATAGCATCCTCACGCCACCATTGGCGGGTACCGCAAAGTTCTCGCCGTCGGATGTTCAGGGCGAACTGGCCAACAATGCGCAAAGCATACTCGGCTACGTTGTGCGATGGATCGACCAGGGTGTAGGCTGCTCGAAAGTCCCGGACATCAGTGATGTGGGTTTGATGGAGGATCGTGCAACCTTGAGAATATCCAGCCAGCACATTGCGAATTGGTTGCTGCACGAGGTGGCGACGAAGCAGCAGGTTCTTGAGACTTTCAAACGCATGGCGGCAGTAGTCGACAAGCAGAACGAGGGTGATGCAAGCTACGAGCGCATGTGCGACGACATCGATAACAGCATTGCTTTCCAGGCCGCTTGTGCGCTGGTATTCGAAGGATGTGACCAGCCGAGCGGGTATACCGAACCTCTGCTGCATCAGTACCGCAGGCAAAAGAAAGCGCAGCGTACCGCTTGATTTTCTGAGGTGGCATTCTCCCGCGCTGCATTCCTGTTCGCTGTACTGGTACCGGCACTTTCTGTTGCAGATGACAGCCTGACGATCGCCGTCGCGAGTAATTTCCACGCGACGGCCAGGGAAATCGCAGTAGAATTCACTCGCAGGACCGAAATTCCGGTGCGTATCAGCAGCGGCTCGACCGGCAAGTTGTTCGCGCAAATTCAGCACGGCGCGCCGTACGATATTTTTCTCGCGGCCGATACGGTTCGCCCGGAAATTCTCGAGGACAACGGTATCGCAGTGGCGGGATCGCGAATCACCTATGCGATCGGTACATTGGTCTTGTGGTCCGCGGATAAATCCCTGGTGGGCAAGGACTGTCGTGTGGTACTGGAAAGCGGAGATTACAAATGGCTCGCGATTGCGAACCCAAGGACCGCACCCTACGGTGCGGCGGCCGTGGAGTTTCTGCGGAACGCCGGCGCTCTTGGCGTTGCGTCGAGTCGCCTGGTCTACGGTGAGAATATTTCTCAGGCTTACCATTTTGTCGCCACGGGAAATGCCACGTTGGGTTTGATTTCGTCTGCACAGGTCAACGGAGTGGCTACGCCAAAGGAAAGTTGCTCCTGGCCGGTTCCGTCGACAACACATTCGGCGCTGGATCAGCAGGCAGTCGTACTCTCTGCAACGACAAAGCTCGTCGCTGCTCGACAATTCATGAAGTTTCTACAGGCGCCGCAAGCCGACGCTATCTTGGCGCGCCACGGTTACACGGTGCCGGAGCGATGAATTACGGACCGCTGTTACTCTCAGCACAACTGGCGTTCGTCACAACGGCTATTCTGGTAGTTCTGGGCGCGCCGCTCGCGTGGTGGCTGTCGCAAACGAAGTCACGGTGGCAGCCCGTCGTGCAGACTGTTGTGGCGATGCCGATCGTGTTGCCGCCAACGGTGCTCGGGTTCTACCTGCTCATCGTGCTGGGGCCGGAGGGAGCGATCGGAAGTTGGTGGGTACGAGTCAGCGGTGAGGCGTTGACGTTCTCGTTTGCAGGTCTGGTGATTGCGTCGTGTATTTACAGTTTGCCGTTTGCTATCCAGCCTATGCAAAACGCTTTTGAGTCGTTGTCGAAAAAGACGGTGGAGGTGGCATGGACGCTGGGTGCGTCAAAAGTTGATGCTTTCCTGTCGGTTGCAGTGCCGTTGTCCGCACGCGGTTTTGTCACGGCAATCGTCCTGAGTTTCGCCCATACGCTGGGCGAGTTCGGCGTGGTGTTGATGGTCGGTGGCAACATTCCTGGCCGGACTCGTGTCGTATCGATCGCGATTTACGATCACGTCGAGACGCTCAACTACGCCGCCGCTCATCAATTGTCGTTGGTGCTGATTTCGTTCGCGTTCGTGACCTTATTTTTCATGTTTCTGGTCAACAGACGATGGCAGCGGCGATGAACGTTCTTGCGTTGACTCATTCCATCCGCAAGGGAGACTTCGTTCTTGACGTCGATACGGAAATTCCCGCGACCGGGATCACCGGTGTTTTCGGCGAGTCGGGATCCGGGAAGACCACGCTGTTGCGTTGCATTGCGGGGCTGGAGCGTTCCACGGGCGATGATCGGACTCCGGCGCATAAACGGCGCATCGGCTTCGTTTTTCAGGAGCCGCAGTTGTTTGGGCACCTGTCGGTAAGAAAGAATATTGAGTTCGGATTGCGCCGCAACCCCGGCGGCAGGGTTTCTGTAGAAAGCGTTGTCGGGCTTCTCGGGCTTGCGGATCTGCTTGAGCGTTCGACCACCGGTTTGTCCGGCGGTGAAGCACAACGCGTTTCCATCGCTCGCGTGCTGTGCCAGTCGCCGCGGCTGATACTGATGGATGAGCCGCTCTCTGCGCTGGATGAGCGGCGCCGGGACGACGTTCTTCCCTACCTTGATCGATTGCATGCGGAGTCTTCCGTACCGATAATTTACGTGAGTCATAACATCGACGAGATTTGCCGGTTGAGCGACCACCTGCTGGTGTTCGAGAGCGGTAAGATCATTGCCGAAGGCGGCCTGCAGGAAGTTCTGACGCGGACCGACCTGTCGCCGCTCGGCGGGCGTAACGCCGGTACCGCGATCAATGCGACCCAAATAGAATACGACGATGAATTCGACCTGACGCTTTTCGGATTTTCCGGTGGAGAGCTCTGGGCACCCGGGCGCTACGAGTCATCGTCAGTCCGACTTAGAGTGGCTGCCAACGATGTGAGCCTGAGTCTGGCGGCGGCGGAGTCGAGTACAATCCTGAATATTCTTCGGGTACAGGTTGAGGGGTTGCAGGCGGAGTCCGCGGCGACCGAACTCGTCAAATTAAGGTGTGGGGATGACTATTTTCTTGCACGCATAACACGACGCTCATCACAGCGACTGAGCCTACAGGTCGGGGACAGAGTTTTTGCACAACTCAAATCAGTGACCGTTCGTCGCTGAGATTAACTCTTCAAACGACTGTTGCGTAACCCCCTCTGGCAGGCGACGAGCGACGGCATCTTCGATCTCGATCCCCCAGGTACCGATGATGCAGGCGATGGTTACGTACAAACCCTGAATGGAAATGATATCGAGTATCTGCCGGTCGGAGAAATGCGCTTCCAGCGCAGTTCGTTCGGCGGCATCGATGCGACGCTTATGAACCAACGAATCGACGACGCTCAGCAGAGTTGTATCTTGTTCGTTCCAGTCAGTTGCCTCGGGACCGGCAGCAACGCGCTCAATCTCGGTCATGGACAAACCCGCAGCAAGTCCACGGTCAACGTGAGCGGCCCATTCGTACCACGCCTTCATGTGTACTGCGACGCGCAGAATAATGAGTTCCGTTTCGCGCTGTTCGAGGTCTCCCCCGCACACCAGATACATCCGATATTGCCACCACGATTTAAGCAGTTGCGGGTGATTCGCCAGCAGGCAGTGAATGTTGATCGGTCGACCGTTCATGTCGTCCAGAACGTGCTGTAGAGCAGGGTCCCATTGGTCGGGGGGCAGGGGCTTCATAAGTAATTCCACGATTTCATGGTCGATTTGTGCGTCGGGTCGAGTATCTGGAATGGCTGCAATGCACAATAGTTTCTTCGCAGATATGCCTGTAGTCTAAGTGTAATACTATCTGAGGTTGCGAGACGATGACGGCTAAGGAAAAGATAGTGGGCGTGATCGGTGGTATGGGGCCAGAGGCGACGGTCGATTTCATGTCCCGCGTACTGGCGGCAACTCCCGCTGAGAAAGACCAGGATCATGTGCGCATGCTGGTCGAGCAAAACCCCAGAGTGCCGAATCGGCAACTTGCGATGCGCGGCGAGGGCGAAAACCCCGGTCCGGTAATCGCAGCGATGGCTGCTCGACTGGAGGTGGCCGGTGCAGAATTCCTGGTCATGCCTTGCAACCTGGCGCACGCGTGGCAGAGCGATATTGAAGCTGCGAGTAGTATTCCGTTTATTAGCATTGTCGCGGAGTCTGTGCGCGCTGCTATCGAGAGCAGCGACGATGATAGCGCAATCGGGTTATTGACGACGCCGGGTTGTTTTGCTGCGGGCCTCTATCAGCAAGCGCTGGCAGATGCTGGTCGACAGATTGTGCCGCAGACTTCTGACGAACTCAGCGTGGCGATGAGCTATGTGGAACGCATCAAAAGTGGTGACCGGGCGAACGAGGTTTCGTCGGGCTTGCAAAAACTGGCGAACCGGTTGATCGCGCGCGGCGCAAGAGTGATTATCGCAGCTTGTACCGAGTTTCCACTGGTCTTGAACACATCGATGTTCGATGTCGCTTTTGTGTCCTCGACGGACGTGCTAGCGAGAAAGACGGTTGCTCTGGCACTTGGCGGTGACTAGCCCGGATTGCGATTCCGGATAAGTGTGATTTTGGATATATAGGGAAATTAGTATGCAGTGGTCCGACTTTCCGCGCGTGAACCTGGCTCATTTGCCCACGCCACTCGAATACATGCCTCGCCTTAGCAAACATCTGGGCGGGCCGGATATCTACGTAAAGCGCGACGACTGTACGGGCCTGGCAACCGGTGGCAACAAGACCCGAAAACTCGAGTTTTCTATGGGTGCGGCGCTGCAGCAGGGGGCTGACACGATCATTACGCTCGGCGCTATCCAATCGAACCATGTTCGGCAAACAGCGGCCGCGGCGTGCAAACTCGGCATGGCGTGCGAGGTTATGCTTGAGCATCGCATAGGACAACCGAGCGATATCTACAGCAATTCGGGCAACGTGTTTCTCGATCGCCTTTTCGGCGCAAATTTACGTGAGTATCCTGGTGGCACAGATTTCGGGGCCGCTGCGCAGGCCATCGATGCTGAAGTGCGTGCCAGGGGAGGCACACCCTATTTTATTCCCGGCGGCGCCTCGAACGCTGTTGGAGCTTTAGGTTACGTCAACTGTGGCACGGAGCTGCTTGGCCAATTGGATGAGCAAGGGCTGAAGATCGATCATATCGTCCTGGCAACCGGTAGTGCGGGTACGCATGCCGGCTTGCTTGTCGGATTACGCGTCAAAGGCTCCGACCTGCCGGTTCTGGGAATCGGCGTGAATGCTACCCAGGATATTCAGGAACAGCGAGTCTTCACCTTGGCCGAGGAAACGGCGGACCTGATCAGAGTGCCGGACTGCGTGCTGCGTGATGATGTCGTCGCTGATTGCAACTACATTGGTGCCGGATACGGTGAGCCGACCGCGGCGATGAACGAGGCGGTATTGATGTTGGCTCGCTACGAAGGTTTGTTATTCGATCCGGTTTACAGTGGCAAGGCGTTGGCCGGAATGATCGACTACGTCCGGCAAGGTAGATTCAAGATAGGTCAGAAAATCGTGTTTCTGCATACTGGCGGTTCCGCCGGGTTGTTTGCGTACTCAGATTCGCTGCTGACGTAAGGGCGATGATCGCTGTCGTCTGTCGCGGGTGATGCAGTCGAATACTGCACCCACCCTCGAGGCGGGGTGGGGGCTCAGAAAGAGTATTGTGCGGACGCCAGCCAGCGGCGTGGTTGGTTAGGAGCGCGAACAGTTACCAGGCCTGGAATAAAGAAGGCACTCAAATTGTAGTCTTCGTCACTCAAGTTAGTCCCGTTCAGTGAGAACGTCCATTTTTCACTGCGTGTCGTGTAAGAAAGAGATGCGTTGATCATGCCGAAGGCTTTGACCTTGGTTTCTTCCTCCCGACCGACAAAGTAGTCATCGGTGTAGCGGTAATCGACGCCGACTCTAAAATCTCCCACGGCGCTGGGAATCGAGTACATGAATCCCAACTGCGCAGTGATATCCGGTGCGCGCGGAAGTTCGTCGGCGGTAAAAGTCGATTGCACGATAATGTCGCTGTTAATGGTTCCGATGTTCGTGAACAGTTCCAGGTTCGAGGTCGCTTGTGCAGTCAGTTCGAACTCGATTCCAGTGAGGTCAACATCTGCGTTGGTGTTTAGAATGGTGGCGTTGGAATCGATGACAGCGACTTGCATATTTTTGTAAGTCGAAGAGAATATCGCGACGTTCAATCGTACTCGCCGATCCAGCAGGCTGGCCTTGTAACCGGCTTCGACGTTGAAGACTTCTTCGGTTGCGAATGCACCAGCGGTTACGTCGCCGACGAAGAACGCGCCGCCGTTAAAACCACCGGACCGAAACGACGTGCCCGAGGAAAGGTATACGTTGGAGTTGTCGGATAAATCCCATTTCGCCGAGAGACTCCAGTCGACACGGTCTTCTGAGAATATATCCTGAAACGTTCCGTCCATGAGGTCGCCAAAGAAATCCTTCTCTTCGTCGGTGTACCGCAGTCCAGCGGACACCTCGAACATATCGGTAATCGGAAAGGTCAACTCACCATAGGCCGCGATGGAATCCGTTGTCTGGGTATAGAGATTATTGAACTGTGGAAAAAACGGCAATATCTGCAATGCGAACGTGGAGAGGTTTTTTTCGTGAATATAGTAGACGCCGCCTATCCAGAACACCTTCGATCCGCCGCTAAAGTAGATTTCCTGGGTGAATTGTTGCTGATCGAGCAACTGGCCTTGATTTTCAAAAACGCCAACGTTTGCAGACCCGTCACCGTCCGCTGCTCCGGTTTCGGTCAGTTCGCGAAATGCGGAAATCGACGTCAGGCTAACCGCGCCGAAATCATATTCCAGTGTTGCCGAGAGCGCTTGCGTATCTACCGTATGATACGCTGCCGTATCGTCGAAATTACTTTCGAAAGTGGACTTGTCGTTGTCAGCATCGTTCAGGATATCGACCGAGCCGGGACTGATGCTGTCATCGTTCAGATACTCCCAGCGGATTCTCACGCTTCCTTTATCCGACAAGTTGTGGAGATAGGTTACGGCCGCGGTGATTGCGTCGTCCGTGTAGGCCTTGTTACCTAGGGTGGTGTTGGTCTGAAACCCGTCATTTTTCTTCGTACTGGCTGCGATTCGCAGGGCGGATGTACCGTCGATAAGTGGCGTGCCGAATGAGAAGCGCGTATTGATTTGATTCTCGGTGCCAAACCCTATCTGGGCAAGAAAGTCTCTTTTGTCGACCGGCGGCCGTTGCGAAATGATACGAATGGCCCCGGCACTCGCGTTTCGCCCGAACAGCGTGCCTTGTGGGCCGCGGAGGATTTCAATGCGCTCGACGTCGGCGAAATCAACCAATGCGCCAGCGTTTCGTGCGTAGTACACGCCGTCTGAATAGATTGCCACGGGAGCGTCGAAAAAGAAGGACGGATTGATCTGGCCAAGACCGCGAATGTAGATGGAGGCCGTCGAATTGCCACCAAGGCCTTCTTCGATGTAGACATTCGGCGCGGCGAGTCGCAGGTCGTCCAGCCCGCGGTAGTTACGGTTCGCAATATCGACAGCAGACAGCGCTGTGATGGACGTTGGGACATCCAATACGTTTTCTGAACGCTTACGCGCGGTTACTATAATTTCGTCCAGAATTGTGTAATCGACCCCACCGTCCTGTGAGTCCTGGGCGAAAACCGTGAGTGAATGAGCGCCAAGGAATAATGCCGCTACCAAGAATTTCGTGCTATTCAGATAAGCACTCTGCATGTTCGTCTCCCCGATCATTTGTTGCTGTAGCCCGGTGCGCCTGCGTTCGATCATTGCCTGCAGGGCATACGATAGGCCGTTGTAACAAAATATACACTTTCGACCAAAAAAGATCAATAGCAATCAGTTTCAGTCATAATTTCATTTCAGTCAAAGATATGATGGGATAAATAGCTCTGATGGAAGAAGGATGCCAATATTCGATCATTATCGATCAAATGTTCGGCGTACTTAATAGATATCGTTGGTTGGCGTCGATCTTGGGTTGCCGAACAGCCGTTTTACCGCTGGCACGACAGCCGTTACCGGGAGGCCGGACCGGCCTTAGAAATTCTGAAGAGATAATTGCCGGAGCCCAGACCAATATCGATTCGACTGTTTGAACGCTCCACTCTCTGGATGCCACCTGTCGTGGTGTTCACTGGTTGCCCGCTTTCTGTGATCGCATCGCCGGGAAGCAGGGGAAGTTCTACGGTTGCTGAGCTGTTTGGCGGAATGATCGCCGTTAGCGTTATTCCTTCGCCACTGTTCTCCCAGGCGACACGAATACCGCCGTATCGGGACCGGAACGCGGTGTCGCACGAGTCGATTCCGCCTTCGATTTGCGGTGCAATGATGATGTGTTTGAAACCTGGATTGTCGATGTCCGGTCGGATGCCGCCTAGATAGCCGTACAACCATTCCCCGATCGAACCCAGCGAGTAGTGGTTGAACGAGTTCATGGTGACCTGAAACCCATCGTCCGGTGTCCAGCTGTCCCAGCGCTCCCAGATGGTAGTTGCGCCATGTTTGATGCAGTAACCCCAGGACGGAAATTTTTCACTCAGTAACAACTGAAAGGCTACATTCGAGTAACCGTACTGAGACAGTATCGGCGCCAGCAGCTTAGTACCGAGGAAGCCTGTGGACAGCCGTCCGTCGTGCGCCTCAATGTCAGCGACCAAGTGCGCGGCGGCCTTGCTTCGCAACGATTCGGGCAGCAGATCGAAGGCAAGTGCGAGAAGATAGCCGGTTTGTGTTTTGCCCGCGACGGTACCGTCATTAGTGACGTATGCGGCGACGAAAGCCTCGCTAATGTTCGAATTCAGCTTGGCGTATTGCTTCTCCTCGCTTGATCGACCAATTGCCCTGGCCATCCTCGACAGGAGTTGAGCGCTGTAGGCGTAGTAAGCCGTCGCAATTAAGCTTTTCGGCGTATCCGCTTCAATCGATAACCAGTCGCCAAAGTTAAGGTTTAGCCCGTGACCCCTGATAAAGTCCGGGTCGTGTCGCGCGACGTAGTCCATCCAGGCCGTCATCGCATCCCAATGACGTTCGATGACCGCGTGATCGCCGTAGTAAAGATACATCGTCCAGGGAATGATGATGCCCGCTTCCGCCCACCCTGGCGAACCCCCGTTGTCGAACAAGATCAGTGGTGCTATATCCGTGAAAGCCCCGTCAGGTAGCTGCGCATCTTCAACGTCGTACATCCATTTCGTAAAAAAAGCGGCAACGTCATGATTAAACATTGCAGTAGCTGCGAAAATCTGTGCATCACCCAGCCACCCCAAACGTTCGTCCCTCTGCGGACAATCCGTCGGGATGCTGATGAAATTGCCGCGCTGGCTCCAGAGAATGTTGCTGTAAAGTTGATTGACCAGCGGGCTCGAGCAGTGGAACTCCCCGGTTCGAGATGTCGCTGACGAGAGCACACGCGCAGTCAGCGTGCTGAGATCGGGAGTGCTGTCAAGGCCGGAGAGTTCGACGTAGCGAAAGCCATGATAGGTAAACGTCGGTTCGTAGGTTTCGACACCGTCTCCCTTGAAGACGTAGACGTCCTCGGCCTTGGCGCTGCGCAGATTCTCAATGTAGAGACTGCCGTCTTCGTGCAATGCTTCGCCGTGGCGAATAGTCAAGGACTGCCCGGCAGCACCCTCCAGTTGCAGTCGTACCCGGCCGACGATGTTTTGACCAAAGTCGAATACGTAGCTGCCCGCCGATCTCTTCGCAAGCGACTTCGGACGTAGCTCGTCGACGACTCTTATCGCCTCGGCGCGCTCGGATACCAGCGTTGCGCCCCGATCGCCGTGCGTGTGGACCGGATAATCGTTTGCGTCGTCGTAGTCCTCCGTGTGCCATAGCGGGATTTCGCGCCGAGCATCGTAGTGCTCGCCCATCAATAGATCGGAATAAACAATCGGTCCCAGCGTAGCGGTCCAGCTCGAATCCGATGCGATCATGGCGGTTTCACCGTCATCGAACTCGAGTACGATCAAGGCGAGGAAATACGGCCGGTTACCGTAGTGCGCGCCGCGACTGCGCGGCGTAAAACCCACATACCCGGCGTACCAACCTTCTGCGAGCAAGACGTTCAGAACATTGGCGCCCTCGCGTAGCTGATCGCCGATGTCGTACGCCTGGTATTCGATTCGTTGGTGGTAGTCCGTCCAGCCGGGCGCGAATGATCGATTGTCGACTGACTCGCCGTTTAGCAACAGCTGATACAGTCCGCGTGCCGTCGCATAGGCTCGCGCCCGCCGGACTGGCCGGTCAATCCGGAACTGTTTGCGTAGATACTGAACCGGACCGGATCCGATCGCTGTTCGTAACCAGCCGATATCTTCAGAAGAGTGCTCACGTCCCGGTGCGGGCACGCCGCCGGAAGATGCAACCGGGCCAGTGATCCAATCACTCACCCAATCCTGACGATCACGTATGCCGGCCTCCCAAAACGCCGGCCTACTCCACGCCTCGTTTCCGCTTTCGTCCCACGAACACACTGACCACCAGACTCGTTCGAAGTTTTCCAACGGTGGTCCCTGGTAACGAATGTCCAGTGATCGATCGCTTTTGACCTGACCGGAGTCCCAGAGATAGCGGTCCGGTGAGCGGAGCGCCTCACGGCGCCTGGCGACAACGATGCGAAAGGCACTCTGTTGGCGATTCCTGCCGTCGCCTTCGAGCAACCAACTGAGTCGCGGATTGTCGACATCGATCCCCAGCGGGTTTTTCAGATACTCGCACCGGAGTTTCTCGGGCCGAAGTGTCACTCGTTAGTCGTCCTTCGCTGGTCGCGATCCGAGTTCATTCTTGATTTCTTCGAATCGCTCTGCGGTCAAGTTGTAGCGGCGAAACGCCAGTAGTGCGCATAACCACAGAAAAAACGGTAACGCAGAATAGGTGAGGCGGATGCCGAACAAAGCACTGTCTGATTGCTCGAGTCCAGCACCGCTGACGAAGCCGAAGTGGGCGAGCACGATGCTTGTCAAGAAAGCCCCTCCAGCCATGCCAGCCTTGCGACAAAATGCCCATGCGCCAAAGATCGTTCCCTCTCTGCGTACACCGCTTTCTAGTTCATCGACTTCGATTGTGTCGGCGACCATCGAATTCGGGAGCAGTTGATTGCCGGCGTCGCCGAGCGCCATCAGGATGAACAACCCGAACAAGAGCAGGTACATTGACGGCGGCAGGAAGAACGCGGGCACGGTCATGAGCGATGCGTAAATCAACCCGAGGTTATAGGCGCGTTTCTTACCGAGCTTCTCTACCAGGATGACCCACGGAGGCGTGGCCAGGGTTGCGGTGATCGCACCGACGACCATCAGCGGACCAAACAATTTCGCGGACGTCGCCATGGCAATCGTGATGTAGTAGACCAGAGCCGTAGCCGCCGCACCGATCGCGAGATTTTGAAACAGGAAGACGAGGAACAGAATTCGAAATGGTTTATTACCTGCGATTGCTCGAAATTCCTCCGTTAGGGAGAATCGCCCGGGCCGGGTCTCGATACGCGGTGCGTCACGGGTTGTAACGAAAGCGATCAGCCCTGTAACAACAATGAATACTCCGCCGATCAGTCCGAGCAATCGAAATCCTTCGGCTAGCGTGGCCTGCGACATAAAGATGACCGGCGCGGCGGCGGCGGACAGCAAGATACCCAGTCTCGCAGCCACCATCTTGTATGCGACGATATTCGTGCGCTCTTTATAGTCCTGGCTCATCTCGCCGACCATCGCAGAGTACGGCACATCAACGATGGTATAGGCGGTGCTCAGGATGGCGTACATTACTGTAAAGTAGATCGCCTTGCTCATCTCGCCAGGCAGGTCCGGTATCGCGAGGGTGAAGTAGAAACTGATGCCAAATAGTATTGACCCTGCCAATAAATAGGGACGGCGACGCCCCATGTGGCTCTTCGTGCGATCAGAAATGGCGCCCATGACTGGATCGGATATGGCATCCCAGAGTCGCGGCAGCAACAGGCAGGTGCCGGCCAGTACCGGCGAGATTCCGTGTGCTTCGGTGAGAAAGAACAGAAAGAACCCCATCGTGATACCAACGTAGACAGCGATCGGTAGTTCGCCTGTTGCCCAGCCGGTTTTTATATATGTCGACAGTGGTGGTGCTTGTTCGGGTACGCGTTGCCCCATTCAGATGATCATCCCGGGCTCGTGGCCGCGGCGGTGCGGGCAAGTTTTTCCGCTACTATTACCGCGGTCGCCTCTACAGCATCGACCGCGACGTCGAGGAAATTGGTCATCGAGAAAAAACCGTGCACCATCCCCGGGTACGTCCGGTGCTGATGTGGAACATCCGCCCGCGCTAACAGTTCTTCCAGTCGAAAGGCGTCGTCTTGCAACGGATCGAGCCCGCCACTAATTATCTGCGTAAACGGCAAGCCACTAAGGTCTGCCAGTAGTGGTGCGGCCAGCGGATTATTGCGTTCGTCGACATCGCTCAGATAGGCTGACCAGAAGTATTCCATCGCCTCCGTGCCGAGGCCGTAGCTGCCCTGTCCGAACAGGCGGTGCGATTTGCTATCGCCCTTCGGGCACAGCGCGGGGTAAATGAGCAGCAGGTATTTAAGCCAGGTTTCGCTTGCATCCCGAAGCTTTAGCGCTGTCGCCAGAGCCAGATTACCCCCGGCAGAGTCACCACTGATACCAATGCGCGATCGATCAAGCCCGAGTTCCTCTGCCTGTTCGTAGACGTATCGGCTTACGGCGACACAATCATCCAGCCCGGCCGGAAACTTGTTCTCGGGTGCCAGCCGGTAGTCGGCAGATAGTACAGCGGCGCCGCTGAGTTTCGCCAACAGGCGCAAGGTTCGATCGTTCGTTTCATAATCTCCTACGATCCAGCCGCCGCCGTGAAAATGAAGCAGGCATGGCACCGGGGTCCCGTTACCAATCGGATCGTAGAGTCGGTATTGTAACGGCCCTGCCGGTCCTGCAATCGTACCGTCAAGTACCCGCGGCAGTCTGGGCGGTTTGTCGTTCCAGGTCGCGGTATCGGACTTGAATCGTTGTCGCATAATTTCCGGTGCCACGGAGCCAAGCGACTCGCGCTCGGCCGCCTGGGCAAGCATTCTTTCAATGATCGGCGCCATCTGCGGATCGACGTAAATTTCTTCGCCGGTATCGCTCATATTTTCCACTTTCTCAAAATGCGTTTCGGGCGCGCCAGGCTCAAGCGACTTCTGCTTTGTCGTTAGCTGATACAACGAGTACCTTGACACCGGCATCTTCGAGCATCTTGCGATCGGTATCGCGAATGCCGTCGTCGGTGATGACGGTATTCAGGTCTGTAAGCTGGCATAGAATCAGACTGCCTGAGCCCTGAAATTTTGAGCTGTCGAGTAGTACGACGACATCATCGGCCTGCGACAGGATCTTGCGTTCTGCCTGGATTAATCTTGGATCGCTTTCAAGTAGCCCGGCACGGCTCAGGCACTGTGCGCCGGTAAAAATCTTACTCGCTGAATAATTCTTGATCGTGTCGTTGTCGAACGGACTGAGGATAATGTGCTGATCGCGATACACTTCGCCACCGGGCACCTGCAGACGCACATTGCCGTGCTCAAACAAGTAAGAGGCGATTGGCAACGAGTTCGTCAGCACCTGCATCGAACGGTGTTCGAGCGCGTAAACCATGTGGTAGGTCGTCGAACCGCCGTTGATGATAATCGATTCATCGTCGTCGCAGAGCGACACGGCCATCGCCGCGATAGCGAGTTTTTCCGGTCGACGCTCCGTATTTGCGTAGTCGAGCGAAAAGCTCGTGGTAGCAATCTGGCCGTTGAAATTGAGTGCTTCGGCGCCGCCGTGCACGCGCCGCAGGTCGCCTCGCTGGGCAAGTTCGTTAATATCACGACGCACCGTAGCCGACGACGCGCCAAGGCGGTCCATCAATTCCTGTACGGTGACGAAGCCCTGCTCCTGCAGCGCAGTGCGAATAGCATGAAATCGCTTGTTTTTGTGCATGCGGCTATTTGACATATCGAAACCCTAAATGATGCCCGCTGATCCGGCGCGGTTGGCCGGACGCTCGGCTGACTTGCACTGACGATAGCCGGATGTGCGGTAAGTCGCAATTGGATCGATAGCGCCACCGTCTCGTACGCGCGCCATCGCAACGATCGGTTGCACGTTCGTCTCGTACGCGCTCATCAGCGTATCGCGGGCCATAATTACGTCGTTGCTTTCCTGGTAATTGTGGAGGACCGGTCGATCCACGAGCAGCGCGCGCGTATACATGCTGAGGACTGTTGCCGCGCTGTAAATCAGGCTTTCGATAGGATCGGTAATGTTGTGCGACTGATCGAGCATGTACGCAGGGTCGAAACCTTCCGCGCCGCGACTGTCGGCGTCGACCAGTTCATTGAATACAAGAAACAGTTGCAATGGTTGAATCGATCCAGCGTCGAGGTCGTCATCGCCGTACTTGCTGTCGTTGAAATGAAAACCCGCCAGTTTGCGGAACTGAATCAGGCGCGCAACGATCATTTCGATGTTGACGTTTGGTGCGTGATGGCCGAGATCGACAAGACACTGTGCCCGTTCACCGAGCTCGCTGGCACACAGGTAGTTTGTGCCCCAGTCCTGGATGACGGTCGAATAAAAGGCGGGCTCGTAGAGTTTGTGTTCGATAAACAGCCGCCAGTCGTCGGGCAGGGCCGAATAAACCTGCCGCATGCTGTCGAGATAACGCTCAAGGCTAGCGGTAAAGTTTTGCTGTCCCGGGAAATTCGTGCCATCACCTACCCAGACGGTAATGGCCTGCGAGCCGATAATCTTGCCAATCTCTATGCATTCGACGTTATGTGCGATCGCCTGATCGCGCACTGCGCGGTCGGTGTGTGTCATGCCGCCGAACTTATAGGATAGCTGCTGCCCCGGCTGGTCCTGAAAGGTGTTGGAATTGATCGCATCGAAGCCGAGTCCGAAGCTCGCCGCATGGTCGTGCAGTTCCCGCAAGTCATCCCAGCGATCCCATGGAAAGTGCAGGGACAGCGTCGGCGTTGCTCGACTCAACTGCTGGACTACAGCGCAATCCTCAATTTTTTCGAGAATGTTTCGGGGTTCGCCCGGCCCCGGGAAGCGCGCGAATCGAGTGCCGCCCGTGCCAACGCCCCAGGTGGGAATTGCCACGCCGAAAGTTTGTACCGCTGTGGTAATCGCCTCGATATCGATACCGCGTCGCGCAAGATGTTCGCCAAGAGCTGCGAAGTCGCTGTCGAGTGCCGCTTGTTCGGCATTGTTGCCTGCGGCGATTGCGTCGGAGTCAACCGGCATTTTAATAGTCATCGGTTCTCTACCACTAGCGCGGAAAAGCAGCCGCGTTTCCGGCGTCCACGTTGAGAATGTTACCGGTCGATTTCGCGGATGCGTCGCTGATGAAAAAGTATACCGCTTCAGCCACATCCTCGGGCAGCACCTCCAACTTGAGCAGGCTGCGATCACGATAATGTGCCTCGAGCTCGCGTTGATCGATGCCGTAACCACGCGCCCGTGCCTCGCGCCAGTCGCTGTCCCAGATTCGGGAACCGGACAGCACGGCGTCGGGGTTGACGGTATTAACACGTATGCCGTGCGCCGCGCCTTCGAGTGCCAGACAGCGTGCGAGGTGCAACTCGGCCGATTTCGCGGATGCGTAGGCCGCAGCCCCGGATACGGCTGCTAGCGCATTCTTGCTGCCGATGAAGACGATACTGCCACTTTGTTGTTCTTGCATCAGCCGGTAGGCTTCACGCGACGTGAGGAAATAGCCCTTGCACAATACGTCGAAATTTTTCTGCCAAACTGACACCTCGGTGTCTTCAAACGCCGCTGAGGACGCAATACCGGCATTGGCAATCAGGATATCGAGACCGCCGTATTCCAAAACCAGCTTACGATACGCTGCTCGAACGCTGGCTTCGTCCGTTACGTCCATCGCAACGCTACGAACATTGTCCGCGCCGAAGCGCTGCTGCAGTTCCTTGTGTGCAACTTCAAGGCTGTCCGCGTCAATGTCAGTGAGGACGATCGCCGCGTGTTCGCGCAGCAGTCTTTCGGCGATCGCTTTGCCGATGCCACCCGCCGCGCCGGTAATGAGGGCGACGCGACCTGCCAGCGGTTTCGCCGGCGACATGCGTTGCAATTTTGCTTCCTCGAGCGCCCAGTACTCGATGTTAAACGCCGCGTTTTCGTCGAGGCCGACGTATTCGTCAAGGCGGTTGGCTTCACGCATCACAGTTACTGCGTTTACATAGAACTCACCGGCAATACGCGCCGTCGCCTTGTTGGTGGCAAACGTGACCATACCGACACCCGGTAGCAGAAACACCACGGGATTGGCGTCTCTTATCGGCGGGCTATCCTCGTGGGCATTGCGCTCGTAGTAGGCCGCGTAATCCCGACGGTACGCGTCGAGCGCGGCATCCAGCGCGGGCATCGCTTCGGCGCCTCCGTCGACGACAGCATCGGGCAGGATCAAAGGTTTGATCTTGGTGCGTAGGAAGTGGTCCGGACAGGAAGTGCCGAGCGCTGCATTCGCCTCAAGGTTTGCCGAAGTCACAAACTGTAGTATCTCGTCCTGATCATTAAAGTGTCCGACTTTTGGCAGTCCGTCACTGATACGAGAACGTATTGCCGGCAACAGACGGCCGACAATATTGCGGCGCGACTCCAGGTCTTGCCGCGGTCGTGTGGAGCCACCGAACGCCGGCCTTTTCCTATTCTTGTCGAGTGCCGTTTGCGCGCATCCGATTGCCCATAAGGTCGTTTCGTAACAGTCGCGAGCGGTATCAGCCCAGGTAAAGAGTCCGTGGCCAGCGAGCACCGCACCGCGCAGGTCGGGATAAGTGTTGATGAGGTCCCTGAGCTGCAAGCCGAGATCGAAACCCGGTCGTTGCCACGCCAGCCAACCGAGCTGACCGTCGAATATTCGCTGTGTCAGGTTTTCGCTATTGCGGGCTGCCGCTATTGCGATAACGGCATCGGGATGCATGTGGTCGATGTGTGCGAACGGCAAATACGCATGCAAAGGCGTATCGATGCTCGCGGCTCGCGGGTTGTTATTAAAGGTGCAATGCGGCAGCAGCGCAACCATTTCGTCTTCTGCGTCGATACCGCGGTAATGCTGTTCGAGGGACAGTAACTTTTCAAGATACAGCGTAGAGAAGCCGTCCATGTGCATCGATCCGAGGTTGCCACCGGAGCCCTTTACCCACAACACGTCGGTCGCCTCGCCAGAGATTGGATCTGCGACAGTAGTCTTCGCAGAGGTGTTGCCACCTCCGAAATTCGTTATCGACAGATCTGCGCCGAGCAGGTTGGACCGATACAACAGCCGTTCGGGCTCGCTCATCGTTTCTGCTTCGGTGTCATTCCAGCGGTTATGCATCTGTGTCCTTGATGCCACGCCCTTGATTCGGGCCGGCTGATCCGGGTTTGCACCGGTCGTGCGTGTTGGTTCATTATGAGGCTCAATTCACAACATTTCAATCAATTTCAATCATGATCGATCAATATCGCAATAAGCGAGTCGCTATCTTCGATATCGGCAAGACTCGCTCGAAGCTCGTAGTTCTTGATGCTGATGGCGGCCATAGCCGCGAGTCCGTTGTCTCGAGCGAGACCTTGGCGAATGGGCCGTATCTACAACTCGACACCGACCGAACGTGGCAATGGATGTTGCAGGCGTTACGAGACAGTGGCGTCGCCGCCGATATTACGGATTGCGTTGTCGTCACACACGGCGCTGCATTCGCGTTGCTTGATGGTGACGAACTGGCTGTTCCGGTCATGGACTACGAATTCGACGACTTCGATGCGGTCAACCCGGCCTACGAACGGGTGCGAGATACGTTTGGCGCAACAAACTCTCCCGCGCTGCCGGCAGGCCTGAATGCGGGCCTGCAAATTTTCTACGTTCAGCAAACACTGCCTGACGATTTTTCGCGGGTCACAGCCATCGTTCCCTATCCTCAGTTCTGGGCCAGCCGACTGTGCGGTAAAATTGCCACCGAGTTTACGTCACTCGGTTGCCACAGCGATCTGTGGCGACCTGCGGCACGGCAGTACTCTTCGCTCGTCGGCAAACAGGGATGGGTTGATCTCATGCCGCCGCTGCGCTCTGCCTGGGAGGTCCTTGGTACCGTATTACCCGACGTTGCCGTTGCGACGGGACTCAATCCAGGTTGTCGAATCCTGTGCGGTATCCACGATAGCAACGCGTCCTATCTGCGTCATCTGAGCGCCGAGCAAGATCGATTCTGTATCGTTTCGACCGGCACCTGGGTTGTTTGTATGGCCGGTGCTCATAGCCTCGATTGCCTGGAACCGGAGCGCGACATGCTCGCGAATGTCGATGTGTTCGCGAACCCGGTACCGTGCGCCCGATTCATGGGAGGCAGAGAGTTCTCAATACTGACCGGTGGCACAGACGGCGCCGCTGAGGCGACGCTCGCCGACGCCAGCGAGGTGATCGAGGACAGGCGCATGGCGCTGCCGTCCTTTACAGAGTCGGGCGGTCCATTTTCCGAGCTGTCCGGAGAGGTTCTCAATCCGTCGCGGGACGCCGCGGCGCAGTGCGCGATGGCATCTTTGTACTGTGCACTAATGACGGACGTTTGCCTCGACAACCTCGGCGCATCGGGCGACCTTATTCTCGAGGGCCGCTATGTCAGTGATCCGATATTCGTTGAGGCGCTGTCGCAATTCCGTCCTGAGCAACCGCTGCGCGTATCAGCGGATGCAACGGGCACGATACAGGGTGCGGCGCGTTTGCTTGTCTGGCCGGAAGAACCGCCAGTCGTGCTTCCGGCTTACCTCGCGAAGACGCCGGCTGCGCCCTATCTCGAATATCGTGACCGCTGGCGCCGCCGTCTGAGTTGATCAACGAGACATTCTTAGAGAAAGCGACGTATCATCAACGGCATGCGGGCAATGATTTCAATCGCCGGTCTGACCAAGACCTACGCAGGCGGCTTCCAGGCATTGAGCAACGTGAGTCTCGACATTGATCGTGGCGAGATCTTTGCGCTGCTCGGCCCCAATGGCGCGGGCAAGACCACACTCATCAACGTGGTGTGCGGCATCGCGAACGCCACGGCGGGTGACGTATTTGTCGATGGCCACAATATCGTCAGCGAATATCGGCTAACGCGCTCCAGAATCGGTCTGGTACCCCAGGAAATGCCGACGGAGTCATTCGAGACAGTCTGGAATACCTGCCGCTTCAGTCGCGGTCTGTTTGGCAAGCCGGAAAGTTCGGCGCATCTTGAAAAGGTATTGAAATCGTTATCGCTGTGGGACAAGAAAGATACCATCATGATGGAATTGTCCGGCGGCATGAAGCGCCGAGTTCTGATCGCGAAGGCATTGGCTCACGAACCGGAAGTGCTGTTTCTGGATGAGCCGACCGCCGGCGTCGATGTCGAACTGCGGCAGGATATGTGGAACGTGGTTGCGGCGCTGCGTGAGGAGGGTGTGACGGTCATCCTGACGACGCACTACATCGAAGAAGCTGAACAACTTGCCGATCGGGTTGGTGTGATTAACCACGGCGAAATCATACTGGTCGAAGAAAAAGAAAAATTGATGCGCGAGCTCGGCAAGAAGCAGCTACTGCTGAACTTGCAGCAGCCGTTGGCTGAGGTGCCGGTACAGTTGGCGGATTACGATCTGGAGCTTGCTAACAGCGGCCAGGATATGATCTATACCTACGATACAAAACGGGAACGTACCGGTATTACAGCTTTGCTGAGTGAGCTGAATACCGCCGGAATTCGGTTTACCGACTTGCAGACGTCGCAAAGCTCGCTCGAAGATATTTTCGTAGACCTGGTGAACAAAGGCCGATGAACTTCAACGCTATCAAGGCAATATACCGCTACGAAATGGCCCGTATGTTTCGCACCGTCGTGCAAAGCATCGTTGCTCCTGTGCTCTCGACCTCGTTGTACTTTGTTATTTTCGGCGCGGCGATCGGCTCACGTATCACCGAAATCGACGGTGTCAGCTACGGTTCGTTCATTGTTCCCGGCTTGATCATGCTGGCGATCATGACGGAGAGTATTTCGAACTCGTCATTCGCGATATATTTTCCGAAGTTCACCGGCACAATTTTCGAGCTGCTTTCCGCGCCCGTATCGTACGGCGAAGTTATTCTGGGTTACGTCGGCGCCGCCGCCACCAAGTCTGTAATTATCGGTGCAATTATTTTGGCCACCGCGAGCTTTTTCGTCGATATCGAGATAGCGCACCCGTTGATTATGATCACATTCCTGTTGCTGACTTGCGTGTCGTTTTGCCTGTTTGGCTTTATTCTCGGGATTTGGGCGACCGGTTGGGAGAAACTCACGATCGTACCGATTCTCATCATCATGCCGCTGACCTTTCTCGGTGGCACGTTTTATTCGATCAGCATGTTGCCGCCGATATGGCAGACGATCAGTTTGTTCAACCCGGTGGTCTATCTAATTAGCGGATTTCGCTGGAGTTTCTACGAGAATGCGGATGTCAGCGTCGTACTCAGTCTGGCAACGACAGTAGGTTTTCTGATTGTTTGCCTGCTTGTCGTGCGATGGATTTTCAAGACCGGCTATCGCCTCCGGAGTTAAGTGAATCGATAGAGTTCTGATACGTAGATTCCTACTGATGCTGTCACTGGTCGTCGCAGGCGAACTCGTCTTTGGCCTGCCGTTTAATGTTGCACGCTTTTTCCGGCCGACGATGCTCGACGTATTTGGTTTTACAAATACCCAACTCGGCGACATGTTTGCGGTCTACGGTATCGTGGCGATGCTCGCCTATTTCCCGGGTGGCGCACTGGCCGATCATTTCTCTGCGCGTTCGCTGATGGCGGTGTCGTTGTTTGCTACTGCGCTGGGCGGTCTGTACATGTCCACTCTGCCCGGTCCTGTGCAGATGGCTTATCTTTATGGCTACTGGGGCGCTACTACCGTATTTCTGTTCTGGGGCGCACTGATCACGGCGACGCGCGAATGGGGCGGCGACAAGTCGCAGGGAGTCGCGTTCGGGATTCTCGAAGGTGGTCGCGGATTGGTCGCGGCGTCAGTCGCATTCCTCGCCATTGCCGTTTTGGCGATGTATTTACCGGACGATGCACACCTGGCGACGGCGGAGCAGCGCGAGGCAGGTTTTCGAACAGTGGTCTTGTTGTACAGTCTTGCGACGTTTCTCGCAGGCGTTCTGGTGTGGTTTGCCGTACCCATAACACAGAGAACCGGTACAGCAGTGTTTAACCCACTTAAGGGCATGGGTCTCGTGTTACGACGACCCATTCTGTGGGCGCAGGCGGGAATCATCGTGTGTGCGTATTGTGGCTACAAAAGCCTCGACAACTACTCGTTGTACGCAGTGCAGGTCCTGGGTATGGATGAAGTCGAAGGGGCGAGGCTGGCGGCGTACGGTGCGTGGACACGACCTGTTGCAGCGCTGCTTGCTGGCCTAATCGCTGATCGATTCGATGCGACTCGTTCTATCGGCGTGACCTTTGCGATTCTTTGCGTATCGTGGTTTGCCTGGTCCACGATATCGCCAGCTGAGTCCGGTATTGCGGTCGTCTACCTGAATTTTTTCGCGACCTATATCGCCGTGTATGCGCTGCGCGGTATCTACTTCGCTTTGTTGGAAGAAAATCGTACGCCGACTTATCTTACTGGCGCGGCGGTCGGCATGATTTCTCTGGTGGGTTATACGCCGGACGTGTTTTTTGCGCCGATTGCGGGACGCATTCTGGATGCCAATCCCGGACTCGTTGGCCACCAGAATTACTTTTTGTTCCTGGCTGTTATTGCGGCGATCGGGATGTTCGTCGTTGGCTGGCTGGTCTGGTTGCGCAGGCACGGCAGTGAACGGTTATGGCAGAATGTCGAGGTGGGTGAGGAATAAAACGCCAGCTACTCTTGTGCCAGGTTGTGAGGGAAAATCGGTTCGACCCCCTGCGCTCTAGTTCTGGTTGACAGGATCAAGTCCAACGATAATCGGGTCGTGATCCGAACTGCGGTAGGGTGATGCCGGATCAAACAGCCCGGGGTCGCGACCATTTTCCAGATTGTAGTCCAGCAACTGCGGCTCGTCGGCATTGACGTGCCATTCTATCGTTTCGCGAACCTGCCCGAGTAGGCTTGCCGATGCCAGCGCGTGATCAAGTGCGCCAGCTTGTGCGTCGAAAACAAAGGAATATGGGTTCGCACCGCCTTCGAGCAGGCTGGTGAAGCCGGCATTTCTTAGCGCGTCCAACGGGTCCTCCCGGAGGTAGGCGTTCAGGTCGCCGATAATCAGAAAATCCGTATCCCCGCTCCCGGTAGGGTCAGTATCGATCCAGTCAGCGATTGCCGCCGCAGCGTTGGTGCGGGTCACGCTGCAATTACCCTGGCCATCGTTTCGATTCGGGTCGCCGTTCGAGTCGCAGGATGAACCCTTGGACTTCAGGTGATTTACGACGACGGTGAACACAGCGCCGGTACTCGTGACCTCAAAGGATTGTGCCAGCGCCGGGCGGTTTCGGTTGTCGTTAAACCGTGGATCAACACTGGAGTCCAGCAAGGCGAAAGAACCCAACAACTGAACGGTCGATACGTTGTAAATAAAACCGGTTTTGATCGCGTCGTCGCCAATAACGCCGGTGTTCACGTACGCGTAGTTTCCACCGCCGAGCGTGGCATTCAGCGCCTCCACAATGGCCGAAATAGATTCGCTTGCGTTGTTTTCCAACTCGACGAGTCCGACGATGTCGGCGTCCATGAGCGCAATTCCGGATGCGGTTTTGGCGAGTTGTCGGGCGAGTTCTCGTGCGCTGTCGGCGCCTCGGCAATTATCGTCGCGCTGAGGGCCGCAGACTGCCTGACCGTTGTCGACTTTGGAGAAAAAATTCAGCACGTTTACGCCGGCAACACGAATCGAGCCTGCAACGTTCGGTGTGCCAGGCCGGAGGTTGTCGTCGTCGAAAGTGACCGTCTCGGTTGGCATCAGGCGCCACGCTTCGTCGCCGCGTCCTCCGCTGCCGCGGGAGAAGCGCAGGTTGCCGGTTAGTCCGGTAACCGAGTCACCGTTTCGAATCGAATAGTCGGCTCCGGCTCCGGCGTTTAGATATCGAATACTGGATGGATACGATGATCGCAGGCCATCATCGAGGACAATGGAGCGGGCCGCTGTGGACTGCTGGTGCGCGGTATACGCGCCGGAGTCCGGTGAGTTGCCGTTTGTGAACTGATAGAGTCTGCCACCGTGTGATAATCCAACTGCGCCGAACCGCCCGAGAGATCGCAAGTTCGTGACGGTGAGTTGCTGTGGGAAACGCAGCAGCATGCCCTCGTAGTGTTCCAGGTCGGCAAGGCTGTTGACGGGAAGGTCAACGTCGGTTGCCTGAATCGTACCGGTGCCGGTCACGCGAACCGCCGTTGCACTGATTTGTGTTTCACCAAAGAATTCTTTCACGGTGCCCCGTATTTCGACACGGTCGCCGACACGGACATCGACACTCGGATTGTCGCCGTCGAAAACGAACACGCCATCCGATGTTGTTACGTCGCCATCAGAAGATTCCTGCTGCACGTAAAAGCCGCCCAGATTGCGGCCTGTATCGCTGTCGTTTTCCTGAAAATCTCCGCTGACAATCGCCGTGAACGATACTGTCTGTTCGGTCATCGGGCTGCTGTCACCGCTGCCCTGGATGTCGGATACGCGAATGCCGATGGTGCTCGGCGGTGGGTTGGTGGTGATTGTCTCGGGATCGCTGCGGTCGCCGCACGCGGCAATTGCGAATGTAGTCAATGCAATGACAAGTTTGTTCATACGGCAATACTAGCCCATGTCGAAGACCAATATTTCTGCTTCTGTTTGGGCTTTGACGGCTAACCGGTCTTCGCCGGATATCTGTAGGCCGTCCCTCGTCGATGCGTGTTGCCCGTTGATTGCTATCTCACCGCGCACGGTCTGTACGAACACTTTGTGCGACTCTCCGATGGCGAGCTGCAATTCGGCGTCTTTCTGCAGGACGCTGGCATAAACATCGACCTGCTGATGCACCACTACGGAATTGTCTCGACCGTCTCTTGAGGCAATGAGGCACAGGCGGTCAAGCTTGTCTTCGCGAGAAAAGGCCTTTTGCTCATAGCCTGGTTCCAGGTTCTTTTGCTCCGGAAATATCCAGATCTGCAGCAGGTGCAGCTCGTCGGTGTCGGAGTGGTTGTACTCGCTGTGCTGAACTCCAGTGCCCGCGGTCATCCGTTGAATCTCGCCGCTCGTGGTCACTGTGCAGTTGCCAAAATCGTCCCGGTGTTCGATCGTTCCGGAAACCGGATAGGTCAAAATTTCCATGTCCCTGTGAGGATGTTGTCCAAAACCCTGTCCGGGGGCGATGCGGTCTTCGTTGATCACTCGGAGCGATCCGAAGCGCATGCGTTGCGGATTGTAGTAATCGGCGAAAGAAAACGTGTGTCGGGTTTGCAGCCAACCATGGTCGGCACCGCCGCGCGTATCGGATGGAATGAGTTCAAGCATTGTTCTGTTCCTAAGCAGGCCCGGCGGAGAGACGCGCGACCGCAGCGATACTTTCCCGTGCCCGGCGCATTGATTCCTCCGCTTCGCTGTTCAGTTTATCAGCCGCGATCACGTCAACGTCGGTGATGCCCACGAAGGACAGTGCGTGACGAAGATAGGGCGTTGCGAAGTCCACAGGGCTGCCGACCGGTACGCCTCCGGACGCAACGACCAGGTAGGCTTTCTTGTCTTCGAGCAAGCCGACGGGACCGTTTTCCGCGTATCGGAATGTGAGTCGTGCTCTTGCGATCATATCGATCCACGCTTTCAACGGCGCCGGAACCGAGAAGTTGTACACCGGTGCACCGATAATCAGCACGTCGGCGTTCTGAAGTTCGGCAACCAGTTCGTCCGAGTAGGCAAGAGTGTCCAGATGCGCGGGCGTTCGGAGTTCGTCGGACGTGAAGTTCGCCTCGATCCATTGCTCATCGACGAACGGGATGCCCAGGCTAAGATCGCGGTGCACCACGGTTTGCGAACTGGCGCCGTCTTCGAGCGCGGCAATCAGCTCTGCGCTCAGGGTCCGCGTGGCGGAATCGTTTCTGCGCCCGCTGGAGCTGATTTCCAGAATTCTTGTGGATTCGCCGAGCATGTTCGTTTCTCCGATATCGCGTGTTGTTAAGGAAAGACAGCATTACTGTTGACAACAGCAAAAAAAACAGTAACTTCGGGATAAGTTTATTGCGAAATTCGCAACAATATGGACAAATTTGACGATATTCAGGCGTTTACGATGGTTGTCGACGCCGGGAGCTTTACCGCCGCTGCGGAGCGCCTGGGCACGGCGACGTCTGCGGTCAGTCGACGTGTATCGGCGCTGGAGCAGCGCCTGGGTGTGCAGCTGCTGCATCGAACCACCCGGGTGCTGAACCTGACAGAGGTCGGGCGCGGTTTTTATCAGCACAGCACGCGAATTCTCGCCGATCTTGAGGAGGCCGAGGCGGCGGTACAGCAGGAGCACGGCGAGCTGTGTGGCACGCTGCGACTTGCCCTGCCGCTGTCGTTCGGTGTGCGTCATATGGGCAAACTCATCGCTGCGTTTGGCAAGCGACACCCCAGATTGGAGTTCGATCTGGACCTCAATGATCGGCGCGTCGATCTGATCGAGGATAATTTCGATCTGGCGTTGCGCATCGGCCGCTTGCAGGACTCGTCACTGATGGCACGACGGCTCTTCGACGTGCGTGCGGTGATCTGTGCATCGCCACGTTATCTCACCGTCCATGGCGCGCCCGAAACGCCGGAAGATCTGCGTGACCATCAATGCCTGGTCTATTCGAACCTGCCGGACTCCGGCAAGTGGGGCTACGAAGCGCCCAACGGCGAGCGCAAGACGGTCAAGGTGAACAGGGTCATGCAAGCGAGCAGTGGCGACTTTCTGTGCAATGCGGCGGCGCTCGGAATGGGCCTTGTAATGCAGCCGACGTTTATCGCCGCAGAGGCTATTCGCGCCGGAAATCTGATACCCGTACTTACAGACTACCAATGGCCGGTTACACCCGCCTACGCCGTCTATCCGCCGACGCGCCACATGGCCTATCGGGTACGCGCTTTTGTCGATTTTCTGGTGGAAAGATTCCGCGGGCAGCCGCAATGGGATCGGGATTGCGAACCCGGTTGAGGTTGTCCGCCATGGGTTATGCCTTCCAAATCTGCCACGCACGCTCTCGACGTACTATAATCGTGCGTTCAGAATGTCGAAGGTAAGTACTGGCGGGAACCACCACCCTCGGATGGAAATAAACATGCAAAAATTTGCAGTGATACTCATATTACTGACCGCAACTGTCGGCGCGAGAGCCGCAGATACCGTCAAAGAATTTCGCGGTTCGGGCAACATGACGACGTCGATTTTCACCGTTAAATCACCGTGGCTGCTGGACTGGCGCCTCGACGGCGACTACAAGCGACTGATCGCTCTGGACATTACGTTGCTCGAAGCGCATACGGGACGCCATGTTGGCCGCGTTTTACACACCAAACGCAGAGGCAATGGCTTGAAGCTTTTTGAACAGGCGGGCCAATATCAACTCAGAATCAGCTCGACGCTCGCAAACTGGACCATCAAGATTCAGCAGATTGAGCCCGAGGAAAAAGAACTTTACACGCCCAAAACACCGCAATGAGCGGCAATACCGATTGCGTTGATTTGTGCCATCATTGGCCGTGTGAACTCATTGAGCAATAGTAAAACCAGCGCCGTCGTCAGTTTGGCGGCGGTTATCGTGATCATCTACGGCATGCAGATGGCCAAGGTGTTGTTGGTTCCGTTCCTGCTTGCATCGTTTCTGGCACTGGTTACCGTTCGGCCGATGCTGTGGCTGCAACAAAAGCGCATTCCGAGTTTCCTGGCGGCAATGATCATCGTTGCTGCGATGGTATTGCTGCTCGCAGTGGTCGGAGCAGTGCTCGGTAGCTCGATTGCAGACTTCACCGCCGCGTTGCCAGGCTATCAGGCGCGCCTCGATGTCATCGTCGAGGGGGCGTTCGAGTTTATTTCCGGACTTCTCGGCGATGACAAGTCGATCGGAAGCCTTGGCGAAATGATCGATCCGGGTTGGGCGATGGGTTTGGTCGCGACCCTCTTGAACAGTTTGAAAGACGTTCTGACAAACATGTTCCTGATCATCTTCGCGATGATATTCATGTTGCTCGAAGCGTCGAGTGTCAGTACTAAAATAGAGGCCGCGTTTGGGCGAAGCACCGAGTCACTGCAACGCCCCAGAGCATTTTTACAAAACCTCGGTCGCTATCTCGGCATAAAGACCGTCGTTAGCATGGCAACCGGTATTTGCGCCGGTATCCTCTCGTGGTCGTTGGGGCTGGACTTTCCCTTGTTGTGGGCAATGCTGGCGTTTTTACTGAATTTCGTACCCACTATCGGCTCGATTATTGCGGCCGTACCCGCGGTCTTGCTGGCACTGGTGCAGCTCGGTCCCGGTGCCGCGGGTGCTGCCGCGATAGGATTTGCGGGCATAAACGTAATCATCGGCAACGTTATCGAACCAAGATTAATGGGCTATGGCGTTGGTATTTCAGCGTTGGTTGTTTTTATCGGTCTGGTTTTTTGGGGTTGGGTGTTCGGGCCGGTCGGCATGATCTTGTCCGTGCCGTTGACGATGACGTTGAAGCTGGCCCTGGAAAGCGACGAGCGAACCCGGTGGGTTGCGATCTTGCTCGGCTCCGAACGCGACGCGCAACACGCGCTGAGCAATAGGGTGGTAGAAGAGGCCTAGCTACGTCACTGCCTGCTTAGACCATAGGCAGGAGAAATCAAGGACACCCATCGAAATTGGCCATGGCAAATCCCGAGGTTCATATCTCGGTCTTTCGCGCACAAACAAGATTGAAATCGATGGGTGTCCTCAACTTGTCAACAACAAACCTCCTGGTCTACTGCCAAATGGCAACAAATTCCTTAAAGCTCAGATAGCCGTCCTGATCAGAGTCGGCTCTCTTGAATGCCGCGGCAACACGCATGTCCGCTTGAGCCTCCTCCGTGCTAAGGCGTCCATCCCCGTTCAGATCTAAATCCGAAAAACTCGGTTCGCCGGACTCGGTTTGTGCGAATGTCACTGCGGCGATAAGCGTTAATACCAACGATCCCAATAGTGTTTTCATTTCTTTCCTCCTGATGATTAATTCTAAGTGTGTGTCATCGCGATTATTTGCGATTGACAAAAACGTAATAGCAAGAACTATGCCAACGCCTGATTCCTATGGCCTGAATCGCTGTTGCCAGTAACACTCGACATAAATCCGATAATAGTGACGCGACATTGCGACATCGTGATTGTTCGTAAGCCAAATATGTCCAGTCATTGCCATAGTGGCAGTCGCGCGTTAGCGACAGGAATCGGGGGAACTTTCTGCGATCGGGGTTGGCACCACATTGAAGAAGGAGGGTTGTTTAGTAATTCAGTGAGGCGTTGTTTTCGGGCCACGGTGTTCTCATTCACAGACAGAATGAAGGCACACCAGGACATACCGGAATACATCACCATGTACTATAATTCTCAACCCATGCTCTGCTGCTTTAGCAGGCACGCTCATTAAGGAGCCTGAACATTGCGTAAACTAAGCGTTCTTCTGGTTTGTTCGTTTCTGTTTGTAAGCGGCTGCTCGGTGAACCCGGTTACCGGAAAGCGCGAGTTCATGATGGTAAGCACTGCCCAGGAAATAGCGATGGGCAAGCAGAACTATGTGCCGATGCAGCAATCGCAGGGCGGCGTCTACGACGTCGATCCGGAGTTGACGCGTTACGTGCAAAGCGTGGGCAGTCGCGTTGCGGCTCAAAGCGGTGTGAACCTGCCCTACGAATTCGTCGTACTGAATAATTCCGTGCCGAACGCATGGGCATTGCCCGGCGGCAAGATTGCGATCAATCGCGGCTTGTTAACCGAGCTGAATTCAGAAGCAGAACTGGCCGCGGTGCTCGGGCATGAGGCCGTACACGCGGCGGCTCGTCATACCGCGCAGCGGATTTCGCGCGGTCAGATCATGCAGATTGGTGTGGCGGCGACCGCAATCGCGACCAGTGATAGTGACTACGGCAAGCTGGCCGCCGGTGGCGCAGGCATGCTGGCGCAAATGGGTTTGTCGAAGTACGGACGCAACGCGGAGCTTGAGTCCGATCTTTACGGCATGCAGTACATGTCCAAAGCCGGCTACGATCCTCAGGGCGCCGTTGCTCTGCAGCAGACGTTCATGCGGCTCAGCGAGAATCGTCGTTCGGACTGGATAAGCGGGCTGTTCGCGAGCCACCCGCCGTCACAGGAGCGGGTCAGGGCGAACCAGGCGACGGCGACGACGCTGCCAGCGGGTGGCAAGCAAGGTCGTGACGAGTTTCGTGCGGCAATGCAGAAGACCGTGAGTATTGCGCCCGCCTACGAAGCCTACGACGAGGGCCGAAAAGCGCTGTCCGAAGACAAAATAGACGACGCTCTGCGGTTAGCAAAAAAGGCACTGGCGATTTCCAATGAAGAGGCGCATTTTCACGCGCTGCGCGGTGACATCCGGCTGGCGGCCAAGAAGTACGATATGGCGATCACGAATTACAATCGCGCAATCAGTCGTCGCGACGGGTTTTTCTACTACCATCTGCAACGCGGATTGGCGAGGAACGAGCTTGGTCAGGTCGATGGCGCGATTACGGATCTCAATCGCAGCATAGAACTGTTACCCACCGGGCCGGCGCATTTTACCCTGGGTAAAATCGCCGCGAGTCGTGGTAACGAGGCCGAAGCGATCGAGCACTACAAGGTTGTGTCGAAATCCGGCGGTGAATACGGCAAAGCGGCTGGCGCGGCGTTAGTTAAACTGGACCTGGCAGCGAATCCGGGTGCGTACATAGCAAGGGGTTGCGCTGCGGACGGCAGCGGTAACCTGATCGTCTCGGTCCGCAATAACACAAGTGTGCAAATTACCGGCGTACAAATTGCGGTGGACTACACCGACAGCGCCGGCCGTGCGGAGAAGCAGCGATACAGCGTTCGCGGACAGATTCCTCCAGGGCAGGTCGCTAGTGTCAACACCGGGATAGGACCGTACACGGCGGGAGGCCGCTGTCCGGCCGAAGTCGTATCAGCGGAGCTGGCAAAGTAGGCCGGATTCCGAGAGCGGGTGCTGATCGCAATCGTCGGTTACAATGGCGAACAACCCGGACTCGGGTGGAGGCCATTTCTTGAGTATTCTGCGCTACACAATTCCGAATAGCTTTACGGCGCTGAGCCTGTTGCTCGGTGTCGCTTCAATCGTTACTACGCAGCTCGGTGATCTCGAACTCGCGGGTTGGATTATCGTTTGGTGC
Organism: uncultured Woeseiaceae bacterium; assembly: GCA_964654975.1. GTDB lineage: Bacteria > Pseudomonadota > Gammaproteobacteria > Steroidobacterales > Woeseiaceae > UBA1847. The sequence goes on from CAZZKW010000001.1 coordinate 173,979, forward strand.
GGTTTGCTCGATGTCCTGGACGGCGTCTCGGCACGCCTTTTGAAAGCAACGTCGAGCTTCGGCGCGGAATTCGACTCGATGGCCGACCTGGTCGCGTTTGGTGTGGCGCCGGCAGTGTTGGTTTTGAACGCCGGCCTGCAAATTGGCGGCATTGAGTACGAGTCGGGCCAATTTTGGGTGTTGTTGGCCGCGGTTGCGGTGTTCGTGCTGGCCGGCGCCATGCGTCTGGCGCGGTTTAATCTGACCTCAGAGGAAGTAACCGACGGCTGGTTTGCCGGTGTGCCGATCACCGCTGCAGGCGGTGGATTGGTTTCTTCTCTCGTGTTGGTACTGATTTATTACGCCGACACCGCACAGTTTCTGCCCTTGCGTCTGTATCTGCCGGTACTGATGTTCGGGCTGGCGATACTGATGATATCCAGAATACGTTTCCCGAAAGCCACGCGTCGCGACAGCAATTTCATCAACGTGTTTCAGGTGGTCGCCATCGCCGGAATTTACTACTGCGGTATCACGCGGACGTACCCGGAATACCTGTTGGGAATGGGCCTTTTTCTGATGGTCTCCGGCATTATCGCGGGTCGAATTACGCGCAATAACTGATTTCCCCGCACCGATTCGCATTATCCGGTTGGAGCACTAGCGCTCAAGGCTTATAGTAGCGGCCAGCATTTTCAGGGGAGTGTCTAGTGCCTTGTCGTTTTCTTCTGGCGATTTCTATCGCAATCGGGTCTGTGAACCTGACTCAGGCCGAGGATGCCCCCGACCTCGGCGGCTTCGAGCACCTCGACGGCTTTCTCGATCTGTACTGGGATGAGGCTGGCGGCCGGATACTGCTGGACGTTGGTGAGCTGGACGAGCCGCTGATCTATGTGTCGTCGCTCGCAAGAGGCGTCGGCTCTAACGACCTCGGTCTCGACCGGGGCCAGCTCGGTGGTACTCGAATCGTGCGGTTTGTGAAGAGCGGCCCGAAGGTGTTGTTGATCCAGGACAACCTTGCCTACCGCGCCAGCTCCGATAACGCAGAAGAGAAACAAGCGCTGGACGAAAGCTTTGCCAGCTCGGTTATCTGGGGCTTTGAAGATCTCGATCCGTCCGATGCGATGACCCTTGTGGATGCGACACCGTTTTTCCTGCGCGACGCTCATGGCGTCGCCGCGCGGCTCAGTGCTGCTGAGGAGGGCACGTATTCGGTAGACGCGTCGAGATCTGCAATCTACCTGCCGCGCACCAAAGCGTTTCCGGACAACACGGAAGCTGAGGCGATAGTTACGCTGCTTGGCGAGCCCGCCGGACAGTACTTGCCGACGGTGACGCCCGACGCGAGGGCCGTGACGGTGCACATGCACCATTCCTTCATTCGCTTGCCGGACGACGGTTACGAACCCCTGGCCTACGACCCGCGCAGCGGCGTCATCGGCCTGCGTTGGGACGCCCCCGGTTTCGCCGATTACGCGACGGCCATTGGTGATGATATAAAGGCCGACTACGGGCGCCGTCATCGTCTTAAGAAAAAAGATCCCACGGCAGAATTCAGCGAAGCGGTTGAACCGATCATCTATTATCTGGATCGCGGCGCGCCGGAGCCGGTGCGTTCGGCATTGCTGGACGGCGCGCGCTGGTGGGATCAGGCTTTCGAAGCTGCCGGCTACAAGAATGCCTTTCAGGTCAAAATGCTGCCGGCCGATGCCGACCCGATGGACGTGCGTTACAACGTCATTCAATGGGTTCACCGTTCAACGCGCGGTTGGTCTTACGGCGACTCGATACTGGATCCTCGCACCGGCGAAATTCTGAAAGGGCATGTGTCGCTGGGTTCTCTGCGTGTTCGTCAGGACTATCTAATCGCCGAGGGATTGCTGGCGCCGTACGCCGACGAGAACGTGCCGCCGGAAATGCTGGAAATGTCGCTCGCGCGTATTCGACAGCTTTCAGCGCACGAAGTCGGCCACACCATCGGTTTTGAGCACAATTTTGCGGCAAGCACGCAGGACCGGTCATCGGTCATGGACTATCCGGTGCCGCTCGTCAAAATACGCGATGACGGCTCGCTGGACCTCAGCGACGCGTACGACGACAAAATTGGTATCTGGGATATCCGTACGGTTATCTACGCGTACCAGGATTTCCCCGATGACATCGATCACGCTGCCGCGCGACGGGAAATCATGGCCGAGACCCTTGCCGCAGGATTCAAGTACGTTGCCGACTCGGATTCGAGGTCAGCAGCGACGGCTCATCCCGACGGCAATCTGTGGGACAACGGTGAAGATGCAATCGCCGAGCTGGCTCATCTGCTGCGTGTTCGGGAGATTGCGCTGGCAAATTTCTCCGAACGCAATATTCGCACCGGACGATCACTGGCGACTCTGGAAGAGGTGCTGGTGCCGATTTATCTGCTGCACCGTTTTCAAATCGAAGCGGTTGGCAAACTTATCGGCGGCCGGTATTTCAATTACAACTTGCGAGGTGACGGCCAGGCGACCGCGCACCCGGTAGCGCTTGCTCGGCAGCGCCAGGCAATCGACGCCCTGATAGCGACACTGGATCCGACGCTGCTGCGCCTCCCGGTCGGGCTGGCAGACAGTATCGTGCCACGTCCGCCAAACAGTCCCAAAACACGCGAAACTTTCAGCGGCGCAACCGGACGCGTTTTCGACGAGAAAGCACCCGCCGCGAGCGCCGCTGCGATGACGCTGGCCGTGCTGCTTGAGCCGTCACGAGCGGCACGCCTGTCGCAGGCCGGCGTGCCCGGTTTTGTCGAGTTGACAAGCGCTTTGCTGGATGCGAGCTGGCGCTCGAAGTCGCGTGACGGGGTACAGGGCGCTATTCAGCGCCGGACTAATATGCAGGTGTTGTACGCGTTACTGCGACTCGCGTTTGACCCGGTTGCCGATGGTGAGGTTCGCGCGATTGCCTTGGACGCCGTTAGCGAACTTGACACATGGTTGTACCGTCAATCGCCGAAAGACACCGTTGTGCGCGCGCACTATCGTTTTGCGAGGTTCGAAATCGAAAGACTGAAGCACGACCCCTCGCAACTGGAATTTATTGTTCCGGTAACGGTTCCGCCGGGTTCTCCGATCGGCTCCTACCAGAGCGGCGCACACTAGACTGGAAGTGCAATGACAACAACGATTACGGTCCTCATTGTTTACCTCGGGATTCTCGCCGCGCTGGCAATCTGGAGTCGTCGGGAAACACATACGCTGTCCGGATATTATCTGGCCGGTAAGAAGCTGCCCTATTGGGTCGTAGCATTCAGCACCAATGCAACCGGCGAAAGCGGATGGCTGTTACTGGGTTTGTCGGGCATGGGCTATGCCGTCGGTGTTCAGGCCTACTGGGTGGTTGTCGGAGAAATTCTCGGCATCGCTGCAGCGTGGTGGATTGTTGCCCGGCGGTTGAAGAGGCTGGGTGATGAGAGCGATGCAATAACGGTTCCAGACGTTCTGGTCGCAAAGTTCGAGGACCGATGGAATCTGATTCGCGGTGTCGCTGTCCTCATCATACTGGTAATGGTGACCGCGTACGTTACCGCTCAAATGGTGGCGTCGGGCAAGGCGCTCAGCAGTTTCCTCGGCATCGAGTATGCGACCGGCGTGATCGTCGGCTCGATTTTTATCATCGGCTATACGTTTATCGGCGGTTACAAAGCCGTGAGTTATACGGACGTAGTGCAGGGTGTGCTGATGTTGCTTGGCCTCATCGCCGTGCCGGCAGCGGCTATCATTGCCGCAGGTGGCTGGAGCGAGATGCACAGCAATTTACTGCAGCAGGACCCGGCGCTCGTTGACATGATGGCACTGTCCGGCTCGGGCAAGCCTGTGTTGATAGCAATCGTCAGCTTCATTGCTATTGGCTTGCCGTTCATGGGAGTTCCACAGCTATTGATACGGTTTATGTCCGCGCGCGATGAAGGTGAAATCAAGAAAGCGCGAATCGTTTCGATGTTGGTCATGGTGATATTTACAGTCGGTGCCGTTACGGCCGGTGTCGCCGGGCGAGCACTGTTTCCGGGTCTGGAGGACTCGGAGACGATTTTTCCGGTGTTGTCGAATAACCTGTTCCCGGAAATCATTGCGGGCATGTTATTGGTGGTCGTGTTGTCAGCGATCATGTCGACTGTAGACTCGCTGCTGTTGCTCGCATCCTCAGCCGTTGTGCGCGACACCTACCAAAAAATCATCGGTACTGCGAAGAGCGAGGCGACGTTATCAAACTACGGCAAGCTGCTTACGGTTGTTATTGGCATTGTCGCGGTCGTTCTCGGGATTCAGGAACCGCGTGTCATATTCGACTTCGTACTGGCGTCCTGGTCGGGACTGGGGTCGGCTTTCGGGCCGACGGTTATCGGCATACTCTATTACAAGCGCATCACGTGGGCGGGGGTTCTGGCGGGCATGCTGGGTGGTTTCCTCACCAGCGTAATCTGGTTGACTGTCTTTAAGTCCGATTACTACGGACTGTACGAAGCGATCCCGGGTTTTCTGGCCGGAATGCTTTTCACCTACGGCGTTAGCTGGCTCACGAGCGAGAAAAAAGCAGCAGAAATGTAACCAAACCGGCCGCCGCCCGCTATAAGTCAGTATGAGTTCAAATAGAGGGCGGAAAATGCGTAAATTTAAATTAGTCGTAATCGGGCTGCTGTTAACGATTCCCGGGCTGGTCGGGGCGGGCGTGAAAGACCTCCCAGCTTCAACTAGCTGGTACTTTTTCGTTGACGTCGAGCAGATGCGATCCGAGGGGCCGGGAAAAGCGCTGTACGCCTGGCTCAGGGAAGAAGTGCTCGACGAGATTCGAGACGATTCCGGCGTCGATCTTGATCGAGAGCTCGATCAGTTGACCGCCTATTCGACGCCAAACGAAGGCGGCGTGTTGATTGTCGAAGGCAAGATCAGCCAGATGAGCAAAGACCGGATCATGGCATTCATTGCCACTGGCGGCGATATCTCGCCGCTAAAGTCCTCCGGAAAAACCTACTACCACTTCGGCGGTGACGAGGATATCGACGACGATGTTAGCTACGATGCGGGCAACATCCGGTTCGACATTGACTCGCTGGGTGAGCAGTCCTGGATTTCGACCGGTGTGAAGAACAAGGTCATCATCACATCGACAGAACGTCAGATGCAGGAACTGCTCAAGAACAATGGCAAGGTTTCGGGTCGCCCCAATCGCGGCGGAGAGTTGCTCGTGCTGACCGCCAAAAAGGCGATCGTACAGGCTGGCATGAAGGCCAGTGCCATCGGGGATGATGACTGGGACTCCAATATTCTTCGAAATACTGAACAGGCCGCACTGTCGATCGCTGTTGCAAAGGACAAGTTTGCGCTTAAGGCGAAACTAACGACCACTGAGCCGGAGATGGCTGAGTCGTTGGCCAGCGTGGCCCGAGGATTGATTAGTCTGGTGGCGTTCGATGACGACCTGGACGACGAGTTCGTCACGGTGTTGCGAGGCACGCGGATAGAAGCCAAAGGCAATAGCCTGACCATTTCTGTTGCCGTAGATCCTGCCGTCGCCGTTGCTGCGCTTAGTGGGAACTGAGCTCGAACTGATCGAGGCGGCAAAAGCGGGGTCCGCGGAGGCATTCGCGGACCTCGTGCGCAGTTATCGTGGCCGGTTGCTGCGATTTCTACTGACCCGTAGTAGCAGTTACGCAGATGCAGAAGACGCGCTGCAGGATACGCTCATCAACGCGTACCGCTACCTTCATACCTACAATTCCCGCTGGCGCTTTAGTACCTGGCTGTATCGGATTGCGGTTCGTAACGCACAAAAAACTCGCTCGGTGAAGGCGGTCGCACTTGGCGACTTGAGCGATGCGGAGAGTGATCCCTTGTTACAGTGCATTGCTGCCTCCGAAACGAGCAACCTGTGGTCAAGTGCGCGGCGTTTGCTCAAAGAAGACGTGTTTGCCGCGATGTGGTTGCGTTATGCGGAAGACATGTCGGTAAACGATATTTCACAAGCGCTGAACCGCTCTGTGTCCTGGACCAAAGTTAATCTGTTGCGCGCTCGCAAGGTCCTTGATGCAGAACTGAACAGCCAGAACAATGGAAATCAGGCCTATGGATAAGTTGGCAGAACGGTTGCAGGCAGATGCTGCGCTAATCGATGTGCAGGTGTCGGATGAGCTTGATCGCCGGATCATCGCGTCACTGCGCGGCATCAGTCCGCAAACTCAGGAACCGCCCGCGGCGCAGGCACGACCGGCGGCATTCTGGTGGGCGAGCAGTCTGACCGGCATTGGTGCAACGCTTGTCGTTATCGCTTTTTTGAACGCTCCGCCGTCGCCGGAACGGCGTTCTCCGCCGTCGACCGAGATGCCGCCAGCATCAATGGTGGCAACGCCCGCAATCGACTGGCAGGTGGAATCTGCGATGTTGACAAGCCCTCTGCGAGAGGAGCTTCTGGCTCTGCAATCTGACATCAGGAAAGCCGAGCAGAAGGTTAAAGAGGATATAGGGCTTTGAATCTGTGGAAAATACCGGTTGATTCCACTATCCTCGGACGCTGGGATCAGTTCGCCCGTATCGATAAGAGCGTGTGCAACATAGAGATACCAAAGCGATTACTGCGATGGGGATTGCAGATGATCGCCGGGATGCGACCTGAATAAGACTAATAAAATCGGCGACGTCTGAATTATTCGCCGGTGAAAATCGCACGACCATCTAAAGGATGCATGACGTATGCCTCTCGCCGTTGTCTTGATTCTGCTCGTTGTCGGTTCCGTTCTGTTTCACTTCCTGAGTCCGTGGACGTTTACTGAGTTGGCGTCCAACTGGGAAATGATCGATTTTACGATCGACATTACGCTTTGGGTGACCGGCGGTGTCTTCGTTGTCGTCAACTTATTCCTGGCGTATTGCGTCATCAAGTTTCGTTACAAGAAGGGCGCGCGCGCGACCTACGAACCCGAAAACAAGAAACTGGAAACGTGGCTTACCGCAATTACGGCTGTCGGCGTCGTAGCCATGCTGGCGCCCGGCCTGATGGTCTGGAGCGATTTCGTGAATGTTCCGGAAGACGCACATGTTGTCGAGGTCGTCGGGCAGCAGTGGCACTGGACGTATCGCTACCCGGGCGAGGACGGCAAGTTCGGTGAGGTAGACGCTGAGCGTATCTCGGACGAGAACCCGTTCGGACTGGACCCTGACGATCCGAATGGCCAGGACGATGTCATCGTTTACAGTCCTGAGGCACACATACCGATTGATCGTCCCGTCAAATTTTCGTTGCGCTCGAAAGACGTGTTGCACAATTTCACGGTAGCGCAGTTTCGCGTCAAGATGGATTTGGTTCCCGGCATGAACACGTTCATGTGGTTGACACCAACAAGAACGGGTCGCTTCGAAGTTCTCTGCGAAGAGCTGTGCGGTATCGGTCATCACACAATGCGTGGTGCGGTAGTCGTTGAGAGCCAGAGCGACTTCGACAACTGGTTGGCGAGCCAGCCGACCTTCAGCGACGTCAACGCAACCCCGGCGGGCGACGCCTCGGTCGGCGCAGCACAATACGCGATCTGCGCGGCTTGTCACGGACCGCGGGGCGAGGGCGTAAAGGCTATGAATGCGCCGAAACTTGCGGGCCAGCCAGCCTGGTATCTGAAGCGCCAGATTCAATACTACAAGAAGGGCTTGCGCGGCACACATGAGGACGATGTCCTCGGCCGGCAGATGATCGGGATGGTTGCGACGCTTGCGGATGACGCGGCGATCAACAATGTGGTTGCGCATATTCAGACCTTGCCGGATAAGGCGGTAGAGCAGACGATCGACGGTGATGTTGCACGCGGCGCCAAGCTATACGCCGTTTGCGCCTATTGCCACGGCGGGGACGGGCAGGGCCTGCAAGCCTTGAACGCGCCTCGTATCGCCGGAATGTCGGACTGGTACCTTGCTCAGCAATTGCAGAACTTCAAGAACGGCGTGCGTGGTTCGCACCAGAAAGACTATTACGGATTCCAGATGGGGCTGATGGGACAGTCAATGCACGACGAGCAGACAGTTAACGACATCGTCGCTTACATCAACACTTTATAGGGCAGGATTTTATGTCTTACGTTGCCATTGCAGATCGCGATCACGAACAAGAGCATCACGATCCGCAAACGTTCTTCACCAAGTATATCTGGAGTCAGGATCACAAGGTCATTGCGATCCAGTACGGTATAACCGCGATTTTTGTTGGCCTGATCGCGCTTGGCTTGTCGGTGGTGATGCGTTTACAACTCGGATTTCCGGACGAGTTTTCGTTCATCAATCCTGAGAATTATTATCAATTCATCACGATGCACGGCATGATCATGGTGATCTATTTGCTGACCGCGTTGTTCCTGGGCGGCTTCGGTAATTACCTGATTCCGCTGATGTGCGGTTCTCGCGATATGGTGTTTCCATTTCTGAATATGCTCAGCTACTGGGCGTACCTGTTGTCAGTCATCATCCTGATTATCAGCTTCTTCGTTCCCGGCGGCGCGACCGGTGCTGGTTGGACGTTGTATCCACCGCAAGCCATCATGCCGGGGACGCCGGGTATCGATCTGGGCATCCTGTTGATGCTTGGATCACTGGCGGTGTTCATCGTCGCGTTTACGATGGGCGGGCTGAACTACGTGACCACCGTCTTGCAGGCTCGTTGCAGAGGCATGACACTGATGCGCATGCCGCTGTCCGTCTGGGGTATCTTCATCGCTACCATCCTTGGTCTGCTCGCGTTTCCAGCGTTGCTCGTGAGTGCGATCATGATGTTATTTGACAAGCTACTCTTTACCAGCTTCTTCATGCCGGCGGTCAGTTCGATGGGGATCGATCCCGGTTACTCGGGCGGCAGCCCAATCCTGTTCCAGCACCTTTTCTGGTTCTTTGGTCATCCCGAGGTCTACATTGTCGCGCTGCCGGCGTTCGGTATCGTCTCGGATCTTCTGAGTACGCACGCGCGCAAGAATATTTTCGGCTATCGCATGATGGTCTGGGCGATTATCGCGATCGGCGGATTGAGCTTCGTTGTCTGGGCGCATCACATGTACGTCAGCGGTATGAACCCGTACTTCGGATTCTTCTTTGCGACCACCACCTTGATCATCGCGGTGCCAACGGCTCTAAAGGTCTACAACTGGGTGTTCACGCTGTGGGAGGGGAACATTCATCTCAGGGTGCCGATGTTGTTCTCCATCGGCTTTATTTTCACATTTATCCACGGCGGGTTGACGGGCCTGTTCCTGGGCAATGTCACGGTCGATCTGCCCTTGTCGGATACCTACTTTGTCGTCGCTCACTTCCACATGGTTATGGGTGTTTCCCCGGTGCTGGTGGTGTTTGGCGCTATCTATCACTGGTGGCCGAAGATCACCGGCAAGATGTACAACGAAACCCTCGGGAAATGGCATTTCTGGATGACCTTTCTCGGCACCTACGCAATCTATTTACCGATGCACTACCTCGGGTTTGCGGGCGTGCCGCGGCGCTATTTTTCGATGGGTGACACGGACTTCCTGCCCGAATCGGCGCAAGACCTGAATGCTGCGATCACGCTGTCGGTAATATTCGTCGCAGCGACGCAGCTGTTGTTCTTCATCAACATGATCTGGAGCCTCATGAGAGGGCCAAAATCCGATCCGAATCCCTGGGATGCAACCACGCTGGAGTGGCACACGCCGGACCATCCGCCGAAGCACGGCAACTGGGGTCATGAATTGCCCGTGGTTCACCGCTGGGCGTACGACTACAGTGTGCCGGGTTACGAGGATGACTTTATTCCGCAGACTGTCCCTGCCGACGTAGCGCCGGCAGGACGTGATCACGGTGGAGAGCACTAGTGACGATAGCGCTCGGCTTTCTTGCGATTATCCTGGCGACTTTGCTCGGCTGGCTGCTGAAGCAAACCTTCAACGTACAACCGTGGGTTGCCGAATCTGTCGGCGAGGCGGCTCACGAAGGACCGTTGGGAAACAACTCGAAACTTATTGCATTGCTGACGTTGTTGGCTGTGGTGACGTCGTTTTTCGCGTTGATAATGAGCGCGTATGCGTTGCGTATGGAACTCGACGACTGGGTTCCGCTGACAGAGCCGCAACTGCTGTGGACGAATACGGTGATGCTGATCGCCGCAAGCGCGGTTTTTCAATGGACGCGTAACGCGGCGATCAACGGAGAACAAAACCGGTTACAGCCGGGATTACTGATAACCGGCGTACTGACTCTGGGCTTTATCGTTGGTCAGTTTGTTGCGTGGCAACAGTTGCAAAACTCTGGTGAATTCATCACCAGTAACCCGTCAAACGCATTTTTCTATTTTCTTACAGGCGCACATGCCGTTCATATTGTGGGTGGCATGTATGTGTGGGCCAGAGCGACATTCAAGGTGGTTCTCGGCAATGCCGATGCCGAAGGGATACGTCGCAGCATTGAGTTGTGCACGATCTACTGGCATTTCCTGTTGCTCGTCTGGTTGATTCTTTTTGGATTGCTGTTATCGACCTAAGGGGTCCTTATGTCAGAAGCGGTATTGGATAGCGGAGCAGAAGAAGCTCAAGGTACGAAAGGTCTTGTAGAGGACTGGTCGAAAGACAAGCAGGTCTTTGGCGTGCCGTGGGGCAAGGCCATGATGTGGATATTCCTGCTCTCGGATACGTTCATATTCAGCTGTTTCCTCGTTGGCTACATGATGGTGCGCGTTTCGACGGTCGATCCGTGGCCGGTGCCGAGTGAGGTTTTCGCGCTCACGATTTTTGGCGAATCAATTCCTTTGATCTTGATCGCAATCATGACCTTTGTCCTGATCACGTCATCAGGAACCATGGCGCTGGCCGTGAACATGGGTTATCGCAAGGATCGCAACAAGACGTTCTGGCTGATGATAGCAACCGCTGTGTTGGGAGCCCTGTTCGTCGGCATGCAGGTCTTCGAGTGGTCGAAGCTGATCTCGGAGGGTGTACGCCCCTGGGGTAATCCGTTTGGAGCGGCACAGTTCGGCGCGAGTTTCTTCATGATAACCGGTTTCCACGGCTTGCACGTTTCTGCTGGCGTTATTTACTTGCTGGTCATCGCTTTTCGCGTCAAGAACGGTTTCTACGAGCGGCGGGGCGGCAACTACGAGATAGTTGAGGTTACTGGACTGTACTGGCACTTTGTCGATCTTGTGTGGGTATTTATCTTCGCGTTTTTCTATCTCTGGTAGAGATATTCAGGAGTCTTTGGTATGGCCGAAGAAGGACAACAACATCCGTTAAAGGTCTACTACATGATCTGGACGCTGTTATTCGTAGTCAGCTTCTTTTCGTACATGGTGGATTACCTGCACGTTCAGGGGATGCTGCGATGGACGCTGATTCTGATTTTCATGTTTGTGAAGGCGGGATTCATTATCGCAATATTCATGCACATGACCTGGGAGCGGCTCGCGCTGAAAGTTGCGATTCTCGGTCCGCCGATTGCGATTCTGGTGTTGATCGGTTTGATGTTCATGGAAGGTGACTATGTTGAAGGCTCCCGGCTGGAGCACTACGGTGAGAGTACCCTTGAGACGGTGACGCCAGAACACTAGCCCCGATTTTACCTGTGCCAGGGCATGGATATTGCGCGTTTCCACTTCAGCCAGAAGCTTGACGAGGGTTAGACACCGAAATTGGCGGTACACTGCCAGACTTCGTGAACGCAGCAGAAGATCGGAACGTCGCTATGGCAAGAGCAATCATCCTGGTGCTGGACTCCCTGGGTATTGGCGCAACCGCCGACGCCGATAAGTTCGGTGACGTCGGTGCCGACACCTTTGGAAATATCGCGAAAGCGCGCGCGACTTCGCCTGCTGGCCCACTGAGTCTCCCCAATCTCGCCGGTCTCGGTTTGTTTCACGCTGCGAAGGAGAGCACCGGAGAGTTCGTGCCCGGCCATGATCCAAGTATTGAAGTCATCGGCGCCTACGGTCACGCAGCAGAACTCAGCAGCGGTAAAGACACGCCGAGCGGACACTGGGAAATCGCCGGTGTTCCGGTGTTGTTCGAGTGGGGTTATTTTTCCGGCAAAGACGAAGCGTTTCCGAGAGAGCTCCTCGATGAGTTGATTGATCGTGCCGGGTTGCCAGGCGTGCTCGGAAACTGTCACGCGTCGGGAACGACGATCATTGCAGAGCTCGGCGATGAACACGTTGCCAGCGGGAAGCCGATCGTCTACACATCCGCCGACAGCGTTTTTCAGATCGCCTGCCATGAAGAGACATTCGGATTGGAGCGTTTGTACGATCTCTGCGACATCGCGCGTGAACTGGTCAACAGGTACAACATTGGCCGGGTCATCGCCCGGCCGTTTGTCGGCGATGGGCCGGAGACCTACGCGCGCACCGACAATCGACGTGACCTTACGACGCCACCGCACGCGCCGACCGTTCTCGACAAGCTCGTCGATAGTGGCGGTGAAGTCATCAGTGTCGGGAAGATATCGGATATCTACGCGCACATGGGCATCACCCGGAAAGTGAAGGCCAGCGGCAATGCAGCACTGTTCGACGCAACGCTTGATGCGATCAAGAGTGCGCCGGATCGTTGTATCGTCTTCACGAACTTCGTCGACTTTGACATGCTGTACGGACATCGCCGCGACGTTGAAGGATACGCCTCCGCACTCGAATACTTCGATGGTCGATTACCCGAGATTATGGCCTTGATGAGCGAGGGCGATCTCCTGGTGTTATGCGCCGATCACGGTTGTGATCCGACGTGGCCGGGCAGTGACCACACCCGAGAACATATCCCGGTCTTGGCTTATGGCGCCGGAGTTTCAGCGGGATCGCTGGGGCGTCGCGAAACGTTTGCCGACATAGGGCAGAGTCTCGCGATACATTTTGGTCTGTCGCCGATGGACTATGGCAGCAGCTTCATTTCGCCAGCGCGCGAGCGCCTGTTAGGTGGTCCTTGACAAGAAGGTCAATGCGGCAACGGCTAACAGGCCCAGCCAGCCAGGGTGTCTGCCCTTTGTGCCGATGAGAACTAAAAGCGACCCGCCCAGAAATGCAAATATCGTGGCATTCAATGTGGCCATATGGAGCGATCCGCTGCCCTGCGCCAGCGTAAACAATAGTCCCGCAAAGGCCCAGCCGAATACGCTGGCCAAATGCCAAGTAGCCCAAAGGATCTTGACGTTTCGCGCCTGAAGGGGTGGTGCAGGTTCGCTTGGAACTAACCCAGAGGTCCGGAGTTTATTGAAGATAAGAATCTCGCCGAGCGCAGAGTGTACGATCCCCACAATGACGGCCATGATGGCTGCTGCGACTAAATAGGTTTGCATGCGATCTCCTGAATGAGCATCAAACGTTTATTTCACTGGTAATTTGCGCTCCCCAATAGAGCAAGCCGGAACAAACAAACCACAGTACCCATTGAGGTAAGATCATGTATGTTCTTGCCTTACTTCTTAACCAAAAAAGTTGAATGAGCCAAACAACACCCCACAAGAAAAACATCAAACCTAAAAATAGAGTTAGTTCGTACTCAAAAGTAATTAAGTCAGTTAGTGAAATTACGAACAGTGTAACAGTGACCGCCAACAAGTCTATTGCCAACATTTGAAATGCACACATAGATTGCGCCCAATTTCGAGTCAGTTTTTCATTACTTTTATCGGGCGCAATACTTGCAGTTTCGGCGGTTCCTCCAAAGACGTGAGCGACAACCGCTAATGAGCTAACACAAGCCACTACAAATACTGGGGTATTCATTTCAAACCGTCCTCGATAGTTGCTCGGATCATGAATTTCTGGGATGAATAGTAATCATCACCACGAGGATAAGGTGCGTCCTCAAATCCAACTTTCGCGTAGCAGCGACTGGCGACAATGTTATCCCGCAGCACATAGAGAGAAAACTCGGAGCAAGAACAGCACTCACGTGCCTTTTCGATCAGTAGCTCAACGAGCTCCTTACCATGTCCTTCGCCGCGAAGTTTCGGGGACACTACCAGCCTTGCAAGGTGGCCCCTCTTTTCTTTCTCATACGTTTGCCCAAAGCCAATCATAGCGTCTGCGGTGTTGAGCATCACAAATGACTGCATCTTATTCCAACGAACATCCTCAAGAAAACTTTCCCTGGTGAACGGGAATCGAAACGGCGGGCCACCCCAAATCTCGACAGATACTTTATCCGAGAACCACGACATGAGCTCGTCCATATGGGCGGTAGATGCAGAAACTAACCGCATTTTATACGGTGGTCGACTGCAGCAATCTATCTAGCTCCATAACTCTTGTGGTCAGCGGCCGGCTGTAAGCTGGTCCGGCGCCGCAGGTGCGAACTGCATCACTTGTTTATCATTAGTTACGAACATTCTCTTTCTACGCGCATATTTTTCGTACAGCTCTGTGTGAGAAGCATGAGAAAAGGTGTCATGTCTTTCAGTATACTGAGAAATCCAGTCGATCAGCATTTCCAGGTTGGCATCTTGAGCTTCTTTAGACTCATATTTATGCGGCTCCCACGGGCGAATCTTGGCATTGGATATGCAAATTTCAACGGGTAGATTCATGAATACTATTTCAGTGGATTTTGGTATCACCAATTCCAGTAAATCTGTGTAGCATCCCTCAATAACCCAGCCTTGATTCGAACGTAAGAACTCATCAATTTTCTTTTCCGAGACATCCAATGGCATTCGTTCTGGCGGAGAAGTAGGTTGCCACGCAAGAGTATCAAGGTCTAAGTGCGCCAATGTATGTGAACTACATAACTCTTTGGCAAGGGTAGATTTCCCTGAACCGGAATTGCCAAATATCAGAATATTACTCAAAACTTAATTCGGGGTAAAAGGACCATTTGCTTGCTGTTTCGACCGTTCACATTCTTTAAACTCAAAGTTGGAGCGAGGTGCCTCTGAAATATCTAATACGATTTCTAGTTGCGAGTGACAGTGTGGACACGAAAATTGGATCGGCTGGATTCGCCGATTGGAACATCCAATCCTACAATCAATGTCCTGCTCACAGGTGCTACAGGTAATAGTCATTCACGTATTCATGGAACTCTACAACGCTCGCTAAAAATCCTAACAGCTGATTCTACAACGACCGCTATTGAGCCACTCGCCACATAACCAGTTCATGTGCTTGCTCAAGAATTTCACTTAAACACCTGACTTCATTGCCGTTGAAACAATGTTTCTCGACGGTACTTCTGCACAAACGCAGCGTACGCAACAAAACCGCACTCTATAACTGCAGTATAACAAGAAGACCGGAAGCGTCCTGACCCCTTGATTAGCAAGGATAAACTGGTGCTCTCGTTGTTGGCTTTGCCGCAGGCGCGGTATAACTGCGGGTGGATTCCGACCTTGTGCTGGATTACTAGGCGTTCTTCCAGGATTCCGGGACGCGTACGGCGATCACTTCGCCCTCCGCGGTGAGCACGCCACCGGAGTAAACACGGCACTTGACGACCGTCTTTCGTTTTCCGCATTCCTCGATCGTTGCTCGAAGTTCGATATCCTGATCAATAGGTGTTGGCGCCAGGTAGCTAACTGAGAGTTTACCGGTAACGCACCAGATCTCCGGCGTCTCTCCGGTTTCCCGGCCCTCTGTGCGGTAGTAATTGCTGGTCGCTGAGCAGACGCAGTGGCAGTCGATCAGGCTGGCAATGGTGCCGCCGTAAACATACTGCGAGGGTCCTGCGCATTGCTCGGGTTTTGGCGTGTAGCGACAGACGCTTTCCTCGCCTACCCAGCGGCTTTTTATCTGCATGCCCACCGCATTGTCCGGTCCGCAGCCGTAACAATTGTTGCCGGGCATCCGGTCCTGAATGGCCGTCATCGATTTCGGTCCGTCAGCGCAGCCTGAATTCTGGCGGCCAGTGCGTTTGCTTCGGCCGCAACTCGTTCTGTATCGATAGTGAGTATCTTGCCCTCTCTCATCAAGATTTTACCGTCGACAACGACGGTGCTAACATCCTGTTCGTCGGTGACGTACACGAGGTGCGAGATAACATCGTAGGTCGGTACATGATGAACGTCGTCAAACGAAACCTGAATAATGTCCGCACGTTTGCCCACTTCGATGGAACCAATCTCGTCGCCCAGTCCCACCGCCGTCGCCCCGCCATGCGTTGCCATGTTCAGGACAGTCGACGCCGACATCACGACCGGGTCCATACGATCGATTTTCTGCAACAGCGCCGCGAGCCGCATTTCCTCCCACATGTCGAGGTCATTGTTACTCGCTGCGCCGTCAGTGCCGAGCCCGAGCAGCACCCCGGCGGCCAGCATTTCGGCAACCGGGGAAATACCGGACGCGAGCTTCATGTTCGACGTAGGATTGTGAATGACGCCTACCTTGCGTTCTGCGAGGATATCGATCTCGCTCTTGGTCGGCCAGACCATGTGTGCGGCTATTGTCGGCCCGTCAAAAAAACCGATCGATTCGAATAATTCGACGCTGGTCATGCCGAACGTATCCTTCGAGTATTGCAACTCGAAAGGCGATTCGGACATATGAATGCTAATACCGACACCGTGTTCGATGGCGGCGGCGCGAGTTGCCTTCAATTGCTCCGCGTTCAGTGTGTAATTTGCATGCGGGCCAAAAATGGGCGTGATTCGATCGTTCTTGTTTTTCCAGCGTTCGACGAAGCCGATACCTTTTCGAATCGAGTCGGCGGCGCTCTCGGCGTCCGGGCTGCGCTGGTCAATCACCGTGGCTGAAATCTTTGCGCGCAGGCCGCAACTTGCAACGACCTCGGCAACGGTGTCCGGGAAGTAGTACATGTCGACGAACGTTGTAGTGCCGCCGCGAATCATTTCCCAACAGGCGAGTTCAGTGCCGATGCGTACGAATTCCGAGTCGACAAACTGGACTTCCGCTGGAAAAATGTAGTTGGTCAGCCAGTCCATGAGCACAAGATCGTCGGCGACGCCTCGCAGCAAGGTCATAGCGGCGTGAGAATGCCCGTTCACCAGGCCCGGCATGACGATTTGATTCTCGCCGGTCAGAGTCTCCGTAGCAGAATATTCGGCGCTGATTTCTGCCGCTGGTCCAATCGCGAGTATCAGTCCCTCGTCGACCGCGACCGCGCCGTCTTTGTACACGGACGATGAGTCGTCCATGCTGATGACGTAGTCGCCCAGGATGATCAGGTCTATCTTATCTTCAGTGACGTCAGCGGAGAGTGCGGAGTTGGGGGCCGGTTCCTGGGAGCAGGCGTTTAGTGTCAGGAGCACGGTTACGAACGAGCACAGTCTTATTGTGGTTTTCATCTTCATATATTGACACAAAAAAAGCCCGGTAAACCGGGCTTTTCCTGTGCAAAAGTCCTGCCCAGCAAGCGGACTGGAGGTATCAGAACCTGAAAGTTGCCTCGATTCCAAAAGTCCGAGGTTCATTGATGATGCCCTCAAGATTATTGAAGTCGATCGCGGCTATCAGCTCAAGCTCATCAGTCAGGTTTCGGACGTAAGCCTGAACGTCGTAACGGTCGGTCGAATAGCCAACATTCAGACCACCTTCCAGGAACTTGTCACCGCGGAACTCTTCTGACTCGTACAGAAAGAAACTGTACTCATCACGGAAAACCCAGTCGTTCTGGATAAACAAGTCGCCGTTCGCCAAGGGCATGGTGTAGCGTGTGACAAAATTAAATATCAATTTTGGAGCTCTCGGTAAGGAGTTTCCGTCGATAGACACACTTCCAGCGAAGGAGCCGGCCGGGTCCAGGAACGTACACGGTGCACCACAAGGAAGAACAGACAATGTGGGGTCGTCAATTTCTGTGAAGTTGTAGCTCACACCAAAGGAAAAGTTGAGATTCTCGCTCGCCGCCCACTCCGCGTCCATTTCGATACCACGCCCAATCGTTGAGTCCGCGTTGATCAATACGTTGGCGTTAGCCGTTCCGCTGCCCGCCGTTAGCTGCTGATCGCTAATTTCTAGTGTGTACACCGATGCATTCAGACGCATGCGATTCTCGAGCAGCTGACTCTTGATGCCGATTTCGAAAGAGTTGATCGTTTCGGAGTCTGCGACCGTAACGGAGTTGCTAAACAGGACGCGGCCTTGAATACTTGGCGCCCGGAATCCTCTGGCAAAGCGCCCGTACACGCTGACGTCGTCATTGATGGTGTAACTCAGGCTAATATTGCCGCTAACCTGTGAATCCGACGGGTTGACCGACACCGGAAGCAGCGGACCCAGGGCCGGCACTCCGAAAAGGTCTGTCGTTCGTTCTGCGACGTATTCTTTTTCGTCATCAGAAAAACGAATACCGGCCGTTACCACCAAATCATCATTGATGTCGTAATCGAACTGACCGAAGATGGCGTAGGCCGTCGTGTCCTGCTCCTGGTTTGCGAAGCCGTCGAAAGCATCCGTTCGGTCCGCGTAGTTGAAGCTGTCGACCTCCAGGTACTCATCAAAATAGAATAAGCCTGCCTGCCAGCGAAACCGCTGCGACGCATCGTTGTTCAAGCGGAGTTCCTGCGTAAACTGGCTGTGATCGGGAATGCCATCGGCGGTCTGCGCCGGGAATGGGATGAAACCAGGGCCGGACGGTGGTGCGAAGACGGCGCCAATGCCACCCTCGACGTCCGCGCGACTAAATGTCTCAACGGTTTCATAGCCGGTAACAGACGTCAGCGTATAAGCGCCGATATCCCATTGCAGATTCGCTAGAAAGCCGGTCGACTTCAATGTTTGTTCGTTGCGACCGTCGAAATTAACCACCTTCGGATCGAATCCGGCGACAAACTGGTTTGTTCCAGGCTGAATAATGTTGGCGCGAAAAAGTGTTGCTGTACCGTCAAGATCGCGGCCATGGACGTTAAAGAGTGCGGAGAATGTGTCGCTTTCGTACGCAAGCTGCAGTCTATAGGCATACTCCGTGTGGCCCTCGAGAAAACTCTCGTCGTCGAGGAAAGCAAGAGCCGGATCAATGTCGGATGCGCGGTTCGCGACGTAGTCACCGCGAGTCTGGTGCAAGAAAGAAAAGCGCGCCGACCAATTTTCGCTGAGAGCGCCACCAATAGCGGCCTCAAAATCCGTAGTATCAAGATTACCGAAACCGGCTTTTACGTAACCACCAAAGTCTTCACTCGGTTTTACTGAATCGATCTTGACAATACCGGCTGGTGTGTTTCGCCCAAACAGGGTGCCCTGCGGTCCGCGCAAGACTTCTACTCGTTCCGAATCGAATACAGGAAAGCCCTTTAGCATCGGGTTTTCGTAGACGACATCGTCGTATACCAAGGATACGGGTTGCGACGCATTTTGGTCAAAGTCAGTATTGCCGACGCCGCGAATGTAGAAGCGCGGAAAAATACGCCCAAAGTCGGACTCAACGATTAAGCTCGGAACTTTTGCTGACAGAAAACGAATGTCTTTTCCGCCTGCTCTAACGCTGTCCATTCTATCGCCGGACATTACGCTGATTGAGATTGGTACATCTTGCACATTCTCGACACGTTTCTGTGCGGTAACGGTGATTTCTTCGAGTTCGAAGTTTGATTGTGCAACGGACAATGTCGATACAACGAGACCGATGGTGGCGCCGATAATTCGGATAATCATTTGGGGCTCCCCTGAAAAAAGATACTGGACAGCGGGTCAATGAAATTCGCTGCGCGCGCTAGTTTAGCGTTTCTACCTGCTATTGCGCAATAATGCTGATCGCCGCACCGCTTTTGGTCGTTGATGACGAGGCGAGCAGGTGATGTGGTACTTTGTACGTAGCTTGCGTCGCGGCAGCGACGAAGACCTGTGACGCCGCACTCGAAGGCACTCTCTTTTCATGTGAGTGTTGTCGATTCGCAACAACGGTGAGACTAAGGCGATGAACGTACGTTGGGTGTAGGTAAATGACAGATCGGATCTCTACATTTCAGGCACCTGAAAGCGGCAGCCTGACGGAGGAAATGCTGACGGCATATGAAGCTGCCGGTGTGCTGATCCTGGAGAGTTTCGTGCCCGGCGCTGAATGTGGTCGCTTGCGCGAACGGATGTCGCAACTTGTTGAGGAATTTGACGCGCGGTCCGTGCGCAGCATTTTTTCGGCGATGGAGCAAACGCAACTCGGTGACCGGTATTTTGAGGAGTCCGGTGACAAGATTCACTTCTTCTTTGAGAGCGATGCATTTGACAGCAATGGCGAACTTCAGCAGGCAAAGGCGGACAGTCTGAATAAAGTAGGACACGCGATGCACGACCTGGACCCGGTGTTCGACGCGTTCTCGAGAACAGCAAAGCTGGCGGCCGTTGTCGCCAGTCTCGATTGCGGTGATCCGATACTGCTGCAATCCATGTACATCTTCAAACCACCGCGTATCGGCGGTGAGGTGTATTGCCACCAGGATTCGACATTCTTGTACACGGAACCCGAATCGTGCATCGGGCTCTGGTTTGCGCTTGAAGATGCCACCATCGAAAACGGCTGCATGCACTTTATTCCCGGCGCCCACAAGGGGCCGCTCAAGGAGCTGCATTATCGCGATGACGACGGCAACATGACGTTCAAGACGCTTGACGATGCGCCGTGGCCGGACGGCGCGGCGGTTCCGGCCGAGGTCAAAGCGGGAACACTCGTCGTATTCGATGGCCGCGCGCCGCATATGAGCGGACCCAATCTTTCGGACAAGTCGCGACATGCTTATACCTTGCATATCATAGATAAAAACAGTCACTATCCTGCCGGAAACTGGCTGCAGCGCGGCAGCCATCTGCCGTTCCGCGGTTTCGATTAGGAATTCTCATGTTGTTTACTGACATCATCCGTAAGAAGCGCGACGGCGGCGTGCTGCACGACGATGAGGTTCAACAGTTCGTTGACGGTCTTGCAGATAGCAGCCTGCCAGCGGAGCAAGTGTCGTCACTCGCAATGGCAATTTTTCTGAACTCCATGAACTTTGAGGAGGCCAGCAAACTGACACTTGCCATGGCCGCGTCGGGAACCGTGCTCGATTGGCAAACCGAAGACCTGGGTGGTCCGGTGGTTGACAAACATTCGACCGGCGGTGTCGGCGACAAGGTGAGTTTCCTGCTTGCTCCAATCGCGGCTGCGTGTGGATGTTTTGTACCGATGATCTCGGGTCGTGGGTTGGGCCATACTGGCGGCACTACGGACAAAGCTGAGTCGATCCCGGGCTATAACGCAACACCGGACTTCGATTTGTTTCGAGACACAGTAAAGAAAGTCGGCTGCGCAATCATTGGGCAGACGGAAGACCTGGCGCCGGCTGACAGGCGCTTCTACGCCATTCGGGATGTTACCGGGACGGTTGAGTCCGTGCCTCTGATCACAGCGTCAATCTTGGCCAAGAAAATCGCCGCGGGATTGCAGGGTCTCGTTATGGACGTGAAGGTTGGCAATGGTGCTTTTATGGAGTCTCCGGAACGCGCACGAGAGTTGGCGAACAGCATTATCGGTACTGCCGCCAAGGCTGGTCTGACCACGCGTGCGCTGGTCACCGACATGAATGAAGTGCTCGGCAGCAGCGCCGGTAACGCGGTGGAGATCAGAGAGTCTGTCCTATATCTGCGCAACGAGTTTCGCGAACCGCGACTGGACGAAGTCACTCTGTCGCTGTGTACCGAGATGCTGTTGGTGGGTGGTTTAGCGACAGACAGAGACGGCGCCCGAACGCAGTGCGAAGAGGCTGTGAGCAGCGGCCGGGCGGCGGAAATTTTTGGCAGAATGGTTGCCGCGCTGGGTGGCCCTGCCGACTTTGTCGATAACTGCGACAAGTACCTCGCAAGGGCGGCTGTGACTCGCGAGGTGTACGCCGAGGGCATTGTTACCGGCGTCGATACCCGCGCAGTCGGAAATGCAATCATCGAACTCGGGGGTGGACGGCGCAACGTTGGCGACAAACTGGATCTGTCCGTCGGCTTTTCAGAGATCGCGCCGATTGGTACGATTCTCGGGAAAGAGCGCCCCCTGGCGCTGGTCCATGCCGCCACGGAGGCTGATGCGGAAGCGGCGGCTCAAGCTTTCCTGAACGCCTGTCAGTTGGGTGATTCGGCGCCCGAAACGCAGTCCGTCGTCAGCGAGATTTTGACAGGCTGAGTGGCACTTTGCGGTATGCTAGACACGGCAAGAAAAACAATAAGCAACTCGGGGGAACACCATGCAGAATCTGATCGGCTTGGCCGGAATAGCCGTAATTCTTGGTATCGCTTTCCTGTTTTCGAGTAACCGCAGGGCGATCAACTTGCGAGTGGTTGGCGCGGCATTTTTGTTGCAGGCGGCGATTGCCGTATTCGTACTGTACTTCGACGCCGGTCGAGCCGTTATTGATTCACTCAGTTCGGGTGTGCTGGCAATCATTGCGTATTCCAGAGCTGGTATTGATATGGTCTTTGGACCGTTGGCCGACACCGACAAAATCGGTTTCAGTTTTGCCGTCAACGTATTACCAATCATTATTTTCTTTTCGGCGCTGATGTCTGTGCTGTATCACCTGCGCGTTATGGAGTGGATCGTCAAGCTCGTCGGCGGCACTTTGCGCAAGATCATCGGCACCGGCGCCGTCGAGTCAATGAACGCAGCGGCGAACATTTTTGTCGGTCAGACGGAAGCGCCATTGGCCATCAAGCCTTATCTGAAGAACCTGACCGAGCCACAGATGTTTGCCGTCATGTGTTCGGGTCTCGCATCGATTGCCGGCACCGTTCTGGCAGGCTATGTACTCATGGGTGCAGAGCTCAAGTATCTGCTGGCGGCGGCTTTCATGGCAGCGCCCGGCGGATTATTAATGGCGAAAATGCTGATGCCGGATGACGAGGTTTCTGCGGCAGGCCAGCAAGAGAAGCTGGTAATGGAGTCCAGTCGTCACGAGAACGTCATCCTGGCCGCGGCGTCCGGAACCACCGACGGTCTGCGGCTCGCGGCAAATATCGGTGCGATGCTGGTGGCATTTGTCGCGTTGATCGCATTGTTTAATGGTCTTGTCGGCGGACTTTTCGGCCTGTTTGGCATAGAGGGGGTTACACTGCAGCTTATTCTGGGCAAGATTTTTCAGCCCTTGATGTACCTGCTCAGCGTGCCCTGGGCCGAAGCGGAAGCGGCCGGTGCCTTATTCGGTGAGAAACTGATTCTTAACGAGTTTGTCGCGTTTTCGCATTTGAATGAGTACCTCGCAGGAATGAGCCCCCGCACCTACGCGATTTCCACGTTCATGCTGTGCGGTTTTGCAAACCTGTCGTCGATCGCGATTCTGCTCGGAGGCCTCGGTGTGCTGGTTCCGGAAAAGCGCGAGTTGATCGGACGCTTCGGCCTGAAGGCTGTCCTGGCCGGATCGTTGTCAAACCTCATGAGCGCCGCGCTGGCCGGACTAATACTGACGTTCTAGTGACGTGGCGCCGCGACCGATAATTATCGATTGTGACCCGGGTCAGGATGACGCGGTCGCCTTGTTCCTGGCAATGGCGTCGCGCGATGAATTGCAAATTCTTGGCATAACGACCGTCGCTGGAAACGTTCCGCTGGAACTGACACAACGCAATGCCCGCATCATGTGCGATGTTGCGGGTCGTACGGAGATACCGGTGTACGCCGGCTGTGAAAAACCCATGATCCGTGATGCGCTGACTGCAGAGTATATCCACGGTGACACCGGCATCGACGGGATGGACGTTTTCGAGCCCGAGACTCCGCTGCAACAACTGCATGCCGTGGACTTCATTACAAACACTTTGCTCGCAAACGATGCCGAGTCAGTCACGGTGATTCCGGTTGGCCCGCTGACTAACATTGCGACCGCAATCGAGCGCAAACCGGAAATACTCAAACACGTGAAAGAGATCGTAATCATGGGCGGTGCGATGCGCGAGGGCGGCAACCGCACGCCGTCGGCTGAGTTTAATATTCTGGTGGACCCGCATGCAGCGGACATTGTGTTCAATTGCGGTCGCCCGATTACGGTAATGGGTTTGGATTTGACACATCAGGTGTTGTCCACGCGTGATCGCGTGGCGGATATCCGCGCGCTCGATAATCCGGTAGCGAAAGCGACTGCCGGCATGCTGAGCTTTTTCCACCGCTACGACACGGGAAAATATGATTCTCAAGGAACGCCACTACACGACCCTTGCACGGTGGCGTACTTGCTGGCGCCGGAGTTGTTTGCGGTCAAAGCCTGCAATCTTTCCGTCGAGACCGAATCGGAATTGACGATGGGGCATACTGCGGTGGACTTTTGGCACGTGACCGACAGGCCGCAAAACGTTAACTGGGCCTACGGAATCGATGCGGACGGATTTTACGAGCTCCTGACGGAGCGACTGGCGAGATTTCCGCTGTAAAGCAATCAGTCGAGATGAAATCCTGCCGGTAATAACTCCGCAATCGAATAGCGTTGCCAGTCTTTACTGTCGTCCATTGCGAGAACAATGGTGCCCTCGTCAGCGAACTCCTGAATGCGTTGCCGACATCCTCCACAGGGTGTGCACGGCGACGGCTTGGTCGAGCCGCCGACAACGGCAATCTTGTCGATGCGCTTGCCGCCTTCCTGCACCATAGCGGCAATGGCCGCCATTTCTGCGCAATTACCGAGCGGATAAGAGGCGTTCTCGACGTTGCAGCCAACGTGCAGGTGTCCGTTGTCATCGACTATCGCGGCGCCGACGGCGTAGCCTGAATAACGGCAGTAGGCACTTTCGCGAGCATCCTTGGCAGCGTTAATGAGTTCTTCGTCAGAGATCGTCATGGTTTAGTCCGCTTTGCGCATAGGGTTGTTTGGGTGAGCGGTCCATTGCAGTTTCTTATCGGTGACCGGCTCGCCGGTTCTGGGGTCGTTACCCGTTGTGAGTTGCTGCATGGAAATACAACTGTCGACCGGACAGACGCTCACGCACAAGTTGCAGCCGACGCATTCTTCGTCGATTACCTCGAAGCGACGTTCTCCATCAACCGTATTCGTGATCGCCTGATGCGACGTGTCCTCGCAGACAACGTGGCAACGACCGCACTGGATACAAAGGTCCTGGTCGATGACCGCTTTCTCGATGTAGTTCAGATTGAGATATTGCCAGTCGGTAACGCTGGGTACCGCTTTGCCGACGAGTTGCGGCAAGGTCAGTTGCTTGTCGTCAAGAAAGTTACTCAGGCCGTCAACAAGGTCTTCGATAATATCGAAGCCGTAAACCATTGCGGCAGTGCAGATCTGCACGTTACTGGCACCCAACGCCAGGAAATCGACTGCGTCGCGCCAGTCGGTGATACCGCCGATGCCGGAGATCGGCAGCGACCGCGTTTCTGCAGTGCGTGCAATTTCCGCGACCATGTTCAATGCAATCGGTTTCACCGCTTCCCCGCAGTATCCGCCGTGCGTGCCCATACCGTCGGTCGTTGGGTACATGGTCAACGTGTCGTAGTCGACCCGCATGATGGAGTTGATGGTGTTGATCAATGACACCGCGTCCGCACCACCTGCCTGAGCAGCTTTCGCCGGCGGCAGAATATCAGCGATATTGGGAGTCAGCTTTACGATCACCGGAACCGACGCTGCGTGCTTCGCCCATTCGGTCGCCATTTGTATGTACTCGGGCACCTGGCCCACCGCTGCACCCATGCCGCGTTCGGACATGCCGTGCGGGCAGCCAAAGTTCAGCTCAAAACCATCGACGCCGGTGTCTTCGATCATGGGCACATACTTCGCCCAGATGGCTTCGTCCATTGGCAGCATCACGGACGCGATCAGTGCCCGATCCGGCCAGTCCTTCTTGATCTGGCGCAACTCATCGAGATTGGTTTGCAGCGGACGGTCCGTGATGAGTTCGATGTTGTTAAAACCGATAACACGTCGATCGTTGCTGTGCAGGGTGCTGTAACGCGGGCCGCTGACGTTGACGATAGGCGGGTCTTCGCCGAGGGTCTTCCAGACTGCGCCGCCCCAACCGGCTTCGAACGCCCGGTTGACGTTATAGGCTTTGTCCGTCGGTGGTGCCGATGCCAGCCAGAACGGGTTGGGTGAGGAGATACCGAGGAACTGCGTTTTCAGGTCTGCCATGGCTACGCGCCCCTCAATTGCCGATCAATATCAATCGCCGCGAGCTTGCCGTGTTGCACGGCGCTCACCGTCAGGTCATCGCCGCCGACAACACAGTCGCCACCGGCCCATACGCCGGACATCGATGTGCGTTGATTTTCATCGACGATAAACCGGCCAGACTGCATTTCGAGTTTCCCAAAACCGCCGTTGTCCATATTCTGCCCGATCGCCTTGAAGACCACGTCAGCGTCCAGTCGCAAGCCATCATTGCTGTCGGCAATGCTGAATTCAACGCCGCTAACGTGATCGTTACCCACGATACGCGCGGGACTCGCCCAATGATGAATAACAACACCACTGGTTTGCGCGAGTGCCTGTTCGAACACGCTGGCGCTCATTTGCTCGGGTCCGCGGCGATACACCATATGGACCTGTTCTGCGCCGAGCCGTTTGCTTTGTACAGCTATGTCAATCGCCGTCATACCGCCGCCGATGACGACCACGTTGCGGCCTACTGGCAATTGGCTCTTGTCTCCAGCCTGGCGCAGTTCCGCAATATAGTCCGTCGCGTTGAGCACGCCGGGCAGGTCTTCGCCGTCAATGCCAAGTTCGTTGGAGTTCGCCAGCCCGACGCCGAGGAACACGGCGTCATGTGTTTCGCACAAGTCGGCCAGATCGGTATCAGCGTCCAATCGCGAATCGTTGCGTAGCTCGATACCGCCGATGGCGAGAATATAGTCGACCTCCGTTTGCGCGAAGTCGTCCACCGTCTTGTACGCAGCAATTCCGTACTCGTTTAGACCGCCCGGTTTGTTATCGCGATTATAGATAACGACATCGTGACCCAACGACGCCAGCCGATGAGCGCAGGATAGCCCCGCCGGTCCGCCGCCAACAATGGCCACTTTTTTTCCGGTCGCGGCCGCGCGTTCAAACAGTTGACTGTTCTGCTCGAATACCGGATCGGTTGCGTAGCGTTGCAGCAGACCGATTTCCACCGGTTTTTCCTCGTGCGTATTTCGAACGCAGGCCTCTTCGCAGAGTATTTCGGTCGGGCAAACGCGTGCGCACATACCGCCCATGATGTTTTCGCTGAGAATGGTATGTGCTGAGCCGCGAAGGTTGTCGCTGCGAATTTTCTGAATAAACGCGGGAATGTCGATGCCGGTCGGACAGGCTTCGATGCACGGCGCGTCGTAGCAAAAGTAGCAGCGGTCGGCTTCAATCAATGCTGCCGAGCGCGTCAGCGGCGGATGCAGGTCACTGAAATTCTCATCGACCTCGGTCTTGCTCAGGCGACCGGACTCTATTCGATTGGCGGTGGGCATGGCGTTAACGTTTCACCGCGACAGGCTCGGCGCGCTGCGCCTGCAGTTTCAATGCATCGTAGTAAGTTGCGAAGGGCGGGCGATCGATGTACCGACCGGCACCGCGCTCAACGTTCAGTTTACCGTCGGAATACACAACGTTACCGTGCGATAGTGTATGAGAGGCACAGCCTTTGACCTCCATACCTTCGAAAATATTGTAGTCAACGTTTTGATGGTCGGTCTTGGTCGATATGGTCTTGCTCGCCTCTGGGTCCCATACGACGATGTCGGCGTCCGCTCCGACTGAGATGCTGCCCTTCCGTGGGTATATGTTGAATATTTGCGCCGCGTTACTGGAGGTTACTTTGACGAATTCGTTTATCGTCAGCTTGCCGCTGCTGACGCCGTGATGCCACAGAACCTCCATACGGTTTTCGACGCCGCCTGTGCCATTCGGTATTAAGCGAAAGTCCTCTTTGCCGGCAGCCTTCTGGTCGGCACAAAAGCAGCAATGATCGGTAGCCGTGGTCTGCAAATTGCCAGACTGCAAACCCCGCCACAAAGCGTCCTGATGATCGGCAGAGCGAAACGGCGGGCTCATGACATGCGCCGCTGCGACGTCAAAATCTTTGTGTCGATATACAGAGTCATCGATTAGCAAATGCCCTGCGAGCACCTCGCCGAATACGCGTTGACCTTCGTTGCGAGCGCGAGTAATTGCCTCCAGCGATTGACGGCAGGAATTGTGCACGATGTACAGTGGCACCCTCAAAACCTCGGCGATGCGGATCGCGCGGTTCGCCGCTTCGCCCTCGCACTCCGGCGGGCGTGACAACGGATGGGCTTCCGGTCCGGTTATTCCCTTCTCGAACAACTCTTTTTGCAGGCGGAAAACCAGCTCGCCGTTTTCCGCGTGCACCGTTGGAATCGCACCCAGTTCGAGTGAGCGCGAGAAGCTGTTCACGAGTATTTCGTCGTCAGCCATGATGGCGCCCTTGTACGCCATGAAGTGTTTGAAGCTGTTGACGCCATGATCGCGAACCAGTGTTTCCATGTCTTCGTAGACGCTGTCGTCCCACCAGGTAATCGCGACGTGGAAGGAGTAGTCGGAAACGGATTTTTCCGCCCATTCACGCCATTGCCGGTAGGCGTCCATGATGTTTTGCTGTGGGTTGGGAATGACGAAATCGATAATCATTGTAGTACCGCCGGCGAGCCCCGCCGCAGTGCCAGACTCAAAATCCTCGCTGGCCACCGTGCCCATGAACGGCAGTTGCATGTGCGTGTGCGGGTCGATTCCGCCTGGCATAACGAACTGACCGCCGGCGTCGATGATGGTTGCGCCGCTTGGCGCAGTCAGGTTTTCACCCACCGCGGTGATCAAACCACCATCGCAAATAACATCGGCACGAACCGACAGATCGGCATTGACGACCGTGCCACCCTTGATTACTACGCTCATGTCGTTCTCCCGGTTTCTCGTCGCGCAATAAGATAATAAATGAGTCCGCCAAGTATCGACCCGGTAAACCAGCCGTAGGTGTAAAACCAGCTGAGCATTTCAATTTTGAACGACAGCACGGTGAGTGCAACCGGAATCAGAAACGCAACCATACCGGCGATATTCCATGCCGGATAGCCCGCGTCATCGAGATACAGGGCGATCAGATCGTAGGACTGATTTTTGATCAGAAAATAATCGACGATCATAATGCCGGCAATTGGGCCGAGCAGACTGGAGTAGCCCAGCAGCCAGTTCGAATACAAGCTCTCGACGCTAACGTCGGACTCGATCCAGCCCAGCTTCTTCAGCAGCTCCCAGCTCATCAGCAAGATACCGATGATCCCGGTGAGGATCACGCCGCGATTTTCGTTGATGTAGCGGGGTGCGAGATTTTGAAAGCTGTTCGTCGGTGAGACGATGTTCGCGGCCGTATTCGTCGATATCGTCGCAAGTATGATCATCAGCATTGATAAGATCACCCAGGTCGGATTGTCGATACGGCCGATCAGATTGATAGGATCGGAAATCGTCTCTCCAACAAGGCTCATCGACGCTGCAGTGAGCACCACACCCAGACCGGAGAACATGAACATCGTCAGCGGCAGGCCGATGATCTGTCCGATAATCTGACTGCGCTGCGATTTGGCGTAGCGGCTGAAGTCGGGAATATTCAGCGACAAGGTCGCCCAGAACCCAACCATGGCGGTGAGTGCTGCCATGAAGTAGCCGAAGAACGAGGAGCCTTCCGGACGGGTCGCCGGCACGGCAAGTACTTCGCTCATGGATATCTTCGGCATCGCCCAGACGATCAAACCGATTGCCACAATCAAGAGCAATGGCGCCGCCAGCGTTTCGAGGTGTTTGATCGACTCGGAGCCGCGAATGACGACCGCGATATTCAATATCCAGAAGATGAAGAACCCAAGTACTTCACCAGTGCCCCCCAAAGCCGCCCAACCGTCAAACAACGCGGACAGCATCAAGTGAATCGCGATTCCGCCGAACAGTGTCTGCACGCCAAACCAGCCGCAGGCGACGATGGCGCGAATCAATGACGGCACGTTCGAGCCGACGATGCCAAACGATGCGCGCAGCACAACCGGGCAGGGAATGCCGTAGCGCGTTCCCGGGAAAGCGTTCAAGGTCAGCGGAATGAGCACCACGATATTGGCGACCAGAATCGTCCACAGCGCTTCTGAGACGGACAAGCCAAAATACGCGGTTAATACGCCGCCCAATGTATACGTCGGCACGCAGATCGCCATGCCGACCCACAGCGATGCGACGTTCCAGCGCGACCAGGTGCGTTGCGATGCTTTGGTGGGCGCGATGTCTTCGTTATAACGAGGACTGGCGGCGATATCGTCGCCCACCACAAGCTCTATGTGTTCGCCGACAGTACGCAGCGAGCTAACGGATGATGCGTCAGACATTCTGCTCCCCCTGCGCTTACTGGCCGGTTAGCGGCCCGTAGGTTTCCGGGCGGCGATCGCGGAAGAACTGCCAGGTATCGCGAACTTCGCGCACCATATCGAGGTCGATCTCGTGCACCAGCAACTCGTCGTCGCCGTAACTTGCCTGCGCCTCGATAGCGCCACGCGGGTTGACGATATAGCTGGAGCCGTAGAATTCGCCCATCGCGTCGGCCCAGGGTTCTTCTTTACCGATACGGTTAATCGCGCCGATGAACACGCCGTTTGCGGCCGCAGACGCGGGTTGTTCGAGTTCCCAAAGATATTTGCTAAGACCCGCGACGGTTGCCGACGGATTGACGATGTACTCGGCGCCGTTGAGTGACAGTGCACGCCAGCCCTCAGGGAAATGCCGGTCGTAGCAAATGTAAACGCCAAGTTTCAGATAAGCCGTTTCGAACACCGGCCACCCGGTGTCGCCGGGTTTGAAGAAAAACTTCTCATAAAAACCAGGGTCAACCTGTGGAATGTGAGTCTTGCGATACTTGCCGAGGTATTTTCCGTCCGCGTCGATAACTGCGGCGGTGTTGTAGTACACGCCGGTCATGTGTTCCTCGTAAATCGGTACGACGATAACCATGCTGTATTTTCTGGCGTACTCCTGCATCAGTTTCGTCGTGTGGCCGTCCGGTATTTTTTCAGCCGCGGCGTACCACTTTCTGTCCTGGCTGGGGCAGAAGTAGGGCTGCGTAAACACCTCCTGAAAACAGAGTATCTGTACACCCTGTTTGCCCGCATCCTCGATGTAAGGAATGTGCGCCTCGATCATGCAGTCGCGAATTTCATCGGGCTGCATCGACGCGTCGCACTTGAGCGCCATCTGGATGAGTCCGCATTTAACCTTTGCCATGTTTGTCCCCCATAGACTTGTGTCTTTTCAATGCCTTACGGCACTCCTGCAAAACACAGAATACGCTTATTACTCAACCGAAGTCCACGACCCGTGCATGGGGTTTGGCAGGATGTACCAGCCGTTGCCCCAGAAGTCCCGGTATTTTTCCAGCGCAGCTGCCCGCGTGGCTCGCGTTGCAGCGGTGGTACATGGCGCGACCACGCTGGCACGTATGCAAGGCGCGAAGTCGCCGAAGTCATCGCCTATCAGCATGATCACTCTGTGAGTTTTTGCGATGTACTCTCGTCGCACCAGTTTTTCACGATCCCAACCGGGTCGTTCGCCGGACAGCATGACGTAGTCGGCGTCGACATCAATCCCGATCTCCTTAATGTCATCGATCGTAGTTCCCTTTTGCGGGCACGGATCGTCATCGCCGTCTATCGCTTGGCAGGGCCGGTTAGTGACGAAAAAAACCGTAACACCCAGTGAGCGAGCAAGCGCCACGAACGATTTGACGCCCTCAATGGGGCGCGATTCGTAGTTACTGCTCCAGGTGTTCAACTTGTGATTTGCAAAGGGTCGTACAAACGTCAACTGGAAATCAACATTACTGACAACCGTTTCATCGACGTCCAGTATGACGGCAGCCGGCAAGTCCGAGGACTCACCGTAACCCCTCATCGCATCCCAGGTCTTGTCGTCGACAAACCTCGGGAGATCCTCGCTGGCCTCGCGGTAAACCTGTGTCGTGATAGCGTTGTACTCGGCCGAGTGTTTTACCCACTGTATGCCGAGGTCGAGATCGGGATCGTGTTCGCTGCCGGTCGTTGCGCACGCGGCTAACACGCTTATCGATGCGAAAAGAATAAGTGATCTAATGATCTGCACGGCTGCTCCTGATGCCACTGGCCAGCTTTCAGGTTAGCATGTTGGCGAATACTCAGGGATATCACGATGAAAAGAAGTTTATTGTTGCTGCTCGGCATGTCGCTTGCTGGCTGTACTGCCCTGCCGGTGCAAACGGTGCAGACATCTGGCCTCACCTTTGTCCACCTGAACGATACCTACAGGGTTGGCGCGGTGGAGGGCGGGAACGTCGGCGGCCTTGGTCGGGTCGCAACCGTCGTACGCGAGCTACAGGCGAACGGTAAACAAGTGCACATTCTTCATGGCGGTGACTTCTTGTTTCCTTCACTGGAAAGCAGCTTGTGGAATGGCATGCAGATGGTTGACGCATTTAACTTTCTGGACGCGATCGCGCCGCTGCACGCAGTGGCCGGTAATCATGAATTTGATCGACGTACGCCGGAACACTTCATCACCGCGGTCAGGGCGTCGGAATTCGACTGGCTGGGAGACAATTATCAGTTTCGGACTGGTGACGAAGATGTTGATCGTGCATTGAAATCGGCTTTCATGTTTGAGAGCGATGGCAAAACCATCGGGATATTCTCCCTGACGAATCACCCGGATGACGGCGGCAATGATCGTGCATACGCGCCTTCGGACAAGAATTATTTCGGCATTGCCGAGGCAGTGATTCGGAAGTTCGAACGTTCCGGCGTCGATGCGATTATAGGATTGACGCACCTTCACATGTGGCAGGACGCCGAGATTGCCAGCTTGCGCGCCGCTCACCCGAAGTTCGTATTTATCGCCGGCGGTCACGAACACGAATCCGAGTATCGCCCACTCACCGATAACACTGCCGCGGTAGTGAAGGGCGCGTCCAACGCTCGTGTTATCTGGACCATTGATCTGGACTTCGATATTGCTGGTGAGCCTTTCATTGCGACAACAGAAGTCCGGCTGGACGAGCAGGTAGCTGTCGATTCTGACTACGAAGTGCTGGCGACCCGGTGGCGCAAACGCTTGCTGGAAGTCTTTCCGTTCCTGAACGCGCGCGTGGGAGAAGCGGCACTGCCGCTTGACGGTCGCGAGGTTACGGTTCGTAACGAAGAAAGCAATTGGGGAAACTTCATTGTTGACCAGATGCGAGGTGCTTTCGGCGAGCCTGTGGCAGATCTGGCTTTTATTAACGGTGGGACTTTGCGCATCGACGACATTATCCATGGAGATATTCGATTTGAGGACATTGGGCGAACGTTCGGATTCAGCTCCTTTCTTCGTCGTACGACGGTGACCGGCGCGGAGTTTCGTCAGCTGATGGAGGCGGGCTATCGCGGTTTTGGTCCCAGCAAGGGCTATTTCCCACAGCTGTCGGGTTTTCGTGTCTGCGTCGACGCAAGTCGCAATGAGGGAGATCGGATCGTCAGCCTGCAAGTGCCGGTGGCCGGTGACTGGGAGGAAATCATCGCGGACAAGGAATACAGTCTTGTAGTGCCGGATTTCCTGTACGGCGGCGGCGATGGTTACCGGATTCCGAAGAATCGCCCGGTTTCCCCGCCCGGTTCGGAGTTGATCTATCTCGTCCTGGATGCGGTAATTGATGCGCAGGCCCGCGGCGAGCAGATCGGCACGCCGGTGGACCCCGACAATCCGCGATATGCCAGGTTACTTGAGGGCAAGCAGCCTTGCTTTTTGCGATGATCGAGGCAAACTGGTCGTTGCACAGTGCAAGAAAACCAAACAACCTAAGCGATTATCGTGACCTCAAGAATTGACCAACTCGCCGAGCTGCGAATCGATCGCAGCGAAGAGCCGGCCTCGCCGAGCCGTTGGCCTTTATACGTGGGCGGCGCGTTGTTGGTCGTAGCATTGACGTTCTTCGTTGTACGCTGGGCAACGGACAAAACGGTTATTGTCACAATCGAGACCGTTCGCGTGTCGCAGCCCGGTGCCGGCAGCAACAGTGTACTGGACGCGTCGGGATATGTTGTTGCGCGACGACAGGCGACCGTCTCGTCTCAGATATCCGGCAAGATACTGGAAGTACTCATCGAGGAGGGTATGACGGTCGAAAAGGGCCAGGTCGTTGCTTATCTTGAAGACAGTCTGCAGCAGGCGTATTTGTCGCTCGCGGAGGCGCAGTTGGTTTCCGCGGAAGCGCAGTTAAAGGAAATTCAGGCGCAGCTTGTACAGGCAGAGCTTGACCTCAAGCGCACCGAGGAAATGTCCAGGCGCGGCCTTGCCAGCACGGCGGAGCTGGATGCCGCGCGCGCTAACGCGCAGACGTTGCGGGCGCGTCTTGAGGCCGGCCGGGAAAACGTTACGGTATCAAGACGCAACGCCGATGTGACCCGGGATCAACTTGACAGAACCGTCATTCGCGCGCCTTTTGCTGGCGTCGTAGTGAGCAAGAATGCACAGCCGGGCGAGATGATTTCACCGAACTCCGCTGGCGGTGGTTTTACGCGCACCGGCATTTGCACCATTGTCGATATGGATTCTCTGGAGATCGAAGTCGACGTTAACGAAGCGTATATCCAGCGGGTAAGTCCGGGGCAGGCAGTTACGGCGACGTTGGATGCCTATCAGGACTGGAAAATTCCCGCGGAAGTCATCGCCATTGTGCCAACGGCGGATCGGCAAAAGGCAACGGTTAGAGTCCGCATAGGTTTTCGTGAGAAGCACGATCGAATACTTCGCGACATGGGTGTTAAGGTGGCGTTCCTGCAAAACGATCAGGCACCGGAGGCATCACAGCCGGCGACCGTTTACGTATCGGCAGAGTCATTGCATACCGACAGTGAGGGATCGTACGTCTGGGTTGTTCGCGACAGCACGGCGTATCGACGTTCAGTGAGTGTCGGTCGCCGGGATTCGCGCGGCGTGCAGATCATGACCGGACTCGGGTCCGGCGATCGTATCGTCGGTGAGTCGGAGAAAGTGCTGGAGCAGGGCATGGCAGTAACGACGGCCAACTAGCCCGGATTAGAAACTGAATAATTTGAGTGAGTGAAAAAATGAGCGATCTTGTTGTAGTTGAAAAAGTGAGCCGGGTTTACAAGAAGGGCAAAGAGAAAGTCGAAGTTCTGCACGAACTCGATCTCACGATTCAGAAGGGCGATTTCCTGGCATTGATGGGGCCGTCGGGTTCCGGCAAGACAACCTTGCTTAATCTCATCGGCGGGCTCGACAAACCGACCGCCGGAAGCATCGTTGTCGGTGGCGAGGCGCTGCACGCGATGTCATCCGGAGCCTTGTCAAAATGGCGTGCGCGACACGTTGGTTTCATATTTCAGTTCTATAATCTGTTGCCGGTGCTGAGTGCGCAGAAGAACGTCGAGTTGCCGTTGCTGTTGACCAAGCTCGGCGCCTCGGAGCGCGCGAAACGCGCAGCTACCGCACTTTCAATCGTCAGCCTGGAAGACAGAGCGTCGCACTACCCGCGTGAACTTTCCGGCGGGCAGGAACAGCGTGTGGCTATTGCCAGAGCGATCGTATCGGACCCGACGATATTGCTTTGTGACGAGCCGACCGGTGATCTGGATCGCGAAACCGCCGATCAGATTCTGGGTCTGTTGCAGGCCTTGAACAAGGAATACGGCAAAACCATCATCATGGTGACGCACGATGCTCGCGCGGCGGAATACGCAACGCATACGCTGCACATGGATAAGGGGACGCTGAAGGCGAGCGTCGAGGCATGAAGTACTTCTACCTGATCTGGAAAAGCATCTGGCGCAAGAAGGTCAGAACCGTGCTAACGGTTTTGTCGATATTCGTGGCGTTCCTGCTGTTCGGATTATTGAGCGCATTGAACCAGGCGTTCACTGGCAATCCCGACCTGGCCAATGCGAGTCGACTGGTGGTGGTCGACAAGATCTCGATAATCAACTCGATGCCGGGAAGTTATCTGGCAAAGATTGAAGCGATTCCCGGTGTGGAAAAGGTCGCACTCGTGAACTGGTTCGGTGGCTATTATCAGGAACAGCGCAATCAGTTCCCGCAGTTTCCGGTAGACCCGGAGCGTTATCTGGAGGTGTTTCCCGAATTGTTGCTGCCGGAGGAACAAAAGCAAAAGTGGTTCAGTACGCGTGACAGCGCGGTGGTGAGTATCGAGTTGGCAAACGCTTACGGATTCAAGGTCGGTGATCGTGTGCCGATCCATTCGTCGATCTGGACCAATAAGAGCGGCAGCCAGGTTTGGGAATTCGAAATCGCCGGTATTTTCGAAAATGAAGATCCGCGGCAGGGTGCGCCGCTGATGCTGTTCGACTACCAGTACTTCGACGAAGGCAGGAGCTTCGGTACCGGCACTATGGGTTGGTTCGTCGTGACGGTCGCCGATTCGGTGAAAGCGAACGAAGTTGCCGATGCGATCGATGCGAATTTTGCGAACTCGCCCAACGAAACCAAGACCGACACCGAAGCGGCGTTTGCTGCCTCGTTCGTCAAGCAGTTCGGCAATATTGCGTTGATCGTCTCACTCATCCTTGGCGCGGTATTTTTTACCATTCTGCTGGTCTCCGGGAATACCATGGCGCAGTCGGTGAGAGAGCGAATCTCGGAGTTGGCTGTGCTCAAGACGCTCGGCTTTGAAGACAAGAGCGTCATGGCCATCGTACTCGCGGAGTCTGTGCTGATCATGCTGGTCGGTGGTGTTCTGGGTTTGGCGGCGTCCTGGGCTTTGGTTACCTATGGTATGCAGGGGGCGGGTTTGCCGGGACTGTATTTGCCGAATGGCGCCTTATTTACCGGGTTCTTGTACATTGTGCTTGCAGGTATTATCAGCGGCGTATTTCCGGCGCTGCGCGCAATGCGACTGACAATCACCGACGCCCTGTCCCGGGCCTAATTGCGATATTCAAAGGATCAAAAATGGCCTGGTTCAGACAAATAATTTCTGTCACGGTGATGAACATACTGTCGATTCGTCAACGGCTGGCGGCATCGATTGTTTCAATAGTTGGCGTTGCCGCGGTCGTCGGCGTGTTCGCCGGCGTGTTGTCGATGGCCAGCGGTTTCGAAAGAACCATGATCTCGGCGGGTTCCGAGTTGACGGTCGTTATGGTTCGAGCCGGGTCTACCAGCGAGCTGTCCAGTGGCATCAGCAACGACAACGTACAGGTTATCGCCAGCGCGCCCGGTATTCAGCGTAAAGACGGTAATCCGCTGGTGTCCGCAGAGCTCTACGTTGTGGTTGACGTGGCAAAGAAGTCCACCAACGAAAGTGCGAATGTGCCGTTGCGCGGTGTGCAGCTCGCGGCGTTTGATGTTCGGGATAATATCGAGATCGTCGAAGGCCGCGTATTCGAACTGGGCAAGAACGAGTTCGTTGTCGGTCGCGGCGCGCAGGATCAGTTCATCGGGCTTGAGGTTGGTAGCAAGATTCGTTTCGGCCTTCTGGAATGGACCGTGGTCGGAGCGTTTTCTGATAACGGCAGCGCGTCGGAGTCCGAGTTGTGGGCCGATGCGCGCGCGGTGCAAGATGCCTACAATCGCGGTAACTCATATCAGTCCGTTCGCGTAAAACTGGAAACGCCGGGCTCCATAGACACATTACGCACGGTGCTTGAGGAAGACCCGCGAATCAGCGTCGATGTAAAGACCGAGCGGGACTACTACTCTCAGCAGTCGGAGAACCTTTCGACTTTTATCCGGGTAGTGGGTTACCCGTTGACTGTCCTGATGGCGATTGGCGCAATTTTTGGTGCCTTGAATACGATGTACTCGTCGGTTTCGGCGCGTAGCCGGGAGATTGCGACGTTGCGTTCGATCGGATTTGGGCCTACCGCGATTCTGGTATCGGTGGTCGTGGAGTCCGCGTTGCTCGCCGTTATTGGGGGTGCGCTTGGCGGCGGTCTGGCGTATCTGTTTCTCAATGGATACACGGTATCAACGCTGAACGGCGCCAGTTTCAGCCAGGTCGTGTTTCAGTTTGCGGTATCGCCGGATTTGTTGGTGCAGGGTTTGGTCGCGGCGGTTGTGATTGGTCTGATTGGCGGGCTGTTTCCGGCGATTCGGGCGGTGCGGGTGCCGGTGAATGTGGCGTTGCGGGAATTGTGAATTTTTTCGACAGTTGATAATTGGCGTAGCGTTCCCATTTCCTCATAACTGAGAGCTCAGGAGATAAAAAGAATGAACGACGCACTCAACACGATATCCGGTTTCAATCTCACCTTTGGCGGACAGATCGCCCTCTATGTTGGCGGCTTGTTGCTATTTGCTATCCTTCTGGCCAAAGCGTACCGCCGCGTGGTGGAACCCAACGAGGTACATATCGTCCAGTCCAGACGCGGCACGATCGCCTACGGCAAGAAACTCGAAGAGGGTGAGGAGGGGGAAAAGGCACCCGGTAATAGCTATTACGAGTGGCCGCATTGGTGGCCGCTACTCGGCGTGCAAACGATCGTTCTGCCATTGTCTGTCTTCGATCAAAAACTAACTAACTACGAGGCGTATGACATCGGCAAAGTGCCGTTCGTGGTCGACGTCGTTGCGTTTTTTCGTATTAACAGTCCGTCCATCGCGGCAAAGCGAATTCAGGATCTCCATGAGCTTCGAACGCAGCTCGAATCGATATTGCAAGGCGCCGTCCGAACCATTTTGGCCAAGCACGAAATTGAAGACATCATGATGGAGCGTAGCACCTTCGGAAAAATGTTCACCGACGAAGTTGCGAATCAACTTAAGGCTTGGGGAGTGACAAACGTCAAGAATATCGAGTTGATGGACATCCGTGATGGCAACGACTCAAAGACAGTTTCCAACATCATGGCCAAGAAAGAATCCGTCATCGACAGAGAATCGCGCGTCGTCGTTGCAGAAAATACCAAGCTTGCGGAAACTGCCGAAATCGAGGCCAGGCAGGTAGTCGACGTGCGAGAGCAACAAGCCGAAGAACTGGTCGGGCTCAGAACGGCACAAAAAGATCAGGCCGTGGGTATCGCCGACGAAAAAGCACTCCAGGAAATCAAGACGCAAGCAAAGGAAACCGCGGAACGTGACATGGCGGTCGAACTTGTGAAGAATGTACGCGCCGCCGAGATCAACCGTTCTGTAGAGGTCGTCAAGGCCGATGAGGACAAGCAAACGGTGGTTATCCGTGCCGAAGGTCAGCGTCAGCAGGAAATTATCGATGCCGAAGCGACTAGACAAAAAACGATTATTGTTGCAGAAGGCGATCTTCAGGATGCTCTCAAGGATGCCGAAGGCATTCTCGCTGTCGGCACATCCAACGCGGAGGCCAAACGACTCGAAGAGATGGCGACGGTATCGCCGCAAATTGCGCTAGCGGACGAAATCGGAAGCAACGAAGGGTACCAGCATTACCTGATCAAGATTCGCGGCGTCGAAAAGGACGAAGCGGTCGGTATCGAGCAAGCGAAAGCGCTGCAGGATGCCGGCATCAAGGTGATAGTGAATGCGGGCGACGTGAACAGTGGCATGACAAATCTGCTCGACGTGCTCACGACCAAGGGTGGCACAAACATTGCGGGTATGGTTGAGGCCATTCGCCAGACCGACGAGGGTTCGGCACTGCTGGGCCGAATCGGGCTTGGGGAGAAGAAGGACTAGCTGTTCTTCTTGCTACGCCAACAGCCGTCATCTATCGCGTTTCGCCAAATCAAGCACAGCTGAAACAGTGCGCCAGTTCCGAGCAGTCGCCGTAACCCCGAGTAGTTTTTCGGCGCGTGCGGCGAGTTTAGAGCGCCCTGTGCCGTCAGGGGCATGAAGATAAAAAGTCTTCCCGTCCAGCAAGAAGCTTTCGCTCTCGGTTTTGATCTCGTTCAACTGGTCGGTTCTGGGTGATTTCGGTTTCTCCGCCAGAAAGAAAAAATGTAAGGATTTCGGATCATCCGCGGCAGCCGGAAAGGGGTTTGAGTTCACCGCGCTCTCCAGTTCCCCGACCGTTAACAGAAGTATTCTTGGCTCGAAACCGCGGCTATTCGAGACCGCCTTCACAATGAGTTTCGCCAGCTGAGGCGCCTTGGAACTCGACTTTCTAAGGACTACATTGCCGCTCTGGATGTAGGTTTTTACATCCGTGCAACCGATTCCCACCAGCGCCGCGGTCAGGTCTTTCATCGGCAGCAGGTTATTACCGCCAACATTGATTCCCCTAAAGAACGCTATCCAAGTAGTCATTCGAGCAGGCTAGCATGTTCCTCGGATCGAGGATGCTGTGCGTTAGCCTTCCAGCGGAAACAGAAACCCTGTTTGGTTCGCCAATAAAGGTTTTCTGTTGTCGAACAGGAGACCGGACTTTGAGGAAGGCGAATCATGATTCAGCATTGGCATACACTGACTCGCCTTCGCGCCCCCTGCAAAGGCGGATCTTCTGGCGGACCCGCAAAACACTGTGCTATCGCCATCCATTGCTCCGCCACATCGCCCGTTACTCGCAAACAGGTATCGGCAACGTTACGTGTCTGGGTAACCACTTGACAGAACTCCGCAGCCTGCCCCTCCACGCGATTGCGGCTTTCGGAATCATTCCATTCCCAGATCGCGCCAGACGGGGCCTTCAACCGAACATAGGGAAGCTGTTCTGGCACCTGCAGCCTCCGGTTCACGAAGGTCCAACCAAATGTGTTCATACCCAGGACTGCGATATTCTTGAGACGGTCCTGGTCTTCGCGTATCTCGCCCATCGCGTCGTATGCTGCCTGTCCGTGAGCCCAGGTCTCCATCAGTCGTGCCGTAATGCTCGAACGCACGCTCATATCCGGCCCCGCCCATTTGACTCGCAACTTGGGATCCGCAGCGGCAAATCGATTTGCCATTTGCAGATAAAAACTCCGCCAGGTCTCAACAAGATCTCGGCCTCGCAGCCCATTCAGCCGATGTATTTCAAATTCGCGCAAGTTGTTCCTTTGCTTAAGTACCGCAGAGACCTCGGCAATGAGGGCAACAAAGTCGTCGCTGCCACGTAGCGACAGATCAGCCGCCAAAT
The DNA here is from genome assembly GCA_964654975.1 of uncultured Woeseiaceae bacterium. Lineage (GTDB taxonomy): Bacteria > Pseudomonadota > Gammaproteobacteria > Steroidobacterales > Woeseiaceae > UBA1847. The sequence goes on from CAZZKW010000001.1 coordinate 214,860, forward strand.
TCCAAAAATGCAGATGGCCAATAATGTCGTCACTTGTCCAGCCTTTAAACAGCGTTCGCTGCGCCAGCACAGCGTCGGACTTCCCTTTTAGAAGTGTGTATAGCGCCTCACTTTCATCTCTAAAATCAAGGGGCTGTTGGAATATCGTGGATGTCTTGCTCATTCGTGTTCAAGTACCCGTTGTTCTCAAGTTTCTACGCCGTGTTTTCTTCAATTTCCATAATCAAATCGTCCGCTGCGACCTGTGACCCGCCGGCGACGTGAATGTGAGTTACGACCCCATCATTTTGTGCAAGAATTTCGTGTTGCATTTTCATTGCCTCAAGAACGCCCAGACGATCACCTTTTAACACCGCGTCGCCGGTGTCCACAAAAATCTCAAGCAAAGTTCCATGCATCAGGGAGGTCACTCGCCCGCCGCCACCGGCCTCTTCGTGCTGGTCAGAAAAGGCAAACTCGTTACGCAAAGTGTGTGTTCTTCCATCAACATCCAGATATATTCGCCCCTCTTCGGGCACGAAGAACCCGACCTGGTAACGACGACCGTCTACGGAGAGTTTCGCCTCTGATCCGCTGATGTCCACAAGGACTACTGACCTCTTTGTATCCTCGCAAAAAACCTCATACTCACCCGCCTTGGAAGTGAGAAGAATCAGCTCAAGGCAGCGACCATCAGCACAGTATTTTAGGTGTGCTTCCAAATGACCTGTAGAGCTCCAGTTCATCAATTCCGAGTTCACGCCCAGACCGTATTCCCAAACCCGGGTTCGCGATGCCTGATACTGCAGAACCGCGGCAATGGAAGCATCCGACATCGACAATGGAGCTTCCTGCACGCCGCCCTCATCGAACTCTTCAGCGATGAAAGCGGTCGTTGCCGCTCCTTTTTTGAAGGTTTGTTTCGAAAGAACGTCGACCAGGAAACTTTTGTTGGTTTTTGTACCGAAAAGACGCGTGTTCTTCAGTGCGCCGATGAGACGACTGATGGCTACATCCCGCGTCTCACCCCATGCAATTACCTTTGCAATCATCGGGTCGTAAAAGGGAGAAACATCCTGTCCCGAAGCGATTCCCGCATCAATACGCACACCCTCTCCTGACGCGGGCTGCCAGAGGTCGATATGGCCTGTGACCGGAAGGAAATCCCGGGCCGGGTCTTCCGCGTAGAGGCGTACTTCAATCGCATGACCATTGAGTCGAATATCTTCTTGCGACAAACCGATGGGTTCGCCCTGTGCGACTTTTATCTGTAATGCAACAAGATCCAGTCCGGTGATCATCTCCGTAACCGGGTGCTCTACCTGAAGGCGGGTGTTCATCTCCAGGAAATAAAATTCCCCGGATGCATCCAGAAGGAATTCGACCGTGCCTGCCCCACAATATGAGATGCTCTTCGCGGCGTCGACAGCAGCACTTCCCATGCGTGCCCGCAACTCCTCCGTCATAATCGGGCATGGTGCCTCCTCAACCACCTTCTGATGGCGACGCTGCACTGAGCAATCGCGCTCCGCGAGGTGGATCGCGTTACCGTGCGAATCCGCAAAAATCTGCACTTCCACATGGCGCGGTTGAACGATCGCCTTTTCAAGGATCAATTCGTCGCAGCCAAACGCATTCAAGGCCTCGGATCTCGCCGACTCGATCGCATTGGACAGATCGGCGGCGTCCTCTACCAAACGCATGCCGCGGCCACCCCCTCCTGCTGCCGCTTTGACCATTATCGGAAAACCGATGTCCTTCGCGGCCGAGACCAACTGACCGTTCGTTTGATCTTTATCCTCGTAGCCAGGAATACAGGGAACCTCAGCTTGCCTCATCCGGCGTTTCGCAGCGGCCTTGTTCCCCATCAATTCTATCGACGCGGCCGAAGGGCCAATAAAAACGAGACCGGCTTCTTCACAGGCTTTGGAAAAACTCGCATTTTCAGATAGAAAACCATAGCCGGGGTGAATCGCTTCTGCGCCGCTTTCCCGAGCGGCGTCGATAATCTTTTCAGCCACGAGGTAACTTTCTCCGACTGGCGCCGGACCGATGTAAACAGCGTCATCGGCGAACCGAACATGCGGTGCCTGAGCATCGGCTGCAGAATAGACAGCAACTGTGTGGTAGCCAAGAGCCTTCGACGTGCGCATAACGCGCAGGGCAATTTCACCACGGTTGGCCACCAAAATTCTGTTAAAACGCCGCAAATTACACCTCACCAGCCTGGACAGCCTAAGAGCCCTCAACCCAATAGGGTTTACGTTTTTCAAGGAACGATGCCACACCTTCCCGTCCCTCGTCGGACAGCATGCATTCGGCAAACTCGGCACCTGCTCGCTCGATCATCGACGCACGATCAGTGCGCCCGGCCGCAAGGATAATTCTCTTCGTTGCAGCATTGGCGCCGGGGGCACATTTCCTGATCTGAGTTTTCATATCTGTTTCAATCTCATTCATCTCGTCGGCATCTTTCGCAACGTAGTCTGCCAGCCCAATGCGCTCAGCCTCCACACCCTTAAATCGACTCGCCGTTAGCATTAAACGACGAGCCAATCGTGAGCCCAGACGCTCGGTAACAAGAGGAGCGATCTGCGCCGGCGGTATCCCAACAGAAGTTTCAGTCAGTGAGAATTTTGCATCTTCTGTCACTACTACCACGTCACCGCAACAAACAATTCCGAAACCGCCCGCTATAGCCGCACCCTCAACCAGCATCATTACTACCTGGGGCGTCTCATTGATCATGGCGAATAATTCACCGGCCACACGACTGGTACGAGCGATATCATCGAAGCTCTGCTCTCCGCCTTGAAGGGCCGATTTGAAGCCCTTGATGTCCCCACCGGCGCAAAATACGCCGCCGCGCCCTCGCAGGGTCACGCCCCGGATGTGCTGCATTTCTTTTAGCAGAGTAAATACCTGACGAAGTTCCACGATCATCTCACCGGAAAGTGCATTGCGTACTTCGGGGCGATTGAACCAGACGGTCAGCCAGTCGTGCTCCAACTGAAGATCGAGAGTGTCGCAATCAGGTAGATCAATCACTGCTCTCTCCCTAGATCCTGGCCACGCCAAAGCTGTTCGCTTGCAATGTACGATTCCGCGCTTCCCAACATGTCTCAAGCGCAAACCCAATAATTTTTCGAGTGTCCCGGGGATCGATAATGCCCTGATCCAACATGCGTCCGGATGTATAGAAAGCATCGGACTGTGGTCCGAAGTGATCAATGATTGCCTGTTTCTGGCTAGCCATCTTCTGTTCCATTTCGTCTGTGATCTCAACTCCTCGGCGTTTCGCGCTGGCGCGAGCGACAACATCCATGGTTATCGCAGCCTGTTCGCCACCCATTACACCCGTGGTTGAGTTAGGCCAGGCAAACAAAAAATCGGGTTCATAGCCGAAGCCGCACATTCCGTAGTTTCCGGCGCCGAAACTTGCACCGATATACAGAGTTATCTTAGGAACACGGATGTTGGAAACGGCCTGGATCATCTTGGAGCCAAGCTTTACCATTCCTGCCTGCTCGTACTCGGTGCCAACCATATATCCGGTGATATTGTTGAGGAAAACGATCGGCATATCGGCCTGATCACACAACTGAAAGAACTGCGTAGCTTTAGCGGTTCCGTCAGGGTCTAACGGGCCATTATTTCCGATGATTCCCACTGCATGACCAAAAATTTTCGTCTGTACACAGACAGTCGCTGGCCCAAAGCGTGGTTTGACTTCCACGAAATCCGACCCGTCGACAATACGCGCCATAACCTCGCGCGTGTCATACGCTACCTTGTAGTCCACCGGAACCACACCGGCCAATTCCTCCGGATCCAGTACTGGAGGCAGGGCTTCTCCAAGAGGCAATGATGGACAACGTTTATTCCAGTCAAGCCGGTGAATAAGATCGCGGCAGATCAAAATCCCATGCGCATCGTCTTCGGCAAGATACTCCACCAGGCCAGACACAGAGGCGTGCATCTCTGTACCCCCGAGTTCCCGTTCATTGGCAATTTCACCGGTTGCTGCCTGTGTCAAAGCGACGCCAGCTAACGCCGCCATGCCATTTTTCTTCACGCCGATAACGTAGTCGCTCATCCCAGGGTAGTACGCGCCGCCCGCCGTAGACGGTCCATGCAAAATAACGAACGTTGGAATTCCCGCTGCGGACAGCTTTGCAAGTCCATAAAACATGCCGCCGCCATTGGCCCAGAGTTCGACCGTATACTTCATCAGATCAGCACCGGCACTTTCGACCAAATGAACAAGAGGGAGTTTTTGCTCCAGGGCTACTTTTAAAACACCAAGCGTCTTTTGAATTGAGCCCGTTGTGGAAGCGCCGGCATTGATGCCGCTATCGTCAACAAAGATAAGGCAGCGCACACCGCTAATAAAACCAACCCCCGTAATGGCACTCGCTCCCGGAATACTTGTTTTCGGATTCGGGTCATCGATCAGGAAGTTCGCCATGTTGTATAGCTCAAGAAATGGCATGCCCGGGTCAAGCAATCTCTTGAGCCGCTCTCTTGGCGTCAGCTGACCGCGCTGCTCGAATCGCGGTCGGCGTTTCTCAGACAGGGCTTCTCGACGAGATTCATATTCTCTAAGGCTGGTCACAAGACCAAGCATATCTTTCCTGTTCTCGCGAAACGTCACCGAGTTGCTGGAAATCCTCGAAACAAACGCTGCCATTAGAGCGCTTCTGCCAGTTCAGCCGGTATTGAAATCGGCTGGTCAAGCAGAATCTGAGCGTAGCTTTTCCCCTGTGGATCGTTGCGTATGCTGGCAATGCCTCCGCCACCTAAAACATCGTGCAAGAGGAAATTGATCGCACACAACCCCGGCATTGGGAAGCACTCAACAGGTCCTTTCAGAAAGTGATCAAAACGTGCGGCCACGATTTGCTCTGTGAGCGCTGAGCAAATGTAGGGAAGATAACTCTGTTTGCGCGCAATAATACCAATGTTTACCTTGTCGCCCTTGTCACCACTGCGGCCCCAGGCAAGCTTGATCAATGGTACTTCGACAGCTTCGCCCGCCGGTACTTTTGAAGGTGTGAGTGGGCGTTGCCGGGATGGTTGTTTCAAGGTGTTGCCAGCGACGAGTTTGACATTTGACAGCTCGCCATCGACGTTGATTGACACTGACAGGCTTGTCTTTGGAATAGCACAGGAAAACAGACGTACAACCGGAGAAGGTTTGGGCCTGCCGCCGCCAAGCCCCGCAAGGCCCGGCGGAGTTGCCAGCGCAATGCCCGCCATCTCCTTGTATAAGAGGTCAATTGCTTTGCGGTCGTTGTGTTTGCAAGCGAACTTGCCAACAACTTCGCGGGCGCCTTTGGCGACTTGCGACGCGGCTCCATACTGACTTTCCGTACCCAGCACTTCGAGGCTCACCTCGTCGTAGTCCGGCAGATTGAACACATCGAGCTTCTTGCGTGTCCGTACCAGGGCGGCGTCAGTCAATACTCTTATTTTCTCGTCAGCCTCGAAGCCCGCGAAAGCCAGCATCATTCGTCCGCGAAAGCCATCCAGAAAGGTGATGCTGGCTTTATAGGTATCAGGCGCCGCATAGCCGACCGCGCCGCGCACGGTCACGCAGTTCTCTCCTTCTTGTCTCACAGATACTTGCGAAAAATCACAAATTACATCCGGCAGCACATAGGCTTGAGGGTCTCCGAGTTCGTAGACAATCTGCTCAGAAACCGTTCCCACGGTGACTATCCCACCGGTGCCTTCAGGTTTTGTGCACGTAAACGATCCGTCAGAACTGATCTCGGCGATGGGATAACCGATTTCCACGATACTTTCCGCCACTTCGCGCCAATCGGTAAAGTTACCGCCCGTGGCCTGAGGTCCACATTCGATCACATGACCGGCAAGAGATCCTCCGGCAAGCTTGTCAAGGTCGCTCGCCGTCCAGCCAAATTCATGGATGCAGGCCCCAAGGGTCACTGCGCTGTCAACACAGCGGCCTGTCACAACGATATCGGCACCCCTATCGAGCGCCTCCGCAATTGGAAATGCGCCAAGATAGACATTGGCGCTCATCACTTTTTCCATTGATGGTAGTGCGGTATCGGAATACATTTCTCGCAACGATCCGTAAGTACCGGCCCGCAGAGCTTCCAGAATGTCGTCGCCGGTAATCACCGCGACACTTAAGTTAAGCCCTAAATCCCGCAGCAGTTCTCTGATTGCCGTGCCACAAGCTTCCGGGTTCACGCCACCGGCATTGGAAATTATCTTTACGCCTTGGGCCGCAATCGTTGGAAGGTTCTGTTTCAGGACCGAGAAGACAAAATCAAGCGCGTAACCTTTTTCCGGGTCTGCGGCCTGTGCTCGGGCCATGATCGACATCGTAATTTCGGCCAGATAATCGAAGACCAGATAATCAAGGTCGCCTGCAGCCAGTAATTGCGGCACGGACATGTCTGAATCACCCCAATACCCGCTGGCACCGCCAACTCTCACGGTCTGCTTGTCGCTCACGGTATCTCCCGAACGCGGCTTTTCTGCTATCAACTTGAGGAGCTTCATATTACAAGCAGAACGTTCTGTTTGTCAACATTGACTTTCGGAGTGGGTCATCTATATTCCTTTCATCAATCTGAACAAGCTTCAGGAAACAAGCTATGACACCCAAGGACTCAGTAGCCGCTGATACCCCGCATGACAACAGCCAAAACCGCCCGTTGACGCGGCGCAAGAAGCAAGCCCTCAAGGCCAAAGATGTTATTTGTGAGGCGACAATTTATTGTCTGGACAAATACGGATATGCGGCAACAAGCACAAGCCGGATCACCGAAAAGGCAGGCGTGTCACGTGGCGCGCTCACTCATCACTTCCGTTCCAAAGAAGATCTGATCGTTGAGACAACCAACAGAATATTGCGACCGACGATCCGAAAACCAGTGCCAAACGACGGCCATTCTCAAGGGGATGACGAGCTGTCGGTGATTAAGCTTGAACTCCGCCGGGTTTGGCAACAACTGGCAAACACTGCGGAAGCTCGGGCGCTCCTGGAAATTCTTGTCGCTTTTAGAACCGATGTAAAACTGAGAAATAGAATCAAGTCTGACCTGGTCCTTTGGAATACCCGTATGCAGCAATCCTTTCTGCTGAGTTACACGGCATCTGATGGCGACGACGAACGACTCAGTCGCGTTTGGCAAGTTGCCCGTGTTTTCTATCGCGGATTGATTACGCACGACGCGTTTGTTAACAAGCCCGGAGAACTCGACGAGATTATGGAAGAATTTGTAAATATGCTGGCGCCGATGATGCAACGGCGCCACCTCGAAGGATGAGAAGGGGAAGCTCTCGGGATACAGTAAGGCATGCTGCGCCGTATTCCGCGGGCAGTTGCTAGTACTAAATGATCGCTGCCAGGCGGCTTGCTTCGTTGATTGCGCGCTTTGCGTCCAATTCCCCTGCTTTATGAGCACCGCCAATCAAGCCAGGCTTCAGTCCGTGACCCTGTAAGCTTCGATAGAGACCGCGCATTGGTAGCTGCCCGGCACAAACAATGACCGTATCCACATTCAGGACCTCAGGTTTACCGCCGATCAGCACGTGCAGACCGTCATCATCTATTTTCAGATACTCAACCGCGCTGATCATCTTGACGCCACGATGTCTCAGGACGATGCGATGAGTCCACCCTGTTGTCTTACCCAGCCCACGCCCTACGGGAGTGGACTTTCGTTGTAGCAGATAGATTTCCCGATCTGCTTTGCAGGTAACAGGTTTAACACCGGTAACACCGCCGCGCGGATGGTTCTTGAAGTCTATGCCCCACTCTTTGGCAAAAATATCGATATCAAGAGCGCTCGACTTACCAGCATGGCTGATCAACTCCGCAACATCAAAACCGATTCCACCTGCGCCGATGATCGCCACCCGGTCGCCAACCTTCGCACGCCCCAGGATGACATCTATGTAACTAACAACCATGGAGTGGGTGATGCCTTCGATGTCGGGCGTGCGTGGTTCAATGCCAGTCGCAACGATGATCTCGTCGAAGCCGCCGCCGTTTAGCATGTCGGCCGTTACCTTGGTGTTTAGGCGTAAATCAATGCTGTGGACTTCGATCATGCGATCGAAGTATCGAAGTGTTTCAACGAACTCTTCCTTACCCGGGATTCTTTTGGCCAGATTAAACTGGCCGCCAATCTGGGCCGCGGCATCAAACAACGTTACCTTGTGTCCACGTTCGGCCGCCACAGTCGCAAAGGACAGGCCGGCCGGGCCCGCACCAACAACCGCGATGTTCTTGGCGATGTCGACAGGGTAATAATTCAACTCGATTTCATGGCAGGCCCTGGGATTGACCAAACAACTCACTTCTTTCCCGGTAAAGCAATGATCCAGGCAGGCCTGATTGCAGGCGATGCAAGTATTGATCTCGTCTTCCCGGCCTTCCATTGTTTTTCGAACCAGGTCCGGGTCTGCCAGCATCGGCCGAGCCATCGAGACGATATCAGCATCACCGCGGATCAGTACCGCCTCAGCTGTATCGGGCATGTTGATACGATTACTGGTGATGGTAGGAATATTCAGCTCTTTACGAAGGCGCCCCGTCACGCTGGTAAAGGCGGCCCGGGGTACCATCGTCGCAATAGTCGGTACAGAGGCCTCGTGCCAGGTAAAGTGGGTACTGATAATATTCGTGCCTTCTTCTTCCAGCTTTTTGGCCAACTGAACCACTTCGTCCCATGACATACCGCCCTGGAGCATGTCCATCGCCGCAATCCGGAAGATAAGAAGAAACTCAGTACCAACTGCCGCACGAATCTGGCGCACAACCTCCAGCGGAAACCGCATTCGGTTCTCGTAACTGCCGCCCCATCGGTCTGTTCGTTTGTTGGTTTTTTCAACCAGAAAGGAACTCAAGAGGTATCCCGCAGAACCAATAATTTCAACGCCGTCGTAACCAGCCGCTCTTGCCTGACACGCACAATTCACCATGTCAGCAATCTGCTTTTCAATGCCGACATCATTCAGTTCGAGCGGTGTAAATGCTCCGATTCTTGACCTGATCCCCGAGGGAGAAACACAGGCCTCGTTAGCCGCGAGCGGCCCCATGTGAAGGATTTGCATGCAGATTTTTACATCTGGATCTGCCAGATGAACTGCATCAGTGATTTTCTTGTGCTGAGACGCTTCGTGCGGTGTCGAGAGTTTTGCGCCTGTCCCGGCTTCCGAGTTTGGAGCGATACCACCGGTAATTATCATACCGACACCACCGCGTGCTCGTTCAGAATAATACGCAGCCAGCCTCTCAAAGCCGTTCTCCGCTTCTTCAAGGCCAGTGTGCATGGAGCCCATCAGAAAGCGGTTCTTGATAGTTGTAAAGCCGATGTCCAACGGCGCAAACAAATGAGGATAGCGATCTGCTCCGGGCATTCTTACTTCCCTGTTACCATCCCGGTAGATCCAGAAGGCCGTTACAGCGTTTTCTTAATGGCTTGCAGATCACGATAAGAGGCTGCGCGCTTCTCAGTCTGAGCAGCGATACTTTCTGCGATATCTGCCGCTTGAAACATCCCTGCTTGCCACATGGCGATATAGTCGAGGCCGTCAGAAATCGTATGGTCACGCGCATAATTAATCATAAGTTTGGAGCCAGCAATTGCCAGCGGCGCCTTGCTGGCAATTTCGTTCGCTGTCAGCAGTACTGCTTTTATCATTTCTTCATGGGTGTCATAGACCTCATTCACCAGGCCAATGTCTTTTGCTTTACTGGCAGTCAGGCGCCGCCCCGTATACGCCATCTCCCGTACCCACCCTTGCGGCAGTAAATGGCAAAGGCGGGGAAACGTGCCTACATCGGCGGTCATACCTAAATTGATTTCCTGAATACAAAAGAAGGCGTCCCGCGTGCAATAACGGATGTCGGATGCCGAGATGAGATCGATTCCGCCGCCAATACAGCCACCTTGCACCGCGACCAGAACCGGCATGCGAAGACTTTCAAGCGCACTGAATGTGTCTTGCAACATTGCGATAAGATGCCGAAAAGTTTCGCGTTGCTGGCCAATGTTCTGCTCATCATCCCCGTCCGGCCCAAGGAAACCTCCCGAGGAACTGAATACGGCGAGATCCATACCGGCAGAAAAGTGTCTGCCGGTAGAGGAAATTACGATAACGCGAGCCTTAGCTTCCGCATCGATGCTACGGACGATCTCGGGTAACTCCTTCCAAAAAGCAGGAATCATGGTGTTCAGCTCTTCACCACGTTTCAGTACAATATGAGCTACGCTATCTGTGATATCGAGATCAAAACAGGAATAAGTCATGGTTTCGAGGGTTTCCGAGTTTTCCATAAATACGTGTCAATCAATGCCTGTAACTTAAGCGTATCCCATAAGTTGCCGGCATGCCTGCCAGCCTCGTAACCGCATCAATTTCTCGTGTTACTTGGGTCCAGTAATATTCGTCCGTGACATTCCTGCCATAAGCTTCCAATCGCCAAATACCGTCTTCCGTCTCAATGCCTGCTCTCACATCCAGCAAAGTATAACTGTCGACTCCTATCAGCGGATTTGTCCCGAACGCAGACTTGGTAGACGACTGGTACCTTGGGCTAACTCCGACAAATGCGTCCAGTGATCCACCAACGGGAAAACGGTATTCGATATCGCCGTTGAACTGCCACTGTGGCGCCATAGGAAACTCTTCGCCGTTAATGTTGTAAATATCTCCCAACGGGTCAGGTGTATTAAAATCACCACGTACCTCTGTATCGATGTAGTTGATACCGGCGCTTATCTGCAGCCCTTCCATGGGTATCGCTGTCAGCTCAAGGTCAACACCCCATGCACGTGATTTCGGAACGTTCACCAGAACAGGTATGTTTCCGAACGGAAATCCGACGTCAACAAACCCACGCACCTGTTTGTCCTCGTAATCGTAATAATATAATGCACCGTTTAGTCGCACCCGCCGGTCGGCGAACGTCTTTTTCAGCCCGGTCTCATAGGCTAGAACAGACTCCTGAGTAGCGGGTTGAAGTTGCGAATCGAAAATTGCGGGCAACAGCGGGTAAGAACCGGATTTGTACCCTTTGCTAGCCGTAAAATATACCAGTGAGTCAACGTCTGGCTTATAGTTCAAACTGGCACGCCAGGAAAAATTATCTTCCGACAGGGTATCAAAAACCAGGCCGCCTACCGGCAGATTGGTGTCAACATTGAGCGTCACACAGGTGCCTTGTTCGATAAAAACCGGAGGTACGGGAGGCAGACCATTTCTCAAATTCGAGATCACGCCAATTAACCCGGCAAGCCCGCCGTCCACATCTTCCGCGCAACCGTTGAAATCGCGGTCTTCTGTTGTATAACGTGCTGATCCCAGAAGCTTGAACCGCTCGCCTAACGGGACGTCAAGACTGACAAAAGCCGCTTTGGTCGTCGCACGCTGACTGTTCCGCGAGAGAAGGAAATCAAAGCCAGCCGAGTTCGTCGAGCCTACATCGCTTAGTTGGACTTCGCTGGAATCGACACGTTGATAATTTCCGCCAAACATCCACCTTACGCCGTTATCAAGTTCTCCGGCTGCCCGCAGTTCCTGACTGAACGTATCGATGTCCACATCCCCGATGACGGTCAGGTCTTTATAAGCCATGCCATCAGTATCGAATGGCGCCAGTGAGCTGTAGTCAGCAAAAGAAGTCAGGGACGTTAGCGTAACGTCATCCGTTACGTCCCAGTCGGCATGCAGGGAGCCTTGAAAATATCTGTCGTCAGCTGCGTAACTACGATCAGGAGTCCAGTCGGCAGCACGGGCGGTTTCAGGCGATAAGGGCTGTGCAAGCAGTGCATCGCACGCTTCTTGTCTACCGGGACCCGGACATGGAACCCCAAACCTAAAACCTAAAAATTGGTTCGCCTGTGAATCAGATTTGTCCTGCCAACCGTTCAGATTTACGCCAAAACGTAAGGTATCCGATGGTTCCCAATCAAGTAAGATCCGCGCAACAGTAAAATCACGCTCACCAATCTCGTCATTCCGACTCGAGCTTCGCTGCCAATCGCCGCGAGTCTCACGGCGAGCAGAAAATCTCGCTTTCAGCGTCTCACTGAGCGAACCACTGACAAAACCACCAACCTGAATCGCATCAAAACTCCCAAAATTCAAATTGAGTCCCGTAGAAAACTCGTCGCTTGGCCGGGCGGCAATATAGTTGATCGCCCCACCAGTAGCATTTTGCCCAAACAAGGTACCTTGGGGGCCTTTTAGCACCTCAACTCCCTCAAGGTCCAATATCGCACCACGCGCCATTGTCGAAACAGGAATTGGTATCTGATCGACGTAAATACTGACAGCGGGGCTAACCGCTTGCGTGATCTCCGCAAAGCCGACGCCGCGAATATAGTATATTGGAGAACCAAATGTTGATGTCTGATGTACAAAACCGGAAACGACTTTGGTCAGTTGTGATGTGTCGGTTATACCCCTTGCAGCGAGTACGTCACCCGATAACGATGTGATAGAAATCGGAACATCGCTGGCATTTTCCGAGCGCTTTTGTGCGGTTACAATCACTTCATCCAACACCAAGGGCTTCTTCGCTTTTTCGGGCTCTTCTGCCTTTACCGACCCAAGCGACATCGCTAGAAAAAACGCAGGTGCCAGCAGCGTCGGAATAGATGATTTGTATTGAAGCATTCTTAATCCCCCATTTTCTTCAAAATCGACAAACGCAGTCATACGCCTATCCGTTGATTTTCCTCATCGTTGTCGAGCTCATCAATGATAAAATCGTAATTTGCCAATGTGGCCATCGCTTTTTCGATGGGCTCCCCGCTATCAACTGCTTTACTAAAATACTCGAACCCTCTCTCATGTCCTCCGGGATTGTTGAGAGAAAAAAGTACCGCTGGTTTATCGCCCACAGCGGTGAACGCGTGCGTCGTGCACGCCGGCGCGTATCCGAAATCCCCTTTTCCTACCGTTCGCGTTTCATCCCCGATAGTCATTTCGATTTCACCGTCAACCACGAGAAATAGTTCGTCCTCTTCTGGCTGGTGATGACGTGGCGGACCAAATCCCGGCATCAAAGTAATTAGCGAAACCATGAAGCGACCAGCACTCTCTTCGCCACTAAGTAACAGCTTGATGTTCTGGTCTCCGTCCATGATTACCGGTGCTTCTGCGCTTCGCATCAACTTCGGCGTCGGAGCCTGTTCGGCCCACTTCTTGCGTAGTGCGTAATAGTCAGCCACGGAGGAAACGTTCTCCTCCGGTCTTTCGACCGGTTTATTCACACGAGCATCATTTTCTTTAACTTGTTCACTAATCATTACAATCCCCTCAAATACGTCGCACAACATGCTGCTGTGTACCAAGCCCGGAAATACCAAATTTCAACTTATCTCCGTCCTGCAAGAATACGGGCGGCTTACACGCCGCACCTACGCCAGCACAGGTACCCGATGCGATTAAGTCCCCCGGTTCCAACGTCATGAACTGGCTGATATAGCTTATGATTCTGGCAACCCCGTACACCATTTCTTCTGTCGAAGCATCCTGGCGCCGATCGCCGTTGAGGTCTAACCACATATCAAGTACCTGAGGGTTTTCGATCTCATCAGGCGTCACCAACCAGGGTCCAATCGGCGTAAAGCTATCGAAACTCTTTCCCTTACCAAACTGACCAGCGCGTTGGTGTTGCCAATGCCGTTCTGTAATGTCATTAATGACGCAATAGCCGCCAACATAAGTTAAGGCCGTCTCTTCAGAAACACGGCGAGCTGTCTTTCCGATTAGGATTCCGAGTTCCAGTTCCCAGTCGTTTTCTTCGCTATCGGGTGGTAGCAAAATATCATCGGTCGGGCCGCACAGTGACCCAACCGATTTGTGGAAGATCATGGGCTCGCGTGGCACCTTATTGCCTCGCTCTTGTGTATGAGATTGGTAATTTCCCGCCACTGCTATGATTTGTCGAATACCAACAACGGGCATCCCCAGTCGACAATTGGATTCGATTCTTGGCAATTTTTCTGGATCAATTGCCCGAAGAACATCCTGCGCCTCGTTAGTCAGCAATAGAGGGTCGATGTCATTTACGAGAGGTGCTAACGATCTGACCAGCCCGTCGCCATCGAGCAAGCCCGGCTTTTCTGCGCCTTTTTCCCCGTAACGCACCAATTTCATGCAAAAGCCCCTGTAATCTGTATATGACTAATAATATATTATTTCTTGATCGTATATAATTAATTACTCAAGTGCAAGGTCGTCCGGATTCAGGACAGAGCTTCAGAACCGCGGACTACGAGTGGTCGCTCGGTGATTCCGCAGCAAGGCGCGAGGGCGGTTAAGGCGTCTTTAGTATTCTGGTCAAAACTAACCACCATTGGTTAATATATAATATATTATTGTAATCTATATATATTATTGTATTATTGCTCTCAGCGATTTGATGCTGTGCAAACATAGAAGTAGTAGCTGAGCCATGAAAAAAGAGAAAAAGACTGATGAGCCGTCGAAAAAACGAACAATGGCCTCACAGCTTGCAGATTCCGTTCGTGATGACATTGTCAACGGCAAGTTTGTTCCGGGCACTCGTCTCAACCTAAACGACCTGAGCAAACACTATGCAGCTGGAATAAGCCCGCTACGCGAGGCGTTATCCCGTCTTTCAACAACCGGATTTATTACTGCAGAGGATCAACGTGGTTTCCGCGTTTCCGAGATTTCTCGCAAGGAACTCCTTGATACGCAGCGCATACGGGCCGAGCTGGAATGCATTGCGCTGCGTGATTCTATCGCAAATGGCGATTTGAACTGGGAGAGCGAGATTGTCGCAGCTCATCATCGTATGTCCCGCATTCAATGCACCCCGGAGGGTGGACGGCTATCACTCGACGCGGATTGGGAAACCAGCCACTTTGATTTTCACACTTCTTTGTTATCCGCTTGCGGATCAGAGTGGCTAATGCTGTTCGTTAAGACTCTTTTCGAATGCAGTATTCGATACCGGAAGGCAAGCGTGCTCACCAACCAGGCCCTCAAGCGCGACGTAGCAAGCGAACACCAGGATCTCATGAACGCTGTGCTCGACAGAGATGCTGAACAAGCCTGCTCATTACTGAATGCTCACTTCAAACAAACCACAAAACTAATGCTTGCCTCAATGGATGAAAGTGAAAATAGTTCTAAGAACTCTCTCAAGAAATCCAGGCGCAAAAATTGACTGTCAGGTCGGAAGGGAAAAACACTGTGACAATGAACAAGCAGCCAATGAAAGAGGACGTTGTGCTTATCGTGGGCGGCGGGCCGTCGGGATGTATCCAGGCGCTACTTCTCGCGAAGTTTGGCATAAGAACGATAGTTGTCGAACGTCTTACCAGCCGATCTCTTGCCCCTAAAGCCCATGCCATGAGCCCACGCAGCCTGGAAATCTGCCGTGCTTTGGGTCTCGACTACGACAGGCTAAAAGCCGCGGCCTCACCTCGGGAAGACAGTGGGAGCGTGTACTTTCTCCCGCGTCTGGATGCTCCGATTCTCGGAAAGCTACCTTACGAACGACAAGATGATGGTGCCTACGACATTACACCAACGCCTTTAGTCAATATTCCGCAGCCCGACTTCGAGGAGATACTGTTTGAAGAGGTCAGCAAGTGCCCTCTGATCGAACTGAGGCGTGGACACACATGGAAGAATGCTACAGAACAAAGCAATGGTGTCGTATCCGAGATCGAGGACGAACACCGCTCATATTCTGTTCAAAGCGCATTCGTCGTCGCCGCCGACGGCGCAGCCAGCCAGGTTAGAGATAGTCTGAGCATCGGTATGGGTGGTGAGGCTAACGTCATGGCCTGCATCAGTATCACGTTCTCTGCCAACCTCCGCGACGCTTTGGCCGATCGCTTAGGCCTGATTTATTGGCTGACAGACCCTGCTTGCAAAGGCGTCCTGCTTTGCTATCGCGTTGAGAACCTGTGGAGCCTTATCCTTTTGATGCCGTATAGCGAACTCGACATGTCTGTCTATACCGAAGAACATTGTATCGATTTGGTCAGGAACGCCGTGGGTCATGAGATGGAGGACCTCAAGTTCCAATGCGTTGTTCCCTGGACTATGAATTCCGAGATTGCGCAATCCTATCAGAAAGGTCGCTTCTTTCTGATAGGTGATGCCGCGCACAGATTCCCACCCAGTGGGGGCTTAGGTCTCAACACGGGAATTCTGGAAGCCAATAATCTGGCTTGGAAAATTGCGGGAGTAATGAAGGGCTGGGCTACTGAAGAATTGCTGTCCAGCTACGAGCCCGAGTGCCAGCCAATTGCAACGCAGAATGCGCGTCAAAGTCTGGCAAATGCCCAGCGCCTTGATGCACTTTCGGAACTGTCCTGCCCATCAACAGTTTGGCAGTCCAGTGAAGCCTTCGATGCGTGGTTAAAGCAAGATAACCGGAAGAACCGCATAACCGAAGCCGTTGAGCTCCAGAGACAGCACTTCAATTCTATCGGATTACAGCTTGGCTTCACCTACGTTGACGAGGAATATGAAGGGAGTGTCGAACTCTATGAGCCATGTGCCGATATCGGCTACCGTATGCCTCACGCCTGGCTTACTAGAAACGAGAAAAAAATATCGACCATTGATCTTCTCGATCCAACGGGCTTCACTGTTATTTCTGGCTCGCAAGAGAGCAATTTGTCGATGTTAGGCGAAGAGCTTGGATTGCCCATTCGCAGCATCATTTTGAATGAAGACTACGGCGGTGGGATCGAATGGCTGGAGTCGCTCGGATTACCTGCGGCTGGCGCTCTGATCGTCAGGCCTGACGGTCACATCATCGCCAGGGTTAACGATAATTCAGACAAGAGTGTTCAGCAGGTTAAGACAGCCTTTACGTCGTTGCTTGGAACATTAGTGGCGGCCTGAACCACGGCGAATCACTCTCGTCTCTGAGGATCGACGAAAGACTCCGTAACTCTGCTCACGACAGGTAATTTTCATGACTGTACAACATATTGTTTGGCTGAAAGCACGGGAAGATATATCCGACTCAGAAATGGACGATTTGATGCTGAGAGTCAAGCAGCTAAAGACCATTCCCGACGTTGGCAGCATATCGACCGGGAAGAACTTCAACGACCGAAAACATGGATATAACTATGGTGCGGTTATGACATTTCCAGACAAAGCGGCGTTACGCGCCTATCTCGAACATCCGGAACACCAGGTAATGAGTGCCGAGGTAAAAAGAATGTGTGCGGATATTTTGACGTTCGACTTCGAAGATTGAAATGAACAGCAGTAGATCTTCGGCAAGCGACAATCCCGCTGTCTGGCTCGAGTCCATCGCCGAAACAGACGCTGATCGGCTGCTGATTAGTACACCCGATGAACAGTCTTCATTCAGTTACAAGGACGTTGCTGATATCTCCGGACAGTACGCTACGTACCTGAGCGAAAGAGGCATTGTCGCCGGTGATCGTGTTGCGGCTCAAATAGATAAATCGCCCGAAGGCTTCATGTTATATCTGGCGTGCATCCGTATGGGAGCAGTATTCGTGCCACTGAATACGGCCTATTCGAAAGCTGAAATGGAGTATTTTATTGGTGACTCCCAGCCCCAACTGTTGGTTTGCCAGCCAGAGTCGGTTGGCCAGATGGTGCCGATTGCAAAAAAGTTTAACGTTCGCACAACGCATTCTTTAGGAGCCGGCGGTGACGGAACGTTTACCGAGAACGCCGCAAAGTGCCGATCGGACGGTTTTATCTCCTTTGCCGGAAATTCATCCGACGTGGCTGCACTGCTCTACACGTCGGGAACGACAGGTCGCTCGAAGGGGGCGATGATTACTCGTCGGGGATTGGCGCATTGTGCGCACGCCTTGTCAGATGCCTGGCATTTCACCTCCGATGACGTCTTGTTGCATGTACTACCCGTATTCCATGGTCATGGTCTTTTCATTGCAGGAAATACCGTTCTGGCAGCAGGCGCTCAGATGATCTTCATGAATCGTTTTGATGTCGATGCAGTCATCCGAAACCTGCCGAGATCTACAGTGATTATGGGCGTGCCAACCATCTACACACGTTTGTTGAAGCATGCTGAATTTTCACAGCAGGTATGCAGCAATCTTAGGCTTGCTGTTTCTGGTTCTGCGCCGATTACGCAAGAAACGCTTGAGGCATTTCGAGAAAAATCAGGACACAGCATGCTCGAACGCTATGGCCTGACGGAAGCCCTGATTGTGACCACGAATCCGTACGACGGTAAAAGAGTGTTGGGGTCTGTCGGTTTAGCGTCTCGCGATGTTGATATTCGAATTACAGATATTAAGACTGGCGATGTGCTTCCCGAAGCCAATACAGTAGGAAAAATTGAGGTTCGCAGCCCCAGCCTGTTCAAAGGGTACTGGAGAAATGCTGAAAAGACAGCGCAGGAAATGCGCTCGGACGGCTACTTTGTTACGGGAGACCTCGGAAAACTCGATGAAGAGGGTTACCTCTATCTCGTAGGTCGTGAGCACGACATGATTATCACCGGTGGATACAACGTCTATCCGAAAGAGGTGGAAACCGAGATAAACGCCCTGAAAAACGTACTGGAAAGCGCTGTTATTGGATTACCTCATCCGGATTTTGGCGAAGCAGTCACTGCCGTGGTGATCTCGGACTCCGAAAACAAACCTGGCGAGGCGGACGTGCTAACCAAGCTGACCAAAAGGCTCGCTAAATACAAGTGCCCGAAGAAAATTCTTTTCGTGGAGAGTTTTCCGCGGAACGCTATGGGTAAAGTACAAAAGAACGTCCTCAGGGAGAAGTATGAAATGCTTTACGAACAACCCGGCGGATTAAGAGATTAGCGATGAGTGATGTAACTGCAGTCATTCAAGATGAGATCGGTACTATTTCTTTGTGTCGATCGGCTAAGTCGAATGCGTTTAATGATGCGCTCATCGAAGAGCTGGTGGCGGCATTTAACTCCATGCTAACCAGCGACGTTCGTGTCGTTATCCTACGCGCGGAAAAAGGGGCGACCGTCTGGTCTGCAGGAATGGATATAGACAGCCTGCCCACTGGCGCCAGCGACATAGCTGGCTGGCAAACCGGGTCGACTACCCTGGGAAACACAATCCGAAGATTTCCAATTCCTGTTATCGCCATGATTGAGGGCAGTGTCTGGGGCTTCGCTTGCGAAATCGCATTCTCTTGCGATCTGATAGTGGCCGCACCTGACGTCACATTCGCCATCACACCTGCCAAACTGGGGGCACCGTATCCCATAGGCGGTATGCGTACGTTTCTGGATCGTCTTGGTCCAAATATCACCAAAGAAATGCTATTTTG
>CAZZKW010000001.1:234249-236670 GCA_964654975.1 uncultured Woeseiaceae bacterium
ATATCACCAAAGAAATGCTATTTTGCGCCCAAGCTATAGGGGCTACCAGGCTTCATGCTCAGGGAATTATCAATCACGTAATTTGTTCTGAAGAGATTGAAGTGTACGTTTTTGACATGGCGAGCAGAATATCGCGCTTAGCCCCGTTAAGCATCACTGCGCTGAAACAACAAATATCCGATATCACGAATATGGTTTCGCTACCGTCTGCGATGCAAGCAGAAAGTGATAGAAGAGCGGTTAGGATTCTCAGTTCAGATGATTTTCGCGAAGGAATTTCTGCTTTTGAATCGAATCGACAAGCTGTATTTCAAGGCAAATAAGACGCTCGGCACTGATCCGATACTCCGCGGATTCGTCCGATGAACAGATCAGAGCTTCCCTAGTTCTTTTCTCTATCAACCAGTTGGTTTTTCGTGATCCACGGCATCATCCCACGTAGCTCTGCACCGACTTTTTCGATCGGATGTGCCGCGTTGAGGCGCCGACAGGCTGTCATCGATGGATAATTCGCCGCGCCTTCGGCGATGAACTGCTTGGCATACTCACCGTTCTGGATGTTCTTCAACGCCTCGCGCATGGCTTTGCGCGATTCCTCGTTGATCACCTTTGGTCCGGTAACATACTCACCGTACTCGGCATTGTTCGAGATCGAATAATTCATATTGGCAATGCCGCCCTCGTACATCAGGTCGACGATGAGTTTGACTTCGTGCAGACACTCGAAGTAGGCCATCTCCGATGCATAGCCGGCTTCGGTCAGCGTTTCGAATCCCATCTTGATAAGCTCAACCAGGCCGCCACACAAGACAGCTTGTTCACCAAAGAGGTCGGTTTCACACTCATCTTTGAAGGTCGTCTCGATGATGCCGGTGCGCCCACCTCCGATTCCCGAGGCGTACGACAGCGCTGTTTGTTTCGCGTTGCCCGACGCGTCCTGAAATATGGCCACCAGATCCGGGATGCCGCCACCGCTGACAAACTCCGAACGCACCGTATGACCCGGTGCCTTCGGGGCGATCATGATGACGTCCAGGTCATGGCGCGGCACAACCTGATTGTAATGAATCGCAAAACCGTGTGCGAAAGCCAGCGTAGTACCGGTTCGCAGGTTCGGCTCGATCTCTTCGAGATAAAGTTGTCTCTGAAATTCGTCCGGCGTCAGGATCATTACGACGTCGGCTGATTTAACCGCATCGGCAACATCCGCGACCCGCAGTCCGGCGGCCTCCGCCTTGGCGCGTGAGGCGGAACTGGCGCGCAGACCAACCGTCACATCAACGCCGGTCTCGTGCAGATTGCACGCGTGCGCATGGCCCTGGGATCCGTATCCGATAATCGAAACTTTCTTGCTCTTGATGATCGAAAGATCACAATCCGTGTCATAAAAAACTTGCATGATGTTGCCCTCTGGTGCCTTGCAGTCGGGGCCATTCCCCGGCGGATACTATAATCGACGTATATTGTTGCGTAAAACGATATAAATGCAATATAGTATGCCGAAATATGATATACAAAAGTTATGGATACTCGCCTGCTCCGACAATTTGTTAATGCGGCCGAATCTTTGCATTTCGGTCGTGCCAGCGAGGCCAGCCACGTTAGCCCCTCCGCACTAAGCCGCGGCATCCGACAACTGGAAGCGGACGTCGGCGCCCGCCTGTTCGAACGCGACAATCGCACCGTGTCGCTGACTCATGAAGGTGCGTTGTTTCTCGAGTACGCACGCGATGCGTTGACACAATGGGACGTTATTCGTCATACGGTGAAAGAAGAGGCCGGTGAACTGCACGGCCAGGTCAGCATGTATTGCTCCGTGACGGCCAGCTACAGTTTTTTGTTTGACCTGCTCAGCGACTTTCGGCGCGAACATCCGCGTATAGAAATCAAGCTACATACCGGCGATTCCGAGCACGCGATCTCACGCGTGCTTGCCGGTGACGAGGATATCGCCATCGGTGCGCGGCCCGGCGCTATGCCGAGCGGGTTGGCCTTCAAGTTGATTCGATCATCGCCGTTGGTATTTATTGCGGCAAGCGAACAGTGTGCACACCTGTCCACAAGCGAACCGATCGCCGATACATGGGTGCGTACGCCGATGATTCTGTCAGAAAGCGGCTTGTCACGTCGACGCGTCGACGCGTGGTTCAGGCAACTTGGGGTACAGCCGGAAATTTATGCGCAGGTGGCAGGTAACGAGGCGATAGTCAGCATGGTTAGTCTCGGGTTCGGTGTCGGTGTCGTACCGCGAATCGTGCTGGACAACAGTCCGCTCGTTGGTAAAGTCCAAGTGCTTGATATTCACCCGCAGTTGCAGCATTACGACGTCGGATTATTCACACTGAAAAAGAAACTCAAGAGTCCATTGATTAGTGCGTTTTGGGGGCAACGAACTCAGGATTGAACGTACTCAAACCAGGA
>CAZZKW010000002.1:0-197126 GCA_964654975.1 uncultured Woeseiaceae bacterium
TTGCCGGCAAGATCGTCGTGACACACGACTTTCGTCCATCCGGCCGCATAGAGCAGGCCCGCAACCGCCTGTTGCTGCTCAGCACCGTGTTCCAGTATCAACGCGCCGTCGTTCACCAGCAGTGGTGCGCAATCGACGGCCAGAATCCGGATATCGGCCAGACCGTCGGTGCCGGATACCAGCGCTGAAATCGGTTCATGTCGGAGGTTTTGCAGGGCTTCGTCGTCCTGCGCAACGTACGGAGGATTGGAGACAATAATATCGAACACCTGGCCCGCGACCGGTGCGGTCCAGCTACCCTCGATGCAGCGCACGTTCGCGAGGTCCGCGTGGCGTACGTTTTCTTCGGCCACCGCCAGAGCCGCGGCGCTGATGTCGACTGCGGTAATCTCGCACAGTGGCCGCTCTGCGGCGATAGCAACGGCGATGGCACCGCTGCCGGTGCCGAGGTCGAGGACTTGCCACTCAGCCTCGCGCGGTATTTCCCTCAGCGCCAGCTCAACCAGCAATTCGGTTTCGGGTCGTGGCACCAGCGTTGCAGGGCTTACCAGCAGTTCGTGCGACCAGAATTCCTTCAGGCCAACAATATACGCCATCGGCTCGCCGTCCAGGCGGCGCTGCAGCAAGGTCTCAAAACGCCGTAAGCTCAGCGGATCGAGTTCGTCCTCCGGGTGCGCAAACAGATAGCTGCGCGGCATGTCTATCGACTGACACAGCAGCATCTCTACATCGAGCCGCGGTGAATCGCTGTGGGGCGACAGGCGCACAACGGCATCCGTGATGGCAGCATCCAGTCTCATGTCGGTGTACACTCGCCGAAAATTGCAATGTAACTGATGCGCCCATGAACGTGTATTCCAACATTCTCGAAATGGTCGGCGAAACGCCGATGCTTGAAGTCACGCACATCGATACCGGTCTCTGTCGCCTGTTCCTCAAGCTCGAACTGATGAATCCGGGCGGCTCGATCAAGGATCGCATCGGTATTTCGATGATCGAGCGCGCCGAACAGCGCGGAGACATCAAACCGGGTGACACGCTGGTCGAGGCGACCGCCGGCAATACCGGTCTGGGGCTTGCGCTGGTCGCAGCGCAAAAAGGCTACCGGCTGATACTGGTGTTGCCGGACAAGATGAGCCAGGAGAAAATCTTTAACCTGCGTGCGATGGGTGCGGAAGTGGTGCTGACGCGCTCGGACGTCGGCCGCGGACACCCGGAATACTATCAGGACCTCGGCAAGCGCATTGCGGACGAGCAGGGCGCCTACTTTATCAATCAATTTGGCAACGCCGACAATCCGCTTGCGCATGAAACCACGACCGGCCCCGAAATAGTCAAGCAGATGAACGGTGATCTCGATGCCATAGTCCTCGGTGTTGGATCGAGTGGTACGGTCAGCGGCATCGGCAAGTACCTCACCGAACACGCGCCAAACGTGGAACTGATTCTGGCCGATCCGGTGGGCTCAGTGTTGACCGATTACATTAACAAGGGCGAACTCGGCGAGAGCGGAAGCTGGCTTGTCGAAGGTATCGGCGAAGACTTTATTCCGGACATAGCCAATTTCGATAAGGTGACCCGGGCCTACGCAATCAGCGACGCGGAATCGTTCGCGGCTGCGCGTAATCTGCTCAAGAAAGAGGGTGTATTGGCGGGATCGTCGTCCGGTACGCTGTTGGCCGCCGCGCTAAAGTATTGCCGCGAACAGACCGAGGCGAAAACGGTCGTGACATTTGCTTGCGATACCGGCAATAAGTATCTGTCAAAATTGTTCAACGATTTTTGGATGGAAGACCAGGGTTTCATCCAGCGCAAAAAGTTCGGGGACCTGCGGGACCTCGTCGGCAGGCCACACGGTGAGCGGGCGACGATAACCGTCGGGCCGAGCGACGTTCTGACGACTGCGCACAATCGACTGCGCAACGCCGGGTTCTCGCAGTTGCCGGTGATGCGCGAAAGTGAGTTGGTCGGCGTGGTAACGGAAGATGCGATTATTCAGTTCGTATACGGCAAGCCCGAGTTGATGACGGCGGCGGTGGAAGATGCGATGGAATCGGCGTTCATCAAGCTGGATCGCACCGAGAGCGTTAACAATCTGGTCGCAATGCTCCGAGTGCAGCCGTATGCGGCCATCATGGACGGCGAGGAATTTGTTGGTCTGATCACGCGATCGGACGTATTGAATTACTTGCGACGGCAGATCTGAGGTCTTAAAACATGGTAAGCGACGAAAAAAAGTACGCGTTCGCGACTCGAACGATACACGCAGGGCAGGAACCGGATCCGACAACCGGCGCAATTATGCAGCCGATCTATGCGACCTCGACGTACGTGCAGTCGAGTCCCGGTGTGCATCAGGGTTACGAATACTCGCGCACGCAAAACCCGACACGCATGGCCTACGAGCGCTGCGTTGCCGATCTCGAATCCGGTACGCAGGGCTTCGCGTTTGCCTCGGGTATGGCGGCGACGGGCACTCTGCTGGAACTGATCGACACCGGCAGTCATGTGATCGCGATGGACGATTTGTACGGCGGCACACGGCGTTTGTTCGCCGGCGTTCGCGAGCGCAGTTCCGGGCTGAAGTTCAGTTTCGTGGATATGACCGATCTCGATGCACTCGAAGCAGCGTTTAGCGCGGAGACCAGGATGGTGTGGCTGGAATCGCCGAGTAATCCGCTGCTCAAGATCGTTGACCTGGAGGCGGTGGTCGCGATTGCGAAACAACACGATGCTTTGGTGGTCGTCGACAACACCTTCGCGACTCCGGCCTTGCAAAGGCCGTTGGAATACGGCGTTGATATCGTCATGCACTCGGCGACCAAGTTTATTAACGGCCACTCCGACATCGTTGGCGGCATCGCTATTGCAGTGAATGATGAGTTGGCGGAGCGGATCGGTTATCTGCAGAACTCGATCGGGTCGGTCGCGGGCCCGTTCGACAGTTTTCTCGCTTTGCGGGGTCTGAAAACGCTGGACGTTCGAATGCAGCGTCACAGCAGCAGTTCGATGGCGATCGCACAGTGGCTTGAGCACGATACTCGAGTCGCGAGCGTGTTGTATCCTGGTCTGCCCTCGCACCCACAACATGAGTTGGCCATAAGACAGATGGATGGCTTTGGCGGCATTGTGACGTTCTTCATCAATGGCGACGTCGAGAACGCGCGTCGTTTTCTGGAGCGTTGCGAGATTTTCGCACTGGCGGAAAGCCTCGGCGGTGTCGAAAGTCTGGTCAATCATCCGGCGATCATGACGCACGCGAGTGTGCCGGAGAATGTGCGGGCGGAACTGGGGATTAGTGATCAGCTGATTCGCCTGTCGGTCGGCATCGAGTCCCTGGATGATCTGATTGCCGACCTGGATCAGGCGCTCGGGTCCTAGCCCGAGCTAGCAGCGGGGGCGATAACCCCGAAACGCGGATCCGCTTAAAGGTGTAAACTACCAGCTACGGCGGGATGAACAACGGAGCCGTGTAATGGTCAAGATGATGACCGTCCTTGCTGGCGGAGTGTTGCTGGGGGCCGCGCTGATATTTGCGGTCCTTCGGTTCGAGCAGGTTGGCAGTCTGCCGCCGGGCGACGACAACAACAGCGAGCGTGCTGCCGTTCCTGTATCGGCGCAGACGAACACTCGGGTACGCGCCGCCGCGCAAAGTAACGGCGTTAGCAATGCCGCAGAGCCCGACACGTCGCAGACGGAATTTACGCGTGCGGCTGCTTTGTACGCGCGCGCGCGCCACTCGGATTCCGCTGGCCTGCAGGAAATGATTGTCGAGACGAACGCGCGGATCGATGCAGCGTCCATCGATGACGCCGAACGGACTCGCCGGTTAACCATTCTGTTCTTTCGGCTTGCGGAGATTGCACCACGGACCGCATTGGTGCTCGCCAGAAGCGGAGATTTCGCCGGGATCAAAGCCATCGAACAAACCGTTTGGCGCGCATGGGCGCGTGTTGATTTCGAGGATGCTTTGTTTGAGGCCAAGACTCAGACGACCCGGGCCTATCAGAATTCAGCGGCGCAGAGTTTGTACGCGGCTTACGGATACATGGAAAGTGCGGCCGCTGATCGCATCGAGGACGAACTTGGAATCGGCCCTGATCGCGCGACGCGCGGTCGTTACCTCTACCAGCTCGCGGACAGGTCCGCGGCTGATGCGATTGATTTTATCAACGGAATCGAGCGTGACAACGACCGACGACAGTACGTCGCCTGGCTGGCTTACTACGTCTCACTGCGCGATCCACACGATGCGTTACGTTCTGCGGAATTGTTTGCGGCAAGCTCCGATGGCGAGTATTTCAGCAGCATTATCAGTCGAGGTCTTGCCCGTGATAATCCGCAAGCGACCATTGAACGCCTGCTGGCAGACGGGATTACGGACAGCGCGAGGGGCGAGTTCCAAAGTGCTCTAGGTGCGTTGGCCAGAACGGATATTGAAGCCGCGAAGCAGTACCTTACGGCAGCGCGATCCAGCGAGGAACGACGTACGCTCGGTTCTGCTATCGCTGCCGAAATGGCAAGGAACGATCCGATCGCTGCTATCGCGTGGGCACGGGCGAACGACACGGGCCTCTTTCCCTATTTGCAGATGGCGGCGGTTACTATTGTCGCCCGATCAGACCCTGAGCTCGCGATGGCCGAGGCGCTCAAGGTACCCAATTCGCAAGCGCGATCAAACATTGTCTCGACCGTGCTGCAGCAACTCGCGCAACGCGATCCGGCGGACG
The DNA here is from genome assembly GCA_964654975.1 of uncultured Woeseiaceae bacterium. GTDB lineage: Bacteria > Pseudomonadota > Gammaproteobacteria > Steroidobacterales > Woeseiaceae > UBA1847. The sequence continues at coordinate 4,731 of CAZZKW010000002.1, forward strand.
CCGTTGTTTTGTTGGACCGGATACAGAACGAAGAGCAACGGCGCAGCGCAAGTAGGCAATTGGCGTCATCCTGGATGCGGAAAGATCCCGATGCTGCGCTGGATTGGATATTAAGCCGGGACGAGGCAACGGTGGGTCCCTTGATTTCGACTGCGATGTCCAGGCTCGTGAATCGCGATCTCGATGCGGCTATTCGCTTGCTGCCAAGAGTTGAGGAAGGAAATCAGTCGGGCGTTCGCCGACAGATAGCATTGCAGCTTGCGTCGAATCGTTCGCCGGACGAGGCGCAGCTGTTTATTCAGCAATTTGAGGGGCAGCAAGGGTACGACGAGCTGCAGGCGAGCGTAATAACCGGCGTTGCACAGACAGATATCATGATGGCCAAGCAACTCGCCGACCAGCTGCCGCTTGGCGACGCCCGGGACCGCGCGTACACGCAGGTGATTTCGCAACGTGCTCAGACGAACCCCGCGGAGGCCGTCCGTTGGCTGCGCAGCGTCGACAACGAAGCGTTACGCGGCGCCGCAACGGGCCAGCTTGCCGCGATGTGGGCCGCAAGCGATCCTGTGGCTGCCGAGCGCTGGGTGAGTGGGCTGCCGTCCGGTTCATCCAGAGACGACGCGATTGTGCAGATTTCGAGTGCGTGGCGTGAGCTGACGGATGAACAACGGCAGCTCATCGCCGGCATTGAAGATCGTGACAAACGAGGGCAGGCGAAGATTCGTCAGGTTTACTACCTTATGCGATCGGATCCCGCCGCTGCTCGACGCTTGTTGAAAGACGAGGATATCCCGAGTTACCAACGCCAGCAGGTTGAGGTGGCGCTTGCCCAGCAAAGGTACTAGTCGAAAGTCGGATGTCTCTGGGCAGCGCTTACGATTCGCTGAGCGCCGCCAACTGGTCAGCCTGATACTCGTTGATCAGCGGCTCAACAAGCTGCTCAAGCGCGCCCTGAATAATTTCGTCGAGTTTGTACAAGGTCAAGTTGATGCGGTGGTCGGTAACACGCCCCTGCGGGTAGTTGTAGGTGCGAATGCGTTCGCTGCGATCCCCCGAGCCAACGAGCAAGCGCCGTTTCTCGGCGTGCTCGGCTTCCTGCTCGGCGACCTGCGAGTCGAACAGACGTGCCTGTAGTAGCGACATCGCCCGTGCTCGATTCTTGTGCTGCGAGCGCTCGTCCTGACACTCGACCACGATACCTGTCGGTAAATGCGTGAGCCGGACTGCCGAATCCGTCTTGTTAACGTGCTGGCCTCCGGCCCCCGACGCGCGATAGGTATCCACGCGCAGGTCGGCGGAATTAATCTCCACTTCCTCGATTTCGTCAGGTTCCGGTAGCACAGCGACGGTACAAGCTGACGTATGGATGCGGCCTTGCGACTCGGTAGCGGGAACGCGCTGTACGCGGTGTGCGCCGGACTCGAACTTCAGCTTCGCGAATATATTGTTGCCGGTGATACGGCTGATGACTTCCTTGTAACCACCGTGTTCCCCTTCGCGCGCGGTGATGATCTCGACGGACCACCCTTCAGTTTCCGCAAACTTCGAGTACATGCGGAACAAGTCGCCGGCAAAAATAGCGGCCTCGTCGCCACCGGTGCCGGCGCGTACTTCCAGAAAGACGTTTGCGTTGTCGTGCGGATCGGGTGGTATCAACGAGCGCTGCAGTTGCAGTAACAGAACTTCCTGGTGAGCGCTTAACTCGTGGTGTTCCTGTTGTCCCATCTCTCGAATTTCGGCGTCCGGGTCATTCGCCATTTCTTCGGCCGCAGAAAGGTCGTCCACGAGCGTCTGATATTCGTTGAACAGCTTGACCACCGGCTCGACACGAGCGTATTCCTTCGACAATTCTCGGAACTGATTTTGATCGCCGATGACGTCAGGATCGGCCAGCAACCCGGCGATCTCCTCAAAGCGGTCACTCACGGATTCGAGCTTAAAGCGTATGGATTCTTTCACGATTCAGGCCCGTGTTATTCATCGTTTTTGTCGAGATCAAACAGCGAGCGTGCCGCATCGATCAGTTCGTCATCGGAATCTTCGCCGGCTTTACGTAACGCAATACTGGGGTTGTGCAGCAGCTTTTTCATGAGTGCAGCAGTGGCGTATTCTACGGTCTCAGCGGCCGACTCGCCGCGTGCGAGTCGCTTGTGTGCCAGCACATTGATTTGATCGCGCAGCGACTCGCCCTGTTCGCGCAGCGCCGCGATCATCGGTACCGCTTGCTTTGATCGTTCGATGCTCAAATAACGGTGTATTTCATCGTGCAATAACTTGTTGGCCTCGACCGCCGCCGCCTGGCGCTGCCCCTGCCCCTGCTGGATGACACGGTCGAGATCGTCGATTGTGTACAGGTAGACATCCTCAAGATCACCCACGCCGTCCTCGATATCCCTGGGCACGGCGATATCCACGGCAAAAATGGGTCTACGCTTGCGCGCCTTGATGGCGGTCTGCATGTGTTTCAGCAGGACGACCGGCTCGGTGCTGGCGGTCGAGGTGATAAGGATGTCCGCTTCCGGCAACGTGCCTTCGATTTCGGATAACGGGAGTGCGAAGCCACCGAATCGCCCGGCCAGATCGCGTGCCCGCTCGACGTCGCGATTCGCGACAAACAAGCGGCCGATCTTGCGGCTCGACAGATGCTTTGCCAGTAGTTCGACGGTAGCGCCCGCGCCGACCAACAGTGCCGTGTGCTTGGCAAACCCGGCGAAGAATTGATTTGCGAGGCTGACCGCTGCGGACGCGACAGACACCGGACTGGCGCCGATTTCAGTATCGGTCCGGATTTTCTTGGCCACCGCGAACGTGTGTTGCATAAGGCGACTCAGGTGCGGTCCCAGGGTTCCGGCCTCTTGTGCATCGCGAAACGCATCTTTTAGCTGGCCCAGAATTTGTGGTTCACCGAGCACCATGGAATCCAGGCCACAGGCAACGCGGAAGAGATGGCGGATCGCCTCTTCATTGTCGAGCGTGAACAGGGAATCGCCGAACGACGGGTCGAGCTTGCGGTCGTCGTGCAGCCAGTCCCGAAGATGGCTACTGCCGTTACTGTCCGTTACGACATAAAACTCGGTGCGATTGCAGGTAGAGAGCAACACTGCCTCATCGACACCGCTAAGCGCTGTGATACTGGCTAATGCGCGCGCAAGCTCACCTCCCGAGAAGACGACTTGCTCGCGAATTTCGACAGGTGCCGTGTTATGGTTCAGCCCGAGTATTTGCAGCGGCATGACGTCTTGTGGCGATGCCAATAGGGCACCGAAGGATTACGGAGTTCGTATCATAAGCGAACTGAACGCCCAGTTCCTTGTCTCTGTAATAAACGGACGAAATATTTATGCAACAGCACCGCCTGGGGCGCTCAGCTTATTCGCTGATTTCACTACTCGCCCTGATAATTGCCTTAAGTTCTGCGCTCGCTCTGGCTGATGAGAATAGCTCGTCGGAGGTTGGCGCGCATGTGTTGCAGGCCGAAAAGGCGTTGCAGCGCGGCGAATACCTGCAGGCGACGATCGAATACCGCAAAGCCGCTGAGCTTGGCGACAGTGTGGAGCTTGCGCGCAAGGCGACACGGCTGGGCTTTTCCTACGGCTTCAACGACGAGGCCTTACTGGCCGGGAAGCGCTGGCAGAAACTGGATAAGCACAGTGACGAGGCACGCGCTTTCCTGGGCCAGCTGTATTTCAGGCTTGATGATCTGCGACGTTCGCGGCGCCAGTTCGAGCAACTTATCGAGGTGAGTCGTGACGAACCCGGAAAACGACTGCTATCGCTGGTCCCCTACCTCTCGGACGAGCAGTTGCCGGAGCGCGCCGACAAACTCATGCGTTTACTGGCCAAGCCCTACAAGGATTCCGCAGTTGCTCACTATGCGGTGGCGGTGCTGGCGCTGCAGGCCGGGGATTCAGATTATGCGAAACGACGTGCCTCTCGATCCATGCAACTCGACCCCGAATATCTACGGCCGCAGCTTTTGTATGCGCGCGCGCTGTTGTTCGATGGCGACGGTGACGCAGCCATCGAATACCTTGCGCGTCTGATCGGCGACAGCCCGCGTCCGGACCCGGATGCGCGCATGGAGCTTGCGCTCATGTACATGATGACGGATCGGGACGAAGATGCGTTGAGTCAGGTCAATCAGGTGCTGCTGGAGTACGGCGGGCGAATCGACGCCTTGCGACTCATGGCGATCATCAACTTTCGGCTTGAGCGACTGGATGCAGCCTGGGACGATTTTCAGGACCTGCTGGCGACCGGGCAGTATCGAATGGATGCGTTGTTCTATTCGGCGCGGATCGCGGACTATCGCGAACAGTACCAGCGCGCGGTGCGGCTGTACCGCGAGGTTCGTAATGGCTCGAATACCGTGTCTTCTCAACGTCGCGCCAGTGCCTTGATGGCTTATCAACTCGACGACGTCGACGGCGCTTTCAAGTTGCTGGACGATTTTGCAGAGGCCTCGCCGAACCACGCGGTTGACATGGTCACTATAAAGGCACAGTTGCTGGTTGCGCTCGAACGTTACGATGAGGCGCTGGCCCTGTATGACAAGGCGATCGAGTATCGCCCGGACAACGAAGGAATAGTCCTCGGCCGATGCGACTTGTTGATGCGGGTCGGACGTCTCGACGATGCCATTGTTGAATATCGCAAGGCGCTAAAGCGGTGGCCTGACAGCTCGCTGACGATGAACGCTCTGGGGTATACGCTGGCAAACAGGACCGACCGGTTCGTAGAGGCGGAAAAACTCATTCGGAAAGCGTTGGCCCTTGACCCCGATAATCCGGCGATTATCGATAGCTTCGGTTGGGTCCTGTACAAGCTCGGTCAGCACGATGAAGCGCTGAAACAGTTGAACCTGGCGTACCAACGGCTCCAGGACCACGAAGTCGCGGCGCACATTGTCGAAGTAATGGTGCAACTTCAACGTCGCGATGAAGCCCTGGAGCTGCTGGAATCGGCCGAAGAACAAGACCCGGACAGCAAGTTGCTTAAGGACGTCCGCTCGCGCTATTTCGATGTAGCAGCTCCCTAGTGTTTTCCAGAGTGTCCTCGAGACCGGCTGCCATGACGAGGTTCAAGGCTGGCGGATTTCTGGGTGTCTGTCTGGTCCTCGTTTCTGCCTGTGCCGCCACTCGTCCGAGTGTCGAGTTGCCGGATATTTCGGGTTGGGAGCAGCGCCAGGAAGTGCTGGGCGGAATCGTCGACTGGCAGTTCAAGGGCCGTATCGCCGTCAAGGCGGGCGACGAAGGTTTCAACGGCAAATTCAACTGGACTCAGACGGGTGACGACTTCCACGCCAGGGTGGGTGGCCCGCTTGGTATCGGCACCGTCAGAATTGAGGGGGATGATCGAGTTGTGACCCTGACGGACAAAGACGGGGTTGAGACAGTTCTTGAGGATCCGGAGCGCGAACTCTACTATCGCTATGGCTGGACGATTCCCGTCGCCAGCCTCCGATACTGGGCGCTGGGCATTCCAGACCCGTCGTTGCCTGCGGAGACGGAGCTCGATGAGTCGGGTCGTTTGCTGCGTCTCGTGCAGAGTAACTGGACAGTGACGATCTCGCGCTACAGGAGCAGCGCGGGCCAGCAATTGCCGCGCACTTTGACCGCCAGCAACCCGGATACGCGGGTACGCATGGTTATCGACAAGTGGAGTTTCTTCGAGCGTTGACAGTGATCGGGCGTCACAGCACAATTGCGCCGCTAAGCGGCATCATCTTTGTTGGGGCGTAGCCAAGTGGTAAGGCATCGGGTTTTGATCCCGTGTACCGCAGGTTCGAATCCTGCCGCCCCAGCCATCTCACGAACGAGGGGACATCGTGGATCTGGCAACAATGGCGGTTTTCTCGGGTAACGCGCACCCGCGGCTGGCACAAAGTATTGCTCGCTGTTTACGACTTCCACTGGCGCGAGCGCAGGTAGGCCGTTTTTCGGACGGCGAGTTCAATATTGAAATTCTCGAGAACATACGCGGTCGCGAGACGTTCATTATTCAGCCAACTTGCCCGCCTGCGTCCGAAAATCTGATGGAATTGCTGGTCATGGTGGATGCCGCCAGACGGGCATCGGCGGAGCGTATTACGGCGGTGGTCCCATACTTCGGATTCGCTCGCCAGGATCGCCGTCCAAGATCAGCGCGGGTACCGATAACGGCCAAACTCGTTGCCAAGATGTTTGCGGCTGCTGGCGTTGATCGGGTTCTGACGGTTGATCTGCACGCGGATCAGATACAGGGTTTTTTCGATATCGTGGTCGATAACGTTTATGCATCGCCACTGTTGCTGGGCGACGTCTGGAAGCACAAGTACGAAGACATGGTCGTGGTTTCGCCGGATGTTGGCGGCGTAGTCCGCGCGCGCGCGCTGGCCAAACGCCTTGGTGACGCGGATCTTGTCATCATCGACAAACGTCGTGACAAAGCGAATCAGTCCGAAGTGATGAACATCATCGGTGAGGTCGATGGCAAGAATTGTGTGATGATCGACGATATGGTCGATACCGCCGGCACGTTGTGTCACGCGGCCGGTGCGCTCAAGAATCATGGCGCAAAAAGCGTTGCGGCGTATATCACTCACGCAGTCCTGTCCGGTCCTGCGGTGAGCAGAATCTCCGAATCCGCTCTCGACGAGGTGGTTGTAACTGACACTATCCCGTTGAATGAGGAAGCACAGGCCTGTGCCAAGATTCGCCAGCTCTCGACCGCAGAACTGCTCGCAGAAACCATGCGAAGAATGTCGGATGACGAGTCGGTATCGTCCCTGTACGTAGACTAGGAATATATCCGCTCTCCCGTATTTATCGCCGCGGTGGTATTGGCAGGCCTCTTCGGTTAAGATGCGCGCCCTTGCGTGGATTGGTCGCGATCTGCGTGTCGTAAAATGCTGAAATAAGTTCAGTAAAATCAATCAGATATTGGAGAATAGTCATGAGTGACGATTTCGATCTGATTGCAGAACTCCGTGAAGATCAGGGGAAAGGTGCGAGCCGCCGCCTGCGTCGTACGGGAAAGGTTCCTGCAATCATCTACGGTGCCGGGCGTCCGCCACGGGCATTGTTATTTGACCAGAATAAAGTACTAAAGCAACTCGAGAACGAGGCGTTCTATTCGAGTGTCCTGAACATCAAGGTCAATGACAAAAGTCAGGCCGCGATTCTGAAGGACCTGCAGCGTCATCCGGCAAGAAATATTATCATGCACATGGACTTTCAGCGTGTCGTCGATGACGTTGAGATCAAGATGAATGTGCCGCTTCACTTTACGGGTGAAGAGGCAGCGCCGGGTGTGAAAACCGGTGGCGGTGCCGTTTCGCGTCTTATTAACGACGTCGAAATTTCCTGTCTGCCGAAGAACCTGCCGGAATTCCTGGAAGTCGATATCAGCGAGCTGGAGCTCGACGCGATGTTGTACCTGTCGAGTATCAAGTTGCCCAAGGGCGTTGAGATTCCGATATTGGCGCAGGGTCCGGAACACGATCATGCGATTGTTTCGATCCACGTCATCAAGGCGGCGCCGATCGAAACAGAAGAGGCTGTCGATGTCGAAGCTGGCGGCGAGGGAGAAGGCGCAGAGTCTCCGGCCGAGTCTTCTGGAGAAGAGTCCAAAGACGAGTAAGTATCGTTCGGACCCTAAAGAAAAGGCCGCCATCTGGCGGTCTTTTTGTTTAAGATCGCCCCCATGTCGAATTTTATCCGCATCATCGCCGGTCTCGGTAACCCCGAGCAGAACTACGAGCGCACGCTGCACAACGCCGGTTTCTGGTTTGTGGATGCGTTGGCGCAGCAGTTTGGTGGTGATTTTCGCTATGAGAAAAAATTCGATGCCGATTGCTGCAAGGTAAACCTGCACGGTGCCGATGTTTGGCTGGTGAAACCGCAAAGCTATATGAATCTGAGCGGTGGCCCGATTCGTGCGATGCTGGATTACTATCGCCTCGGCGTGCCCGAGTTGCTGGTCGCGCACGATGAGATCGATCTGCCACCCGGAACGACGCGTCTCAAAACCGGTGGCGGCCACGGCGGCCACAACGGATTGCGTGACATTATTCGGCATTGCGGCGCAGAGTTCGTGCGTCTGAGATTCGGTGTTGGTCATCCAGGCGATAAGAGCAAAGTGACCAACTATGTGCTGAAGCGAGGTTCCGCTGATATTGAGCGTGCCGTGGAAGACAACATCCAGGACGCTATCGGCGTAATGCCATTGTTATTCCAGGATGGCCTGAACGCAGCAACCAAAGCACTGCACACAAGAGACAACTGATGGCAATTACCTGTGGCATCGTCGGTCTGCCGAACGTTGGCAAATCAACCCTGTTCAACGCTTTGACCGCGGCTGAAATCGCGGCCGAGAACTACCCGTTTTGCACCATCGAGCCGAACGTCGGTATCGTCCCGGTCCCGGACCCGCGCCTTGAGGTGCTTGCCGGTATTGTAAAGCCGCAGAAGATTCTGCCGACGACAATGGAGTTCGTCGACATCGCCGGTCTGGTGGCGGGCGCCTCGCAGGGCGAGGGATTGGGGAATCAGTTCCTGGCGAATATCCGGGAGACCAATGCGATAGCTCACGTGGTGCGGTGTTTCGAGGACGACGACGTTGTGCATGTCGCCGGTATCATCGACCCGCTTGATGACATCGAAACGATTAACACGGAACTTGCGCTGGCCGACCTGGAATCCGTCGAGAAACAATACGATAAAGCATCGCGTACCGCGAAGACAGGGCAGAAAGATGCCATCGCACACCGAGACGCGTTGGCCGGTATCAAGGCGCACCTCGACGAGGGTTTGCCGGTGCGGTCGTTGGAGAAGAGCGACCTGCAAGAACAGATTCTAAGAAGTGTACATCTGATAACGGCCAAGCCGGTGATGTATGTGGCGAACGTTGACGAAGGCGGCTTCGAGAACAATCCGCACCTCGATGCCGTACGACAGTATGCGAAGGAAGAGGGTGCCGAGGTGGTCGCCATTTGCGCATCCATTGAAGCCGAAATCGCGTTGCTCGATGAGGAAGACAAAACTGATTTTCTCTCTGACCTTGGCTTTGACGAACCGGGTCTGAACCGGGTAATCCGGCACGGCTACTCCTTACTGGGTCTGCAAACCTATTTCACTGCCGGGGAGAAAGAGGTTCGTGCCTGGACAACAAAAACAGGGGCCACGGCGCCACAGGCGGCCGGCGAGATTCATACTGACTTCGAAAAAGGCTTTATTCGCGCGGAGGTCACGGCCTACGACGATTTTGTCGCCGGCAACGGCGAGCAGGGCGCGAAAGAGGCCGGCAGGCTGCGTCTTGAGGGCAAGGATTACCTCGTGTGTGAAGGCGATGTCATGCACTTCCGTTTTAACGTGTAGATGCGTGGCTGCAAGTATTGACAGTCAGAGGCCGCATCGGGACAATCTGCGGTCCAAAATGGTGATGTAGCTCAGTTGGTTAGAGCGACGGACTCATAACCCGTAGGTCGGTGGTTCAAATCCACCCTTCACCACCAATTTTCTTTCGACTGCGCTTATCTTCCAGGCATGGTCGAATACAGCACGCTCAAAAAGGCCTCTGGATTTAGAAAACTACCGCCCCAACTTTCATCCAGATCCGCATTGGGCTTCATTGCGACGATTTCCTCCAGCGTCTTTCCCTCATCAATAAGGGACTGCATGCGATCTCTTACCGTCACCAACATGTCCCGGTACTTTTCAAGCGCTGCTTTGTCGGCGAGCGGACCGTGCCCCGGGATGATCTTGGTTTGTGCATCCGATAACGACATAACATGTTCGGCAGCATGGATTACGCCATTGACATTACCGCCACTGGAAGCATCAATAAACGGATAAAGGCCATTGAAAAAAGTGTCGCCCATGTGAATGACATTAGCCGTCTTGAAATAAACGATACTATCGCCATCGGTGTGGGCGCTCTCCTGATGCACAACAGAAATTTCTTGCCCATTCAGATGAAAGGTTACGGTGTCATTGAATGTGATAATCGGCAGCGCAGCTTTCGGTGCCGCGGGTACGTGCATGTTGAACGCCTGGATGAAGTTGTCGGTACTCATGCGTTTGCGAACATTGTCGTGCGCAACAATCACGATACCTTCCGTGCCCAGATTTTCGTTCCCGCCGGTATGATCGAAATGCCAATGCGTATTGATGACGAATCTGATGGGCTGCTCGGACAGTTCGGCTACCGCGGCAGTAATTCGGTCGGTCAATGGCGCGAACTGGTCGTCCACCATGAATACGCCGTCTTCTCCTACTGACACGCCTATGTTCCCGCCTTCGCCTTTCAACATGTAAATGCCATCGGCCACATCAATCGTTTCGATTTTCGTATCTTTATATCGCTCTGTTTCATCCTGAGCGAACGCCGGGTTAAGAAACGAAATCAGGGAAATGGCCAAGGAAAGGCATGTCACTCGAAGATTTGTCATGTTTACGAACCGTGTTGTAGTAGGTGAGTATCGTTATTGACGCTGATCCCTGCGCTTGTGTCAATCTTGACTCTGCGACCGGATCATCACAACAATAACAGATCACGATACAGCGAACCTGTTCTGGAAAGCGAGCCGGCTTCATATACACTAATGAGAGAATGCAAAGCGGTTGCCCACCGTGTCGAGACAGGACCCGATTCGGCGTTACTCAAGACAGGAGACCTACCATGGGATCAACAGGATCGCGACTCGTCGTCGTTGCTTTATCTCTAACGCTCGCAAGTTGCAGCGCATTGTGGGATGCCCAACCGGGGTCTCGTTCTGGCGCTTCCAGCAGTTTGGTAGATTATCTGTATCCAAAGGGACAGATCCCGCCCGATTTCGACCAACAAATTCCACGCCTGAATTTGCCGCTGAGGGTAGGTTTGGCATTTGTGCCGTCAAGGGGATATGGGACGCCGGGCCTTAGCGAGGCAACGAAGTCCGAGTTGCTTGAAAAAGTAGGGCAGGCTTTCGAGGGTCGGGAGTACATACAGAAAATCGAAGTGATCCCCGACACGTATCTTCAGTCGAGTACCGGATTCGACGGTATGCAGCAGGTTGCGAGGTTGTATGGGGTGGACGTGATGGCACTGGTTTCCTACGATCAGATTGCCGCAGTTGACGACACTCGGGCGTCGCTTCTTTACTGGACGATTGTCGGCGCGTATGTCATCGAAGGGACAGAAAACGAAGTGCAGACATTTGTGGATACGGCGGTGTTCGATGTCGCGTCACGAAAATTGCTGTTTCGTGCGCCCGGTATCGACAAACGCGAGTCAAAAACGACGGCCGTGGAAAGCGCCGAAAACCTGAGGAAATCACGGGAGCTGGGTTTTGAGGCCGCGATGGCCACCATGACAACGAACCTTACGTCAGAACTTGAGAGCTTCGAAAAGAAGCTGGAGGATGACCCGAGCGTTGCAGAGGTGACGTGGCAGGACGGGCGCCGAGGGCAAGGCGGTGGCGGTGCAAGCGGTCTGCTTTGGTTGCTGCTGTTAGCAGGTTGTATCGCAGGACGCCGCGCTTGAATATTTCCTTTCGCAGGAGACGCACCTTGCCAGAAAAGATTTCGCGAGTTTCGGAGTTTGCTCGAGTCTAGTAAATCATCCGGTCACTCGCGACCATCCCACGGATGACTGCCGTTAGTGATCGATGTGTCGCGCTGTTCGCCGTGCTGATATAACGGGTCTGCGGGCCAAGGCTCGGGCACCACAACACGGTCGCGTAAAGTTCGGGAGTACTACTGTGTTCCGTGGCGAAAACGACACCACCAACGACCCAGCAGGTATCGATATCCTTCACCGTCAAGCTCGCGTTCGCAATCGACTCAATGAAGATAACCTTGTTGTCGGAATCAAGCCCCGCTGCCGGTTCTATTTCCTCGGTACCAAGAAGGCTGAGCGGTGGGAAACCGTCATAAAGCGCCAACAATCGCCGGTGGTCCGCTGGAAGTTTTCGGCTCATCCTTGTCTCCAGTTCAGTTATTCGTGTCGCGGACGCGGGACTCGGCAAGGGGTCGAACAAGTGTGCGGTAATTCGACCGACGAAGGACGGCTCTTTCGTAGCTCCGAGTAACTCCTGGATATCCATCTCGGCGAGCTTGTCGGTTTCACGCGCGAGTCGCTCGTTGTACATTTGAAGGTAAGCGTCGTTCATCCGGCCGGTTAACCAGTTCGCGCGCGCGAGCGTGTCGATATCCGGGTAGGCCGTCAATACACCGTAGGAAAAATGAATGACTCTGTTCGATTGCAGTGTCGAACTTCCTCTGAATTCAAAAAATACGTAGGCCTCGTCCGCCGGGTTCTGGCCGAGGACTGCCCACGAGAACGATTCGCTTAGCGGTACGGCCAGAATGTCCTCGCCGGTCGTGAAAATCTGCAGCACGTCGTCGTAGACTGCCAGCGTCAGAATATTTCGTACGGTCTCGTTATCTGACACGAGGTGAATTTCATCAATCGATCCGACCCCGAGTGCCGGTGCCTCGTTGTGTTGCCGAAAGAGTGCCACTACGCTGTCCGGAAGCGTGGCGCGAATTCGAGCCTCGGCCATTCTGATTTGCTCGCCGGTTGCCGGTGGTGGCAGCGCGCTACCCGGACCGAGGTCCGTTAGCAGGCTTGTTATCGATTTGGATGCCGCGGTTTGTCGTAAACGACGTTCTGTCGCCTCAGCCTCTTGCAAGAACGCTGCAGCCTGCTGGTCCGACTCCGCAGTGGTGCCGGTTCTCGCGAGCAGGCCAATCGCGCCGACCGGAACCGCGACCGTGGTCAGGAAAACCAGACTTACCAATATGCTTTGTCCCCATCGCATTGGGCGCAGGGCGATCTGGTCCAAAATGTTCCTTGCCTGGCGGAAGCGTGCCGGTACCGCTGCAGGTTTGTCGGTGTCCGTTTCCAGGTGCGCCATTATCCTGTTAAGTGCAGCGCGTTCGTCGATATCGGCGGCGCCGAATTCGTTCGCCAGATCCCGGACCGCCCGGCTACTTGTCCAGAGCTTACGGATTGAAAGGAGTTGCAGCGATGCGATTACACCCAATAACCATACGTCGATACGAATGGCCAGGTAGATCCCCAGGACAATGCCGGCTAGTACGACGAACACTTGCACGGACATCCAACGCGCCGGTAACAAGGCGCGAATGACATGGCTGCCGTCCAGCGGCGGTATCGGCAGGATGTTCAGGTAGTTGATGATCAGCAGCACGATTGCAGTGATGTACAGCCATTCACTCAGCGTGTCGCTGTGTTGGCCCGTCATCACGTAGACCAGAATCGCCCAGCCAAGGACGATGCCCGGCAGCGGCCCGGCGAGGCTCACCCAGGCGCGTTTCGCTGCACTCGGGTCCGACTCGTGCCCGATCGTTACGCCGCCAAGCAACGGTAACAAGGTGACGTGGGGGTTCTTGTATCCTGCGATCAACATCGCCAACCAATGCCCGAGTTCATGGAACACGATCACGGCAACCAGAACGGTCGTCAACTGCAGTCCGAATATTGGCCAGCCGGCGGCGATAGACAACAATACGCTGAGCGACAACAACAGCCACTGCATCGTTTGCGAGGGCGCCAGTCCTGAGGCCGAAGTAGCGATTTTATCGAGGTATTGCAGCCGTGCTACCGGAATCGATTCTGAGTTGCCAGCTGTTTGTCCTGGTCTCCCCATGTAGGCCCACAAGAATTGCAATCCCAGCAGAAAGGAAGGACGTGCGATACCACTGTCTTGGCGTGCGCGGCCGGACTCCAGAAGGCGCGTGCGAATTTCATTCTGGTGCGGGCCTGCAAAGCGAAGAATCTCGGCTTCGGATGTGCCGTCAACTCGGCCGTCGAGTTTGAATTCGGCGACAAATTTTCGGTGTTCTTCAAGAGATGATTCCAGCGAAGCCGGTGGAATAGTCTGCGCGGGCGTCTGCTCGTCGCTGATAGCTTCGAAATAGGGGTCGACCCTCTGACTGACCGCGTAACGACCGTCTTGAAGTGCTGAAGTAAAGAAAATGTCCAACCTGTTCGGGTGCACCATGTCGTGCGGAGGTCCACACCACACCACAATGTTTTGTTCTCGATGTCGAAAAGTCGCGTGATGCCGGGTGGCCGTACAGTCACCCGGAACCGGCGTCGATCTGATCCAGATCGGTCCGTCGAAACCCAGCGGCAGGAGCTTTGAGGTTGCCGTTTGGAACAGGTCGTGGCCGCCGACGTCCGAGGATGCCGGTTCGTTATGGCTCGTGGCGCGAAAGATCGGGAATACCAGCGACAACATCGCGCGCATCATCTGCAACGCAATCAGGCAGCCGATGCCAACGACAAGGCAACCTATTCCGAATAGCAATCCGCCCATCGTCACGCCTTCCTCAGTTCTGCCTCGATGATTTCAACAGACTTTTTCGCAGCTTCCCTGACCAAACTGTCTGCGTCCTGCTCCGCCATTCCTTTTAACATTGGCACAAACGTATCGATCAATTCTTGCCGGATACGTGCAAACTCCTCCGCGGAAACCGGATTGTAATATCCGGCGTTCGGGTTGAGTCGAGCGCTAACGACCAAAAGTTCCGCGGCAACTATCCGGTCAACTTTTCTCTGGCTCAACAGTGTCTTTTCAATGTACTTCAAGGCCACCTCACCCATCTTGGGCAATGCATGCAACTGAGCCTCGGCGTAAGGTTTGTCATTTGCATCGAGCAACTCAAGTAGGTACGGAATCGCCTCAACGTATCTGTTGTCCGCAACTCTTCCTATCATGCTGAAATAGGCAGAATCGTCCGGTCCGCCGTAGTCGCGCGGAGGGCGATAGCGACGTTTCAATTCGTTCAGGAACACTGGCAGCAGGGCGTTTTGAGAAGCTCGGTTGAGACTTCCATAGAACTCATTGCGTGTCAGCGTCGTCAGCCACAATGACTTCCGCTCTGGCGAGACCCGAGCGAGCCCGCGCTCGACGAGGTTCTTGAAGTCATCGGTATCCAGCAGCCACGAGAGCGATTGAAGCGATCGGGACAAAGCCTGAAGGTCGTCAATCGTTTCGAGTGAGTTCCTTAACGGCGCAGCAAAAACCTGCGGTTGCAATACCTTAAGTGCGGCGAGCTGAGGCGAAACCGCGCCCAACACCGCATAGTAGTCCTTGTCACGTTCGAGTTTATCGACCACGATGGCTTGATTTATCATCAAGCGAAGATGCTGCGTCAACGGCTCCAGAGCCATAAGGTACGCATACCGTACTTGGTTTGTCTGCCCGTCAAGAGTAACAATCAATTCTGTTACCCCGGCATGCTTGGTCGCATGGTTTTCGTGAGCATTCGATTGAGAAAAAAAATCAGCGGCCACAACCTGAGATTTCAGGAGTTCAGTTTCCCGATTGTCAAGTGTCATGCGATAGTCGATACTCGTATCTCGATAATCTTTGATCGAAACTGAAACCGATGTTTCTTGTTCACTCATACGTGAAACGAGCAATGTGATTGATTTGTAGGGCCGGGCGCCTACGTTTTCGTAGGTTAGCCAGGGTTGTTCCGGTTGCTGATCAGCAGAACTAACGCTTGAAAGACACAAGAAGACCGTAAGAGGTAAGATGAAATTCTTCACACAATTTTCCCTTTGTCGCGGCGTGAGTCGCTCCGACTAGTGTTGCACACAGGGCGCTCGCCGCGAGCATATGGTGTTTAACGGCGAAAGTCCCGGACGAGCCTCACGGTATGCTTCAGGTGTCCGGTATTGGCCCGACCGGCAGCTGTGCTTACTTGCGTAAACAGGAGAATGCTAATGACCGGCCGAGTCCGAAATCGTGCGCTTTATTTACTTGTTCTGGCCTTGTCGTTCGGGTGCGGTCAGTCTGGAAGCAACGGCTCAGCGGAGAATCGTGGGCCTGTGCGCGCGACCCCTCAGGAACTTCGAACCGATGATACGGAGAATGAGCATCCGTACGAACCGCTGCCTGCGAAAGACGGGAAAGTTTTGGTCGGCGGTGCGACGGAACGCTCCGCCGTAGCAAGATTGCGCCGTGCCGGCCGAACTGCTGACGTGTCGCCGTCTCCGGTATGGTTCGGCTTGCTGCACGCTCATTCGTTCGCGTCGGATGGTTCCGGCACGCCTGAGCAGGCGTTTGCAAGAGCGGACTCGATAGCGGGGATAGATTTTCTTGCGGTAACCCCGCACAACCACCGTTTAGCTGAAAGCCTTGCCAGAGGTGTGCGTCGTGATGGTGTGATGATCGCCACGATGCCGGACCTTTATGATGCGGATACCGATGTTACCGTCACACGCAACTGGAGCATTGATGACCAGGATTTTTCCGAGAGTGTGACGACCCCGTCAGTAATTGCAGCGGCTACCGATGCATCGACGAATGGTTTTGTAGGCATCTACGGACAGGAGTTCTCGTCGATCTCGCGCGGTAACCATGTCAACGTACTGGGCTGGGGTAGCGTGCTCACGGTCGAAAGCGGCGAGTTTCGCGAACTGTACGACCTCTTCGGCGATGTTGTTGCCCAAGGTGCAGCGGTGCCGGTCGCTCAGATCAACCACCCGGATATTCATCGTGATCTTTTTTATCGCGGCTCCAAGGACAGCGTTATTGCGAAGATGTTCAATGACCTCGGTTTCGACGACTATAACGAAGATTTCTCAGAACTCGTCGCCGCGGCTGATCAATTCCTCGTCCTTGTAGAAATCCTGACCGGGCCGGCATTTGCCACCGAGGCACGTGGCTCGGTTCGCTACGATGCTCACGAGAACGACTACTACTACTATCTCATACAGGGTTTTCATATCAGTCCCTCGGTGGGACACGACAATCACTTCGAGACCTGGGGCAACGCGACAGCGGCGCGCATGGGAGTTTTTGCGACGGAATTAACGCAAGCCTCGCTCTTTAGTGCAATGCGCGCGAACCGGACTTTCGCCAGCGAGGACAGCGACCTTACGATCGAGTTTCTGATCAATAACGAACCGATGGGTAGCGCAATCAGTGTTGCAGAAGGGGAAATACTGAACATTGTCTTGCAGGTAGACGACCCGACGTCGCCGGGTGAGTCGTATGTGGCTGAGTTGATATACGGCGATATCGATCAACAGGACCGCGCTTCTCTCGAAAAATGGGTTGCGAAAGACGGCCTTACAGAGTCCTGGTCATTCGACGGCGATGGTGAACTCCTGTTTGACCAGTATCTGGCCAGCGGAAACCCGGAGTTCTTCTATGTTCGAGTTACTCAGGGTGATGACGATCGCGCCTGGTCTGCTCCGGTCTGGATCAATCACCCTCGGTCGTACGACGTAGAATAGTCGCCGCACTGAGACTGGATAGCAGTATTAGCCGCCGCTGCCTTTCTTTGGGTCTTCTATTTGCAGAGTTCGCACATCAACTGCTTGCGGGAATTGTTTGTAGTACCGGTTCTTGGCGTACTCGGCGGCTTCATGTAAACCGGAATCGCGAAGGCAGTCCACCAGAACCTGGTAACCGTGAGATGCGGTAACAATATCCGGAATTTCGGCAAGCGTGCTTGAAATGCTCTCGCGAAGTAATTGGCAGGAGGCTTTTCGGGCCACGCTATCGCTTGAGAGCACCTGGTTTAAATCAATGGCGAGTCTCGAATAAGAGGCCCAGACCGTGTCTGGAAAAGCGTCCGTAATCTGCTCCAGTTCTGCTTGCCCCTTTGCATCGCCGCCGGTCAAAAAATAAAACCGCGACGCATTTGGCTGCATGAATGCGCGTGCGGCCGTCAGCTGTTGCTTGTCACGGGTGGACGAAACGCGCAGTTCGACCGGTTCGGACTCAATGTAGCCCTTGCCGACCGGGTACTCCACACGAACTCGGTAGATGCCCTCGCGATCAAGAACCCAACCGCCCCGGGCAAAGTACACAGGCAGCTCCGCATGCAGCGATTCGCCGGGCGGGAGTTTGACGGTGCGTTTGCCACGACCGTCGCGGCGCACCGGAGGACTGTACAGCAGCTCTTTCGCCTCGCCGGGGCGTTGTACCCATACCGAAAGGAGACCAAACTCAGGGGCGAGCAGATCTCTTTCAGATACTGTTTCGGAGCTGCAGTTTGTCAGGCTGACGATCAGGCTTACAGGCTCGCCGAGCAGCACCTCGGACCGTGGCGAAAATAGCCGCAGGCAAAGCGACTCGTCTTTCGACGCACCTGTAGGGTTATCCTGCAGCTGCACCTCATTGGCTGCAGTGTTTTCCCTGCAGGCAACGAGACACAGCGCAATAGTCAGTCCGCACAACGCGGTTCTAACGCCGGACACAGCAAAGTGGGCAGGAACTAACATCCATCCATTCTAGCAGCTTGCTAAAAAACCTCGCGTTCGCCCGAAACTTTATTCAACAGGCTGCTGATGGCGGGCGATTTAACCCGGATATCAGGTTCGATCACGTATTTGTGCATTCTCGAGCTTATCAACGGCCTTGCGGCGGAAGCGGTTTGCGTCGTCGTTACGATCTGCCTTTTCCAGCTCCCGCTTAAGCTGGGTCTCGACGCGTTCGATTGATTGCTGCGGAAGGTTACCGGTTTCGGACAAACCTTCCAGGTACTTCATGGCCTCATCAAGGTTGGTGTCCGGACGGGTGCGGCGCGTGGGGTCGTAGGTGGGGTTCAACGCTGCGTTACCCAGCGCGAGGCGCGCGGCGGAAGCGTGATGTGACGTCGGCACTGTTTCGACGAGTTCTCTCAACTTGCCGGCGCCGTATTTCAGGTGGTCACCGCCCTCCATGTAGAGATATAGACCTTGCTCCCTACCCAATCGTTGACCGCCGACGTCCAACAACAGCCTTCGGGCCGTCGTTGTCGCTTCGGAGCTTGGGTCTTCGACCGTAATCCTGAGTTCTTCGCTTTCCATACGGGCATCGCCCAACGTTGGGCCGGCCGGATAACTTGCTCGTATGATGTACTCGCCGGGTTCTTCGAAAGTCCAGCCGTCAGTACTGAAGAACAGCTTGGCCTCTGCAGTGAACCGTTCGCCGGGTGCAATTGTGCGGGGCCCGATGTTGCGAGCATCCCGGATCACCGGCGTGCGGTAGGGCCGAAATTCATCGCTCTGAGGCGCCTTTATGGCAACACTCAGGAATCGGTACTCGGGTTGCAGCTTGGGATTGATCTGCGCATCTGAATCGCCGGTGTTTTCGAGTACGATCGAGACGATAACCGGTTCGCCGACAGTATAAGTGGTTTGCGGGGCCTCAATCCTGAGTTTGACCGGCTCGTGATCGGTGACGATTCGCGCCCCCTGTGTTGCGAGTCGGCTTTTGACTGTCGCGGATCTTTGGCGACTGCGAGATGCCGCGGTCCGGTCGCCATCGATGACGTCGTACGATTCACGCGGTGAGGATTGGTGGCCAAGCAGGTGATCCTCTGTGATGAGCGAAAACGGAAGACTGTCGCGCCCCGGCCGTACCAGGCGTTCGTTGTGCTCGGTCAGATGGGCGATGCTCTGATCACTCAATCGCCATAGAACCGTGTCCGTCAGGCTGTAACTTTCAATCGTCGCCGCGTTCTGAAAACTCGTACCGTCCCAATCCGTATGATGAAGATTAAAGACATGGGCGAGTTCATGCGCCGATGTCAGCAAAATTTCAGGAGTAACACCGCCGGGTAATCCCTCGTGCGCGGATTCGAACACGGCGAACGCCTCCCGTGGGATATCGTTGTCGTTACGGTCGCCAAAGTCGAACATTATGCCGAGCGTTCCCGGATCGTCCACATCTTCTGTGACGATCAGCATGAGGATATGCCATTCACCATCGTCGGCGACCTGATTGCGGTTCGCAGTCATGAGAGCGTGAAGGTCTGCGAGGCGGATCGAGTCCCTTCGCTCGAGATCGGACTGATCCTGGACGATCCGGAGTTCCAACTCACCGGCCTTGTAGATCTCCGTAAGCGATACCTCTTTGTCGTTTAATGTCTGAGTATCCTGAAGAGCCTGGGTGCCTGTCATGCGATCAACTTCGAGCAGGACCCGTTGTGAAACAGCTGGTGGCGGTTGCGGTTCGAGCGCCTCGTTAGAACTGCCATTGCAGCCGGTTGCGAGCAGCGTGATTGTTGTTGCAATAACTGCGGTTCGGGTAATCATGATTTCGTTGACCATTCTCATAGCCTCCAGTTTGTTGTGGTGTATCCGCCTAGCGCATCAGCTTACGCAGTCGCCTGGATGCGTTGCCCGAAACCGCGCGTCTCGCTGTTCCCGCATCGTCACCCGGTTCACCGCTCAACATGCGCTCGAAGTCGTCAGGGTTGCGCATCGCCAGTTGAATGAGCTCTGCGCCGTACATATCCAGGGCTGCCGCCAGGCCTGTATCTTCCACGTCCATGACGTCCTGCAGTTGCGCCGCCAATTCCTCGGCATCCCTGTCAATGATGTTGGCAATCAGGTTCACGGTCGATTGCTCACGCAGCGGTGCGCGACGGCGCTGACTCAGTGCCACCTCGTCTGGAATCGGGCGTTCCAATAGCTGCCTGGCGTTCACAATGCCAGCCCCATACCTGCCTTTATGTGTTGGCCAGTCGGTTGGCACTGACGCTGATGCGATTAGCTGGTCGAGGAATACATCCTGAACGTAAGTCCCCTCAGGCAGTGTTATCGTGTTTCGATCAATATCGTGATGCGCGAGCCAAAGCGCCGCGACTCCTGCCGTATTTGCTACCGCGAACGATGTTCCCTGCTTTGCTTTGAGCGTGTCCAGAGGGTCTTCTTCCCGTTCGATATGCGCAGTCCAGACAAACTCCCCCGGTGCGGAAATATCGATCTTTCGACCGCGCGAAGAACCGCCCCAGGGTTTGCTGCCAATACCGGTTGCGCCGACGGCGATGCAGCTTTCGTAGGCAGCGGGCGCGACGACGACCCTGACGCAGTTCCCGGCTGCCGCCATGACAATTACGTTATTGCGTTTGGCGTCGCGAATCGCGGCGGCAAGGCCGAAGAATCCTCTGCCACCCAGGCTCATGGAAATGACATCGCAATCGGATGCCGTCGAATGACGTACCGATTTCGCGAGATCCGAGTCGAACACCTGGATGACGCTTTTTGCGGTGCGGATCGGAATCAGAGTCGCTTTGGGTGCCACGCCGTCGATCTCACCATCACCGACTTTACTGATGATCACGGTACCGGTACCCGTACCGTGGCCCGGGTTTAACAATGCGCCGGAGTAGTCGAGCGGGTCACGACCGTTTTCCGGGCCGCTGCCAACGAAGTTCCTGGCGCTGATCAAATCCAGTCGGTCGACATTCATCTCCCGATGGGCGGCCCAGCCGGTGTCGGGATGACAGACCCGGATACCCTCTCCCTGCTGGCGTCCGCCCGGCGGTGGTGGCAGGGCCCACGCATCGCGAACCTCCATATTCTTAAGCGACCAGTCTTTATCGACCGGTGCTTCAGACTCGTCGAGAAAGCACTTTAGTTTGTTGGCCGCAGAGACCTGCTCCAGCGTGTACTCGGTGTCTGGCTCAACACGAGCATAGCCGGTAGCATCCCTGAGCGCATAAGCTCGATCCCACTCGGTCTCCGAAACAGCCTTGCCGTTCGGAATGATTGCCACGAACATTTGCGCCAGCGAGTCCGGATCGTGGCCCGAGTCGACGTTAGAAAAAAGTCGAGACACGTCGGCCGTGCGACCGGTGGTTTGCTGGAGGGTGGTGGCGACGGCCCGAGCATCAGTTTCCTCGCCCGTAAGGATGAGCACTCGAAGAGTCTCGCGCTCCTCCGAAGGTTCGTCGCTGGAGCAACCCGGGACGAACGAAACGGTGAATAAGAATGTAACAAGGCAAGATTTCTGCGCTAATTCCCGAGATGACCACCATCGTTTTGCCCTGAGCATGGCCCATACTCCTCATCGCTGTTGGTATCGCCGAGTATAGTCTATGAGGCCCACCTATGCCGAGAGATCGCCACTGACTTCGTACCAATCGATATTTCGAGTGACGTACATGACGCCTGACAGGGCCGCGAATATAAGGCCCGCGCCCATCGAAAACGCATAGTCTTCCGCCTGAATAATGATGTACAGAACCCCGTAAAGGCCGGCGATCGCGGTCGCGAACGCGCTTCCTCGTTTGAGACTCTTGAGTACGTAGGTGATGTAAAACCCCAGAAGGCCACTGCAGGCGACTGTGGCGATCCAATACGCCCATACGAACAGGATGTGCTCCGAGAGAGAAACCAACAACAAGTAGAACACCGACAAGGCTAAACCGACGAGCGTGTACTGGATGGGATGTATGGACAGCTGCCGGAGGACCTCGAACAGAAAGAACGCGGTAAAAGTCAGACCAATAAACAATATCCCGTACTTGGATGCGCGTTGTGCCTGCAAATAGATATCCACCGGATCGATCAAGGCTACGCCGAGGTAGTTGTACATGAACTCACCGCAACTCCCTCCGGCACAAGCGCGGGCCTGCTCCGCGATATTCGTGGAGAACGTCGACATTTGCCACTCGGCCCTAAATCCTTCGTCATCGATTTCACGATGGCTGGGCAAATAACGGCCCTCAAATCTCGGGTGTGGCCAGTTCGATTCGATAGTGATCGAACTTGTGTCTCCTACCGGAGTGAAACGAAAGGAGGACATCCCGCGCAGCGCGAGGTTTAGCGAAAACCGGTAACGCTGCAGCTTATCGCGGTCGGTGTCGGGCAACGGTGCGTGAATACCGCTGTTTTGGAAGCTTAGCCGGCTACCGGGAATGAATTCGACGGTTTCAGCGTCCCAATTCAGCACCGGTGAATTTGCGATGCCACGGACATCGTTGACGACGATACTCAAATACGGCTGGCCGATTGCGGTGACATCGTTGCGCCGTCCAAGTTCAAGAAGCTCGGCGTTCGACATTTCCCCCGACAGCATGAGGTTGCTGCTGTAGACCGGCACTTCGTAAATTCCGCGGTAACGTATTTCTGTCTTCAGGTCTGCGTCGCCGGTCAGTGCGTCGGGCAATATGAACAGTTGCTCGTCCACGGTGATCTCCCGAGTAATATATCTTTCCAGCTCCGGGTCGTACTCCGGCCCTTCGTAGACGCGCGTGTACGGAATTACCAGGATCGGACCCAGGACAGTCTGCTCACCGGTCCAGCTCTCGGCGATGTCGCGTTGCGCCTGCTTTTGATAGTTGTCGCGCTCGTAGATCTTACTGACCACCAGCAACAAGGGGATCGCCAACAGCAGCATGAGCGCTGCGATAACAGCAAGTTTTATGCGTATGCGCATTCGGGATTCTCCTGCTCCGGGTCAAGGGAGCAGGAGACCACAGCAATCGGGCAAATCTGCGGCCGCGATATGATGAAATGTGGCGGATATTTCTACCGTGCACGCGCCTCGGCATTTCCCGGCACTGTTTTGGCCGCAATCAGTTTTCGGACCGAGTATTTACCGTCATCCAACAGTGCGACCGAGGTTGCCGCCAGAGTTAGAAAGGCCGGGTACTCCCAACCGCCGTTCGTCGCGGTAAACAACCAGCCATTTCCCCAGTGAACGAACACAGCGCCCAGAAGAATGGGAATCGTGGCAGCCGCGATGTAGCGGCTGTGGAAACCGAGGAGCAGTAGCGCGCCACCAATAATTTCGCCGAATGTCACCGGGTAGGCCATCCAGGACGGGAAGCCCACTTGCGCGAAAAATTGCGCGGTTCCTGTCAGCGTGAAGACCGTCAACTTTAACAAGCCGTGCGCGATAAACATTACGCCGAGGCCAACCCTCAGCAACAACGCGGCAAGATCGACGCCGGGATGATTATTGGAACCTGTCATGAATTACTCCTTTAGTACTGACTAGTACTATTTAGTCAAAAAAAATGCTCAACTGAAAATCACGCGAAGCCGGTGTAGCGACTGCTTGATCTGGGTCAGCTCAGCTTCGGACAGTCGATCAAAACGTTTCTTGATATAACTGACCTGTTGTGGAAAAACTTCTTCGAACAGCTGTGTACCACTTTTCGTCAGCGCAACTTTCGTCACTCGGCGATCCTGGTTAGACACTTCTCGTTTCACCAGGCCCTTATCTTCAAGCCGATCAACAACGCCGGTCAATGTGCCCTTCGTGATCAGCGTCAATTTGCCAATCTCCTTAAAGCTCAGGCCCGCCGTATTGCCGAGCGTAAACAGGACGTCCGCCTGGGGCACCGTCAAGCCCGTGCCGTGATAGCCATCGGCATCAAAGCTTGCGAATGCCTGATAGGTACGCACCAATTCGCGAAGAACGGGCATGAAGTCTTGTTTTGCTGCGTTTGACGCATTGATCATAGGAATGCCGTTAGTCCTAATAAGGACAAATAATAGTCCTTGTTAGGACTAACGTCAAGATTGATCTTTCAACAACAAAGGGCCGGGTAAGTCGGCCGCGACAATACAAAGCGTCGATGAACGTCGATGTAGGTTTCCCGATAGAGGCGGTCGATCTCGTCCGCTGCCGGAAAACCGGCAGCGAATCCTGCGTACTCGTTTTCGATGCTGATTTTCGCGGCTTGCTGCATGTGTGCGATGAACATACGAGGGTCTTCGAGACCGACAGCAATGCGCATCGTCGTCGGTTTTATTCCGGCCTCCAGCAACGCGTCGTCAGAAAGTTCGGAATGTGTCGTCATGGCCGGGCACAAGGCAACCGTGTTTGTCTGACCCAGGCTCACTTGCATCCCGATGGCCGGCTCCAACATATCGAAAAACTTCTTGTAGACCTCATGCGATATCGGTTGCCGGCCATTCTTGCCTTCGACGTCAATCGTGAAAAGGCCGGCCGGTAAGCCGAGAAACATATGCTCGTTGCACAGCCGATGATTTGCGTTGCCCGGTACCGCAGGACAGGAGACGTTGATGTCCGGATGTGCATCGAGAATGCGCGCCAGCGTAATCGTATTGATGCCTTTTTGCAGTACCCGCATCTCGAAGGTCTTCATACCGTTCAACACTTCAAACGCCTTGTCCGAATCGAGAAAGGCGCCTTTCACGTAATAGACGTTCCAGAAAAGCGTCTCGTCCCAGTTTACGACTCGGCGAGCGCCGTTCGCGCTGGTGGTTTCTGCAGAGCTACCCTTGGGAATGAACATGTCTTCATTGCGAGCGATAACACAGCCAGCGGTCGTAGTGCCGGTGCCGGAAAGATCTTTGGTATAGGAGTGAATAACGAAGTCCGGTCGCTCCATGCAGTCGTCTCGCTTGAGAACCGGATACAAGAACGGTGTGCCCACGGTTGTATCTGCGATAACCGACCAACCTCGTTCGTGAGCCGCGCGAGAGATGCCCGGAACGTCCAGGACGACGCCGTGCGGGTTGCACGGACTCTCTACAAAGACGTAAATCTTTCGCCCATCTTGCAGCCGGTCAGCATACCTGCTGGCGGCCGTATCCATCGCAACCGAAAACGCCTTCGCCTCGCTGCCGTCCACCCACTCCAATGCGATATCGAGGTTGGAGCTCTTGCCGTACCAGTCACGGATGAGTTGATAACTACCGCCGTAGATATTTCGCGAGACGACCAATACGTCCTTATGGCCCAGCAGGTGCGACAGTGTCCCGTCGATGGCGGCGAGGCCGGAGTTAAAGTTCCATGCCATATACTCGTTCGCCAGTTTCCCGCATTCGAGATCGACCATGTGGTTAGCGAGGCTGATCGAGGTTGGATTCATCAGTCTCGAGTAGATCTGGTGCAGAGGCTCACGTCCCTGAAAGGCGTCTTCTATCCATTCCGTGCATGCGAACAGATACGTCGCGGTTCGCGTAATGACAGGACTTGCGGAGAACAAGGCCGTGACGTTGTCGAAGATGGGGTATGCACCCTTCGCAGCGAAACCGCCCTCGTGCGTGACAATAGACTGGTACGTTGCTCGCGTCGGGTTTTGCAGGTTATCGAGAATCTTTGCCAGTTGAAAAGACAAGAAACGTTTGGCGTTAAACCACGCGATGCGATCAGAACGATCAAGTTCACAGAGACCCGCAAGCGTCACTTCCCAAAGCTCGTGCACAGATGTGTTGGCACGGTAAAGATTACTCGCCAGCTCGACCAGCGATTGGCCGAAACGAGACCCGGTATCGATACCAAAATGCTCGGCCTGCTCGCGAGCGAGCGCTTGTGGTTTTGTCTCACTGCTTGAGTTTCGCAGCGGACTCAGTTGTGTGCTGTTACTGGACAAGACCGCGACCCTTTCGGAGTTCACAATATTGGCAGATTACCAGTGTTGGACGAGTAGAAGCTTGCTAAAGAAGCTACTATTATCTCCAAAATTGGTAGAATTAACTGAATAGGACGAACGCATGGATAGGATCGACTACAAAATTCTCGCCGAGTTGCAGGCCGACGGTCGTCTGAGTAATCAGACTCTGTCCGAGCGGGTCGGCCTGTCGCCGTCGCCCTGTCTGCGCCGCGTTCGAGCACTGGAATCGCAGGGAATTATCACCGGCTATACAGCAGTGGTAGATCAGGAAATCTATGGGTTGCCGATCAATGCATTCGTTAGTGTGCAGCTAAAGCAACCCAACGATGCGGTCATGACTGCCTTTGAAAAAGGTGTTCAGTTACTCGATGAAGTATTGGAGTGCTACCTGATCAGCGGCACTCAGGACTATCTCCTGCGTGTGGTGAGCGACAGTCTGAAGTCGTACGAAATGTTCATCCGAACCAGCCTGACGAAAATGCCGGAAATTCAATCCATCGAATCGGTTTTTGCCTTCGGTCAGGTGAAGCGGCGAACGGTGTTACCGGGTTCCCCGTAATCTTGGTAGCGTCGCAGTTCAATCGGCGACTAGCCCGATTTCGGTATATGATTTACACTCGGCACGCATTTTCAGAATATAATTCCCTATCGGTGGCAATATGTTCGATCAACTTGATTTCGAAATTCTCGCCCTGTTGCGAGACAATGCTCGGCTTACAAACAAAGAGATTGCGGCCAAGGTTGGCATCGCGCAATCGACCTGTCACAGCAGATTGCGAAACCTGCAAAGCAGCGGGGTGCTTCGTGGCTTCCATGCGGACATAGACCCCGATGCCCTTGGCATCGGATTGCAGGCAATGATAGCGATCAAACTGCGTCACCATCTGCGCCAGAAGGTGGAAGCTTTCAGTAGTTATACGCTCGCTTTGCCGGAAGTCATCCAGCTATACCACATCGCTGGCCCAATCGATTTTCAGGCACATGTCTGGGTGTCAGATGCGAAACATCTTCAGGAGCTTGCGATGACTGCGTTTATCGACAGAGAGGAAGTGCAGCACATCGAGACCGGTTTGATTTTCGAGCACTCAAGTTCGTCGGCGTTGCCTCGTCCCGCAAATCTCGCGGAACTGGTCGTTCGACGTTAACGGACCACAGTGTTTCAGTCGTAGGGCCAAACCTCCAGCCCGTGAATCGCGTTGCGCACGTCCATGGTGAGGTTGACGGAGAGCAGCGTTTTGTTGGCGGCGAGGTCGAACACTGTGATGGTTGAAGGCGAAGATCCTCCGGCAACGACGGAATCGGAAAGAACGCACAAGCCACGAGCGAAACCCTGACGTGCGATCCGCGTATCGTCAACGTTGGCATTTTTCAATTGTCTCGGCTCGTACTTGGGTACCACCATCGCACGATCCGTTGGACCTTCTCCGCGACCGGTGTAGCGTAAGCGATCAGCTTCGCTGTCGTTGAACAGGACGCCATCGCGGTAGGGCATCGCGTTGTGTGTTCCCGGTGGAAGCTCGACCGACATCGCAACTGAGGTTCCGTTGTAATGCAGCATGCCACCGGTCCTCAGGCCGGTAATGTACATGCCGGCGTCGCTGCAAAATACGTTGTTAATGTGCATCTTGTTCAGGAGCAGCGGTCCGTCATCCTTGCGGGGATCGTAAGTAGTGCTGCCGAAACGAAAATTGCGAACATCGATGTGCAGAGCCCAGGTGAACTCTTTCTTTTCCAGGCAAAAGCCGAGGACGGAGTCGTAACCGGTAGATGTCAGGTAAAGCGTTCGCTTATAGACGCAAATTTCGTGACAGTGTTTGAGATACAGGTTTCGCCAACTTCCGATGAGATCGAAGCCGGGCGTGTAGGCAAATAATTCATCGCTCGCTGCGATATATACGATGTCGCCGTCGAACGCGATTCCTCGCAGACCGCGGTCCGCACCCCGTCCCGCCCAATCGATGTCAATCGTATTCCAGTCCAGCTTTTGTTCGACGACCTGATTCGCCAGGTCCAAAAGGTAGATGCCGCCATGGCTCTCACCCTGATGGCTGCCACGAACTACGGAAGAGGTAAGAAGTTTGACCATGAACTGCTCATCTTACAAAAAAAGGAGGCATGGATCGATTCCATGCCTCCCTTGGAGCCCAATCTGCGGGAGTGGACTAGTTGAAGTACTTGGTGATGTTGAGCCCTATAGTGCGCGGCGCGGCGTAGCTTCGTTCGCCGTCAAAACGCTGATCCCCAAAAAACGCGCTGTTTGTTCCGACGTTCAGTGAATTGATCGCGAGTTCATCCCATATATTGTAAGCGATCAGCGTGTATTCCCAGCCACTGTCGTAGGTGAGGCCGATTTGCGCATTGCTCAGCGTGTAGGACGGAACCACTCCGCTGGGATCGTTTGCCACGATAGTGTCCAGACTGTTCCATTTTTCGCTTTCGTAGTAATAATCGTAACGCATCCACAGGTCGCCCCCGAATACGTCGGCAATGGAATAATCAATAGCAGCATTGTATTTGCGATCCGGGGACCAGACCATGCGGCTTCCTGCCACTACAACATCGGAGAAGCGAACAATATCCTCGGTGAATTCTGCGTCGCTAAAGAAGCCTGAAAATTCGAAACTGAGATTGTCGGTGGCTTGCCAGGCCACACTGATTTCTGTGCCCTTAACCTCCGCTTTACCACCGTTGACGGTGCCGCGAAGCCACCATCGGGCGAAGCCGTTTTCGGTGACGTTAAATTCGGAAATCTGAATGTCGTCCCAGATCATGTCGAATATCGAGAGGTTCACCTGCAACCGGTTATCCAGCCATTGACTCTTGAGTCCGATTTCGTAGTTGGAAACCTTGTCGGGCTTATACAACTGCGGCACGACGCCGGTGGCTGCTGCCCGTTGACTATTGCTGCCGCCAAGCCTGAAGCCTTCGCTGTACAGGAAGTAGGCCATCTTGTTGTCACTCAACTTGTAGCTGGTGCCAAACTTGAAGGTCGTGTCACTCTCGACACCGGACGCCGTGTAGACGCCGTTGGTGCCGGCAGTGCTAAACGGCGCTAACCCCTCTGGGAACTGAAATTGATCGAACTCATCACGATCATATTCAAACCAGCGTGTTCCAAAGGTTGCAGTCCATTTATCCGTCAAATCATAGGCCAGTTCACCGAAGATTGCGGTTTGTTTGATAGTTTTTCGAAAGGTGTTCGAAAAACCGACATCCGTTGGCGGCAACGGATACTGGGTGTCGTAGCCGTTGTAAACGTTATAGGCCGCATAGGCCTGCGCAGCTGTCCACGCCGTTGTCCCGACCAGATCGGGGTTGAGCGCGGCGTTGAACCAGCCGTCGGTTACGTCCTCGTAAAATGCACCGACCATCCATTGCAGGCGACTTTCGCCCAGGGACGTGAGACGAAACTCCTGCGCAAAACGCTCGACTTTCTGGTCGTTAAAAAGTGTGCCGTAAGTGTAGTCCGAATTGTAAAGAGCATAGTACGGACCGAAGTAGGCGTCCTTCCATTGCTCGTACACCATGTTGTCCCATTCGTACACAATCTTGCGATCAAAATAGGACGTGGTAGAGACGAATTCGGCGAACCCGAGGTCGCCGCGAAGCGTACCGGAAACCTGATACCAGTCATCGTCGCGGTATTCTTTGAAGAAGCGCGTCACGTTATATTCACCGAGTTCCGGGTCACTTTCCCAACTGCCGTCGGCGCTGAGCGTTTGCCCGATCAGCGATAGATAAACGTCCCAGTCATCGCTCACGTTCCATAACGCGGCGATGCGACCGCCAGCATAGTCCGCGGTATTAAAGTCCTTTTCTACTGTACCTGTGTTGGTTTCGCTGCCTTCCAGCGTTGCGCCAAGAACGTTGTCGATGTAGCCGCCTTGGCGATCAACGTAGCCGACTCCGCGAATCGCGAAATTATCGGACAGCGGTATGTTGAAATGACCGCTGACGTCGTAACTTTCCGAGCCGCCCCGGATCGTATACAAGCCCGCATCGATCTGACCGCTGACCGAATCAAAATCCGGTTTGTTTGTGATGTAGCGTATTGTTCCGGACTGCGAACTGGAACCGAACAAGGTTCCCTGCGGACCGGGCAACGACTCGATACGCTCTATGTCGATCAGGCGCACATCCAGTTGTTGAGAAATTGTTGTGATCGGCTGCTCGTCAAGGTAAATAGCGACCTGACTGTCAGTCCGGAATTCCTGCGTTCCGGTCGATACGCCGCGCATGATGACCGTGTTACGGCCTGGCATCGACGTGGCGAGGCTGGCGCTGGGCAGTGCGCGCATGAAGTCTTCCATGCCGTGCAATGCCTGTCGCTTGATGTCGGCTGTCGACAATGCGCTGATGCTTTGCGGAACATCCTGCAGGTTCATCTCTCGTTTGGTCGCGGTGACAACAATTTCTTCAAGCGCATGGCTTGAGGGCTCTTGGGCGAGCGCTACGCTGACAGGTGCGAGCGCGGTAGTGATTGCTGCGGCCAACGGCGTCAAGAAGAACCACCGCCTGTTCGGATCAGGCCAACTGCGCCGGGTATCAATACCTGCCGCAGCCGTGTTTTTCCTATTCCGTGTTTTCGTCATCTTTAAGTCCCCCCGACCTGCCAAATTGTATTCGCCGAATTCGCGCGTTGTTTGCGAATCGTTAGTCTCCGTTTGCGCATCGAAGATGCTAAATCGGCGGAGGTGCAACTTGCGATGTTTTGCGAGCTGCCGTGGAACGATTCGTGAGAACAATACTATACGATTGAGCGGTGTAGTTCACATCGGAATAATATTCGATCACCAACTCAGCCGGGGCTCCTCGACCGAACTGCCTTCGTAAGTTCGCAGTTCTGCGGAACATTATGCAGCTCCGCGCGAGGTGTCCTCGGCAACGGCAATTCGGACTACCGCCAGAACAGGATCACCGGGCAGAGAACCAACACGCCGAGTCCGTGACTCAACCACCGTTCGCTTTGATGTAAGAAGGTCTTTGGGCATGATGCCAATCTCATTGTGTGCGCGATTGGTCGCATACGGTACCGGGATGGGCAACTCGAGTTATCACAGGAAGGTGCAAAAATGGAGCGTGTGAAATCAGAACTGCAACGTCAGGCTTTAACGGCGACCGTGAAAAGAGCGTACATGGAAATTTTCCCGGCGCGTTTTGTCGAAGCGCAACTCGATGTCCTGCAAGCAGGATCGTGCGTCGCGGTTACCTGCTCGCCGTCAAGCGGAATTGACGTGACCCTGGATGTGGCCGAGCGTCTCGTGGCACGAGGTTTCGAAACGGTACCTCACCTTGCCGCAAAATGTGTGCGTAGCGATGCTCACCTGAACGACATCATGAGTCGCCTCGACCACCTGAATATTGAAGGCGTATTCGTGATCGGAGGTGATGCTGCGAAGCCAGCCGGGCCTCACGCTACCGCGCTGGATTTGCTGCGCGCCATCTCGGAGCATGATCACAAGTTGACGGAGATCGGAGTAGCGGCACATCCGGAGGGCCATCCGCATGTCGACGGTGAAGCACAGTTGACGTTGTTGGTGGAAAAGCAGGAATACGCCGACTATTGCGTTACGCAGATGTGTTTTGATGCGTCCGTCTTGGCCGGCTGGCTCAAGCAGGCTCGGGATCGTGGTGTTACGTTGCCTGCGTGGCCCGGTTTGCCGGGCGTTGCTAGTCGCGCGCGCTTGATTGCCACTTCGCTGCGGATTGGCGTTGGCGAGTCGCTACGGTTTCTGAGTAAATCCGGACGTATCGCAGGTCACCTGCTGAAGTCCAAAACCTATCGTCCGGATTCATTCTTGCTCGAACTCAGCCCGTATCTGACAGATCCGTATTACAACATCGTGAGCTACCACATTTTTTCCTTTAACCAGGTGGAGACCACTGAAGAATGGCGAAACGGATTCCTCACCGCGCTTCGGGAAACCTCGTAAGCCGGTCGCGTCGTGGTGAGGCTTAAGCGCCGGCGTTTCTAACGCTGTTCGGTAGTTCGCTGATGATGGATTCGAAGTCCTCAATCCACAAGTCGAGGTGTTTTTCGTACTTTCGCCACGTGCCCAGAGCGCCGGTGTAAATGGGCTGTCGTACCTGCTCGGAGCTCGCGGTCCGGACTGCTCGCTTTGTCTCATGGAATCGAACGCAAGACTCTTCGAAAGGTAGCCCGCAATGATCGAGGATCCGCCGCACTTGCCCCTCCAGATCCGTCACCGTTTCCTCGTAGTGAACATCGAGAATTTTCCCGGGTAATACACGGTGCCAGTGTTTCATCACCGCGTCGTAACTGCGGTAGTAGTGCGACAGATCGATGGTGTCGTAGGTAAAGCTCTGCCCTCTCGCGAACAATTGTTTGTAACTTCCCAGGCAACTGTCGAGCGGATGGCGTCGGGCGTTGATAACTTTGGCGTTCGGCAGTATCAGGTGCAACAGGCCAATCAACGGGAAATTGTTCGGCAGTTTATCCGTAAAGAATGGCCGCTTGGTTTCCCGATGCCGTTGAACGGTATCCATGTATTCTTTTCCGTAGGCTCGCCAGTCTTTTCGGCGCAGTTCCGTCGCCGCATCCGGAAACTGCATGCCATCTTGCCGATAGCGACCGAAAGACGCTGCGATCTTGCTCAGAATCGGTAGCTCGGAAGTTCCTTCGACCTGGCTGTGACTGGCGAGAACTTGTTCCACCAATGTTGAGCCGGAGCGGGGCAGACCGACAATGAAAATGGGGTCCGGGGTTTTGAGTCCGTTGCCGCTGTGTTTGTACAGAAAGTCGTCATCGAACACTTTAAGGATTTGCTCGTGGCGCATCTCCATTTCCAGTGGATCATAGGACTCGAGTGGTCTTTGCTTGCGATTCCCGGTGTCGTAATAATGCCAGGCCTTGTCGTAGTCCTTCCTGTCTTCATACGCCTTGCCGAGTGAGAACCGGAAATGAACCTCCTCACTGTCGGTTAGCCCGCCCTGACTTACTTGCTGCTCCATGGCATCGACTTCGTTTTCCTCAAAGCGGAAGATTTTCAGATTGGCCATGCTCCAGTACGCTTCGCCGAAATTCGGTTTGCCGGTGATTGCCGCCCGATAGGCTTGCAGGGCGCCGGCCTGGTTGCCGACGGTCTTCAACACGTGTGCGAACCCCAGCTGTGTACCCGGTGAATCGGGGTTGATCTCGATCGATTTTGCGAACGCCTCCACGCCTTTTTCAGGATAACTCGCCTGCGCATAGGCATTGCCTAATCCGGCCCAGGTGGCCGGGTTGTCCACGTCGAGTTTGACCGCGGTTTGGTAGCATTCGACGGCATCGGTGTACTTGTTGGCTTCCAGTAACACCGTACCGAGCACCAGCCACGCGGCAGTGAAGTCCGGGGCGAGTGTTGTTGCACGCCTTAGCAGTGCCTCGGCATCGGGCAGGTTCTTGTCCTCGCGCCAATACGCGATGGCCAGATGACGCATCGCATCGACGTTGTCCGGACTGCTCTTCAGAACGTCACGAAACGCGGCAATCGCTTCGTCCTTTCTACCGGCTTTGAGGTGATCCATTCCCGCGGCGATTGCACCGGCTTCAGGGTCTTTTTCGAAAAACTCTTCGAACTGCTCGTCCGCTTCTGTGCCACGGCCAATCGCAGCCAGTGCTTGCCCCAGTTTCTTGTGCGCCAGTGGCAGACGGGGTTCGAGTTGAATCGCTTTTTCAAACGACGGAATGGCATCTTCGAAGCGAGCCTGCAACGCGAGGGCGCTGCCAAGGTCTTCGTGCAATTGCGGTATGTCAGGATGCAAAGACAAGGCAAAACGCAACTGTTCCTCGGCTTCAGGCAGCCGACCCTGTTTCATCAGCGCATTGCCCAGCAACCTCAAGTGGTCATTGCACCCGGGATTGAGGACGAGATAGTTTCGGCAGATTTCCTCTGTGCGTAGCGGGCGATTGTCACGCATCGCCTGCACGGCTGCGCTGATACTGGTGTGCTTGTCGGAATTAGCCTGCTTCACTATGTGCTTCGCTATAACGTTGACATGATTCGATACCAGAATTCTACGCTGTCATTGAACGCGGAAATCGCGATTCTCTCGTCGATTCCGTGTTCGCTGTTGCCCTCAGCCGACTGTGCGATCGCGGAAACGCCGTAGGTCGGAATACCGGCACTTCGTGTATACAAGCCATCCGTCGCGCCGGTAGACATTCCGGCCTGGATTCGAATGCCCGGATACCGGTCGGTGGCCAGTTCTGTAATGCGGTCGAGAACTTCCGGAATCAGCGGAGAGGGCGGACTTATTTCCGGTTCATACGTACGGCGCATCTGGATAGTGTCGTCGGCGATGACTCGCAACAATTCGGCTTCGACATCCTCGGCCTTTTCCTGGGGCAGAATTCGGCAATTGATGACCGCCTTCGCGTAAGTGGGTAACGCATTCTCGGCATGCCCGCCAAAAAGCTGCGTGGCAACGCAGGTCGTTCGCATTTGGGCGTTATAAAACGGTGTGCTCGCAAGGAGTTCGAGCTGCTCCTCGGTGGCCTTGTCGTCGGCAAGGTCGCGCATCGCAGAGGCGAGTGGTTCGTCAACTGAAGCTGCCGATGCAGCAAAGTAGGCACGGGTCACATCGTTCAGATTCACCGGAAAACGGTGTTCGCCGACGTGATTGAGCGCTTTGGCCAGCGCGTAGATCGCATTCTCCGACGGCGGCACAGAACTGTGGCCACCGGGATTGTTGGCCTGAATTTCGAGCGTCATGTATACCTTCTCAGCGGCCTGAACACTAAACGTCACGGCTGTTCCATCGATCAATTCCACACCGCCACCATCGGTGTTCAGCGCGAACTCGGCGTCCAGCAGCGGCGGGTGGTTCTCAAGCAGCCATCGAATGCTGAGCATGTTGGATTCTTCGTCAAGGGTCAGAACGACGACAAGATCCCGCTCCGGAACGAAGCCTGCTTTTTTCATCCGAATAAGATTGGCGACGAGTGTTGCGGCACCGGTTTTATTATCCGACGTACCACGGCCGTACAGATACTTGTCACGAGCGACGAGTTCGTACGGGTCAGAAGACCAGTACTCTGCGACCGACGGTACGACGTCCAGGTGGGCCATCAGCAGGACCGGCCGCTTCTCGCCACTTCCACGCAGGCGCGCTACCAGGCCGCCGACCGTATCTTCCGGCCCCAGCAGTTGCACGTCTTCTTCAGGAAATCCTGCTGCGAGCAGATGTTCGGCCAACAACTCGGCGGATTCTCTGGAGCGTCCGGTTTCTTCGGTGCTTGGAATTGCAATCAACTCGCCCAGCAGCTCGAGTGCGGTCGGAGCAGCATCTGCTGCATTCGCGGTTTCCGTCAAAGCAAGACTGCTCATTAGCAACACAAAGGTAACGAGCCCTGTGGGTTTTCCGGGTAGTTTTCGCATTACTTCACTTCTCTCATTTCAGTACAACAGATACTTTTGGTACCAGCCGAGGTATCGGTCCAGCATGTCCCGCCGGAAACTCGGGCGGCTGATCTGGTGGTATTCGTCTGGGTAGATGATCAACGTGGAGTCAACGCCGAGACTTCGCAGCGCCTGGTACATTTGCTCGGAGTGTGCCGCCGGAACATTAATGTCCAGCGCGCCGCAGAGAAACAAAGTGGGCGTTGAAATCTTGTTCGCTTTGAGGAACGGATAAGACAACCGCAACCAGTTTTCGGGGTTTTCCCACGGCTGGCCGAGTTCCAGTTCCCAGTGTTGCACCCACTCATCAGAGCCGTAAACCGCCAGCATATTCGAAACGCCAGCGCCGCTGGTTGCAGCTTTGAAACGTGGGTCGGAGGCGATCGTATAGTTGGTCAACATTGCTCCGTAGCTCCAGCCGCCGATGCCCAGTCGGTCGGGATCGGCGATGCCTTCGTCGACCACGTAGTCTATCGCCGCCAGCACGTCTGGAACATCACCGTGGCCGAGGTTGCCTTTTATTGCCAATTGAAACGCTTCACCTCTGCCCGAGCTGCCGCGCGGGTTGACGCCGAGGACGACGTAGCCGTTCGCCGCGAACAGTTGCCACTCGAAATTGAATTCCTTCCTGAACTGGCCGACAGGGCCACCGTGAATTCGCAAAATCGTCGGGTATCTTCGACCTTGTTCGAATCCAGGCGGCTTCACCATGAGCCCTCGTATTTGAGTGCCGTCCGGACTCGATACTTCGAAAGTTTCTGCAGTCCCAAGGCGGATATTTTCAAGCCAACCGTCGTTTTGTTCGCTGAGCCGGCGGACACTTCCATTGTCGACCTTGCCGATTTCGTAGGGTTGATCCGCCGACCCGTAAACAACAACGATCTGTCCGGATTCGCTGACGTCGAAAGAGCGAACGGTAACCGCGTCGCCCGTCAGCCGGGACGGTTTGCCGCCATCCGCCGGGACAGTCGCAACGTGCACACCCATCTCGTCTTCAACCAGGAAGTACACGGCACTACCGTCCGCCGACCATTGCGGCGACATGGCGTTGCGGTCCAGCTCTGCGGTCAGAATTCTGTCGGATTCTTCGGTGACCGATACAGCGCCCAA
The DNA here is from genome assembly GCA_964654975.1 of uncultured Woeseiaceae bacterium. GTDB lineage: Bacteria > Pseudomonadota > Gammaproteobacteria > Steroidobacterales > Woeseiaceae > UBA1847. The sequence goes on from CAZZKW010000002.1 coordinate 41,335, forward strand.
CTGTGCCAGGCTGTAGTAGCTCAGGTTGGGTTCCCGATCAATGGTGTACACGAGGTGTTTGCTGTCGGGACTCCACACGGGCCGTCCGCCCCAGCCTTCCGGGTTTGACTCGGCATAGCCTGTTTGAGTCAGGGGGGTGGAGTTTGCCGCGACCCCGTCATCAACCACTGCCGTTGGGTCGATCGTATACACGTCCCAGTTCTGGTGACGATCCGGGTCCGCGCCACGCTTGCTCACAAACGCGATTCGCGAGCCGTCCGGCGACCAGGCTGGAAAAATTTCGTCGTAGAGACCGTCGGTGAGCGGCGTAAGAGCTCCCGACGCAAGCTCGACAATCTGCAAGTGGTTGCGCGAGTCGCCCAGGTAGCCGACACCGTCACGCTTAAAACGAAATCTGTCGATAACGATCGGCGCCGCCCGATCCCAGGACTGACTATCGTTGCTGCCGCCTTCGACAACGAGCACCAGGTGTTTGGCATCGGGCGCCCAGTCGAAGTCCGTTACGCCATTGGTGATTTCCGTTACCTGCTGCAGCTCGCCGGTTTTTGGCCGGTACAACCACAGTTGGCTGGCGGTTCCTTGCTCAGGGCCGCCGGAAAGGAATGCCAGGTATTGTCCGTTCTTGCTCCAGCGTGCGAAAAAAGCGCTGGGGTGTTGTGCCGAAATCTCGCGCGACTTTCCGGAACTCCAGTCCAGAATCCAGACGCTCCATTCCCGACTGTCCTCAGCTTCGTTGACGGTCGCGACGGTAAAGGCAACAGAATCGCCGTCCGGCGAGAATTGCACGTCGGATACGGCCCGCATTGAAAAAAGATCCGCGGACGACAACGGTCGTCGCGCCTCGTCAGCGTTTGCCACGACAGAAAGCCCGACTAATACCGTCGATAACAGTAAGCCCGATGTTCTATTCATTAATCAGCGCCTCGCACTTTCTTGCGCATAGTCGACGTTGCAGCGCGTAGCCAAATTCGCTGTTCATCTCGGCCTAGATCGTATGGGTGAACGTCGCGGTCTGAACGTGCTCCGCCGGAACATAGTCGAAAATGAAAGTGATCCGATCTTCTTTACCTCGGTTAATGACGCTGTGATGCAGACGGTTATTTATTTCGTAGGCGTTGCCGGTTTCAAATTGATACGGTCGCCCATCGATAACAAAACGCACTCCGCTGTTGGTGGTGATGGGTACGTGAATTCGGTGACCGTACTCAAACGAGGCATCCGAGTCAAAATGAGGATTGATACGTCCACCGGCCAGAAGCTTCGCGGCCACGGCCCGAATAACCGTGCCGCCGGGCGAATAGTGCTGCTTGATAATTTCGGCCATCAGGGGTTCGGCCTGCTCCGCCAGTCGATTCCAGCCGGGCTCTTTCGAGATACTCAGGGTCGGCCAATCACCGCTACAAAATATGAGTACGATTGACTCCGTGCTGTTGTGCACATCGTAGTTTTGCTGGCGGAAGTTGTTTTCTGCCCAGGCGTCACCATCCTGAGCCAGGATCGCATCTCTAAGAGAAGCAACCGGCACGTCACCTAATTCCTGGAGGCGTATTCCAATGTCCATTGATCGACCTATATTGATGGCAAGGTGATTCTTGTTAGAACTAATTCAACAACCCTGGGGGTTCCCTTGTGGCTTCTATTTACTATAAGGTGTCGCTCGTTCGGAGGCCATCCCGATTTTTTTGTCAGATGATACTCGAGTAAAACAACGGGCCTGGTGGCAACCGCAGTCACTAATATCAGGAAAGAACGACGATGTCATTTCAAATAGCCATTGGTCCTAACGTAAACAAATCTCCCTACTTCGATGCAACCGTTGCGGACGGAGTTGCCGCGTTCTCGATTTACAATCACATGTACATGCCCGCGAATTTCGGTGACCCTGACGGCGAATACGATCGTTTGATGAACGGCGTCGCTATGTGGGACGTGGCCGGTGAGCGTCAGGTTGAACTAGCCGGACCCGATGCCGGAGTTCTGGCGCAATATCTCACAGCTCGCGATATCTCGAGGGCGGTAGTCGGGCAGGGCAAGTACGTTCCTCTGTGCAGTCACGATGGCACGCTCATTAACGACCCGGTGTTACTCAAACTTTCTGAACACCGCTACTGGTTGTCGATCGCTGACAGCGACATTCGCCTGTGGGCGAAAGGTATCGCTGCCGAGCGTAAGCTGGATGTCGACATTACGGAACCGGACGTATCGCCGCTTGCCGTACAGGGGCCGAAAGCCGTCGAAGTGATTGCCGACCTGTTCGGCGATTGGGTGCGTGAACTGAAGTATTTCTGGTTCAGGGAAACTGACCTGGGGGGGATACCGCTTTTGGTGGTTCGTTCCGGGTGGTCAAAGCAGGGAGGGTTCGAGTTGTTTCTTCGAGATGGTACGCGCGGTACCGAGCTGTGGAAGCGTGTCAAGGACGCAGGCGCGAGCTACGGCATCGGTCCGGGCGCTCCAAACGACGTAGAACGAATTGAAAGCGGGCTGCTGTCTTACGGCGCCGACGTTGACGAACGAAGCAATCCCTTCGAGGTCGGTCTGGGGAAATACGTCAATCTGGATTGCGACGACGAATTTGTCGGCAAGGCGGCCTTGCAGCGAATCGTGAGCGATGGAATAAGGCGGCAGCGCGTTGGCCTGATTTTGTCCGGCGACCGAATAGACCAGAACGCACATCCGTACTCCGTGCGCCTGGCGGGCGAAGTCGTCGGGACGATGTCAGAAACGGTGTTCTCGCCGCGGCTAAAAAAGAACATCGCAATTGCGTTGATCGACGCAGGTATAGACGAGCAGGAGAGGGAACTGCTGGTAGACACAGGAGGTGAGACACGCCGCGCGACGGTAGCCGAACTGCCGTTTTGTTGAGCGCCCGCCGTTGTCGGATCGGGTCACGGTGCGGGTTTATTCGGACTTGACGTAGTGATCGAACCAGGCAACGACTCGTTGCAGATAATCCTTCTCAAATTCTTCGGACCATTCACCGTGGTGCGTGTCCGGGTATACGACCAGCTGAGAGTCCACACCTTTCATTTTCAGCGCCTGGTAAAACAGTTCCGCATTGAGTATCGGCACGTTCCAGTCGATGCGGCCGCCGAGAAATATCGTCGGGGTTACGACATTTCCTGCGCGTAACAAGGGTGATAATTTGTCGTACTTTTCACGATTCTCCCACGGTACGCCGAGTTCCCACGTATACCATTGTTGATAGATGTCGTGCCCGACATTCGCCGCGATAAGGCTGTGGCCGGCGCCGGATGCTGCAGCTTTAAACCGTTTCGTTTGCGTGATAATGACGTTCGTCATGTATCCACCGTAGGAATAGCCGGTGACGGCCATTCTTTCGGGGTCGGAATAACCTTTTGCCACCGCATATTCAGCCGCGGCAATGACGTCGTCGTAGTCGACGACGCCCCAATTACGATAGATGGCACGCACAAAGTCTTGCCCGCGACCGCTTGAGCCGCGTGGATTCGGCTCGACGACGACATATCCGTTCGCGGCCAGGTACTGCGTTGCGAAGTCGTAGCCCCACGTGAATTGGCCAACGGGCCCGCCGTGAATCTTCAATACGGTTGGGTATTTTCTTTCCGGCCGATAGTCAGCCGGTGTTGTAATGAATGCTTCGATGACTGTGCCGTCTTTGCTTTCGAACGAAACCTTCAGTTTTTCGCCGACCCGCAATTCACTAAAGTATTCTTGGCTGATGTCGGTCAGTTGTGTCAGGTGTCCTTGGTGGAGTTTGTAGATATTCGTGTCGTCATTGCGGTTGTTAAAAGCGACGGCCAACGCATCCGTTGCGCCGATGTCGAAGGCACTGACGGATATGTCGCCATTGAGCAGAACTTCTATCGTTTCGTCCTGCACTTGAACTCGTGCGAGATGGCTGGCACCGCCGTTGTCAAAGCTGAAGTAGATCCAGTCGCCGTCCGCCGAAAATTCGAACGACGTGATCCAGCGATCCAGCGAGGTGGTGAGGATTCTGGCGTCTCCGCCCGCGGCCGGTATGATGGCGATGTTCGGCAAGCTGTACACGCCATCTTCGGCCGTCAGGTAGGCAATCTGTTTTCCGTCGGGGCTCCAGGACGGCGATTGTTTTACGGACGAATTGTCCGTCAACCGGTTCAATGGCCGAACTTCGCCGACATAATCAATCGCTATTGTCCAAAGGTCCGTCTGAAAACTCGCATCGGCGTCGTCCTCCCGGTTGCTGACAAATACCACCGAACGACCGTCGGGTGACCACGCCGCACCACTTTCCGTGTACTTGCCGGATGTCAGCTGGTTTAGAGAGCGGGTAGCGATATCGTAGATGTAAAGGTGTTCGGTCTGATCGGCCGTAACATAACCGTTGCCCGAGTCGCGCTTGAATTGTCGCGAGGTAATGACGACAGGTTTGGGTTCGGCGTCGTCGTCCTCGTCGCGAAGATCCTGATCTGAGTAGGATAGTAGCACCTGTGTTTCATCGGGCGACAAACTGGCGGACGATAGCCCGTGCTTCAGGCGCGTGACCTGCTTGACTCTGCCGCGTCGATTCGCCGGCAGTTTCCAGAGTTGATACGTGTCGGTGAGGTCGGAGATAACGTAGATATATTTACCGTCGGCCGACCAAACCGGATTCCATGCGGATGCGGACGATGAAGAAATCGGTCTGGGCAACGTATCGCCAACGGCGGTTACAAAAACCGTGTAGTTCAACTCAAACGCGATTTGTTGGCCGTCCGGGGAAATTTGCGGTGTCCCCGGGAATTGAGTACGACCGTAGTCTGCCAGAGTCAGCGCGCGTTTGGCCTCGACTGCAGGTTCGGCGTCAGCAAGCGCTGGCCCGGTATAGACGCACAACAACAGAAGGCAGATCGCGTTCGTACCGGACGCGCGAATATTCATGAGTGAGATTCTCAGCTACGTAAAAAGTCGAATTCTGCGCCGACTGCGCAACACCTGATCGATACCCATTCCCCGGCCGGCCGAGCAGGCCAACAGTGTGAACATCGCCCAGATGTACGCCGCTTCCAGACTGGGCATCCACACGCCCAGGCCGACAGCAAAGGTGTAATTCAGGACCAAAAATATCCCGACCACGGCGCCAAAGCGCGTAAACAGTCCGAGAAAGATCGAAAAGCCAACGAGAAACTCGCCCCAGGCCACGAGTACTGCAAATTTACCGGCGTTGGGTATCACGACGGACTCCAGGAAAGGTCGGTAAAAGGCGTACGCGTTTTCAAGGTTTGCGGATGCAAATTCGAGCAGCCTGGATTCGAACGCTGCGCCCCAGTTTCCCGAGGAGATCTTTTCCTGTCCGCCGATCAGAAACGCCAATCCGACAGACAATCGCAGCGGTAACAAGTAGAGGACTGAAACTTCGTGAATCTTCGACGTAGTCATAGCGAGGCTCCCCGGTAGTTGGCACGTCAATCTGAGCGCGAATTTCCCAAGTTTCGTCCGACGTACATCGGACGTAAGGAGGATACCAGCTATTGGGGGGCTTGTGGATCAGCGCAGGGTCGATCTGGCTCGATATGCGACCACGCACTGCTCGCTCGGACTAACACCCGGAAGGTGTCGCTTGCTACAGTCCGCGGCCTTTTGCACTTCCGACCAGCTTGTTTGCTTCCATGTCATAGACTGCGCAGATCACTTCGCGGTCATCTTGTCGCCAGCCCTCGGGCGTAGGATACATCGCGAAAATGTCCAGCGATGACGACTCGTAATCCCGACCAACGAAGGACGCGAAGCGCTGTAAACACGATTCCTGCGCCAGCTCCCCGATCGCGTCGGTACCGGGGAAGGTATCGATATTGAGATCGAAAACAGCGAATGCCTCGTTGTCATGAGGTTCTGAGCAAGGTACGCCAGGTACGCTGGAGAACTCGGTTTCTTCTCCTTCGTATCCGCTGATATCGTCAAAGCAGTCGCCCACTCTGATCTGAAACGCGTCCACATTGCCTTCGTCAACAATAGCGCCACTATCGTCTCTATCGACGTCAGTTACGGTGCTGTAGATGAAAAACCCCAAAGCGACCAGTATATAGATGCCCCAAGTTTTCATGGTTACTCCCAAGCATTGCGATTCGTGTTCTGCCAGCGAGTATAAGGAGTAGCAAACGCCAATCAAGGACCTGAGTCCCTGTTTCCTGCATTAGCTGTGATTGCGGATTTTGCCGCGCAACAAAAGACGACGACCCGGATACCGGGGGAGGTAGAAGGAAACGCTGTGGCGATCGACGCTTTCAAGCGCACAACTGCTGACCGCAAAACCGTCTACACTGTTGCATCGAGCGTATTCCGGGGAATTAAACGATGTCAGTCTTCAAATGCATTTTGCTATCGGCGGCCCTGTGTGTTTCCGGCTGCGGCGTTTCACTGGCGGACAGCGCACCTGGTGAAAAGAAAATCGTTATCGCGCACCGTGGGGCAAGCGGGTATTTGCCGGAACACACGATAGCTGCCAAGGCCATGGCGTATGCACAAGGCGCAGACTACATCGAACAGGACCTGGTGATGACCAGGGACGATGAGGTCATTGTCTTGCACGACCACTACCTCGACACGGTGACGAACGTTCGCGACGTGTTCCCGGGTAGAAACCGTGATGACGACAGATATTACGTGATTGATTTTACGCTTGCGGAAATTCGGAAACTTGCCGTTTACGAGCGTTTCAGGTGGCGTGATGGCACGATGGATGCGGTGTTCGGAGACAGGTTTCCGGTTGGGAAGTCGTCATTTTCGGTGCATACACTCGCCGAGGAAATTGAACTCGTACAGGGTTTGAACGAATCTTCCGGGGGGTCCGTTGGTATATATCCCGAGATCAAGAGCCCCGCGTTTCACCGCCAGGAAGGTAAGGACATCTCGTCCGCAGTTCTCGGCATATTGAAGTCCTACGGCTATACAAAGGCTGCTGACAATATTTTTCTACAGTGTTTCGATGCGCTTGAGTTGCGCCGGATAGATCGTGAGTTGATGCCGAGGATGGAGCTGGATCTGCCGTTGATCCAACTGCTTGACACAACGGCGGACCACAGCTTGCTATTGACCGAGAAGGGATTGAGGGAAATATCGGAATACGCGGTGGGCATCGGCCCCTCAATGCATCTTCTCGTTGAGCCGGATTCGGTCGCCGAAAATATCAGAGTGACGAACATCGTTGCCCTGGCGCATGCCATGGGTTTGCAGGTACATCCCTACACTTTCCGCCTGGAGGCGGACGAAATACCGCCGTACGCGGCCGACTTTGAAGACCTGTTACGAATTTTCTTGAATCAAGTCGGCGTTGATGGGGTTTTTACCGATTTTCCGGATTTGGCGGTGAGCTTTGTTGAGAGCGAAATGTGATCGGATTTCTGAAACCGCCCGCGCACCGCGAATCGCTCCCCGACGACGAAGTTGACGCTACCTACCGTCGTCTCCGTCTGCAGGTATTCGTTGGGATCTTTGTTGGATACGCCGGTTACTACCTGGTTCGCAAGAACTTCTCTCTGGCGATGCCGTATCTGATAGAGCAGGGTTATTCAAAAACGGATCTCGGGTTCGCGCTGTCCGGCGTCGCTATAGCCTACGGACTTTCCAAATTCTTCATGGGCAACGTTTCGGACAGAAGTAACGCCCGTACGTTCATGGCGCTGGGGCTACTGTGTTCGTCGGTAATCATGATTTTCATGGGCACGATTCCGTTTGCAACCAGCTCAGTCAGCATCATGTTCGTGTTGCTGATGGCGAACGGCTGGTTTCAGGGTATGGGTTGGCCGCCATCAGGGCGAGTGATGGTGCACTGGTTCTCGTCGGGCGAGCGCGGCACCAAGATGGCCATCTGGAACGTTGCGCACAACATCGGCGGTGGCATGGTCGGTCCGATTGCGATTCTGGCAATGGCCGTATTCGCCGATTGGCATGCGATTTTGTACGTTCATGGGTTCTTTTCTCTGGCGATCGCCTTGCTTATTCTTGCGCTGGTTCGGGATACGCCGCAGTCCGAAGGGCTTGGCACTATCGAAGGCTATCGCAACGACTATCCGAAAGCATTTGAGTACGGTGAAACTCATGAGAATGAGCTTTCAGCAAAGGCAATCTTTCTCGAATACGTTCTTAACAACAAGTTCTTGTGGACCATTGCAATTGCTAACGCCTTTGTCTATTTCGTGCGCTACGGCGTACTGGACTGGGCGCCAACCTACCTGAATGAGGTCAAGCATTTCTCCTTCGAGCAATCGGGTTGGGCGTATGCGTTCTACGAGTTCGCGGGCATACCTGGCACGTTATTGTGCGGCTGGCTCTCGGACAGAGTTTTCAACGGTCGGCGCGCACCGGTATCGATCATGTACATGCTGGCGACCCTGGCTTGCGTTGTCGTCTACTGGAAAAATCCGGTCGGCAACCCTAACATGGATATCGCGATGCTGGTTGGCATCGGGTTTTTCATCTACGGTCCGGTAATGCTGATCGGTGTACAGGCACTCGATCTTGCGCCGAAGAAAGCGGCTGGAACCGCAGCGGGATTTACCGGTCTATTCGGATACGTTGGTGGCGCCGTAAGCGCGAACATTGTTATCGGAATGGTGGTTGATGCAGCAGGATGGGACGCCGGTTTCGCTTTGATCGTCGGTGCTTGTATTCTGGCAATAGTCTTGATCTCATTTACGTGGCGTGCGGAGTTGAGACGGGGTTCCTGAGCCGTCCAAAGTGTTAACCAGGCTACGGTTGGACCTCATATCCACGACAGGCGAGAGGGGCAGTATGAATACTCAGCGACACGATACCCGGTTTAGCGGGGGTGTGGTTTTGGCCGTGGCGTTTGCGCTCACAATCCCCGGACTGGCGACGTCGGACGAAGACTCCAAAACCACCGCAGCCAAAGCGCCGACGCATATGTCGGAGGCGTTGCGAGCGACGGTTCGCAAGGTCGTCGTTTTGCCGACCACCAGTCCAGTCAGCGGTGTTGTAACCGGCAGCTACGACAAAGATACGCTTGGACTACTGGACGGCGCGATGTCCGGTTCACGAGTCGGTCGGGGCGTCTCCAGAGAAATCGGACCCGTTGTCGTCCGGTTTCCGATTCCGATTCTGACAATTCCCGGCGCGATATTCGGTGGCCTGACAGGAGGCGCGAAGCGTACAGTGCAGGATTTTCGTGACGCGCTTACCGACGATCTTGCGAATTCGGCCAGCGAGCCGTTGTCCAACGATGCTCTTGCTTCGGACGTGTTCTGGAGTATTCGCGACGTACCCGGCCTGCAGCCGAAGGTATTAGCGCTAACAACGCCTATCCCGGGTGATACAGAAGCAATCCTGTACGTGAGCCTGACCGACGTTGGCATCGATGTTGAAGACAACGTCGCCACCATCACGACAACTGCGCAAACGACGCTGCGACGAATGAGCGATGGCGCACACATTTACCAGAGTACCGTCCATTATCAGGACGCGGATACCCTGTCGAACTGGACCAAAAACGACAACACGGCGTGGCGGGATTACACCAATTTTGCGCGACACTACATCAGCCGCGAAATTTCGGCGGAAGTGTTCGACAGAGTCGTGCTGAATCACGAGCTTCGTCCGGCAGAAAGCGACACGATCAAGCGAGTCAAAAAAGACGACTGGCGTGGTATTAGCAAGTCGTCGACACCGACGTTGGCATGGGAGTATTCAGCGTTGGATGGCAACGTATACGGTGTGTGGAGTAACAATATCGATCCTGCGGAGGTTTCATTCGACGTCGAAATATACGATTTGCACGAACTCGTTTACGGCGCGAAAAAAATTACCGGCCGCGATCATACGGTTGAGGTGGAACTCGAAAAGTGCAAGACCTATCGCTGGACAGTGCGACCGAATTACAAAGTCGGTAGCGACGTAAAATTCGGTGAGTGGATGAGATTGGAATCGGCAGCCGACAGCGGACGCGGAGGTGTTGGCACCCAGGCGTCAGTGGCGGCAGCGTACATTCAGGACTTTGCTTCGCTGGAGATCAAGTGTGGTCGTCGCTAGCGCGCGTTTTCCAGGTTTGTCGAATAATGGTGCTACTGTGAGCCGTCGCGAAACGTGAAGTGCCGCTTCGGGCGCGCCTTGAGTTGCCACTCCAGTTGCTGCTCACTGGCTTTTTTCAGGGTGGAATACGCTTGCGCCTGACCCGCCGCGTATTGTTTTTCCCAGTCTTTATTCTCAAGTTCGACGCCGTACCAGGCGGCGGCATGACGGGTCAGGAACGGATTCCAGAGGTGCGCGCGACCGATTGCGACCAGGTCGGCCCGCCGAGTATGCAGAATTGTATTTACCTGTGCCGCTTCAGTAATCGCGCCGACCGCCATCGTCGCCATTTTCGGTACATTGCGAATCGCCTCGGAAAAGCCCGTTTGAAACATGCGTCCGTAGACGGGCTCCTGGTCCGGAACTGTTTGACCGGCTGAAACATCAATCAGGTTGCAACCGGCATCGCGAAAGGCTTCCGCGATTGCGAACGTGTCCGCTTCGGTGATGCCTCCCGGTTTCCAGTCGCAGGCCGAAATGCGAACAGACATCGGTTTGTGAGACGGCCAGACCTTGCGAATGGCGACGAATACTTCGAGCGGAAAACGCATTCGATTCTGGATTGAGCCACCGAATTCATCGCTGCGCGTGTTGGTCAGCGGTGATAAAAAGCTCGCTAACAGGTAGCCGTGGGCGCAATGCAGCTCCAGCAGGTCGAATCCGGCGCGATCGGACCGAATCGCAGCGTGCACAAAATCATCACGTACTTTGTCCATGCCGGCACGATCGATTTCTGTCGGTAACTGGCTTTCGCCATCGAACCATGGAATAGCGGAGGCTGATTGCAGTGGCCAGTTCTTATCGGCCTCTGCGATGGGGTGATCCATTGCTTCCCAGCCCAGTTGCGTGGATCCTTTGCGGCCGGCGTGCCCGAGCTGTATGGCGATTCTTGTATTCGTATTGTCGTGTACGAAGTCAACGATGCGGCGCCACTGTTGCTCGTGCGCGTCCGTCCACAGGCCGGGGCAACCGACGGTGATACGAGCCTCCGGCGACGGGCAGGTCATCTCAACAAACATCAGGCCCATGCCGCCGCGCGCCGCGCCGCAGTAGTGGGCGAAATGCCAGTCGGTCAGATTGCCATTCTCGTCGGCTGAATACTGTGCCATTGGCGACATGACAACACGATTACGCAGCTCCAGAGCGCCGAGTTTGTATTTGGTGAACATCGGAGTCGGCCGCGTCTCGCGGTAGTCGTAACCGGTTTCCTCAAAATAGCGCTGATACCATTCGGTGTCAGCATCTGCGACGAACTCCGGATCGCGCAACAACAGATTGTCGTAGGTGACGGACTTTGCGCGGCACATGATCACCATCGCGAACTGATAGGGGTCCATGTCCAGCGAACGTTCCATGTGTTCAAACCAGGCGAGCGACACATCCGCGTTGTGTTGTGTGATCTGCACCGGGACGCGGCGGTCATCGTCGTAGGCTTGCATGACTTTTTCGATGCCGTCGTTTTCGAGATGCGCTACAGCGGCTTCGAACAGACCGATCGCGCAATCCATCGCGAGCTTGGTGCCGGAACCGATTGAGAAGTGTGCCGAGGCTTTTGCATCGCCGAGAATCGCGATCTTTCCAACGCTCCAGTTATTGCAAAAAATGCGCGGGAACTGGCGCCAGTTCGAGCGATTCAGAATCAGCGGGTGGTCGTCGAGTTCCTGTTTGAAAATTCCCTGCAGGATGGTTGCCGATCCTGCCTCATCGAATTCTTCAAAGCCATGACCCTGCCAGCATGCATCGGTCATTTCGAAGATCCACGTGGACATTTCCCGGGTGTATTGGTAAGTGTGCGCGCAGATGACGCCGTGATCGGTCTCTTTGAAGAAAAACGTAAAGTCTGTCAGCGGGCGCGTGGAGCCCATCCAGCAAAAACGGTTGCTCCTGGTTGTCAGCGAAACGTCGAAGCCCTGCTCACTTTGACGTGCTTCGCGAATCGCAGAGTTGATTCCGTCCGCAGCAAGAATGAGGTCGGAATCTGCGAATCGCTCCTCGATCGATTCCGCATCGATATGTGCTTCGAAGTGCAACTCGACGCCGAGTTCCTCGCAACGCTGGTGCAGGATACTCAGCAAGTGCACTCTTGAGGTGCCACAAAACCCGTTGCCACGGCATTTCAGGGTTTCGCCTTTGTAGTGAATGTCGATGTCATCCCAGTACGCGAATTCAGAGCGCATGCGCTCGTAGACGCGCCGGTCGCGGGATTCGTACTCGTCCAGCGAGCTGTCGGAGAAGACCACGCCGAAACCGAAAGTGTCGTCCGGGCGGTTTTGCTCAAAGACCTCGATAACCCAGTCCGGTCTGGCCTTCTTGGTCAGAATTGCGAAGAATAAGCCGCCAGGTCCGCCGCCAACAATGGATATTTTCATCGTAAACCCTTGATTCAATAATGTTTTACTGGCAATCCATATTTATATTACACGTAAAGTATTTATATATAAAGTAAAATCGCTTATACTGTTCGCGTGCCATCCAAACCACTCATAATCGACAGTCGTGAGCAGCAGTGCGTCAGGTTGTGGCTGGAACTGCTGCGCTGCGCGAAAACGCAGGAGACGAAGCTCGGTGCGCGGCTGCGGAAAAACTTCGGCCAAAGCCTTACCCGGTTTGATGCGTTGTCGCAGCTGTATCGTGCGCCGGACACGACTCTGTTGGTCACCGAGCTTGCGACGCGTATGTTAGCGTCGAAAAGCAAGAACATTACGCGGCTGGTGGATCGCATGGAGGAGGACGGGTTGGTGAGCCGCCGACCGAATCCGGGTGACCGACGCAGCTTCGTCGTGAGTCTGACAAAAAAGGGGCGGTCGATCTTTGAGGAAATGGCAATCGAACACGGACACTGGGTTTGTAACGGGTTTCAGGGTCTCACTGCCGCTGAGCTGAGCACATTGCAGTCTTCGATGATTAAGCTGCGCGAGCATTTGGAACAAGATGACTAATCTTAGAGGCAGTCACGCATTGGTTACCGGCGGTGCAACCGGCATCGGTCTGGCAATAGCGAAAGCGCTTTGCGCCAGTGGTGTGCGAGTTACGGTTGCGAGTCGTAATATCCAGCGCATTGAAGAGGTGACAAAAGACCTCGATGCAGTGACGGGTATGGCACTGGACGTTACCGATTCCGGCAGTGTCAGGAGCGTGTTCGAGGCGGCTGGCCCGGTCGATATTCTCGTTAATAATTCGGGAATAGCGCTCGCCGCGCCATTCGACTCGACAACGCAGGAACAACTGGCGAACGTTATGGCCGTAAATCTGACGGGTGTTTTCCACTGTATGCAAGCAGCGTTGCCCGCAATGCGCGAACAGAACTACGGCCGCATCATCAACATCGCGAGCACCGCCGGTTTGCGTGGCTACGCGTACACATCGGCCTACTCGGCATCAAAGCACGGTGTGATAGGAATGACGCGGTCGTTGGCGCTCGAATTGGCATCAACCGGAATCACGGCGAACAGTATCTGTCCGGGTTTCACGGATACGGAAATCGTCGCCGATGCGACCGCCAACATCAGCAAAGTTACCGGACGCACCCAGGACGAGGCGTTGGCGGAGTTGGTGAAGCACAATCCACAAAAACGACTTATTGCACCGGCTGAGGTGGCTGATACGGTGTTGTGGCTTTGCGGTGAAAACAGCCACTCGATCAACGGACAAGCCATCGCCATCGCTGGCGGCGAGGTCATGTAATGAAGGAGTTGAGGTAATGAGGATGGATCCGGAAAAGTTCTCGCCAAAGCATTTTCTTTGGGAGTTTTCAGACGGCGTGGCGACGGTGCGCTTGAATCGGCCGGAACGTAAGAATCCGTTGACGTTCGACTCCTACGCCGAACTGCGCGATACCTTTCGCGAGCTGGTGTACGTCAAAGCGGTTAAAGCCGTTGTATTGGCACCGAACGAAGGGAACTTCAGTTCCGGTGGAGACGTACACGAGATCATCGCGCCGTTGGTTGATATGTCGATGGACGGTTTGATGGACTTTACACGTATGACCGGCGATTTGGTTAAGGCAATGCGCCATTGTCCGCAGCCGATTATCGCTGCCGTAGACGGCATATCTGCAGGGGCCGGTGCGATCTTGCCGATGGCCTCGGACCTGCGTATCGGTACGCCGGACGCGAAAACCTACTTCCTGTTCAATCGTGTGGGACTTGCCGGCTGCGACATGGGTGCATGCGCGATCCTGCCGCGCATCATCGGTCAGGGCAGGGCGTCGGAGTTGCTGTTGACGGGGCGCGCCATGAGTGCCGACGAAGGGCTCGCCTGGGGTTATTTCAACAATGTGGTTGCTTCCGAGCATTTGTCGGAGGCCGCCGCGACCCTCGCAGCTCGGCTTGCCGCCGGTCCGACTTTTGCTAACGGTATCACCAAGAATCAGCTCAACATGGAATGGGACATGAGTCTCGACACGGCGATTGAGGCCGAAGCGCAGGCGCAGGCGATCTGCATGCAAACGGCGGACTTCAAGCGTGCCTACGACGCGTTCGTGGCAAAATCCAAACCCGTGTTCGAGGGAAACTAGATCGTGGCCGATGCAAGTTATCTGGAGTGGCCATTCTTCGAGGATCACCATCGGGAACTGGTGGCGAACCTTGACGTTTGGTGCGCCGAAAATCTGCTGGCCGTTGTCGATGCGGGTGATTTTCACCGCGACATAGATGCGAGTTGCCAACGCCTGTTGACAATGCTCGGCGAAGCCGGGTATTTGCGCTACTGCGTGCCGCGAGAATTTGGTGGCGTACACGAGGCGCTCGACGTTCGGTCGCTGTGTTTGATTCGAATGACACTCGCTTATCACTCCGGACTGGCGGACTTCGTTTTCGCCATGCAGGGACTGGGTTCGGGGACGATATCACTGCTCGGTTCTGCTGCAACGAAAGCGAGCTACCTGCCCGGCGTTGCTGATGGCAGCCGTTGCGCGGCGTTCGCGTTGACCGAGCCCGAGTCCGGTTCCGATGTTGCTGCGACACGAATGACAGCAGACCGAGAGGACGAAGAGTTCGTCATCAACGGCATCAAAACCTTCATATCAAACGGTGGCATTGCACATCAGTACGTTGTTTTCGCGAGGACCGGAGAGGACAAGGGTGCGCGCGGTCTATCGGCGTTCGTTGTCGATGCCGATACGCCAGGACTGGACGCCTCGGAACGTATTGCGGTCATCGCGCCGCATCCGCTGGCGACGGTTCGTTTCGAAAACTGCCGTATCCCGGCTGCCAATTTACTCGGTGTCGGTGGCGGCGGTTTCAAGGGCGCGATGGCAACACTCGATATCTTCCGCCCAACGGTGGGTGCCGCGGCGCTGGGATTTGCGCGTCGTGCGCTGGATGAGGCGACGGCGCGCTCGAACTCCCGCCAACTCTTTGGTGCGCCGCTGCACGACCTGCAACTGGTTCAGGCGACGCTGGGCGAGTGCGCACTGGACGTGGACGCCTCGGCTTTGCTCGTCTTTCGAGCCGCCTGGGCAAAAGACAATGGTCAGCCGCGGATAACGCGCGAAGCGGCAATGGCGAAACTGCATGCGACTGAATCGGCGCAGCAGGTTATCGACAAAGCGGTGCAGATATTCGGTGGCAGTGGCGTCGTTTCCGGCGTCAAGGTGGAGGAGCTGTACCGGGAAATACGCGCGTTGCGAATCTACGAAGGTGCGTCCGACGTACAAAAGATTGTTATCGCGCGCGCACACCTTGCAGCAGAGGCAACGTGACATGAGTAGAGTTTTCAAAACCGAGCGCCTGGTTCGGCACGGTCACACGGACCCGGCCGGGTTCATGTTTTACCCGCGGTACTACGAGATGATCGCCGGCGTGATCGAAGATTTCTTTCGCCTGGAGTTGAATCGGCCGTTTGGGGAAATGCATCTTAAGCAACGTGTTGGTCTGCCAACCGTGAACATCGAAACGAATTTCTACGCGCCGAGTTATTGTGACGATGTCCTTGAATTCTCGCTTGTGGTTGAAAAGATCGGCAGGGCATCGGTGACGCTCCAGATCACCGTGACCTGCGGTGACGAGCAGCGTCTGAGCAACCGACAAACAATTGCGAATGTCATGCTCGATGAGGTCCAGGCTGTTCCGTTCAGTGCCGATCTTCGCGAAGGTTTACTGGGTTTTCTGGTCCGTGAGGAGTCGTCCGTATGAATATTCTCTTGCCCGACGGTTGGCCGATGCCGCATGGTTACTCAAACGGCGTTGCCACACACGCGGGCCGGCAGATATTTGTCGCCGGTATGATTGGCTGGGACGAGCAGGGCGTGTTTCAGTCCGACGATCTTGTCGATCAGTTGCGGCAGGTATTGATGAACACAAAGGCCGTGATGGCCGCTGGCGGGGCGGAGCCGGAGCACATGGTGCGCATGACGTGGTACATCACGGACAAAAAAGACTATAGTTCACGGCTGAAAGAAATCGGTGCGGCGTATCGGGATATCATGGGCCGCAACTATCCGGCGATGGCATGTGTGCAGGTAGTGGCCTTGATGGAAGACCGGGCGAAGATCGAAATCGAAACAAGCTGTGTAGTGCCAACATGATGTCCGAGAGGGAAAATGGCGACAACAATCAAGGCGGAAGATATCCCAACGCTGGTGGGCCAGGACCTTGCGCCTTCGCCCTGGTTGGAGATAACGCAGGAACGCGTGAATCAGTTCGCAGCAGCGACCAACGACCACCAGTTTATTCACGTAGACCCCGATAAGGCGGCCAGGACGCCGTTTGGTGGTCCGATCGCGCACGGCTTCCTGTCGCTGTCGTTATTGTCCTATCTTAACGCTCAGAATGCGCTGGTCCCGGAAAATCTCAGCATGGGCATCAACTACGGATCGGACAAGGTTCGTTATCTGATGCCGGTTCGTGTCGGCAAGCGAATACGTTCCTTGCAAACCGTGCTGGAAGTGACGGAGAAAAAACCCGGCCACTGGTTATTGAAGACCAGGGTCACAGTCGAAATCGAGGGCGAAGAAACGCCGGCATTGATCGCCGAAATTTTGTCGATGTGGATTATCGGCGGCTGACTCGGCATTTAGAACAGGGAATTGTATGAGCATTAGAATGGATGGCCAGGTAGCAATAGTCACCGGAGCGGGTCGGGGACTTGGGCGTTGTCACGCCCTGGCGCTTGCGGAGCGGGGCGCTAAAGTTGTCGTGAACGATCTGGGAGACGATAGCGGACACTCGCAGGATGCATCCGCGGTCGTGAAGGAGATTGAAGGCGGCGGCGGTTCGGCCGTTGCGCACGGTGCCAACGTGGCCGACTTTGAACAGGTCGAGGACATGGTCCGTTTGGGTATGGAACGGTGGGGCCGGGTCGATATCCTCGTAAACAACGCCGGCATATTGCGCGACAAGACCTTCCTGAAGATGTCGATGGACGAATTTCGCCTGGTGGTCGATGTGCACTTGATGGGTTCGGCGAACTGCAGCAAGGCTGTCTGGGAAATCATGCGTGAGCAGAGCTACGGGCGCATCGTTTTTACGACGTCCAGTTCCGGCCTCTACGGTAACTTCGGACAGGCAAACTACGGCGCAGCCAAGATGGCGATGGTCGGTCTGATGAATACCCTGCACCTGGAGGGTGCGAAGTACGATATTCGGGTCAACTGCCTGGCGCCGACGGCCGGCACCGCGATGACCGAAGGATTGTTTCCCGAGCCGGTTTTCAAACTGATGGCGCCCGAGGCGGTCAGCCCGGGTATCGTTTTCCTGACCGGACCGGAAGCGCCGAGCCGCAAAGTACTGAGTGCCGGCGGTGGCAGTTTTGCGGTATTCAAGGGTTTCGAGACGGAGGGGCTGAGTCTGGCGCCGGATGATGTGACGCCCGAAGGTATTGCCGCGGCGTGGCATGCCATCGATGACGAGGCGGGAATGCGTGAGTTGCAGAGTGGCTTCGAGCAACCGACCAAGTTTGCACAGCAAGCAGCGAAAAAACTTGGCTTGAAGCTGGACTAAATTAACGGAACAGAGACATTAAAATGAGAGAAGCAGTTATTGTATCGACAGCACGTACACCCATCGGCAAAGCTTATCGTGGGGCGTTTAACAATACCGAGGCACCGTCGCTGGGTGGGCATGCGGTCAGGCACGCGGTCGAACGCGCCGGGCTGGATCCGGCGGAAGTTGAGGACGTCGTCATGGGTTGCGCGCTGCCGCAGGGCACGCAGGGCGCCAATATCGCTCGTCAGGTGGCCCTGGCGGCCGGATTGCCGGTGACGACCGCCGGAATGACGGTTGATCGACAGTGCTCATCCGGGATGATGGCGATCGCAGTTGCAGCCAAAACGGTTATTTCTGACGGCGTGGACATCTTGGTCGGCGGCGGGCTGGAGTCCGTCAGTCTGGTGCAGAACGAACACATGAACCTGTTTCGTGCGGGCGACCCGAAACTACTGGCGGTTCACGAGCATATTCACATGCCGATGATCGACACCGCGGAGGTCGTCGCTAAACGTTACGGAATTTCTCGCGATGCACAGGACGAATACGCACTGCAAAGCCAGCAGCGTACGGCGGCAGGGCAGGAAGCTGGCAAGTTTGATGATGAAATTGTATCGATGTCCTCCAGCAAAGGCGTTATGGACCGGGAGACCAAGGAAATCAGTTTTGAGGATGTGACTCTGGAAAAAGACGAAGGTAATCGGCCGGGTACCAACCTCGAGGGTCTCGCATCGTTGAAACCGGTGCGCGACGGCGGTGCGATAACGGCGGGTAATGCGAGTCAACTGTCTGACGGCGCGTCGGCATGCGTCGTGATGGAGGCAAGTTTCGCCGAGAAACGAGGACTGCAACCGCTGGGAATTTATCGCGGTACGGCGGTGGCGGGTTGCGAGCCCGATGAGATGGGTATCGGCCCGATTTTCGCAGTGCCGAAACTATTGCAACGCAATGGTCTGACGATGGACGATATCGGCTTATGGGAACTCAACGAAGCGTTCGCGGTGCAGGTTTTGTACTGTCGTGACAAACTCGGCATCCCCAACGACACGCTTAACGTTAATGGCGGCGCAATTTCTATCGGGCATCCCTACGGTATGTCGGGTGCACGAATGGTGGGCCACGCTTTGATTGAGGGCAAAAGACGCGGTGTGAAGTTTGTTGTTTGCACCATGTGCATTGGCGGTGGGCAAGGCGCCGCCTCGCTCTTTGAAGTCGCCTGATGCGGGCGCTGGTCTGCAGAGAATACGGTCCGCCGGAGTCGCTGCTGATCGAAGAACGAAGCGATCCGACGCCAGCCAGTGGCGAGGTACTGATCGACGTTGTCGCGGCCGGGATTAACTTTCCGGACGTACTCGCCATCGCCGGCACGTACCAGGTCAAGACGCCAACTCCGTTTGTGCCCGGCAACGAGGCCGCCGGGGTTGTGTCGGCTGTCGGCAATGGTGTCACTCAGTATTCGCCGGGCGATAAAGTCATCGTCAATTCGGCGGGCGGGGCGTTTGCCGAGAAATGTGTTGCGGACCAGAACGCGACGATGCGCTTGCCCGGCGGACTGGATTTCGAGCAGGGTGCGGGGTTTACCGTTACCTACGGCACCAGTTACCACGCTTTGCGGCAAAGCGCCGAGCTGCAGTCGGGCGAAACCGCCCTGGTATTGGGCGCGGCGGGCGGTGTCGGAATTGCCGCGGTTGAGATAGCCAAAGCGATGGGCGCGAGGGTTATTGCGGCCGCGAGCAGCGACCGGAAACTCGCGTTTGCCAAGGAGGCGGGCGCCGATGAAACGATTAACTACACATCGCAGCCGCTGAAGGAAACCGTAAAGGAGTTGACGGACGGCAAGGGTGCGGACGTCGTCTACGATCCGGTGGGTGGTGAGTTGGCTGAGCAGGCATTCCGGGCGACCGCGTGGCATGGCCGTTATCTCGTTGTCGGTTTTGCCAGCGGCGACATCCCGAGTTTTCGCGCAAATATTGCATTGTTGAAAGAAGCAAGCATTGTCGGCGTTTGGTGGGGAACGTGGGCGGCCAAAAATCTGCAGCTGCAAATTCAGAACATGCAGGACCTGGCCGAGCTGATCGAGAGTGGAAAGATCAATCCTCGGGTCACTGAGTCGTACACACTGCAGGATTTCGTACAGGCATTCGCGGCAATTACAGAACGCCGAGCGCTTGGAAAAGTCATCTTGCGCTTGCAGTAGGCGCTTGGGCGTGAGCATAAGCGACACGGAAAATTGTAGTAGAAATAGTTAATTGCAATTTGCAAGTTAATGGGTTAGTTTGCAGTCCCTTGCAAAACAAAAGTAAATGGAGTGCCCATGTTTCGTCTGTACGGATTCCCCACGCAAAATTCTTTGAAGCCGCTGTACGTATTGGCAGCAATTGACTGCGAATACGAGTTCGAGTTTGTGGACTTGTCCAAGGGCGAGCATAAGCGCGAGTCGTTCGCTGAGAAGACACCTATCGGAAAAGTGCCGGTGCTCGAACATGACGGTGAGCATCTTTTCGAGTCTGGTGCGATTTGTCGTTACGTGGCGAGTGTCACAGAATCGCCGTTGTATCCCGCCGATACGCTGCAACGCGCGCGCGTCGATCAATGGATGGATTTTTTCAGTTGCCACCTTGGGCGCTATCTTTCGACGATATTCTTCGAGAAGGTTATCAAGAGGAAGTTCAATATCGGTGAGCCGAACCAGGAAAATATCGAGGAAGCGACCCGATTCATCACCGAGCAATTCGCGATCTTGAACAATCACCTGGAAAGCTCCGATTGGCTGGCAAACGACGCATTGTCCATCGCCGACTTGTTCGCATTTGCGTACGTCGAACAGCATCGTGCAATCGACTTTTCGTTGCAGGACTTTTCAAATGTGCAAGCATGGTTCGAGCGGGTAGAAGCGCTTGAGAGCATTGCAAACGCGAAGTCGAGATTGCCTGCATAAGAAATGTTGTCAATGCGGCGTCAGTCACCGCATTTTCTTGTCGCGACCGAGGACTGGTAGCAGGTAATATCGGGGATTATCTGAGAACGGAATACCTGGATGACGACCGCGAAAGACGGGATCGTAGCAAGAGCTCTACGAATATTTTCTGAAATTGAGCCGAATGAGCTGAAGGCGACCTTGGTATCGACGTTTTTTGTGTTTGTACTGATGGCTTCGTACTACATTCTTCGCCCGATACGCGATGCGATGGCCAGTGACTGGACCGACTCGGAAGTCAGTTTTCTCTGGAATATAAATTTCGTTGTCAGCGCCGCAATCGTTGCTGTGTACGGCTTTGCAGTATCACGAGTTCGGTTGCGTAACGTTGTTCCGACGATGTACGGTTTTTTTGCCGTTACGTTTGTCGCGTTCTACTTTGGTATCTCTCTTGTCGACGATCGAGTACTCGTCGACAAGTTGTTTTACCTCTGGGTAAGTGTATTTGCACTTTTTCACGTGTCGGTCTTTTGGGCGTTCATGGCTGACACATTCAGGCCCGGGCAGGCGACGCGCCTGTTTGCGATCATCGGTACCGGGGCGAGTGCGGGAGCGATCGTTGGTCCGGCAATTCCGGCGTTGTTCGCCGGAGTACTTGGCATCGATACTCTGATGTTGGTTGCCTCGAGCAGTTTGTTGGTCGTAATTCCACTGGTTTTCTACATCTACCACCTGAAGGCCGTCGAGCTCGGTAATCGTGGCTTCGAGGACGCCCGCAAGGACAAAATCATCGGCGGGTACTGGTGGCAGGGGTTTCGATCCTTTGTGAGCAACCCCTATCTGTTGGGCATCGGTGCGTTCATATTGCTCTACGTTTTCATCGGATCGTTCGTCTACTTTGAGCAGAAGAACCTCCTGGCCGATTTTTCAAGAGCAGAACGAACCCAGATTCTTGGCAGTATTGACTGGCTGGTAAATGTCCTGACCTTCGGCATGGCGTTCTTCGTTACCGGGCGAATCGTGGGCAAACTTGGCATGCCGGTGGCGCTTGCCTTGATGCCGGTGCTGGTCTGTGCCGGTCTTCTTATTCTTGCGTTCGCCCCGCTACTGACCGTCCTGCTGGCGCTGCAGGTTTTCCGCCGCGGGGGCAACTACGGACTGACCCGTCCGGCCCGGGAGATGCTGTTTACAAAAATTTCTCAGGAAGACCGATTCAAGGCGAAACCCGTGGTCGATATCGTCGTCTATCGAGGCGGCGATGCGGTCAGCGGATCACTATTCGCCTTCCTGACCGACGGGGTCGGTCTTGGTCTTGCGGCGGTGGCTGCTGTAGGATCAGCTATCGCAGCCGCCTGGGCAGGCGTTGGGATATGGCTCGGCAGGAAATTCGATAACACGAAGAATACGAGGATTGAAGATGAGTAAGCTGTGGTTTGATCAGTACGATCCGTGGGTGCCACAGGAAATCGATCCGGATCAGTACAGCAGCGTTGTCGAAATGTTGTCGGAAGCGGGTGAGCGGTACAGCGACAAAGTCGCGTTCAGTAGTTTTGGGGCGACAAAGACCTACGCTGATGTGATGTCGTTATCGCGTGACTTCGCTGCGTACCTGCAAAACGAGTTGGGTGTCGTAAAAGGGGATCGTGTCGCCCTCATGTGCCCGAACATGATGGCATTTCCGATAGCAATGCTGGGCATACTTCGCGCGGGTGCCGTGCAGGTTAATGTTAATCCCATGTACACGGCCCGCGAACTCGAACATCAACTGAATGATTCTGAGGTCGAAACGATTGTGGCGTTTTCGGGTTCTACCGCCACGCTGGCAGAAGTCGTCACCAACACCGGTATCAAGAACGTGATCGTCGCGGTGCTCGACGACTTTCTCGACATCGAATTGCCGTCGCCGCCGACGGACGAAACTCTGAAAAACCCGATGACGTTCCTGGCTGCGACATCGGCTGGCAAAGAGATGCAATTTTCAGACGTCGAACTGAGCGGGGACGACCTGATTTTTTTGCAGTACACGGGCGGGACCACGGGTCTGTCGAAGGGCGCCATGCTGACGCATCGCAACCTGGTTGCGAATATTCTTCAGTTTGAGAGTTTCGCGGGCGACTATATTCGTTGTGGAGAGGATGTCGTTGTTACGGTGATTCCGATGTACCACATCTTCGCACTGATGGTGAACACGTTGTCGTATTTCAAATTTGGGGCGACTAATGTCCTGATCGCGAATCCTCGCGACATGCCGGCATTCGTCGCCGAGTGGTCGAAATGGAAGGTCTCCGTTTTCACCGGTGTCAATACCCTTTACAACGGCTTGCTGCACACACCCGGTTTTGCGGATCTGGATTTCTCGAACCTGGGTTTCAGCATGGGCGGCGGTGCGCCAGTGCAAAAAGCCGTATCGGACAAATGGAAGGCAGTCACCGGCAAACACATCAAAGAGGGTTACGGGCTGTCCGAAACGTCGCCGATATTGACGGTTAATCCCTTCGGTATGGAGGAGTTCAAGAGCAGTATCGGCATTCCCTTGCCGTCGACGGACATTTCCCTGCGTGACGACGATGGCAATGAGGTTGCTCAGGGTGAGCGCGGCGAGTTATGCGCGCGGGGTCCACAGGTGATGAAAGGCTACTGGCGCCGCGAAGACGCGACCGCCGAAAGTATGACCGCCGACGGATATTTCTGCACCGGCGATATTGCCGTGATGGACGAATCCGGATTTTTCCGAATTGTTGATCGTAAGAAAGACATGATTCTCGTCTCAGGATTCAACGTCTTCCCGAACGAGGTTGAGGCGGAAGTTGCGGCGATGGACGGCGTGCTGGAGTGTGCGTGTATCGGCGTGCCGAATGAGAAAACCGGCGAATCGGTCAAGATCTTTATCGTAAAGTCGGACGAATCGCTGACCCGCGAATCGGTACGGGAGTATTGCAAGGAGCGCCTGACGGGCTACAAAGTGCCTGTGCACATCGTTTTTATCGATGAACTGCCGAAATCAACCGTTGGCAAAATACTGCGGCGCGAACTCAGGGACCACTAGCAGCCGGGCTCAGGCAGTTGGCAACAGCACCTGTTCACCGCCGATTCCGATGAACTTCTTTACGGTGCTGGCGCATCGCAAGGTCATTGCTTCGAGGATGATGTTGTGAATCTTGCCGGGCGCCTCGCCCGCAAGCTCTTCTTCGACGTGCAACTCGAGGTGTGAGCCGTTGACGCGGAACAGCAAAGAATGACTGGGCTCGTAACCGGACCAGCCTTTGAATTTCCAGGGTTCGCTGAAGCTCACTTTGCGGCCGTCTTTCAGCAGTGCAAAACACTCGGCATTTCGCAGCGGAACCTCAACGGAGTACTCGCTGACGTCGGTATGGCTCGCGCCCCGTAGCGGAATCAGGTCATCAAGCAGCGAAACGGCGTCCGGTATTGCTAGCGGTTGCGGCTGTATCATGTCGATCTCCCCATTGGCTTTTGTGACTTGCTACCAGTCTACGCCAGGGGGTCATCAAATTTCACAGAAAGAATTTCACAGTGTTAATTTCACAAATTTATCGATCTTCAGCGTGTGTCTGCGGACTCGATAACGAACGGACGGTTTGGTTCGATGGTGGTGATTCTGCTGGTCCACCAAGCCAAGCCCGCAAGTATCACGTTGACGGAGTGCTAGTCTTTAACTCTAATAACTCAAGAAGGAGCTTCGTGCGTTTGGACGACAATACTTGTTGTCCAAAAAAAGCCGGCATCACAATTGTAAAGACATGTAAGAAGGAGACTGGCTGCATAAATACATTCCAATTAAATGCATCCCAATATAGACCGGCAAGAATAAACGCACTTGCCATAACTAGTATGACTAGCAAGCCCCTACTACTACTGAGTTTGTTAATTCTTAACTCAATTTTTCGGATTCTGGCATCGGGGGTTCTTATTTTGCAGTACGCCTCGGCGCTTTCGATCGTATTAATTTCCACTTACTTTTCTCCATAACCTGGTTCGGTGTATCGCGTTTTGGCTAACTTCCCGGCGGCAAGTTCTGCGCATGTCAGGCATTTCGTGGTTTGGTACAGTATAAAGACCATTGTCGGCCGAAAACGCGTTTCGCAATATTTAGTACGTTACGCCTCAGCTTCATGGTTTATTAACGCATTGTGTGGGACCCTCCAACAGGGTCTCAGACCCATCGGGATTTAGTCGCGTGATCGACGTGCGCCCTGAAATCGATAGCATAACGGACCAATAGTCTCGATCTACTGCTGGGCCGTCCAGCGACAACATGCCGGAGGCATCCTTACCCAAATTCCATTCAACCGAATTGAGGAACTCTGAGTCGTAGACACCTTTTAGCCAAAGCGTGGCGCGCCGCCAAAACGAAAGGTTACGCCAATCGATACACGGCTCACCAAGCTTTCTTGAAAGAATAAGGAATTGTTTCTCCAGGATGGCATTGGCTTCCTCACGCGAGTTTGCCGGAAGTACAACAAACTGGCTTCCTACAATTCCGCTCGAGCACGAATACGCCACGTATCCGGTCTTATCCTCAAACTCGAATACAAATGCATAGAAACCCCGAGCTTCCGAAGCACCTTCGATCGCGACTGCACCATTCCCACGCTCAATCTCGGAAATATCAATACAAGGCGCACCGTGAGAAACGCCGCGTAGATCCGCTGCGGTTGCGGCACCGCCCAAGAGAAGCCAAAGTACGGGTAACGAAAATCTCATGATCACGCTGCGTAACAACTGATTCTACCGCGCCGACATTTGAGTCGAACGCGACGTAACCAGTTCATGTCGTTTCTCGGAAAATTCATCTAAGCACACTATAATACGCGCCGCGTGTGTCGCCGCAAGCGGAGTATAACGACGAACGTTTTTTGACAGGCGCCGACGTTGTCCATTCTCGCAGCCGGCTGTAGTCCCACCACTCTCTACCCTATTTCCGGTACGTTTCCGGCTTTTCCGACCGAGTACAATCGAATAACACCGCCCTATCGATACAACACGCCTATGACCGCCTACAACCCACCCATCAAGGATATGCTTTTTGCGATCCACGAGTTATCTGGAATCGATCAGGTCCTGCAGATCGAGAAGTTCGCCGATTTTGATACTGAGGTTGTGGACCAGGTTGTAGCGGAAGCCGGGAAGTTCGCCGCGGAAGTATTGTCGCCTATTAACATTCCCGGCGATCAGGCCGGCAGCCAGATTGTCGACGGCGGTGTTGTCGCTGCGCCCGGATTCGCTGCGGCGTACGGGCAATTTAGCGAGAACGGCTGGTCGAGTCTGGAGGCATCCCCGGAGTACGATGGCATGGGTATGCCGAGCATCGTTGCCGCCGCCGCCACGGAATCCTGGCAGGCGGCGTGCCTGTCATTTTCGCTCGGTCCAATGCTGACGGGCAGCGCGATCCACGCCATCGAGACACACGCTGCCGATGCAGTGCGCGCCAGGTACTTGCCAAAACTGACCAGCGGCGAGTGGAGTGGCACGATGAATCTGACGGAGCCCCAGGCAGGCTCCGATCTTTCGATTGTTGCGACCAAAGCGATCCGGGATGGTGATCATTACCGTATCAGCGGTACGAAAATTTTCATCACCTGGGGCGATCAGGAGTTTACGGAGAACGTCATCCACCTGGTGTTGGCACGGTTGCCCGATGCTCCGAGTGGCGTTCGCGGTTTGTCATTGTTTATCGTTCCGAAATTTCTGATCAACGACGACGGCAGCATCGGCAAACGTAACGATGTGTCGGTGGTGGGGATCGAACACAAGCTCGGCATCCACGCGAGTCCTACTTGCGTGATGTCCTTTGGTGAGAACGAGGGTGCCGTCGGTTTCCTGCTGGGAGAGGAAAATACCGGCCTTACCGGCATGTTCACGATGATGAACCACGCACGAATCCAGGTCGGAATCCAGGGCCTCGGCATTAGCGAGCGGGCGTATCAGCTAGCCCGGTCTTACGCTCTGGAGCGTAAGCAGGGCCGCACCGTTGGCGCCAAAGGCAGTGTGACCATCGTTCATCACCCGGACGTTCGCAGAATGCTGTTGCTGATGAAGTCGCAAATCGAAGCGATGCGTGCGCTGGCCTATTACACCGCCGGCGTTGTTGATTTTTCGCGGCATTCGCCGGACGAACAGCAGCGCGCAAACGCCGCCAGTCGAAACGCGCTGTTGACACCGGTACTGAAAGCCTGGGCGACGGAGACGGCGCAGGAAGTGACGTCGCTGGGCGTGCAAATACACGGCGGTATGGGCTTCGTCGAAGAAACCGGAGCCGCTCAACACATGCGCGATGCACGCATTCTCACAATCTACGAGGGGACGACGGGTATTCAGGCGCTGGATTTTGTGGGTCGCAAGATTTTGGCAGACGACGGCAAGGCGATTCGTGAGTTGATCGCAGAGATGCGAACGCTCGATGACGAGCTCAATGGCGATGAACGGCTGACAGAAATACGTACCGCGTTAAGCGAGGGCGTCGACCATCTGTCCGCTGCAACCGATTGGTTGATCGAGCAGGCGCCGGGTGATCCCGATGCGGCTGGTTCGGCATCGGTGAACATGCTTATGCTGGCCGGTACGGTGATCGGTGGCTGGCAAACGGCGCGAGCGGCGCTTGCGATCACCGCCGGTGCATCGTCAGACGATGCGGCGTTTGCGGCGGCCAAGATAACGACTGCACAATTCTACGCGCAACACATCTTACCCAGAGCACGCGGGCTGCACGCCGCAGCAACCGCGGGTAGTCACGTGCTAATGGCGCTTCCCGAAGAGTCGTTCTGAAGCTGGCGAAAAATGTCTCAAGGCTGCTTGTAGACTTTTCCGCCCTTCATAACAAAGTGTACATCCAGCAACTCTTCGATATTCTCGAGCGGGGAGGCATCGACGGCGATGATGTCGGCGAACTTGCCAGCCTCGATCGTCGCGACGGAATCGCTCATGTCGATCAGATCCGCTGCGTTGATCGTTGCCGCGACGATCACGTCCATTTCCGCCATACCACCCTCGACCATCAGCACGGCCTCTTGGGCATTATTGCCGTGCGGCGATATGCCACTGTCGGTGCCGTAGGCGATGTTGACGCCTGCTTTGTGGGCCCTTTCGAATGACCCGGCCATGTCGTTGCCTACTCTTATCGCTTTCGCTTTCACCGCGTCACTCATGAAATCGGCATCGATCGCGAGCGTCGCGACGGTCTTGCCGGCGAGCAGGGTAGGGACCAGGTAGGCGCCGGTTTTCCTGAATAACTTTATCGCCCTGGGCCCGGTGTAGGAGCCGTGCTCGATACTCGCAACGCCGGCTTCCAGTGCCGCAACAATTCCGTCTTCGTGGTGAGCGTGGGAGGCAACCTTGCGACCCATGCGCGTAGCCGCCAGAACGACCTCCCGAAGTTCGTCCATTTCCATCTGTTGACCGGTGCCGGTTGCGCGGTCGGTCATCACGCCGCCGGTCGATGTGATCTTGATCAGGTCCGCGCCGTATTTGATGGCGTTGCGGGCAGCGCGCCGACAGTCGTACGGTCCGTCGCAGATATTCGGTGAGGTCAGCATTTCCATCAGTTCTGGGCTCACCCCACTAATATCAGCGTGGCCGCCGGTGATACCAACACCGCCTGCGGCTATGATCCGCGGGCCGTCTATCCAACCCTTGTCGATGGCATCGCGCATGGCATACATTTCCTGCGGTGACGAACCGACGTCGCGAACGGTCGTGAATCCGGCTTTTAATGTATTCATCGCAAAATGGATACTGCGCATCTGCATCAACTGGTCCGACATTTTCAGCGCATCACTGTCATTTTTCGGCCCGAGTTCGCCCTGCAGGTGAACGTGCATGTCCAGCAGTCCCGGCAACACGAATTTCTCGCTGAGGTCGATGATACGAACATCACCGTCAAAATCGGTAGCGCTGGCAAACCCGTCAATCACCTCGACGATACGCTCATTGGTCACGACGATTGTCTGGTTTGCGCGAGGAGACTCACCGGGCACCGCCAGTAGTTCGCCCGCGTGGATCAATGTTGTCTCCGCAACAGCGGATACGCCGAGCGCCAGCAGGACAACGCTTGTCAGAAATTTGTAGCGATGAATCATGAGTGTTCCTATCGGTTACCGTATTTTTCTCAGGAATTTGAACTTCTTCTCGGTGTAAGGCGCGTAGCGAACGTCAAGGTCCGGCCACCAGCTGCGCCTCATCACCGCTTTCATATGGCTGAAAGTCTCGAAGCCTCTGCGTCCGCTATAAGCGCCCATACCGCTTTTACCAACGCCGCCGAAGGGCAACTCGTGAACGGCCATAAACATCATTACGTCGTTGACGCAGGCGCTGCCGCTACTGACGTTCTCCAGAAACTTTTCTTCGGCGGCTTTATCGTTCGTAAAGATGTAGGCGGCGAGCGGTTTGTCGCCGCCACGAATCTGTGCGATCGCCGCTTCCAGGTTTTCAGCGCGGGCTATCGGTAACACGGGGCCGAACGTTTCTTCTTGCATGACCGGGCTGTCCATTGCCACATTGCTCAACACCGTTGGTGCAATGTATCGATCCGACGCGTCCATCTCACCGCCAAAAGCAGGCGTATCCGATTCGATCAGGCGACTGATGCGTTCGAAGTGACGATCGTTAATGATCCGGCCGTAGGAGTTCGATTGTTGCGGCTTGTCACCGAACATCTCGCGCACCGATTTTTCCAGTAATGGCAGTAGCAGTGCTTCCGTTTTGGCATCCGTCAGTATGTAATCCGGCGCGGTGCAAGTTTGTCCTGCGTTGGTGAACTTCCCCCACGCGATTCGCCGCGCCGTTGTCTTAAGGTCGGCGTCCGGCATTACGACGCATGGGTTCTTGCCACCGAGTTCCAGCGTCACGGGCGTCAGGTGCTTCGCTGCCGCTGCCATGACGATACGTCCGACGTTGCCGCCGCCGGTGTACAGAATATGATCGAAAGGCTGGTCGAGTAGAGCGGTTGTCTCGGTGACGGCCCCTTCGACAACCCTGATGCAGTCCGGATCGAGATATTCCGGCACCAGTTTTGCGAGCAGTGCCGATGTCGCCGAAGCAAGTTCCGACGGTTTTATGACGACGCAGTTGCCCGCTGCGATAGCAGCAGATACTCCCGCCAGGCACAGTTGCAGTGGATAATTCCACGCACCAATAACCAGTACCACGCCCAGTGGCTCGGCTTGAATCCAGCTCTTGCCCGGTTGCCCGACAATCGGTGTGCTAACGCGCTGCTTTCTTGTCCAGCGATTCAGTTTCTTGCGGCAGTACGCTGCGTCACCACCGACGTAGGCGGTCTCGGTCGCGTAGGATTCCATCGGAGATTTACCCAGATCGGAATGCAGGGCATCGAACCAGTCGCTTTCCCGCTCCTTCATCATTCGTTCTATTGCTTCGAGCTGAGCGCGCCGCCAGGCGAGGCTGCGAGTCTTGCCGCTAAGAAATACCGCGGTCAGATCCGAGAACAGGCCAGCGAAATCCGCGTCGGTGACGGGCTCGTGCCGTAGGGCGGGTTCGGACATGTCGGTTTGCTCTACCAATACTGGGGGCTTGATTCTGCCTGTCAGAGAGCTGGTAGGGAAGCGGTTATCGGGAGTGGGCATATCGTACGCCTGCATTTGCACGAAGTAGAATTGCAGTTTGTTGTTCCGAGAGCTAAGGAGTCAGGTATCTGGATGAAGTTTCTGATAAACGCCATGTACTGGCTACAGAGCGAGGGTCCCAAAAACGGCCGCGGTAGAATCCGCTGTTCGGTGGAAAAATCATGATTCCTCGTACCTGTGTGGCAATTGAAACTAAGAAATTCCCAATCCTAGATGGAGAGGATGATGAACTGGTTAATGAAGGGATGTATGGAAAAGCGTTATGCTTGTATCTAGAAAAGGAACTTCCCCTTGTGGGAATTGAAGTGCCTTTTTTTTGCTGCGAAGATTGGGGCTGGTGGATTGAGGTCAAAGACGATGATTTTAGCTTGGGTCTTTGTGTCTATTCAGACCCTGGTACAGAAAAATATCCTAAAAAATACGCAGTTATCTCCTCTGTAACAAATGAAAAGAAATGGTCGTGGGAAAAATTTAAGAAAATTGAGATGTCCCACGGAGTGCTAAAGATAATGGACGCCATAGAAAAAGTGTGTCGCGAAGACAAGGAAATAGAGAATGTATCAAGACATGATGCTTTTCCTTTCTGAACATATCCACCCAACAATTAGCTCTAGCGGATGCGCCAAACACGCGCGCCGTCGAGCATGGCGTTATGTACTTCCCGATGATAACAGTTAGCGATAAAACCAAGAGCCGCGTAAAGATATTGTTCGCTGAGGCCGAATGGCAGCGCGTATCGGACTACTTGTTGAGTGAGTGTGGAGACAACTTGCCGCTGGTCGACGATTCGCGTCTCGAGTTGGCAGAGAGAATCCGTTTTGCTGTCCTAAAGTTATCGAACGGAGATTTCAGGCGGCTCGTGACAGAAACTGAGAACGCTGCAAGGGACTGGAGAGACACGCTTGTTGCAGCAGGATTCGGCGACGATACAAAAGCTCATTTGGCATGGGCGCCCGCCGTTCGCTAACGCACATAACCAGTTGGAGCAGCTGATCGTGAAAAGTAGGCATTCTTTCTTATTTTCTGCGTGCAGCAGCTGCCTAAAGTGTCATGCGTCAATCTAGCCCGCGAATTCTAGTCGGACTAATCGCAGCCTTTTCGTCGAGGTGGTGGCGATGCAGCGCAGTTAGCCCACGTATCTACGGGGATTCACTTCAGTTTGCAGATGCTATTGGCGGCGAGTTTGAGTTTGACCTGCAAGACGGGTCGTTTGGCTACACGAAAGCGAGTACCGAGTGCCCTGGCGATTGACACATAATCTGATGACGCAGGCGGGCGCCAAAATTGCCGCATGCCCTGAGCCCAGGCGGCTGGAGAACGAGGTGAACCACGCATGAGAACGGCTTCTTGCCATTGCGGCGCTGTCCGCATTGAGTTCGCTGGCATGCCGAAGTCGCTGACGGAATGCAATTGCTCAATTTGTCGCAGGCTCGGAGTACTTTGGGCCTATTACACGCGGCAACAGGTGGATGTTATCTGCTCACCGGACGCGATATCCGCTTACATTTGGGGCGACAAATGTTTGGAGTTTTATCATTGCAACACTTGCGGTTGCGTGACGCATTACGAAAGCGTTGAAAAGAATGGCGATAGTAGAATCGCGGTAAATGCGCGGATCATGCAGCCAGAGGAAATCGAGTCTATTTCAATCAGGAAGTTCGATGGCGCATCAATGGGGTCGGGAACCTAACATGTTGGGTATCCGCGTGTTTTAAACTTCCTTCCCGGCTACGTCATCAACAGCATCCGAGG
The DNA here is from genome assembly GCA_964654975.1 of uncultured Woeseiaceae bacterium. GTDB lineage: Bacteria > Pseudomonadota > Gammaproteobacteria > Steroidobacterales > Woeseiaceae > UBA1847. Next base: position 73,548 of record CAZZKW010000002.1, read on the forward strand.
GCCGGTACTCCAGCCCTCCGTCTGCTGCGATGGCGAAGTACGCCGCAATGCCTAACTTGTTGGCGAGCGCCATTCCCTCCTCGGGGCCCAGGACGAGCAGCGCCGTCGCGACGGCGTCGGCATACGCGGTCGAGCTGTGAACCACGGTAACCGCCGAGAGTTTGTGCTGAACGGGGCGCCCCGTTCTCGGGTCAATCGTATGCGAATACGCGTTGCCCTCAAATTCGAAAAAATTCCGGTAACCACCGGAGGTCGCAAGACCTGAGTCACTGACGTGAATAATCGCAAGATCGTCTTTCGTGTTTCGAGACGGACTTTCAATCGCAATGGCGAAGCGCCGATTCTCAGCGTTATGGCCGCGGACCTTGATTTCCCCGCCGATCTCGACGAGGAAGTTGCTGAGGCCGGCAGACTCAAGCAACTCAGCAAGCTGATCCACCGCGTAGCCCTTCGCCCATCCCGACAGGTCGATCGTCATTGCCGCCACAGGTTTTCGCAACGCCCCAAGCTCGCAGTCGATCCCGAGCTTCGAGTAACCGACGTAGTTACGGGCAGTCTCGACATCGCGGCCTGACGGTGGCTCATTCCTCATCGGTCCCGGCCCGAATCCCCACAGGTCTACCAGCGGCCCAACGGTGATATCGAATGCACCGCCGGTCTCCCGTCCAATCTTCGCTGCCGCCGAAACCATGGCACACAGTTCTTTTGACACGGCGATCCAGTCGGTGGACACACTGATATTGAACTTGCTGATCTCGGACGAGTCCCGATACGTTGAAGCGAGCGCCTCGATCTGATCCAGTCGTTGCTGAATCTTGGATCGTAGCGTGTCCAGCGACAGCTCGGGGGCCGGGTTGACAACAATCACGCTGAAAGTCGTTCCCATGGAGTGACCGCTCAACGTCATCGTCGGGTCGGGCGTGTCGCCGCAAGCGACAAGAAACGCCATGGATAGAAAAATAAGGCTGACGGGTGACCGGGTTGTCATGGCGCGAGTATCTCAGTTGGTTTGTCGGAGCGCCAAGTTCGATCGATCAATCGTGCGAAGAACGTTCGGTATTTGTAGAATTTAGCTACAATTGAAACCAAGTTTCGGGGTGGGGAATAAAACGTTATGAATAACAAAGCTCTAGCAGTATTGCTGCTCTCAGGGTCGCTTCTGGCCGCGTGTGGTGGTGACGATAATGAGGAACGGTCGGCGACGCAGGTGTCGGCCGAAGAAATTGCGGTCACCGAGGCCGAACTGGCGGGCAATCCCTTCATGGATGAATGGGACACGCCGTACGGCGTGCCGCCGTTTGCTGATATCAAGGCAGCTCATTATATGCCTGCCATGAAAAAAGGCATCCTGGAGTTGCGTGCGGAGATCGCTGACATCGTCGAGAACCCGGATGCGCCGACGTTCGATAATACGATTCTGGCACTGGAGATCGCGGGTAAATTGGTGTCCCAGGTCTCGGCGACGTTCTTCAACGTTGCCTCGACTGAGCTGAACGACGAATTACAAGTGCTACGAACGCAGTTGTCGCCAATGTTGACGCGGGAGCGCGACGCGATCAGGTTGAACGATCGTTTGTTCGCTCGTGTGCAATCGGTCTATGAGCAAAAGGACGAGCTTGGACTGAACGAGCAGGACGCACGGCTTCTTGAGCTACGTCATCGCAACTTTGTTCGTGCCGGCGCGGCGCTGGATGCAGACATCAGGCAACAGGTCGCGGATCTAAACGCAGAGCTTTCCAGTCTGACGACGCAGTTCGGGTTAAACTTGCTGGCGGCGACGAAAGGTTTCAAGCTGGAAATACGTGATGAGGCGCAGATGGCGGGTCTCAGCGAAAACTACAAAGCGTCGGTGTGGGATGAGGAGGCAGGCGCCTGGGTAATCGGCCTGAACCGTTCGGCCTACGAGACTTTCATGACGCAGTCCGAGGTTCGTGAACTGCGCGAAAGACTGTTCGATGCTTACCGACTGCGAGCCTCTGCAGGCGAAAACGACAACGGACCGTTGGCGATCAAAGTTGCCCAGTTGCGTGCACAGCGTGCAGAACTCCTGGGTTACGCATCACACGCCCACTACCAGCTAGAAATGCGTATGGCGAAGGCTCCGGTGGCTGCGGAGGATTTCTTGTTGCGGGTCTGGCGTCCGGGACTTGCGCGCGCGAAGACGGAGCTTGCCGATATGCAGGCGATGGTCGCAGATGAGTTCAAAATAGCCGGGCACGACTGGTGGCATTACGCTGAAAAGGTTCGCAAGGCTCGTTTCGATCTCAACGAAACCGAGTTGATGCCGTATTTCAGCCTAGATGAGGTGCGTTCAGGTGCGTTCGAGATGGCCACGCGTTTGTTCGGAGTGACTTTCGAGCCGGTTGACGTCGTTGCTTGGAATCCGGTTGTGCGCTCTTACGACGTAAAAGACGATGATGGCAGTCACCTGGGTCTTCTGATGATGGACATGCACGCCCGCGAGTCAAAACGCGGTGGTGCGTGGATGAACAGCTATCGCGCCGCTTCGAATATTAACGGTGAGGTCATTCGACCGATTATTACCAACAACCTGAATTTGTCGACACCGCCGGACGGCGAACCGACGCTGATGCGTTTTTCAGAAGTGGAAACGCTGTTTCACGAATTCGGTCACGGGTTGCACGGGTTGCTGACGAAGATTATCTATCCGACGTTCTCCGGTGTCGATGGTCCGCGTGACTACACCGAGTTCCCGGCGCAGATACTCGAGCATTGGGCGTCAGAACCCGAAATGCTGGCGGTGTTTGCACGTCACTACGAATCCGGCGACGTGATCCCCGAAGACCTGGTCGAACGCATGCGCGTTGCATCGAATTTTAACAATGGTTTCTCGACGACTGAATACATCGCCGCGTCGCTACTCGACTTACGCTGGCACATGCTGAGCGTCGAAGAGGCGGCGAAAATCACCGATGCCCGCGCCTTTGAGCAGGAGGTATTGCGTGGCTATGGCTTGATTGATGAGATCGAGCCGCGTTACCGCTCGCAATACTTCAGCCATATATTTGCCGGCGGATACTCAGCCGGTTACTACGCTTACCTGTGGTCGGAAATTCTTGACGCGGACGGTTTCGCGGCGTTCAAGCAGGCCGAGAATATCTTCGATCCCGAAACGGCGGCGCGTCTCAAGAAGTGGGTGTATCAATCGGGTGGGCTTCTCGAAGCGGATGAGTTGTACCGCAATTTTCGCGGCCAGGACCCGAGCATCGAACCCTTGCTGGAAGGACGCGGTTTCGAAGTTACGGAATAAGTCGACCGACCGCCCACCAAAGACCGATCAGCCCGATGAGCGCTGAACCCGGCAGTACGACAAAGCGTCGATACTGCCGGGTACCGTCGGCATCGTTCAAAGTGCGTCGCAACATCAAGCCAAGTCCGGCTGCCGCCGCGATGACGCCGAGCTGACCGATCTCAACTCCGATGTTAAAGCCGACCAACGCGCTCCAGAACTGACCGGGTGGCAGCCCCAGTTCGCCGAAAAAACCGGCGAAACCCATGCCGTGGATCAGACCGAAGCCAAACACCACCGCGGGGCGCCACTTCGTCATGTCCCTGAAAATCAGGTTTTCCAGCGCGACAAAAGCGATAGTCAGTGCGATCAACGGTTCCACAACTGCCGCCGATGGCGTGAGAGCACCGCTCGCGGCCACCGCGAGTGTCACTGTGTGCGCCACCGTAAACGCCGATATCTGGATGACCAGCGCACGCAGGTGTACCGACGCGAGGAACACGGCAAGAACGAACAATATGTGATCGAGACCGCCGGGCAGGATGTGGCGCACGCCGATGGACAGGTAAAGTGCGGCTGTTGCCCACTTGCCGCGTTCTTCGCCGGATGCGTCCATCACGGCCGGTAGTCCGGAAAACCGCACATCGCTGTCTTTGCTGTCGAGTGAGGCCAACGCGGCGCACAGGGCAGGGTCCAGGCTGTCGTCGCCGGGTACGCAAAAGTCGTCCTCGGGATGGCCGTACGCGAGCGATGCACCGAAGAGAGTGAGCATCAGGATCGCCGGTCGTAAGAACTTGCGCATGGCTTACACTTGAGTGTCAGAGGAGGCGATGTTCGCATAATTTTGACGCTGTATCGCGACAACGATGTTCTTCAATATCGATTGTTAGTCGGCCGATGGTCTGTGTGGCGTAGTGTTAGTATCCGGCCATGAATCCGGCTCTGAAATTTGCCCCGCTACTCATGGCGCTGGCTGCGTGGCCGGCGTACGGTGATTCTCAAACCGCAACGGCGGCCGCCGACGCGGAGCATTTCGGAGCACCGGAAGATCAGCTGTTTTGGGATTTCGAGCAGAAAGTCGCTGGCTTTCGCAACATGGACAAAATAATGCCTACCCGGGTTATTCTCGCCGGCGACGATCCCTTTCCGTTGCCGAGAGACGAGGTGGAACTGGGTAGTGTGGAATTCACGTTCGAAGACAGGACCTGGACGGTTGACGAGTATGTGGACGAGCAAAAAGTCGCCGGACTGATTCTGGTCAAAGACGGTTTTATCGTCTACGAGCAGTACGCGCTTGGCAATACTGAAGAGTCTCGTTGGGTGTCATACTCGGTCGCAAAATCGGTGACCTCGTTGTTGGTCGGCGCGGCGATTCGCGACGGCTACATCGACAACGTCGATGAAACGGTTACCACTTACCTTCCAAGACTCAAAGGTTCGCCGTACGAGCAAACGAGTCTACGTAGTCTCTTGCACATGGCGTCCGGTGTCGAATGGAATGAGGACTACGCGGACCCGGAGTCCGACCTCAACAGTATGTCGTGGGCGACGCTTGCGAGCTACGACTACTTACTCAAGAAGGCGCGCGCCGCCCGGCCGGGAGACGTCTTTAATTACAATACGGCAGAAACAAATCTGGTGGGCAATGTCGTTCGCTCGGCCGTTGGCAACAATCTGTCAACCTATTTGTCGGAGAAAATCTGGAAGCCCTTTGGAATGGAGCGCAACGCCTACTGGGTATTGACCGAGCCCGGAGGTGGTGAGTTCGGCGGTGCCAGTATCAACGCGACCCTGCGTGACTACGCGAGAATAGGGCTTTTCGCGTCGCGTGCGGGTGTCTTGCGCGACGGCACAAAAACGTTACCGGACGATTGGATGGTCGAATCGACGACGCCGTCCAAAGGCCACCCGGGTTATGGCTATTTGTGGTGGCTGAGCGGCGACGGTGCGTACGCCGCGAGCGGGATATTTGGTCAACAGATATACGTAGACCCCAAAAACAACGTCGTTGTCGCTCAGCACAGTGCCCGTGACAACGCCAGTAACGAAAGGGATACGCAGTTCACGTTCGCGGCGATAGCAGCACTTGTCGATGCGACTGCAAACTAGGGAGATCATCATGAAGACTCTGTCATTGATACTGTTGTTACCGCTTTGTGCTCTTGCAGATTCAGTCGAGCCGATTGATGCGGTTGAGAATAATGTAAATGTGCGTATGTCACCGGATGCGGCGTCTGAGATTGTCGGTAAGCTTGACCAGGGCTTATCTGCAGAGTTGGTGGAGTCTATTGAGGGCTGGCACGAGATCGCCTTGGTAGGCGGTGGGACGGGCTACATCAGCGCAGACTGGACACGGCTCGTTACTGCGCAAGACATAGCGGCCGAGACAGTCGTTGAGGAGATCGTTGAGGAGATCGTTGAGGACGTTGTTGAAACCGAAGTTGCCGAGGACATTGTTGAGGATCTCGCCGGGGAAGAGGTGGCGCAGTTTGAAGATGTTGTGGAAGAAGCGGTAGTTCCGGAAGCTGTTGAAGAAACGGTTGCCGAGGAGCCTGTTAAAGAGGTAGTCGTTCAGGAATCCGTTGAGGAGGCGGTTGTTGAAGAAATCACCGGCCCGGTGGAAGAACAAGTCGTCGAAGTCGTCGAGGAAGCAGTTGCGCCACCAGTGGTGCCAGAAATAGTTGCGGCGCCGCTCGTACTCAAAGGCGCGAAAAACTACCTCGTGAAGTTCCGCGGCGAAACGCTTGGCGGCAATTCGCAGATTTACGATAACGGCAATCAGATCGGTATTGGCACGACCGAGCCAAAGCAGCGTCTGGAAGTGAACGGCAGTATTCAGATCCACGAGCAAAACAGCAGCGTTGCGGGATTGATGATCACGCAGTCGTCCGGTGACACGGGTTATATCATGCACAATCGCGCCAGTACGTTGACTATAGGTGCAGGCTCTCAGGACCGGATCACGATTGACCGCGACGGCAATGTTGGATTCGCAGTATCGCGCCCTGATCACCCTTTGGAAATGGTCAGCGGCGCCCATGTCACAGCTGGTGGTGCATGGACGAACAGTTCTTCGCGTGACATGAAAGAAAATATCGAATCACTTTCCGCGGGGCAGGCGACCGTTGCCCTGATGGCACTCGAACCCGTCGTTTTCAACTACCGGGCGGAGAAAGGTGAGGACTACGTAGGGTTTATAGCCGAAGATGTGCCGGATCTGGTTGCCACTGGCAAGCGTGATGCGCTTGGTAGCATGGACATTGTCGCCGTTTTGACGCGAGTTGTTCAGGAGCAGCAGCGGAAAATAGAAGAGCTGGAGGCTCGACTCGACGCCCAGTAGGCCGGTGTGGTTCCGGTATTCTCCCGGCTTCGCGGATATTTACCCAAAATAGAAAAGGTACACCTTATGTCCTTCTTCCCATCCATTCCTGATCTTGAGTTGATCGGCCTTTTCAAGCGTTTTTCATCAAAAGGGATTCGTCCGCTGCTGGAGTACCATGATGAAATTCTTCGCAGCCCGTCAGAGCTGTCCGAGGGAGAACGTGAGCTCATCGCGGCCTATGTCTCATCGCTAAACGACTGTCACTACTGTTTTCATGCGCACCGGGATCATGCGAAAGCCTGGGGAATCGATGCGGCCGTTTTCGGTGATATGACGATCGACGTCGAGCACGCGTCTTTGCCCTCGAAGCTAAAACCGGTGCTCGATTACGTGCGTCGGCTGACAACAGACCCTGCCAACGTGGCCGAGACCGACGTTCAGCCAATCTACGAGGCAGGGTATTCGGAAGATGCTCTGTTCGATATTATTTCAGTGACGGCGCTTTATAATTTCATGAACCGAATTCTCGAAGGCTCCGGTATTAAGAAGCATGTTCGTGTGCTGGACATGAGCGACGAAATGCGCCGTAAGCATCGGTACAAGAATCTGTGGAAGATGATCGCCCCGCCCAGCACCTAAATTGGTGTTTAGTGTGCTGCTCGTCCCCAAAGGTTCTCAACAATTTCTTGATTCTCACTACTCACATTATCCCAATACACAACCGTGTGTGGGCATCCAGATGACTTCTGGGCGAAATCTTCCGCTATAATCGCTCGCTGCTGTTTTAGTCTCGGAGGTTTCATTGGAAACAGGTCTTTTGGATCAGGGCATTACGTTGATGCTGGTGGGTATGGGCACAGTGTTTGTGTTTCTGACGCTACTGGTACTCGCAATGTCGACCATGTCGGCTATTGCGATGCGTTTCAACTCAGCGATACCTAACGATGACATCGGCGAAGAAGAAATTGCCGCGATCAGTGCTGCGATCATGCAGCATCGGCGGCGACAGTGACCGGCGCCGATATGTCTGAAAAGAAACCTCTGGGTATTACCGAGCTGGTGTTGCGCGACGCACATCAAAGCCTGCTCGCCACGCGCATGCGCATTGAAGACATGCTGCCCATCGCTGGCAAGCTGGACGCGGTGGGATTCTGGTCTATGGAATCCTGGGGCGGGGCGACCTTCGATTCCTGTATTCGATACCTTGGGGAAGATCCCTGGGAGCGCATCCGCTTGCTGAAAGCGGCAATGCCGAACACGCCGCAGCAAATGTTGTTTCGCGGGCAGAATATTCTTGGTTATCGTCACTACGCCGACGATCTGGTTGAAAAATTTGTTGAACGTTGCGCGGTCAACGGCGTGGACGTATTTCGAATCTTCGATGCGCTTAACGACCTGCGAAACCTGGAGACGGCGGTAAAGGCGACGCTCGCTGTCGACAAACATGCGCAGGGTACGATTTCCTACACAGTGAGTCCGGCGCACACGCTCGATCTGTGGATCGATCTGGGCAAACGCATCGAAGACATGGGTGCGCACTCGATATGCATAAAAGACATGGCGGGCTTATTGCGTCCGTACGTCGCGTACGAACTGATCACCAGGCTGAAGGCTTCGGTCGACATTCCGATACACATGCAGTGTCACGCGACCACGGGTCTGTCAACCGCGACCTATATCAAAGCCGTCGAAGCCGGTATCGACAACATCGATACGGCGGTATCGTCGATGAGCATGACTTACGGCCACTCACCGACAGAATCCGTCGTCGCGTTGCTCGAGGGCACCGAACGGGATACTGGCCTGGACATGATTTTGATCGAAGAAATCGCGGCCTATTTTCGAGAAGTTCGTAAGAAGTATGCGCAATTCGAGGGTTCGCTGCGCGGTGTTGATTCCCGGATTCTGGTCGTTCAGGTGCCGGGCGGCATGCTGACGAATCTCGAAAACCAGCTGCGCGAGCAAAATGCCAGCGAAAAATTTGACGAAGTACTGAACGAAATCCCGCGTGTGCGTGAAGACCTCGGGATGTTGCCGCTGGTGACACCGACGTCACAAATTGTCGGAACTCAGGCGGTCATCAACGTGTTGTCGGGATCGAGATATACCACGATCACCAAAGAAACCGCCGGTATCCTCAAGGGTGAGTACGGTGCAACACCGCTGCCGGTTGATGCGAAGTTGCAAGCGCAGGTTCTGGACGGTGACGAGCCGGTGACTTGTCGTCCGGCAGACCTTATCGAACCGGAACTCGTGCAGCAGACAGCCGAACTGCGGAGGATTGCCAAAGAAAAAAATATTCGGCTGGCCGACGAGGTGGTCGACGACGTGCTGACCTACGCACTGTTTCCGCAGATCGGTATCAAGTTCCTGCAGAATCGCGACAATCCAGACGCGTTCGAGCCGGCACCGACCGGCAAGCCTGCGGCAAGCGTGACCTGCGCAGCGCCAGCGAGCGAGTCCGGCGTGTATTCGGTACGCATCAACGGCAAGACCTACACCGTAGAAGTCGCGGCAAGCGGCCAACTCGGGGCAGTTACCGCGGCATCTGCAGCAGCGCCGGCGTCTTCGGCAGGCGGCGAGGCAGTAAACGCCGTGCTAGCCGGAAATATTTTCAAGGTTCATGTAGCGCCGGGGGATGCGGTCGAAAAGAACGACGCCTTGCTGGTCGTCGAAGCGATGAAAATGGAAACTGTGATCAGCGCGCCGAAATCCGGCACGGTGACCGAGGTGTTCGTCAACGAAGGCGATGCGGTCGCCGTTGGCGATGCGATGGTCGCGATCAGCTAGTGCTGCATCCGTAATATGGACCTCATAAGGCAAATTTGGGTCGAGTCCGGCATTTATCAGATCAGCGTTGGTCAGATTGTGATGATCGGCGTTTGTCTGCTGCTGCTTTATCTGGGCATTGTTCGCAAGTTCGAACCGTTGTTGCTGGTAACGATCGGATTTGGCGGTTTGCTCAGTAATATTCCGGGTGTTGAAATCGCGACCGGCTCCGGCCTGTTGCATCTGGCGTACACAACCGGAATTGAAACCGGTGTGTTCCCGCTGATTATTTTCATGGGCGTCGGCGCGTTGACGGACTTCGGACCACTTCTGGCGAATCCGAAAACCCTGTTCCTGGGGGCTGCAGCGCAATTCGGTATTTTCGCCACGCTGCTGGGAGCGCTGGGTTTGACGGAACTGGGCGTGATGGATTTCTCGCTTCGCGAGGCGGCGGCGATAGGCATCATCGGCGGTGCTGATGGACCCACGGCGATTTACGTCGCCGGCAAACTTGCGCCCGACTTGTTGGGTGCGATCGCAGTAGCGGCCTATTCGTACATGGCGCTGGTACCGCTGATCCAGCCGCCGATCATGCGGCTTCTGACAACCGAGTCGGAACGCAAGATCGAAATGGTGCAGTTACGCGAGGTGTCGAGGACGGAACGAATCGTTTTCCCGTTGCTGCTGCTGCTGTTGGTCGCGTTATTACTGCCATCAGCGGCGCCGCTGCTGGGCATGCTGTGTTTCGGCAATCTGATGCGTGAGTGCGGTGTGGTTGATCGCCTGTCCGACACGACGCAAAACTCTTTGATCAATATCGTGACGATCTTCCTGGGCTTGGCGGTGGGTTCAAAACTTGGCGCCGAGCAATTTCTCGACTGGAGCACGCTGAGCATCCTGATACTCGGCATGGTTGCATTCTCAATAGGCACGGCCAGCGGATTGCTGATGGGGAAATTGCTTAACAAGATTTCCAGCACGCCTATCAATCCCCTGATCGGGGCGGCGGGCGTTTCGGCGGTGCCGATGGCGGCGCGAGTCGCCAACAAGGTCGGACTTGAGGCGAATCCGCAGAATATCTTGCTAATGCACGCGATGGGACCTAATGTCGCAGGTGTCATCGGTTCTGCGGTGGCGGCCGGTATAATGATCATGTTCGCGTCGTAAACGAAGACCCCGCTATGTCCTTGTCCATCATAATTCCAGCGAAGAACGAGAGCGGCGCAATCGCGTCGGTTGTCGCGACCGCGCGCGAACATTACCCGGACGCCGAGATCATTGTCGTCGATGATGGCTCGAGCGACGAAACCGCAAGCATTGCAGCTGCGGCCGGCGCGACGGTCGTGAGTCATATGGAGAGTCTTGGCAACGGTGCGGCGGTCAAATCGGGCGCACGAGCGGCGTCGGGCGAAATTCTCGCGTTTATGGACGGTGACGGCCAGCACACTGCCGCCGAATTAGCACCCCTTCTGCAGCGTGTCGAGGATGGCTATGAAATGGCGATTGGCGCGCGAGACACCGGCTCGCATGCGAGTGTCGGCAGGTTGTTTGCGAACGGTCTGTATAACGGTATTGCGTCAATGATGAGTGGCCGCAGGATTCTGGACCTGACGTCCGGTTTTCGAGTTGCCAGAGCGAGCAAATTCAAGCAGTTCCTGTACTTGCTGCCCAACGGTTTTTCCTACCCGACAACCATTACCATGGCGTTTCTGCGCAGCGGTTACGCGATTGCGTTCGAACCGATCTCAGCGGCGAAACGCGTGGGCAAGAGCCACATCCGCCCGATACGCGACGGCCTTCGTTTTCTCGTTATTATTTTCAAAATCGCGACACTGTATTCGCCGCTGAAGATTTTTCTACCGGCAAGCGGCTTGTTTTTCATGACCGGCCTCGGCTACTACGCCTACACGTATATAAGCTCAGGCCGTTTCACCAATATGAGCATGCTGCTATTCAGCGCAGCCGTAATCGTTTTCCTGATCGGACTCATCTCCGAGCAGATAACGTCTCTAACTTACAGCCGATCTTAAAAAGTGGTCCTCCAGGACCTGGGCGACACAACTGGTTAGTCGTTTGCCGGTTTCGATGTGTAGGAATTCGTTCGGTCCGTGAGCGTTCGACTTCGGTCCCAGTAATCCGGTGATCAGGAACTGTGCCTCGGGGAATCGCTCACCGAGCATTCCCATGAAGGGGATCGTGCCGCCCGTGCCCATATACATGGAGGGTTTTCCGAAGAACGCGGTTGATGCTTTTTGCATCGACGCTTCCAGCCAATCTGCGACTTCAGGTGCGTTCCAGCCCGCCATTGTCGATTCGAGTTCGAAGGCTACTTTCGCAAGCGGTGGCTTGTCAGCTTCCAGCGCGGACTCGACGGCCTCCGCCGCATCGTCTGCGTCGCAGGTCGGGGGCAAGCGGAAGGATAACTTGAGTTTGGTGTAGGGCAACAACACATTGCCGGCGTCCACCATCGCCGGCATGCCTTCCGCGCCGGTCACCGCGAGCATCGGTCGCCAGGTATTGTTCAGCAATAATTCGGCATGCGATTCCTGCGGTAAGGGATTCTCAACTGCCCACGGAAACTTTTCGTAAGCCAGTTCCTGCAGCGTCTCTGCTGCAAGCGCCGCTTGCTGCATTCGTTGCTGCGGGATTTCGACGTGTAAATCGTCGATGAGTATCCGTCCGGTCGCTTCGTCTTCGATGCGACTGATGAGTTGGCGAGCGGTACGAAAACTGGATGGCACGATGCCGCTGGCCGTTCCGGAATGCACCCCTTCGGTCAGTACATCAACGCGCAGCGTGCCGGTGAGATTGCCGCGCAATGACGTCGTGCACCAAAGCTGGTCGTAGTTACCGCACTCGGCATCGAGGCACACGACCAGATCCGGCGCGCCGATGCGATCTTCCAGCAGGTCAATGTAGTGCGGCAAATCGAAGCTGCCGCTTTCTTCGCAGCCTTCAATGAGGACGATGCAATGCGCGTGAGAAATGCCTTGCTCCTGCAGTGCGCGGATCGCGGTTAACGATCCAAATGCGGAATAGCCGTCGTCGGCGCCGCCGCGACCGTAGAGCTTTCCGTCCCGTATTGTGGGCGTCCAGGGATCGAGGTCGTCGTCCCAGCCGCTAAATTCCGGTTGTTTGTCGTAGTGGCCGTAGAGCAATACGATCTCGTCGGAAGCGCCGGGAATGTCGATAAACAGCACCGGTGTGCGGCCTTCTATTCTGACAACCTCAACCGTCATGTCCCGCAACGGTTGCGTCTTGCACCAGGCCTCCAGCATTTCAACGGCGCGCTCCATATGGCCGTGCTCGGCCCAGTCGGGATCGAAGTGCGGCGACTTGTTGGGTATTTTTATGTACTCGGAGATTTGCGGGATAATCTCGTCGTCCCACATAGCATCCACGAAGTCTGCGGTCTTTTTATGGTCCATTATTTTTAGTCCGTTGTTGTTTATTGGCGGCCTGGAAACGAGAATTGTGCCTTCTCGCGAACGCCACCGGAAGGCCAGCGCTGAGTGATTGTCTTGCGTCGTGTGTAAAAGCGGACGCTGTCCGGTCCGTAGGCGAACAGGTCGCCGAACAGTGAGCGTTTCCAACCGCCGAAGCTGTGGTAGGACACGGGTACCGGCAGTGGTACGTTAATGCCGACCATGCCGGCCTGGATATTGTCCGCAAAATATCGTGCTGCCTCGCCGTCGCGAGTGAAGATGCAGGCGCCGTTACCGTACTCGTGGTCGTTAATGAGCTGCATCGCCTGTTCCTCAGACGCGGCGCGTACGACGCACAGCACCGGGCCGAAAATTTCTTCCTGGTATATCCGCATGTTCGACGTGACGTTGTCGAACAGGCACGGCCCGAGGAAAAAACCGTCCTCGTAGCCTTCGACCGACAAATCGCGACCGTCCACCACCAGCGTCGCGCCTTCTTCTACGCCGAGATCGACGTAGCCCTGTACTTTGTCGCGGTGAATCTTGCTCACCAGCGGCCCCATCTGATTGGACATGTCGGTGCCGGTTCCGACCTTGAGTTCCGCGATTTGCTCTTGCAACTTGCCGACCACCGCATCGGCAACGTCGCCGCCAATACAAACGGCGACCGAGATTGCCATGCAGCGCTCGCCACAAGACCCAAACGCCGCTCCCATCAGTGCGCTCACCGCGTTGTCGATATCCGCATCCGGCATCACGATGGCGTGGTTCTTGGCACCGCCAAGCGCCTGCACGCGCTTGCCGTTCTTGCTGCCCGTGTTGTAGATGTACTCGGCGATCGGTGTCGAACCGACGAAACTGATCGCCTGCACGCGCTTGTCATTGAGCAGTGTGTCGACCGCTTCCTTGTCACCGTTAACAAGATTGAAGACGCCGTCTGGAAGGCCGGCTTCCTGCAGCAAGCGCGCGGCGATCATCGGCGCCGTCGGATCTTTCTCAGACGGCTTCAACACAAACGTATTGCCGCAGGCTATTGCCATCGGATACATCCACATCGGTACCATCGCCGGGAAGTTGAACGGCGTAACACCGGCGACGACGCCCAGCGGCTGAAACTCGGACCAACTGTCGATACCCGGTCCAACGTTGCGCGAGTACTCGCCCTTTAGCATTTCCGGAATGCCGCAGGCGTAGTCCACAACTTCGACACCGCGACCAAACTCGCCCATGGCGTCATCGAGTACCTTGCCGTGTTCGTCGGTAATCGCCGCTGCTATTTCGCCGGCGTGTTCTTCGAGCAATTGCTTGAACTTGAACATGATGCGAGCACGTTTTGCCGGTGGCGTGTTTCGCCAGGCCGGAAAAGCCGCCTGAGCGGCCGCAATTGCGCTTTCGACGGTTGCCTTCGACGCCATCGCAACGTGCCTTGTCACCGCGCCGGTCGCCGGGTTGGTTATCGGCTGTGGACGATTATCATCGGCAACATCGGCATTGTCGATCAGGTGACCGACGACTTCGCCTGTGTCGGGATTGTCTGCAGGTGTGGCGTTCATGCGTATATCTCCGAAAACGGTTATTGCTTATTCGATCGTATCGATGACGCGGCGAATGGTCGCGAAAGACTGTTCCATTTCATCCGGGTTCGAGTTCAGGAAAGGCGAGAATTGCAAGGTATCCATACCGTTGCGAATCACCAGATTTTCCTCCCAAAAACATTTCTTGTGCGCCTCGCCGCCGCGAGCGCCGGGTGCATTGTCGCGTGGTGCCATTTCAATAGCGCCCATCAAGCCAAAGTTGCGCACATCAATGACGTGTTTGTGGTCCGCGAACGAGTGCAGCAAGTCTTCGAACTGCTGTTCCAGCTTCAACGCCTGTTCGAATGTCCCTTCCTCCTCATAGACGTCCATTGTCGCTAGTCCGGCGGCGGCGGCGACCGGGTGACCGGAATACGTGTAGCCGTGGAACAATTCGATCATATTCTCCGGCCCGTGCATGAACGCGTCGTAGACTGAGTCACGGACCAGCACCGCGCCCATGGGGATAACGCCGTTGGTCAGTCCCTTGGCGACTGTGATGATGTCGGGGATGACGCCCAATCGGTCCGCGCCAAACGCAGCGCCGAGGCGGCCGAACGCAGCGATCACCTCATCGAAAATAAGCAGGATGCCGTGTTGGTCGCAGATCTCCCGCAAGCGCTCGAGGTAGCCAATCGGTGGCGGTATGACTCCTGTTGACCCGGCGACCGGTTCGACGATCACCGCGGCGATATTGCTGCCGTCGTGCAGGGCGCACAAGCCCAGCAAGTCGTCGGCCAGTTCTGCGCCGTGCGCGGGAAGGCCGCGCGAAAACGCGTTGCGTTCGATATCCAGCGTATGGCGAATATGGTCGACTCCCGGAATCAGGTTGGCACTGAATGCTTTGCGGTTTGGCACTATTCCGCCGACCGACATGCCACCGAAATTGACGCCGTGATAACCGCGCTCCCGACCGATCAGACGTGTACGACTGCCCTCACCGCGCGCGCGATGATAGCCGAGTGCGATCTTGAGGGCCGTGTCGACGGACTCCGATCCGGAATTGGTGAAGAAGCAGTGGTCGATGCCCTCAGGGGCCATCGCGGTAACGCGACCGGCGAGTTCGATGGCCTTGTTGTTCGCGACCTGAAAGGCCATGCAGTAATCGAGTTTCGCGACCTGCTCTTGTACAGCCTGCACGATCCTGGGGTGGCAGTGGCCCAGACCTGAGGTCCAAAGCCCGGAAAACGTGTCGTACAGCCGCGTGCCCTGCTCGGTGGTGTAGTAGTGACCGGCGGCGCCACTGATTACCCGCGGTTTCGACTTGAAATCGCGATTTGCCGTAAACGGCATCCAGTAGGCGTCAATGTTGCTGGTGGCTGAACTCATGCGGCATGCTCCGAGTGAGGAGGGCGAATCTTACGCCGGTACGGCGATCTTAAGCCAATAGTTATCTGCAAATAAATCCCGATGTCCCCTAGTCATCCGGCATCTATTAGTGGCAAAGTTACGTCCCTTCGGATTTGACAGCAGAGTTACAAGCCCATGGGCCAGTTTGGTACAGAGTTTTGCGATCAGTTTTCGGTCGCGCGTTTCGAAAATGATACCTGGTCAGCCGCCGCGCTGCAGCCGCTGAAACCCTTGCAAATACACCCGGCGGCGCACGTTTTTCATTACGCGAGCAGCTGTTTCGAGGGTTTCAAGGCTTACCGCTGGGAGGATGGCGGGGCGCGAATCTACCGTCTGTCGGATCACGTCGCTCGTATGCAAAAGAGTGCAGCATCGCTGCGACTTCCGATTCCCGATGCCAAAATGCTGGCGGCGATGGTGGTGGAGCTAGTCGCCGCGCACGTTGACGATATCCCGGAGCCGCCGGGTTCACTGTATTTGCGACCGACCCTGATTGGTACGCTGGAGAACATCGGAGCCGCGGCGGCGCCGTCGTCGGAGGCGACCTTGTTCGTCCTGGCATCGCCTGTTGGCGATTATTTCGCCAGCGGCGCGCCAACGCTGAAGCTACTGGTAGAAGACCAGCGCGCACGCTCTACCGAGCAACTCGGCAGTACCAAAACCGGCGGCAACTATGCGGCGGCGCTGGGTCCGACGCTGCAGGCAAAAGAGCAATACGGCGTTGATCAGGTCTTGTTCTGTCCCAACGGCGATGTGCAGGAGACCGGTGCAGCAAATTTCCTTCTGATTAGTGACAACGAGGTCATCACAAAGCCGCTGGATTCGACCTTTCTGCACGGTATGACGCGCGATTCCATTTTAAAGTTGGCCGGTGATCTCGGCTACGAAGTCACGGAAAGAAACTTCACCGTCACCGAGTTATTGGAACTGGTCAAGACTTACGAGGCAGCTTTGTCGGGAACAGCAGCGTGTTTGTCCTCGGTCGGGACGCTGGTCTACCGCGGTGAGGAAATCAAGGTAGGAGACGGCGGTGCGGGACCAAACGTCGAGAAGTTGCGCAAGGCGTTGCAGGACGTTCAGTACGGACTGGCCCCGGATACTTACGGCTGGCTGACCGAGATCGCCTAAATCGCCTGCGAAAAGCGATTGTCGTTCTGCGTGTGGTCGACATAGCGATCGAAGATCATAGCAATGCTTCTGAGCAACAGGCGGCCTTTTTCGGTAATTTCGATGGCCGACGAGTCCAGTCGAATCAGGCCGTCGGCGGCCAGCGCCGGCAGGCGCTCCAGTTCAGCCGCGAAATAACTGACAAAATCGATATCGTGCGCGGCGTTGAAGTCGGCGAACTTAAGACTGTCGTAACACATCAACGCCTGAATGGCCGCGGCGCGAATGCGGTCGTCTTGGTCAACGACGATACCCCTTCTTATTGCGAGTTGACCGCTTTCTATTGATGCCTGGTATTTCTCCGTTGTTGCAGCATTTTGTGCGAAAACATTGCCAATGTTGCCGATTGCGCTGACGCCGAGTGCGACGAGGTCACAGTCCCGGTGTGTTGAATAGCCCTGGAAATTTCTCTGCAGGCTGCCGTTCGCGCGCGCGAGTACGAGTTCGTCCTCGGGCAGCGCAAAGTGGTCCATGCCGATGTACTCGTAGCCGGAGCCGCAGAGCCTGTCGATGGTTCTGTGCAGAATGTCGAGCTTGACCTTCGGCGCCGGAATTGCAGCATCGTCAATCATTCGCTGGCCCTTAAAGCGATGTGGCAAGTGTGCGTAGTTGTAGATCGCCAGGCGGTCCGGACGCATGCCGATCACCAGATCCAGCGTGGTGTCAAAACTTGCTACCGTCTGATGCGGCAAGCCGTAGATGAGATCGAAGGAGATCGACTCAAACCCGACATCGCGGGCGGCCAGAACAAGATCGACAACGCTGTCGGGTGATTGCCTGCGGTTGACCGCATCCTGCACAATCGAGTCAAAGTCCTGAATACCAAGACTCAGGCGATTAAAGCCGAGTTGCGACAGTTGTCGAATGTCCTCTTCGTCAACCGTTCGAGGGTCTACTTCGATCGAGAATTCGCGGCTTTCGCTTTCGTCCAGCGAGAACGCTTCACGTAGCTTGCTCATCAATTCGGTGAGTTGCTTACCGCTCAGGTAAGTCGGTGTCCCGCCGCCGAAATGCAGTTGCTCGACCCTGCGGTCTTTGTCAAACAGTTCTGACTGCATATCGATTTCGCAATGCAGCGTGTCCAGGTAGCGTTCGACGCGGCTCCGGTTGCGCGTGACGACTTTATTACAGCCGCAGTAAAAGCACAGCGAATGGCAAAACGGAATATGCACATACAGCGACAGCGGGGCGCTACCGGCGTTACTGTCCAGCGCGTTCTGACAGTAATCGTCGAGCTTTAAGCTCTCGTCGAACTGCAGCGCGGTCGGGTATGACGTGTAGCGAGGACCCCGGCCGCCATACCGAACGACAAGGTCGGAATCAAAACAGACGCTCATCCGGCGCGCCTGAAACTGTGCAGAAGATAAAGAGAAACAGTGAACAGCAGCATTGCTACCGCCTGATGCATGACGCCGAGAAGCACCGGCACGGATAACAACAGCGTCGAAATGCCAAGCGCAACCTGCAGCAATACCGTGTGCAGCAAGGCGTTGACTGCGGGTCGACTGCGCGGCAGCAGCGTGGTGTTGCGTGCTTTAAGCCAGAAGCCGATGACAGCGACCAGCGTAGTAATTGCAAGTATGCGGTGGTCCAATTGCACGGTCGTCGGATTGTCGAAAAAGTTACGCCAAAAGGGCTCGAGTGCCATCGTCCCCGGGGGAATCCAATGTTCGCCCATCAACGGAAAGGTGTTGTAGATCTTGCCCGCCTTGAGTCCGGCGACGAAACCGCCCGAAAGGATCGTCATCGACGTCAAAATCGTCAATGCCAGCGATTTTCCGTACAAGGGATGCCGCTCATTGCTACTGGTCGGGAACAGCAGTGACATCGCGACCCAGAACATATATGCGTAGATGATAAAAGCCGCTGCAAGATGCGCCGTCAAACGATACTGGCTGACGTGCGGCAGGTCGACCAGACCGCTTTTGACCATGTACCAGCCAAGTACTCCCTGCATACCGCCCAACACAAACATCAACAAATACTTGGGCCATTCGGTCGGTCGGATATAACCCCGGGTGACGAAGAAAACGAACGGAGCGAGAAATACGATGCCAATGGTTCTGCCAAGCAGGCGATGCAGGTACTCCAGCCAAAAAATGCTCTTGAACGCATCGACGTCCATGTGAGAGTTCACCTTGAGAAATTCTGGCGATTGCCGGTACAGATCGAACACGCGCTGCCATTCAGAGTCGCCGAAGGGCGGTAGCCAGCCGGTTAGCGGTCGCCAATCCGCCATTGAGAGCCCGGACCCCGTCAGGCGGGTGAAACCGCCCAGAACGACCATCGCGAATACAAGACCGCAACAGATCAACAGCCATTTCGCGACGCTGCGATTTCGTGAGCGGATTTGGTCTGAATCGAGCATTGAATGGAAGGCCTTTCAACTGCTGCAGGAGTGAGCGATTCTAGCAGGCGAAAAGCCACCTACGTCAATGCGTGATAACCTCAATCCATGAATATTTCGGACTGCAACAACATCATGGATTTTCGCCGCATCGCGAAGCGGAAGTTGCCGTCACCTATTTTTCATTACCTTGATGGTGGTGCGGACGATGAATGGACCCTGGGCCGAAACAGTACCGCCTTCAACGACTATGAACTCTTGCCGGCGCAGCTATCCGACGTCAGCAAACTGAGCCTGAAGACGACCTTGTTTGGTGAGCCGCTGGATTGGCCCGTGATCATTTCTCCGACCGGTGCGTCGAAGCTGTTTCACGCGGCTGGCGAGCCGGCCGTCGTGCGGGCCGCTGAGAAGTTCGGCATGATTTACAGTCTCTCGACGCTCGGGACGACTTCCATTGAGGATGTTGCTGCGGCGGGGCAGTGCCCGATGATGTTCCAGATCTACGTTTTCAAAGATCGCGGTCTGACGACCGAGTTCGTCAGGCGCTGTAAGGCGGCTGGGTACAAAGCGTTGTGTCTTACCGTGGACACTCCGGTGGCGGGTAATCGTGAACGCGACAATATTTACGGAATCGCGTCCGGCAGGCTAAAACTTCGCGGCGTAATGAGTGTGTTACGTCACCCGTGGTGGCTGTATCGGGCGACGATTCGCAAAGACCTCGAAATTGTGAACGTGACTGCCAGTCGTGGTTCTGAGCAATTCAGCGACCAGAGCATCAAGGAATACATTGACAGTCAATTTGATCGTTCGCTGACCTGGAAGGACGTGGAATGGCTGGCTGATCTGTGGCAGGGACCCTTGGTGATCAAGGGTGTCCAGACGGTAGCCGATTGCAGAAATGCCGCCAATTCCGGTGCGACCGCAGTCATGTTGTCGAACCATGGCGGTCGACAACTGGAAGCAGCGCCAGCGCCTGTGGACTGCATTGCCGATGTGGCGGATGCGCTGCATGATCGGCTGGAAATAATCTGTGATGGCGGCGTGCGTCGCGGCACGCACGTTGTGAAGGCACTTGCGCTCGGCGCGAACGCCTGCAGCATCGGGCGTGGCTATCTGTACCCGCTCGCGGCCGGTGGTCAGACGGGGGTCGAACGCGCTCTGATGTTATTGCGCGAGGAGGTTGAGCGCACTCTCGCGTTGCTGGGATGCGATTCCATTGACAAGCTCGGATCGAGATTCGTTCGGCATCGAGGTCGCCACTAGCGTGCTGCATCTCATGATAATCGCGAGCGCTACACATTCTTGCGGGAATTGCCGGGCATTTGCGAGTACTATTTGGTGTACGGTGCCCATTGCGGGCACAGCGTTGCAGCCGCCATCCAGCGGCAGTTTTGTGAAGAGGTAGTTATGTCAGGCGAAAGAGTTGAAGGAACCGTAAAGTGGTTCAACGACGATAAGGGATTCGGTTTTATCGAACGCGAAGGTGGTCCGGACGTATTTGTTCACCATACCGCGGTACAGATGGAAGGATTCAAGTCCCTGAAAGAGGGACAGAAGGTCTCAATGGAAGTGACCCAGGGCGAGAAAGGGCCGCAGGCAGAGAACGTAATCGCGGAGTAAGTCTGGCCGTTCCCGGCCGGCATCAGCGCAGCGACGAATCGAACCGGAACCAGCGCCGGCGCGACTTCGTGTTGTGCGCCCCGATGATCGGCCGCCCGCTCTTTCGCCTCTGCAGGACCAACAAAAGGAAAACCGGCTGTGAAGATTCGTATCAGAGACAATTCCCTTCGACTGCGTCTGACCCGTAGCGAAGTTGAGGCTATGCGCGAAGTCGGAGCGGTAACTTCTGCCACCGGTTTTCCCGGCGGTAAGCGACTTTGCTACTCACTGCAAAGCAGTCCGGCCAGCACCAGTCCGGCCGCACTCTATGCGGAAAACGAAATCATCGTGCGAATACCGGAAGCGACTGTTTTGGCCTGGGCCACCACAGAGCAGGTTTCGATTATGGGCGATCAAGTACTCGACGACGGACAGATGCTCAGTATTCTGGTGGAAAAGGATTTCGTCTGCCTCGTGCCGCGGGACGGTGAAGATGAGTCGGACATGTTCGTGAATCCTGACAAGGACATGAAATCCTGATAAGGAAAAAGGTAGCAGATGAAGAAGAATCGCTACAGCCGATTTGAAAAAAGGACAATCAAATTCCTTCGCGAGTTGCGCGAAAACAATAATCGCGAATGGTTTAAGGTTAACAAGGCTCGCTACGACGAGGATGTGCTCGATGTTGCGTTGCGCTTTATTCAATCGATGCAGCAGCCGTTGGCGGATTTCGCGCCGAATTTCACGGCCGTAGCTACCCGCATGGGCGGTTCTCTGATGCGGGTTTACCGCGATACCCGTTTCTCAAACAACAAGCTGCCCTACAAAACGAATATTGGTATTCAGTTTCGCCACGAGCGTGCCAAGGATGTGCATTCGCCGGGATATTACGTGCACATAGACCCGGACGAAGTATTCATAGGCGTCGGCATGTGGCGTCCCGATTCCGAACCCTTACGACAGATTCGCGAGCGCATCGCCGCGAAGAGTCCGCAGTGGCAACGAGCGATCAGTACCCCGGCGTTCAAACGGCATTTCAGTCTGGGCGGCGAGTCTTTGCAGCGCCCGCCTCGTGGCTTCGACAAAGAACACCCGATGATCGACGACATCAAACGCAAGAGTTTCATTGCCGTTCGAACGATGTCGCTCGAAGATTGCCTGAAACCGCAGTTTCAACGCAGTGTTGAAACCTCGTTCAAGCAGGCGACGCCCTATATGGAGTTTTTGTGTGCGGCGGTCGGGGTGAAGTTCTAGCGGCCTAACGCGCTTCGCAGTTCTCGTAACAACGTGGCCGGGTCCGGCCGATCAGTGATGAATTTCGATAACTCGGTGTAGTGGATGATCCCGTCGGGATCGACGACCAGCGCTGTTGGCCAGATCGTGTCCGCTCCATATTCTTTGCGATGTTCATCGGGTACGCCGGATTCCTGCAGCAAGCCAAGTTGCCGGGTCACAGCGAGATCAGCGTCCAGCCAAAAGTCGAATTCGACCTCGAAGAATTCTGCCACGCGGCGGGTCGTCTCCAGCGGTTTTGGAGTGACGAGTATCAATCGAGCGCCGAGGCCGATGATGTCCTTGTAATGAACGCTCAGGTTTTCGATCTGCGAGCTGCAAAACGGACACCAGTTGCCGCGGACAAACAGTAACACCGCGGCGCTGCCGTGGAGTTCAGTTGATCGGACCGGGTTGCCGCTTTCGTCGACTGCACGAAAATCCGGCAGTGCGTGCCCCTGGCGCAGTTGCGGCGGTACGGGTCGGCGAACCGGGCGAAAACGCCAGTAGGCGATTGCGCCGGCGGCGAGAATGGCGGCAAGAATTATCGGTGTGGTTTCGGCCATAGTTTCGCAGTATCGCCTTCGACTGGCCGTAGACACAAGGGCGGTTTTGTGGATACTGACAGGCGCCCACTCCCGCACGGAATTCGATGAGTAACAATCCAATAATTTGGCAGCCGGACACCGGTCGAATCCAGGACTCGGCGATGTTCCGCTTCATGCGACAGCAGGGGTTTGACGACTACGACTCGCTGCATCGTTGGTCCATCGACGATTCGCCGGCGTTTTGGACGGCGCTTTGCGACTATTGCGGTATACGCTTCGAGCGCCCGGCGGAATCGATTCTTTCTCGTCCCGAGAGCATCATCGACGCCGGCTGGTTCGCGGGTGCAGAGCTTAATTTCGCGGCACATCTTCTGCGCCATACCGGTAGCAAGGCAGCGCTTGTATTCTGCGGCGAGGACGGTGCCCGGCGAGAAATCAGTCGCGATGACTTGCGGGCGACAGTCGCGCGCGTGGCAGAGTCTTTGCGCGGCTGCGGCGTACGCAAAGGCGATCGTGTCGCGGGTCTGCTGCCAAACTGCCCGGAGGCAGTCATCGCTATGCTCGCAACGACGAGTATCGGTGCGATCTGGTCGTCGTGTTCGCCGGATTTTGGTAGCAACGGTGTTATCGACCGCTTCGGTCAGATCGAGCCCAAGGTCCTGTTCGTTGCCAATGCGTACTACTACAACGGCAAGACTTGTGACCTGCGTGCGACGGTCGCGAGTGTTGCGGCGGCGATGCCGTCGTTGCTGAAAACCGTGGTGGTGCCGTTTGTCGGCTCGGCCTCAACAAGAATCGGAATTGATAACGAAGTAGCCTGGAGCGAGTTCCAGGCGGACGATGCGGCCCTTGAGTTCACGCCAGTCGAATTCAATCACCCGCTGTACATCATGTACTCCTCCGGGACTACCGGCGTTCCCAAATGCATCGTGCACGGACACGGCGGCACGCTGCTGCAGCAGAGCAAAGAGCACGTCCTGCACACCGGCGTGACCGAGCAGGACACGTTGTTCTATTTCACGACCTGCGGCTGGATGATGTGGAATTGGCTGGTCTGCGGTCTTGGAACGGGTGCCACGCTGATTCTTTTTGACGGAGCGCCGTTCTTCAGGGACGGCCGCATACTGTGGGAGATCGCGGAGCGTGAGGGCATTTCTATTTTTGGCACCAGCGCCAAGTATATCTCCGCGTTGCAAAATACCGCTGTCCGTCCCGCGGTGGATTTTTCGCTACCGGAGTTGCGAGTGGTGCTATCGACCGGATCGCCGCTGGCGCCGGAAAGTTTCGACTTTGTGTATGAGGTGATCGGTGACGACCTGCAACTTTCCTCGATTTCGGGCGGCACGGACATACTGAGTTGTTTCGCGCTGGGAAATCCGATATTGCCGGTCCGCCGCGGGGAATTGCAATGCAAAGGTCTCGGGATGGCGACGGATGTTTTCGATGAGCAAGGTAACTCGATCGTTGGTGAACACGGTGAGTTGGTTTGCACCCGGCCGTTTCCGTCAACGCCGACCGGGTTCTGGAACGACGCAGACGGTGCGCGTTACCGGGCGGCGTACTTCGAACGCTTCGACGGTGTATGGGCGCAGGGTGATCTCGCCGAGCTGACCGACAGCGGTGGACTGGTCATACACGGGCGCTCGGACGCGGTGCTCAATCCGGGCGGCGTGCGTATCGGTACGGCCGAAATATACCGCCAGGTCGAGAAACTCGACGAAGTCGTCGAGAGTATCGCCATCGGCCAGAACTGGCAGGATGACGTTCGTATTGTGCTGTTTGTCCTGCTGCGTGACGGCGTCGACCTCGATGACGACTTGATTGCGCGGATTAAAACGACTTTGCGTGACAACGCGACGCCCCGTCACGTACCGGCGAAAATAATTTCGGTCGCGGACATCCCACGCACCAAGAGCGGTAAGATTGTCGAGCTGGCCGTGCGTGCAGTGGTGCACGGTGAGGCGGTCAGGAACACTGCGGCAATTGCTAATCCCGAAGCGCTTGAGCACTACCGCGGTCTTTCTCAACTTGAAACCTGAGGCCTGTTCAATGTCCGACTCCGAATTCATAGGCACTGAGATTATTCGCGGCAGCGTATTGCCCGAATGGATCGATGTTAACGATCACATGAACGTCGCCTACTATGTTCTGGCGTTCGATTCTGCGGTCGATACGCTGTGGGAAAATTTCGGGATTACCCACGATCACGTGAGTGCTACCGGCAGTTCGACGTTTGCGGTCGAGAGTCATATCACCTGGCAGCGCGAGATGGCTGTTGCCGAGCCCTATGTCATCACGTCACAATTGCTGGCCTACGACGACAAACGGATTCATCAATTCATGCGCATGTATCACGCAGAGAAACGGTATCTGGCATCAACGGCCGAATGGCTAAACCTGCACGTCGATCTTTCTGTCCGCAAAGTTACTCCCTGGCCGGACCCCATTCGCGAACACATCGCCGCGTTCGCGGACTCGCAACGGACCTCTGGGTGGCCACCGGAAGCGGGCAAGCAAATGACGGTGCCCAAACCGATTTATTCCTTGCCGGAGCGTACCGATGGGTAGCTATTTGCTTGCCATCGATCAGGGTACCAGCAGTAGTCGGGCAGTTATCTACGACCACGCAACGAAGGTGATCGCAAGCGCGCAGCAGGAATTCCCGCAAATCTATCCGCAGCCCGGGTGGGTGGAGCACGACCCGGAAGCGATCTGGACATCAGTGCGCGCGGTGACAACAGATGCCATGAGTCGAGCGGATGTGAGTGCGTCAGACATCACGGCGATCGGCATAACCAATCAGCGCGAAACGACATTGATCTGGGACCGCGACACCGGTCGCTGCGTTTACAATGCGATTGTCTGGCAGGATCGGCGCACGGCTGATCGCTGTCGACACCTGCAGGACGACGGGTTGGAGAAACTCGTTTCGGAAAAAACCGGACTGCGTCTCGACCCGTATTTTTCCGCTACTAAAATTGCCTGGATTCTCGACAACGTTGACGGCGCCCGCGAAGCTGCCGAAGCGGGAAAGCTGGCGTTCGGGACAATCGACTGTTTCTTACTGTGGCGTTTGACGGGCGGCTCGCAGCATGCGACAGATGCGAGCAACGCGTCGCGAACGATGCTGTTCAATATTCACACTCAGCAATGGGACCCGGAGTTGCTGGAGATCTTCAATATTCCGCATCAGTTACTGCCGCAGGTAAAAGATTGCGCCGACGACTTCGGTTTGGCGACGGATGTGTGTCTCGGCGGTGAAGCTCCGGTACTCGCCATGGCCGGCGACCAGCAAGCCGCGCTGATCGGTCAGGCGGGTCTGGAAAACGGCATGACGAAGAGCACTTACGGGACCGGTTGTTTTGTCATTGCCAACACCGGATCGAAAGCGCTGGCATCGGAGAACCGACTGTTGACGACGGTTGCAATGCGACTCGACGGAGAGGTGAGCTATGGGCTGGAAGGCAGCGTATTCGTCGCCGGCTCCGCCATGCAGTGGTTGCGTGACGAATTGGGGGTCATCGAATCTGCGGCGGACTCCGAGGCCATTGCGACCCGGACCGGCGTTGTTGACGATATTATCGTCGTGCCGGCATTCGCCGGACTCGGCGCGCCCTATTGGGATCCGGATGCTCGTGGTGCGATCCTCGGCCTAACGCGCGGCAGCGGGCGTGACCGCATCGTCACCGCGACGCTGCAGGCGGTGGCGTATCAAACCTGTGACTTGATCGATGCGATGGCCGACGACGGCATTCGCCCGAGCGTCGTTCGCGTGGATGGCGGCATGGTGGCGAACGACTGGTTTCTGCAATTCCTGGCAGACGTTCTCGATACTATGGTTGAGCGGCCCGAGAACATTGAGTCCACTGTGCTGGGGGTTGCCTACCTTGCTGCTTATTCGGCAGGTGTATTCAAGAGCACCGAGCAAATTGCGTCATACTGGCGCTGTGATGCGCGCTTTGAACCGCGTATGTCGAAAGACCAACGCGAACTCTTGCTGCAGGGATGGCGCTCGGCAGTCCGTCGCATTGGCACGAATGGGTGATCGCTTGTTAAAGGCACGGCAACGAATCGGCAAGTACAGAATATTGGGGCGCATCGCGTCCGGCCCGCTGGCGGATGTTTATCGCGCACAGGACACCGTCCAGAAGCAAAAGGTTGCACTCAAAATTCCGAAAGCGGACTACGGCACCGGTCACGAAGAATTTCTGCACGAAGTCCGGGTTGCAACGAAGCTCAGGCATCCAAATATTCTGTCGGTGATGAATGCGAGCTACATTGATGAGCGATTCGTCATCGCGATGGAGCTGGGCGAAGAGTCTCTGGCAGATCGCCTCGAACGCCGCATATCCACAGCGCGCGCGATCGATCTTGCAGGTCAGGCACTGGCCTCGATGGCGTACGCTCACGAACACAAGATAATTCACTGCGACATCAAGCCGGAGAACTTTATTGTGTTTCCCGGGAATCGCCTGAAACTGGCCGACTTCGGTTTTGCCAAATTTAACCTGCGAACCCTTAAAGCCTCCGGCTCCGGCACCATCGACTACATCGCTCCTGAGCAGGCCATGGGCAGACCGAAGTTTCAGTCGGACGTCTTTTCGCTGGGCCTGGTGATCTATCGATTGCTGTCCGGTCGTCTGCCGGAATGGCCCTTCGAATGGCCGTTGCCGGGCAGGGAAAAACTGGTGGCGCGCGTCAGACCGGAGTTGATCGAAGTGCTGAAACAGGCGATTCAACTTGACCCGAAGCTTCGCTATCGCGATGCGGTGCAAATGCAGGCGGCGTTCACGAAAGCGCAGAGTACGGCAAGAAAACAAAAACGTGCGAAACCGGTAAACACCGCACGTCGTGGCAGTTCGTGGCGGCAGATGCAGTGGCGGGAATTTCAACGCCAGTTCAAGCAACAGCTTGAAACGCAGCATCAATGCCGGCGTTGCGAAGCGCCCGTATCGGAAAGCATGCAATGTTGTCCCTGGTGCGGCTTCGACAACCCGTCGCGCGGGTCCGAGTCGCGACTGCCGTCGAGTTGTCCACGCTGCGAACGCGGCGTCAAAAACGACTGGGACTATTGCGCCTGGTGTTACGGGCCCGGTTTTGTCGAGGAGGTCAGCCGCACCTATCCGGACAAGCGTTATTCGGCTTGCTGTGAAAGCAAACGTTGCCGTGGGCCGCTGATGCCATTCATGCGCTACTGTCCCTGGTGTCGCAAAAAAGTTCGGCGCGCGTGGCGCTTGAAGAGCAGCCGGCAGACTTGCAAGTCATGCGGATGGGGAATCGTGCGCGAATACTGGAATTACTGTGCCTGGTGTCGTGAGCCGGTCAAGCGTCCGCTGTCAGGTCACCGATGACCGTGCAAAACGGGATTGACGACGAGATATTGCTGGACGGCGCGTTCCAGCCGGATTGTGTTGATACACAGGTCGCCGGTGGTCATGTGATCGCCTATACCCGTCGAGACCCCGACAAGGAAACTGAAAACGAGGACACGGTTGCGGTATTACCTTACGGTCCGGCTGCGGCGGTTCTGGTGGTCGCGGATGGCGCCGGTGGCTTGCCGGCTGGCAAACGCGCTTCACTGATGGCAGTCGATACTCTGGCGTCGTCGTTGCAGGCGGCGATGGACCAGACGACGCTGTTGCGAACGGCGATACTGAACGGCATCGAGGCGGCAAATCTGGCGGTGCTCGGACTCGCAAATGGGGCGGCGACGACGCTGACAGTGATTACGCTCGAAGGTCGGCTGGCGCGCTCCTATCAGATCGGCGATTCCGAGGCGATAGTGATCGGGCAGCGGGGGCGGGTGAAACTGCAGACCACAGCGCATTCGCCCACCGGCTTTGCGGTTGAGGCGGGTTTTCTGGACGAACGAGAGGCGCTGCATCACGAGGAGCGCCATTTGGTGTCGAATTTTATCGGCACGACCGACATGCGTATCGACGTCGGGGCGGCGGTGGAGCTTGACGTTCGCGATACGGTTTTGCTGGCCAGTGACGGTTTGATGGACAACGTGCACGTCGCGGAAATTATCGAAATCGTACGTAAAGGCCCGATGGCAGAAGCCGTTCGCACGCTGGTCGGAGTCGCCAGCGAACGGATGAAAAAAGCGCGTGACGGCCAGCCGAGCAAGCCGGATGATCTGTCGTTGATCCTGTTTCGCAAGCCAGGAAACTAGAAAAAGTACCTGGAATTAGTACCTTATCGCAAGAATCGCGCCGGTTTGAGGTTCGAAATTTCATCGTACGGAGGATGATCAACACGCTCGAGGGGAGTATTATCCTGAATATGCGGTATCCGCGACCGGATTGCGGAACTCCACGGCCCTTTTGTTGCTCAAACCCTTAATCTATCAGTGAGGCCGACGACCATGAAACAGACCAGGACTGACAATACACATTTCGCAATCGTCCGTGGCAGCGTGGCGCTTGCCGTTGCCGGGCTTTTGTTAAGCGGCTGTGCGACCGGAATCGGTGCGCCCAGCGGCATAAATTTGCCCGGTGGGGGCGGCATTAGTATTCCGGGCGGCGGTTCGTCCGGCGGCGGCTCATCCGGGGGTGGTTCGTCCGGCGGCGGTTCTTCCGGCGGCGGCTCGTCCGGTGGTGGCATGGGAATGCCGGGTGGCGGTTCCTCGGGTGGTGGCTCTTCCGGCGGTGGCATGGGAATGCCGAGCGGCGGCTCCTCGGGTGGCGGTTCGTCCGGTGGTGGCTCGGGAATGCCGGGTGGCGGTTCATCCGGCGGCTCGTCCGGCGGCGGTGCAACCGGGGCTACCATGCCCGGCGGCGATGTGCAGATGCCTGGCGGCGGGCTGGGCATGCCCGGCGGCGGTGAGGGTGGCGCTGCGGGCGAAGGCTGTCAGGACGGCGGTATTACCGGTGGCGGTTTTGGTGGTGGAGCCGGATGCGATCAGTCCGGGGGCATCGGCCAGTTTCCCGGCGACCCGGCTCGCGCTGAAGAACTGGGCGAGGAACTCGACAAGTCGGTCGGCGACTTTGATGAGGCAATAGGAGAAGAGCAGCGACAGGTATCGTCGGTCGGCCGTGATACCGAGGGTTTCGGTGATGGTGGCAGTGGTGGTGGCGGAACTATTGGTCTAGGTGAGCAGGCGGCCGGTGCGTCCGGTGGCCAGGGTGGTGCCGGGGGTGGAGCCGGAGCCGGCGGCGCTGCAGGCAGTTCGGAAAGCCAGGAAGGTCCTCTTGAGGGTATGAGTGATGAGCAAATCAAGGCACGAACGCCGGACGATATCGAGATAGGCTCCTACGACGACATCGTGGCGCGACAACTGCGCGAAGCAGCCACAGCGGAAAACGATCCGGAGCTGCGGGAACGGTTGTGGGAAGAGTATCGAAAATACAAGGGACTCAAATAGGACAAGCCACGAATGGTAAGACTCGCAATAGTACTTTTCGCGGTCGCGATATTTGCTTCGGGGTGCGCCGTACAGGAACTTGTTGTTGCCGAGGAAACGGAGCTTGTTGTTGCTGCATCGTCCGTCGATGAGGCGATGTTGCTGGATGTCGGAATCGTGGAGTTTGACGCCGGCATACCGAAGGACAACCGGCCGGAAAAAACAGGTATTTACGCCGACATTCGGCGTGCGGAGGCCAAATACCTGCCGTTTCATCTAAAGACGACGCTGCAAGGCACCGGCCACTGGGGCGCAGTTCGGGTGATTCCGTCGGAAAGCGCCTTTACCGACGTCATTGTTCACGGTGTTGTCGAAAAATCTGACGGTGAGTACGTCGAATTGCAGTTCTCAGTTTCGGACGCGGCCGGACGGCATTGGTTTACGCGGTCCTACGAAGCGCAGACCGGGTTGACTTCGTATTCGAAACGCCGCGACCGGCGACGTGATCCGTACCAGAAAGTATTTAACGATTTTGCGAACGATCTGCAGTTGCATGCGGCACAACTGCCGGTGAAACAGTTGCAGCAAACGCGGCAAATCTCTGAGTTGCGGTTTTTTTCGGACATGTCGCCAGTCGCGTACGACGGTTATCTGGCACAGGGTGAGGACGGCATTGTCAGCGTCGTTCGCCTGCCCGCACAAAACGATCCGTCGGTTGCGCGCATGCGGCAGATTCGCGAGCGTGATCGCCTGGTGGTTGATACGCTCAACGAGCACTACGCTAATTTCTATTACGGTATCTCGATTCCCTACCGCAACTGGCGCAAGACCGCTCGTGCGGAGACGATCAAGTATCGGCAGCAAAAACGATCAGCCCAGTTACAGGCGCTGGTTGGAGTAGTGGTTCTGGCCGGTTCGACGCAGATCGATACGACCAGTTCGGCCAGCCGCAATACGCGCAACGTCAATCGCGCGCTGCGATACCAGGGACTTTCGCGTGGATTTACCACCGTCTACAACGCCCTTCGCCGAAACCGCGAGGCCGGCTTGCATCTGGAGGCCATTGCGGAGCTCTCCGAGTCCTTCGGCAACGAGGCTGCGCCGATGGTGGTTAACGTTGAAGGGCAGCAGCGCCGTCTGACTGGCACCGCCGAAGCGCAGTATGAGAGTTGGCGGCAATTGCTCAGAGAGATTTACGAGGCTGAAACGGGTTTTTCAGAGCCCGTAGAAGTGGGTGCTCCTGCTCGGGCGCCGGAACCGACCGGGTAAGCAGTTCGCACGAATGCTCGAACTCCGACAAGGCACCCAACTCGCCGATCGATATACGCTCGTCTCCCGCTTGGGTGGCGACGGCCAGACTCATACCTGGCAAGCCAAAGACCGCCTGACCGGCGCATTGGTTGCGCTGAAGATTTCTTCCGGCGAGCCGCAGCGTACGGCGAGTTTGCGGGCCGAGTGGCAGACAAGTATTCGGCTCATGCATGCGCACATCGTGCGCGCCTTCGAATTCCATGCTGAGCCGGAACTGGCGTTTTTCAGTCAGCAATACGTCGACGGTCCGGACCTCGGCGCTCTCACTGGTCTGCCGGTTTCCGAGGTGCTTGGCCCCGTCGGTTTGCTGGCCGAAGCGTTGAGCTACGTGCATGCCAAGGGCATTGTGCATCGCGATCTGAAGGCATCCAACGTGCTGCTGGACGGTAACGGTGCGCTGTATCTGAGTGACTTCGGCGTGTCGTGCGGCGTCGGCCAGCGTGGGTCCGGTGGTTCGCCGATCGCTCAAAGCCCACAGTCGCTAGCTGGCGAGCCGGCCTCGCCAGCGGACGATATATTCGCGCTCGGCAGCCTGATCTACGAACTGTTGTCGGGCCGACCGCCGTGGTCATCCACCGATATTGCGGCGCAAATCAAGAACCAAAACCCGGAGACACCCCGTGCGGTTGACGGTTCGGCCTTGCCGCAGCCCATCGTTACGTTGCTGCTGCAGATGCTGGATAAAGAGCCCGGTAATCGGCCAGCTGCCGGCGAAGTGGTTGAGCGACTCAAGGCAGCGGGTTTCGCGCCATGCGCGGCCACGATGCGTGGCGGTGTGAAACCGCAGCACGGTGAAGCAGTCACAGAATCCGTGCGGTCGATTCGCCACGTGTCGAGAGCGCCGGGCAACGTCGCGATTGATGCCGATAAAGGCTCGTCGGGACTTCGGCGGGGCGCGGTAGTCGTGGCTTTTAGTGTACTGATAGCGGTCTTGATAGCGGTATTGGTCGTTTTGCCGGACAGGATTGCAGAACAAACCGGTGAGGAAATCGCAGTTGAACGGATCGAGCCCGAAAGTGCATCGTTGCCGGACGTCGCAGCAGTGGATGAGGTGGTTCACGATCGCGCCGGTGTTTATGTTGACCCCGAAGTTCGTCGGCGAATCAAAGGGGACGCAAATTTACCGACACGCAAGCTCGACGAGGATGACGACATTACGTTTTCGGAAAACAATGCCGATTACAGCGGGCTGGACGAGCAGGGTCGCGCCCGATTCAGCGCCGAGTCGACACTTGGCGAGTTGTTGTCAGCGTTCGAGGTTCTCGAAGCGCGCGGCGTTGAGCGTTGGGCGGCAAGAGAGTACAGGAGTGCTCGCGATCTTTACGCGGATGGGGACGCGGCTTATCTGAAAAAGGATTTCGCGTATGCTGAGGAGCTCTATCTTGGGGCTTTGACCGTGCTGGAGCCACTCTACAAGAGGATAGAGCCGAGCTTCAAGAAAGCCTATGCCGGCGCTACCGCCGCGTTTGAGACGGGTGATCGCCTGGAAGCACTGCGGCAGTTTGAGCTGGCCGTGGCGATAACGCCCAGTCATGCCGATGCTCAGGCCGGCTACCAGCGGGCGAAGAATCTCGAAACCGTATTGCGACTTGTCGATCAGGGTCTTGAGTATGAAAAGGACCTCGAACTCGAAGCTGCGCAGCGCAGTTTCGAGAAGGCCGCGGCGTTGGACGGGCTTTGGGAGCCAGCTCAAGCGGGCGTCGTACGCATTCAGCAAATTCGCACCAAGCTGGAATTCGATACACGCATGACAGAGGGGATCGAGCAGCTCGCCGCCGGTGATTATCTTTCCGCGCGCGCCGCTTTTCGTGTTGCACAACGGCTTATCCCCGGATCTTCTGTGCCACAGGACGGTCTGTTGCAGGTTGATCAGGGTCTGCGCCTGCAACAGATCTCCACGCTCGAACAGGAGGCGCAGTCCTTGCAGCGCGACGAGCATTGGGATGCGGTCGTGAAGACCTACGAGGAGATACTGAAAGTTGACAGCACACTGACATTCGCGAGCGAAGGCTTGTCCTACGGTCGTGAGATGAGTGCATTGCATGCACGGTTGGATAAGTTAATCGCCGAACCGGACAGTCTCAGCGTGCCGTCAGTGATGCAAAAAGCGACGATGTTGGTGGTCGATGTGACCACTCGCTCCGACGTCGGACCGCGGCTGGCAGGGCAACGCGATGAGTTGTCGCGCCTGCTGAAACGGGCGGCGACGCCTCTTGTCGTGCGACTGGTGTCAGACAACTTAACCGAGGTTTCGATCTACAAGATCGGTAGACTGGGCAGCTTCATGAGAAAAGAGTTGAGCCTGCGCCCAGGAAGCTACGTTGCGGTTGGATCGCGACCGGGCTTTCGAGATGTGCGCGTGGAGTTTCGTGTTGCGCCGGAAATCGAAAGCGAACCGGTCATCATTCAATGCGAGGAGCGGATTTGAGTTTCGATGACCTTGTCATCCGGGATGTAGGAGGCGAGCGCCGATTTGGGCGAGACGAGCTGCCGTTGCGGGTCGGTACGGGCAGCGACTGTCAACTGCGATTGCCAGGGCCCGGCGGTGAGCCGGTCGCGTTGCTGGACTTGCTCGACGATCTCCCTATCGTGCAGCCAGTCGGGCGTCAAACCTCGTTGCGTATCAATGACGCCCCACTCGAAGCCAGCCGTCGCCTGGTGGATGGTGATGTGCTGCATTTCTTCGGCAGCGAAATTCGCGTAAGCCTCAACCAGCACGGCGCTGTGTTCGATGTTCGTCTTGAAGACAGTGCCTACGTAACGCAGCCGCCCGAGGCGCCTGATGCCGCCGCTCGGCCGGACGACGTATCGATAGCACCAACGGCCTTTCGCCGTGCAACAGCAACGGACTCGGTGCAACAGGAAACAGGGCGCAGTCCGCTGAAGATGATCGTTGGTGGCGGATTGGTTGCGTTGTTGTTGATGTCGTACCTGCTGTTCTCGTCGAAGTCCGTCGAATTCGAGATCGACCCCGGACAACCCGATGCGTTCAACATCGACGGCGGCTGGTTTCGGTTGCCCGTCGGTGATCGCGTGTTGCTACGCAGCGGAAATTACACGGTTAAAGTGGCAAAGCAGGGCTACTACAATATCGAGCAAACGTTCGTGGTTGGCGACGAACCGTCAATGAGCGTACGCCTCAGGATGCGGAAGAAGCCTGGCCAACTGCTGCTAATAACAGAGCCCGAAACGGATGCGGTGGTGACGATCGATGAATCCCTGATCGGCAAGGCGCCGTACGGGCCGGTCGAGTTGGAGCCTGGCGAGCATTCGGTGAGTGTTGAGTCGCATCGGTTTCTGCCGTTTCGCGATTTCGTGAATGTCGCCGGACTGGATCGACTCGAAACTCTGCACGTGCAACTGACGCCACGCTGGGCGGAGGTAGAGGTTCGCTCCGAGCCGGCCGGTGCCACAATATTTTCCGGCGACGACGAGGTCGGTGTTACTCCGGCAACGGTCCAGTTGCTTGAAGGCACTCATGAGATAACTGTTGTCAAAGACGGTTTTGGCGCCTGGGACGGAAGAGTCGAGGCGGTGCCAAACACTGACCAGTCGCTGCCGATGATTCGACTGCAGGCGGCGGACGCCCGATTGCTGGTGAAAACCATTCCACAGGGCGCGAATATTACGGTGAACGGTCGCTACCGCGGCCAGTCGCCGATCACGCTGTCATTGACGCCGGACATCGATTATGAGATCGGAATGTCCAAAGCGGGCTATGGGGTGAGCAGTCGAAACCTGCGTTTGCAGTCCGCGGCCAGCGAGACGATAACGGTGGACTTGTCAGCCCGCGTCGGCACGGTCACGTTGCTGGTTACACCTGCAGACGCCACGGTGTATGTCGATGGTCGTGCTCGCGGCACCGGAAAAACGACTCTGCGCCTGAGTTCCGCGCCGCACCGTATCGAAGTTAAGCGGCAGGGCTTTCTGAATTGGTCTCAGACCGTCACTCCGCGTCCCGGATATCCGCAAACCCTGAGTGCCAGTCTGCGTTCGCTGGCAGCCGTGGCTCGCGATTCGGTTGCACGGACGGCACAGACCGCTGCCGGGCAAACTATGCGCCGGGTTGAGGGTGGCACTTTCTCAATGGGTGCGTCGCGTGCTGAAAATGGACGGCGTGCGAACGAGGTCATCCGCCCGGTGACGGTCGCCACGCCCTATCTTATCAGCGTGCACGAGGTGACCAACAAACAGTACGCCGAGTTTCGTAACAATCACGATTCCGGCGCGGGCGTACACGCGTCCCTTGCAGCGGACAGCAATCCCGTGGCTAACGTGACCTGGTCGGATGCGGTGCAATACTGCAATTGGCTCAGCAAGAAAGAAGGTCGCACGCCGGCGTACAAACAACAGTTCGGCAAGTGGATACCGGTATACCCGTTCACCGACGGCTATCGATTGCCGACGGAGGCAGAGTGGGCCTGGGCGATTCGTTTTGAGGAACGCCCGGTGCCGCGCAAGTTTTCGTGGGGCAAAGACTGGCCGCCCCCAGAGGGCAGCGGCAATTTTGCCGATCTGACCGCGCGCGAACTGGTGCCGACCATCATTCCCAAGTTTAACGACGGCTACGCCTCAACCGCGCCGGTCGGCAACTTCAAGGCGAGCTCCATCGGCATATACGACGGCGGCGGCAATGTCGCTGAGTGGGTCAACGATTGGTACACCGTGCCGACGCCGGGATTGACAGAACCCGTTGTCGACCCGACGGGTCCGGCGCGCGGCAACAGCCACGTCATCCGCGGTTCCAGTTGGCGGCATGCGGGATTTACGGAAATGCGTTTGAGCTATCGAGACTACGGCATCGAGCCGCGCGTGGACGTTGGCTTTCGCATTGCACGCAATGTTGACTAGAATTGCTTGAGACTATTTCCCGCTTTGCGGGTCCAAACTATTGACTACTGACTGTGTTATTAAGGGTAGACAGGAGGTCCGACTATGTTTCGACTAATTATGATTACCTTGTTTGTCGCCGCGACCGCAGTTTGGGCGCAGGACGATACAACGGACGACGAAATCGTGACGGAATCCGTTCCGCAAACGGTTGATGAAATGAGCGACGAAGAGCTGGACGATCTCGATCTGGATCGCAACGAAGACCACACCGAGGAAGACGAGGATGTGTTCAAGCCGTCGGATGTCGTGTCCTATCAACAGTCTGTACCGTTCCCGGTCGATATTTAGGCGTTGGCGCCAAAGAGTTTGAATTTATGAACAAGAAGAGCATTCCGGTCGAATTCGTTTTCCAGCTGTTCGCGCTCATTATCGCGATAATAGTTGTGCATGCGTTTTACGTTTCGGTCGTCAGGCCGACCGCCGCGCAAATTATCGAAGAACAAAACATGCTCGCAGAGGCGGATCCTGATTTCGTGCGTGACCGCAGTGTCTGGGTGCTGATCAAGGATATGGAGCAGGAGTCGTGCTTCATTCTGATGTTCTGGGCACTTGCGATCATGGGATACAAGGCCGTCAAGATCAGTGGCGAGCGGCGGCTGCTGGAGGTCGATCTTGTGCCGGTCGCCGAGGGGATGAGGATACTGCCAGAGGATACCCGGGAGTTTGCCCGTCAGGTGCAGGCACTTCCGGAGGATCGACAGCAGATGCTGTTGCCGAGAGTGTTGTTGAACGCATTGCGTCGATTCAGTTCGACGCGAAATATTCAGGATGTGTCCAGCAGTACACATACGATTTGTGAGTCGGAAGCTGATCGTCTCGAATCGGAGTTGTCCATGATTCGCTATATCTCCTGGGCGATTCCGTCGATAGGGTTTATCGGCACGGTACGCGGTATCGGTGAAGCGTTGGCGCAGGCGGATAAGGCCGTCCAGGGCGATATCGCCGGGGTTACGCAAAGCCTCGGTGTGGCGTTCAACTCAACCTACATCGCGTTGCTCATCAGCATCTTCCTGATGTTTCTGGTGCATCAGTTGCAGTTGACTCAGGAACGTCTGGTGTTTGACAGCGAAAACTATTGCGACGAAAAAGTGATTCGTCACTTGAAGGCAGACTAGGGCGCAGCTCAAATGGGATTGCTGGCAGCACATCTGAACGATGCGGAAATTCTGGTCGTAAATGACGAGAAGATTCTGTATCGCGAGCCAGGGTTTGCGTTGCTGGGGGACGACCATCTGATCACTGGCAACGAAGCCTTTGCCAGTGCAAGTTTGAAGCCGCGCCGAATTCAGAATCGCTTCTGGTCTTCATTGCACGCTGAGCCACTGCCCGACAGTCGCTTCCAGCACCTGAGTGCGGCCGATCTCGTGAGTCGTCAACTTGAGCAGATATGGCGTCAGGTTTCGAGCAAGGGGGATCGGTTGGCGATCGCGATACCGCCGTATATGGCAAACGAAAATCTCGGTTTGTTACTGGGTATCGCGGCGGAGTTGGGAATTGAAATTGTTGCAATGTACGACGCTGCCGTGTGCGCGACTCGTCGCCACTACGAGCATGCGGTGCCCGTACATATCGATCTGAGTTTGCATTGCAGCATGCTGACGCGGCTGATGCAGGACGGGCAGGTGCAAGTCGAACGAACCGAGCTCATCGAGGATAGCGGCTTGTTGCGCCTCCACGATAGCTGGTTAAGAGTTATCGCCGAGGCGTTTGTGCAGCAATCACGATTCGACCCCTTGCACTCTGCCGAAACCGAGCAGCTGTTGCGGGACAGAATTCCGGGGTGGTTATCGCAGGCATCGAGCCTGGCGACGGTGCCGTTAGCGGTCGAGTACCGTGGTATTAGTCATCGCGCCGAGCTTGAGTCGCTGGAGCTGGTCGGCGCTGCTGCACCGGTCTACCAGGGCATCGTCAGTAGCTTGCGTGCCATTTTTCGAGCGGAGGAAGTCCCTGCGATCCAGCTATCGGACAAAGCCGCACGTATGCCGGGTCTGGCCGCCACGCTGAAAGCACGGGTCGGTGGTGAGACATTCCTGTTGCAGCCGGGAGCAACGGCTCGGGGACTAATCGCTCGCTGCCGGGCGCAGCCGAAAAGCGGAGACGTTACCTTAAGCCGACGGTTGCCTTGGGACCAGGCGCCGGTCTCAGTGGAGATCGGCAATGTTGGTGGCGACGGCGGGCAGCCTACGCACCTGCTCTTCGGCAACAACGCGTTCAGCTTGAAAGGTGAGCCGCTGGTTTTGGGGTCGCAGGCGGCAGACAGCGAGCGCTGGCTGGATCTGCAGCAGGAAATGCCGGGAGTGTCGCGCCGACATTGCGTTGTCAGTCCCGAAAACGGGCAGTTTGTTGTTACAGACCACAGTCGCTACGGAACATTTCTGAACGGCCATCGAATTGACGGCTCTGCCGTTTTACAGACCGGTGACCTGATCCGGATCGGCACTCCGGGCTTC
The DNA here is from genome assembly GCA_964654975.1 of uncultured Woeseiaceae bacterium. GTDB lineage: Bacteria > Pseudomonadota > Gammaproteobacteria > Steroidobacterales > Woeseiaceae > UBA1847. The sequence goes on from CAZZKW010000002.1 coordinate 112,170, forward strand.
GAGTTGCGCTTGATTTCAGCGGAGGAACACAGTGCGACGTAGGCGGCGCTCAACCGAGATTTTCAGCATGTCGTTCCTGGACTGCATGAGCTGCGGTTTCGGTGCGGTGATTCTTTTTTTCATGATCATCAACTCGCAAAGTAACGTCACGACCGATCAAACCAAGGCGATGCAGGCGGAGACGAATCGGCTCGAGATAGAGGTGCTGGAGGGCCGAAAAAACCTTGCTCTGGCTCGCACCTCTATTCAAAAACTGGAAACGGAAGAGGACGAGGCCAAAGATCAGATCTCCATCATCGAAGCACTGATCGCAGAATTACAAGCCGAACTTGCCGAGTACGATGAGGACTCGCTGGCAAAGATCGAGCACATCGAGAAACTGCGATCGGATATCAAGTTGCTCGAAGAAGAGGTGCGGCGGTTGCTGGCGCTGAAGAAAGAACAGGACGCCGCTGGGCAGCGTGTGCGTGCCTTTAAGGGTGAGGGTGACCGCCAGTACCTGACGGGCCTGAAGTTGGGTGGCGACCGAACACTGATTCTGGTCGATCGTTCAGCCAGCATGCTGCACGAGACCATCGTTAACATTCTGCGCCGCAAGAACCTGCCCGAGTCGCAGCAGTTGCTGTCGCGAAAGTGGCGCCAGGTGGTGGCCAGCGTCGACTGGCTGACATCGCAGTTCAAGGCAGACAGCGAGTATCAGATCTACATGTTCAACAATACGGCAGAACCCGTTATCAAGGGAACTGAGGGGCTTTGGTTAAAAGCCGACAATGCCTCGCAGCTCGATGACGCGGTTCGCACCTTGCGACGAACAGTGCCGAAGAACGGCACGAACATGCACGCGGCGTTTCAGATTATTCGCGACATGAACCCGCGTCCTGACAACGTGATCATATTGGTGGACTCCATGCCAACAATGGACGCGCCGGTCGCAACGAAGTCCGTAATTGGTGGCACTGAACGGCTGAATCTGTTTTCGAGGGCCGTGGATCTGATTCCCAGCGGTATCCCGATCAACATCATGCTGTATCCGATGGAAGGCGACTCGCAGGCGGCCGTGTCATTCTGGGCTCTGGCGCTAAGAACTCGCGGTTCCTTTATCAGCGTCAGTCACGACTGGCCGTAGGGGTAGCAGGCAATGGCAAGAAAGCGTAGAGACGTACAAGCATACAGTTTGTCGTTCCTCGACTGCATCTGTTGCGGCTTCGGCGCGATTATTCTGTTGCTCGTTCTCAGTAAGATCTATGAACCGGTCGTTGTTGAAGAGGCCGAAGAGGACCTGCGGCGATTAATCGCGTTGTTGCAAGAAGAGCTGTTCCAGATTCGTGGCACGACAACGATACTGGACAGGACTCTCAAAGAAGTTCAGGTCGAAACGCGTGCGACCAAGCTGCACCTCGGCGAACTTGAGGGTGATCTGAGCAAGATTCAGGGTCAGTATGATGCCAGCAAGGAAAACGAGGATGAAACGATCGATATCGGCGAGCTTAGCGCCGCCAGACAACGCTTGTCCGAGGAACAAAAACGACTGCGGCCGTACTACCGGCGGCCCGACGCGGACGCTGTTGCCGGTATTCCGGTTGACAGCGAATACATCATATTCGTGATCGATACGTCGGGCAGTATGCTGGACTCCAGCTGGACCTTGGCGCAAAGAATGCTGCGTCAGACGCTGGAGGCGTACCCCACCGTTAAGGGCATACAGGTAATGAACGACGATGGCGTGTACATGTTCAGGGACTACCAGTCCCGCTGGATGCCGGACTCGCCGGGACGACGGCAGGCAATAGTGGCGCGCATGCGAACCTGGAACGCGACCAGCGACAGTAATCCGGTGAACGGTATCGAGACGGCAATTCGCGATTTTCGTGCGGATGACAAAAAGATAAGCATTTACGTTTTCGGAGATGACTATCAGGGCGTGCGCAATATTGACCAGGCGATGGCGGCAATCGATCGCCTCAATCGCCCCGGCCCTGACGGCGAACGACTCATACGCATTCACGGTGTGGGCTTTCCGGGTCGCTTCGGCTCTGCCAATGTTCCGAGAACGGCTGCCAGCTTCGCAACATTTATGCGTGCCGTGTGTGCGACCAACGGCGGTACTTTTGTTGCGCTCAGCGGTGGTTAAGACCTGGCTGCCATTATTGGTCACAATTGATCCTCAGCTTTCCACCTTTGAGGCCCGGCGCCACCGCAATTACGCTGTGTAATTAACTCCGAACCCGGCCAAACAGGGCCGTTGTTATCGGAGGAAAAGGAACATGCGTAATACGATTTTTTTTACGGCCATTGTTATTCTGGCAACGTCGGTCCAGACGGTTTCGGCTGCGGCATCCAAGGAAGAGAATATTGGCGTCGGTACCGGCGTTATCGTCGGCGCATTGGCTGGCGGTCCTGTGGGACTCATCGTCGGCGCGGCGATTGGGGCAAAGCTCGGCGACTCGATCCACAATAAGTCGGATCGGATCGAAAGTTTGCAGGACTCACTACAAGACTCTTCGGAGTCCGTTGCTGAACTCGAGTCGGATATCGGCGAACTCAGTGACGAAGTGGAACGCTTGCAGACTCTCGCAAGACCTGAGCTGGTAAGCCTCATGCAGGCCGGCATCGACATGGACCTGCTGTTTCGAACCGATGAGTTTGCTCTCACCGATACGACGGGCGAGCGTCTGCTGCAGATGGCAACAGCGCTTGCAGCGATGCCCGATGTGCGGATTCAACTGGACGGTTTTGCCGATGAGCGTGGCGCTGCCGAGTACAACCACGCGCTGTCGGAGAGGCGTGTCGAGTTCATTCGCAATTTGTTTGTCACAGCCGGTGTGAACCCGCTTCGCATCAGTAGCTCGGCGCACGGAGAATCCGTCGCGCAGAACCCGGACGTGGACAGCTACGCGTTGGAGCGTCGTGTCAGTGTCCGTTTGTTCATTGAAAACCCGCAGTCTCTGGCTTCGAACCCGCACTAGCTTTCGAGTCTCCGCCTGGCCGGCCTGTAGTAGGTCGGCCTTTTTTTGTGGCGATTTCTGCAGTCGATTGCTAGTGTCCACGTGTGCTTAAAATTGGGAAGCAAAATGTCAGATAAGCTCGCGGATCGTCGCTGCAAGCCGTGCGAAGGCGGTGTTGAACCACTGCGCGCCGATCAAAGTGAGGCATTGCTTGAGGCGTTGCACCCGGCCTGGTCGCTCAGCGAAGACGGACTTGAGATATCGAGGACGTTCGAGTTTCCGGCCTACAGTCGGACCCTGGGTTTTGCGAACGCGGTTGCGTGGATAGCAATTACGGAAGGGCATCACCCGATCTTGACGATACAGTACGGATCGTGCTCGGTCCGATACACAACTCATGCGATTAACGGCTTGTCCGACAACGACTTCATCTGCGCGGCGAAAGTAGACCGGCTTCCGGCCGGCACGGACTAGCGATCAAGATGATAGTGGCGGCGGATATTGAGGCAGCCGCACAGCGATTGCGTGGCGTAAGCGTTCGCACGCCTTTGCTACAAAACCACGAACTTGACCGGATTGCCGGGGGTAGAGTTTTGCTCAAACCGGAGTCTTTGCAGCTTACCGGTTCGTTCAAGATCCGCGGTGCCTACAATCGCCTGAGCCAGTTGAGCGCGGAGCAGGCGCGCAACGGGGTTGTCGCGTGGTCTTCGGGAAATCATGCACAAGGAGTCGCGGCGGCGGGACAAATGCTGGGAATTCGGACGACGATTGTGATGCCGGAAGATGCCCCTGCCGCGAAGCTCGACAATACCCGACGTTTGGGTGGCGAGGTGATTACCTATGATCGATACAACGGCGATCGAGAGGCCATTGCGAAGCAGATAGCAGCCGAACGCGGGGCGGTGTTGGTCCCGTCTTACGACGACGACCGTATTATCGCCGGGCAGGGCACTGTGGGCCTCGAACTCATCGAAGACGCATTGAAATTATCGCTGTCCCCTGAGCAAGTGCTCATCCCCTGCGGTGGTGGTGGTCTGTCGGCCGGTTGTGCGGTGGCTCTGAAATCACAACTGCCGGAGCTGAGCGTCTATGCGGTTGAACCCACTGAGTTTGACGATACCGCTCGATCACTCGTTGCCGGCGAGCGCGTTCGCATTGCGGCGTCGGCCAGGTCCGTTTGCGACGCATTGCAAGCAGCCATGCCCGGTGAACGGACGTTCCCGATAGTTAGTCGCCTTGTACGCGATGTGCTAACAGTCACTGATGACGAGGTTTACGCTGCAATGCGTTTTGCTTTCAGAAACCTGAAGCTGGTCGTCGAGCCGGGTGGCGCAGTCGCGCTCGCGGCTGTGCTGTCCGGCAAGCTGGATACCGCCGGCAAGGTCACCGCCATCGTGCTGAGCGGCGGCAACGTGGATGTTGAGTTGTTTTCGGAAATTCAGGCAGAGCCGACCTGAGTGCGGTGTAGCAGTGAATTAGCCGTCGATGGCGGTGTGCTTGTCGAGGTTGTTGAGGCCGGGTCACGCTGTCCGCGCTGAGGCCAGGCGTCGAGCCAGCCAACGATTTTTTCCATTTGCTCGATGTCAGGCCTGACACGCGATGGCGCCATTTCGCAGACGCCCATGCCTTGCTCGGCGGAGTGCACGAAATTCTGCGTGTCGCGCAACACCGCGATAATTGGAATCCCGAGTGAGTCGAGAAAACGCATCAGTTTGCCGAAACTCTTGGTGTTCTTGCGCGTTCGGTTGGCAACCACAGCAAGTTTACGGTCTCTTCGGTCAATCTTCGCAACCAGCAACAGGTCTGCGATGCAGCGTGAGGCGGCGTGAATGTCCATCGAGGATGGCATGACCGGCACGAGGATACTGGTTGAGTCCCGGGTCAGTTCACGCAGGTCGTCATGATTGAAGCTGGCCGGTGAGTCGATGAGCAGTATTTTTGTGTCACTTGGAACCCGGAGCTGCCAACTGCGAGTCGCCTGCATGGATTTCTTGTAGGCCGCAATACCGTGGATAGCAGGTCGTTCTGCCGGGCGGCGCTCCAGCCAGGCCATCGTTGAGCCCTGCGGATCGTAGTCCATGACAGCGGGCGTCGTGTAGCGGTTCGCGTAGTGGGCGGCGAGATTGGTGACCAATGTCGATTTACCGCAGCCACCCTTGGGGTTGAGGATGACGATCTTGTTCAGGTTGTTTTGTCGCGGCGTAATCAGCATGTCCCGAATCTCGCCCAATATCGACTAATTTTCGTTGTTCCGGTTCACATAATACTGGAATTGTGGCGAATGCCTAATTCCAGACGCAGGTAATTTGCGCATTGACCGGATCGAACACCATTGCGGCTTGAAAATGTGCGTTATTGCCAAGTCACGTAAACGGGGACGATTCCTGCCCATTATGTTTCATACGCAACCAATACGGAACTTTAGTTGCGTATCCTCCTGATCTTTCGTTGCATTTTGGCAACATATTGCAAAAGAGTCTGAACTTTATTGGCCTCAGGCATTTACTTATGTGTTGTGATTTCGCATCATACGCGTCTATGACCGTCGTGTTCTGTATGCGATGGTCCGGCACAAGAGCGAAAAAAAAGCTCGCCGACATAATTTTGCATAAGGGGTATCAAAAAATGAGAGTCGATGAAGATCGCGCAATACTCGCGCGCGCACTCAGTCCGTTTGCCATTATTTTCGCAGGTCTCTGTTTGCTGGCCGCACCGGCGGTGTTTGCTCAGGACGATAGTGAGGACGATGAGACTGAGCTGGACGGCGGTGGTCGCACAGTTGACGAAGTCGTAGTTACAGGATCTCGCTTGAAGCGCGACTCCTATAGCAGTATTGCGCCGTTACAAATCATCACTGCGCAGTTGTCTCGCGAAGTAGGCCTTATTGATGCGGCTGATATTCTGCAAGAGTCTACCGTTTCCAGTGGTCAGCAAATTGACCTGACGTTCCAGGGTTTCGTTCTGGATAACGGTCCGGGATCGTCAACGATTAGTCTGCGTGGGCTTGGAGAATCTCGTACCTTGGTACTGTTGAACGGCCGCAGGCTGGCACCAGCCGGTGTTGAAGGTGCGCCTTTCGCGGCGAATCTGAATCAGATTCCGGCGTCAATGGTGCAGCAGTACGACATCCTGCTCGACGGAGCGTCTTCGGTTTATGGATCTGACGCTATTGCTGGTGTAGCCAACGTTATCTTGCGGAAGGACTTCGACGGACTTGAAGTTTCTGGCCTTTCGCGTATCCCGGAATACAGCAATGGCATTGACCACACGCTGAGTGTCCTTTGGGGTAAGAATTTCGACCGTGGTTTCGTTGGTTTTGGCGCTGAATACAAGACCAGTGAGCGAGTAGCGTTGAAAGACCGACCGTGGACGGCCGGTTGCGACAAACATAACGAAATCGACGAGAACGGACAGTTCCGCAGCCAGGAGCGCTGGTTCAGCGACGTATTGGGCTCAGCCTGGGATGAATGTCGTCTTGGTCGTACGGCCGGTCGTTTCCAGGTAGTCGGAAGCAGAGGTGGCAGTCTTTATTACACCGGACCCGGTAGTTCGAACGGCGGCTGGGGCGCTTTCTCCAGTCAGCGGCCGCGCACCGACTTCAACTATACTGACTCAGATGGCGACGGTTTTGCGGACGTGAGCTTGCGTGATTTTGATCGTAACGGTAAGCCCGAGACTCAGAACGCGGACCTGTTTCCGGAGACGTCTGCATATACTCTTATGGCTTACGGGGAGTACACGTTTGACGGTGAGGCGAACATAACGCCGTATTTCGAGACGATGTACAACGATTTCGATTTCGAAAGTCAGTCGAGAACGGGACAGCTGTTCCCGTGGGTTCCGGCCCTCAACCCGTTCAGCCCGTGTAATCCAGCTGCGGTAGGCGGTGTTGACTGCGGCCTCGCGTTTGATCAGATGTTGGAGAATCCGGCAGTCATCCAGCAGTATATGGATGCGTTCGGCTGCGACCCGAGCGCCAGCGGCAACTGCCCACCCCAGGCGGGTGGACCAATCGGAGCCGCGCGCACCCGGCCAATCGTCGCCATACGCGGTGATCGTGACAACACCAAGACGTCAGGCGATCAACTGCGCGTTGTCGGCGGTGTTCGAGGCGATATACCGTTCATGACGATGGGTTCGCTGGAGAATTGGTCGTTCGACGTTTACGCCAGCTTTACGGAGTCGTCCGCGTTGTCAGAACGGCGTGGTATTCGGCAAGACAGGCTTGACCTGGCAGTCGGCACGTATTCGTTGACCAATACGCCCTGTGAGGCAAATGATCCGAATGCTGCTGGATTGCGATCGGGTCTTACCATTGCTGATTTGCAAGCCGACGTTATTCCGGGCTGTGTTCCGGTCAATTTGTTCGCACCGTCGTTGTACGAAAATGGTTACTATGGCGAATTCGCTACGCAGGCTGAACGGGACTACCTGTTCGATGGTCGTAACTTCGATACGAAGTACGAGCAGAAGATTTTTTCTGCCTACGTAACGGGCGACATCTTCGAACTGCCGGCTGGCAATGTGGCGCTGGGCTTTGGTGTTGAGCGTCGCAACGACGATATCGCATCGATTCCAGATGCGGTTGCACGCGAAGGCCTGTTCTTCGGCTTCTTCTCGGACGGTGGTGCTACCGGCAACAAGGATACGGACGAGTTATTCGCAGAAATCGAAATTCCGTTGCTGGCAGGTGTTCCGGGGTTTGAGGAACTGACGGTTAATTTATCAACGCGTTACACCGATGATGAGATTTTCGGTTCTAGCACGACTGAATCGTACAAACTCGGTTGGCGTCCTGTTGAGTCGTTGCTGATTCGCGGTACCTTCGGAACGTCATTCCGCGCGCCGAATCTTAGAGAGTCGTTCCTGCAGGCGCAGTCCGGCTTTGGTACCATCTTCGATCCGTGCTACAACACCGATGATTCCTGGGACATTGGCAGCGATTCGTATGTCGCATCCGGCGATGAGCGTGAGTCGCAAGTTCTGGCAAACTGTATCGCCCAGGGCGTAGATCCGACCCTGGCGTACTCCAGCGGCTTCACGTCATTCAGTACGGAGGTTGCCTCTGGTGGAGCACTCGACCTTAACGCAGAAACATCGGAGTCATGGTCTGCCGGTTTTGCCTGGGATCAGCCGTTCACCAATGCGTTCGGTTTGTCTCTCGGTGCGACCTACTACGAGATCAATGTCAAGCAGACAATCATTGAGCCGTCTGGTCAGTTCATCGTTAACGACTGCCTTAACTCATTGTCAGGCAATAGCGTGTTCTGTAGCCGAATCACTCGCGACTTGTCCGATCCGTCGAATCCGAGAATCAATATTATTGATTCGGGCTTTATTAATCGGGAAGCGGAGACAGCTCGCGGCGTAGATATCAACCTGGCGTTTGACGACACATTCACAATTTTTGATCGCCCGATTGATGTGACATGGGATGTCACGGCCAATCGCCAGCTCGAACGTTCAACGTTATTTATAGGTGACGATGGCGTTCCGGATGTTGATACATTCCAGGGCGAGTGGGGCTTCCCCGATTGGAATGTTCGCTCCGGTGTGCGCTTTGACTATGACAAATGGCGCCTGACCTGGGAGACGCGTTATCTCGCATCAGTCAATCAGGATCCCAGGGCTGTCGATGGGTTGAGTGACGCGACCGTTTTTTCCGACACGTGTCTCGGACCACCAAACGATGTGCTTTGTCGCGACTACGCGGAAGCGGATAATTACTTCCTGCATACTGTTTCGGTTTATTACTACGGTGATCGCTGGACAGTCGGCGGTGGTATTCGTAACGCATTCGACACGAAACCGCCGGTCGTCGATGGCACAGAAGTTCTGGCAATCAACAACACGCCGATCGGTTATGGATACGATGTGAACGGAAGAACTTTCTTCCTGAACGTTGGAATCGACTTTGGTGGTGGCGAGTAATCGGATCGTTTATCGATCATGATTGAGAAAAATCCAGCCCGCGGGGTTATCCTCGCGGGCTTTTTTTTAGGAAGAGCCCGATGAAAAGACTTTTTGTTGTACTGATTGGCCTATTCTTGACCGGCTTCGCCGGAACTACGGTCGCAGATACCGTTGATGTGCCCGAGCCCTATCCGTTGGACTACTGGGCATTACGGGAAGTTATCAACAATGCTCAGGTATCGCCGGATGGCAAGTATCTGGGGTTGATGAAAATTCGGTCGAAGACGGCAAACCCCGTCATTGAGGTTTATGAGGCAGCAGACCTTAGCAAGAAACCTTTCACCATTGGTGCGGCCAAAATGGAAGTCACGAACTTCTATTGGGCGAGCGACAAAGACATCGTGTTTACACTGCGCCAAAAGGTCCGTGACCGGATCGAAGGATTCAATCAGGGGGTCTACGAAACCAAACTCGCGGTCGCCGACGTCGTGAAGAAGAAAATGCGTTCGTTCGACGAATCCAATCCGACCATCGTTGATTTGCTGCAGGACAAACCGGGCAAGATCATCATTTCCTTTACTGAGGGCGATGACGACGGACCCGAGTCCAAGCTTTCCGAGGCTTTCAGGCCGCGAGCCTATTGGGAGTTCGATCTTAACAGGGGTACCAAGAAGCTGCTGATCCGCGGCAAAATCTCTCTCGGTAACATTAATTTCGATGCACAGGGTAACCCCTGGCTTGCGCGCGGTTTCGACTTGCGCAAAGGCGAGTTCATCTGGTATTGGCGCAGGCCTGGTGGCTCCGGGTGGGACGAGATCATGCGCATGAGTGAAGAGGACTTCGATACCTTCTCTGTTGAAGACATCGATTACACCAAGCCCGATCACCTTCTTGTCTCCGCGAACAATGGCAATGACAAGATCGGTTTGTGGTCATTCAATGCTGTGACGAAGAAGTTCGATGAACTCATCTACCGGCGCGAAGATGCGGATGTGTATGGTGTGAAGTATCACAGCAATGACTGGACACACCCGAACGAAGTCACCGGTGTTTCATACTTCAAAGACAAATTGCGTGTTGAGTTTTTCGACGAGGTGGAAGGCGCAACTTATGCTCAGCTGGAACAGATTATTCCCTACGCGCATTACGTCAACATCAACAGCCGATCGCGTGATGGCAATACCATGACCATCTATAACTCGGGACCGCGCGACCCCGGAAGTTACTACTTACTCCGTGACGGTAAATTGCAGTCGGTGGGCAGTAAGCAGCCGCTTATCGAAAGTGAGAACCTCGCGGACCTGAAGTACATTTCCTACGAAGCGCGAGACGGTCGGCCGATTCCTGCGTTTCTGACGGTGCCGCAGGGCGAACCACCATTTCCGTTGATTGTGTTGCCGCACGGCGGGCCATTTGTTCAGGAGACGGTAATCTATGACGAATGGGCGCAAATGTTGGCCAACAATGGCTACATGGTGCTACAACCTCAGTATCGAGGTTCCCGTGGCTACGGAAAACAGTTCTATCTTGATGCCTTTATCAAGGGCGGTCAGGGCGGCTACGAAATGCAGGATGACAAGGACGATGGCGCGCAGTACCTGGTCAGGCGCGGTCTGGTCGACCCCGAACGCATGGCGATGTTTGGCTGGTCCTACGGCGGCTATGCGGCGCTGATAGCGGCATCCCGCGAAGATCAGATCTATCAGTGTGTCATTGCCGGTGCAGCAGTAACCGATCCGTTAATGCAGGTTAACTATTATCGCTACCAACTGCGCGGCACCGGTCGCGAAGAGCAGTTGCGCATGTGGGACGACAGTATTTCACCGCTCGATGAGGTAGAAAAAGTCAACGTGCCGATGTTGCTGATTCACGGCAGTGTCGATCAACGCGTACCCCTCGATCACGCCACGAAATACCGCAAACTGCTGAATAAATACAACAAGAACTATGAGTATCTGGAACTTGACGGTGCTGATCATTTTTCAAGCACGTTATTCTATCGCCACCAGATCGCGTTATACGAATCGATGATCAGCTATCTCCAAAACGACTGCGGGCCGGGAGGGCTGTAGTTAGAACATCTCGCTGGGACCCGGCGCTTCGGCGTCGGGTTTCGAGCGACTGTTGATGTAGTCGCCGGTAATCATGTTCGCGTAGCTTTGGCCCGGTCCGACCATTGGGTAGACGCCGGCATCGCGGTCGATAATGACTTCCAGGAAGGCAGGACCCGAAAATTCCATGAATTCGCGGATCACTGCGGTCATGTCTTCTTTTTTCTCAAGGCGCCGTGCAAATTTGAATCCATCGGCTTCGGCTGCCTTGACGAAGTTCTTGGCGTGCAGGGATTTATCGCTACCTGACATTCGGCCGTCGAAGTAGAGCTTTTGCCACTGTCGCACCATGCCATCGCCGAAATTATTCAGCACAATAACCTTGATCGCCTGTCCGTAGGTCGTCGCTGTCTCTAGTTCGCCAATGTTCATCCGAATACTGGCGTCTCCGTCAATATCAATCACGACTCGATCCGGCCGCGCAAATTGCGCGCCGATCGCGGCGGGTAGACCAAAGCCCATCGTTCCCATACTGCCTGAGGTCAGCCAGAGTCGCGGTTCCCGAAAATCAAAGTACTGTGCGGCCCACATCTGGTGCTGGCCGACGCCGGTGGAAATGATTGCTTCGCCCTTGCAGTGTCGATTGACTTCTTCGATCACGGCGTAGGGCTGAATGAGCTCGCTGTCGCGATCATAATCCAGTGCGTGATCGCGTTTCAGTGCAGCGATCTCTTCGTGCCAGCTTGCAAAGGATTTGTTGAATTTGATGCGTCTACCGTATTCGAGAATATCGATCAAATCCGTTTTCAAGATACCAACGTGATGCCAGTTGACTCGCTTTACCTTTCCGATTTCTGCGGAATCTACGTCAAACTGCGCGATGTTCTTCGCCCTCGGAGCGAATTGTGCAGGATTTCCGGCGACACGATCATCGAACCGGGCGCCAATAGCGATCAGGAAGTCGCAGTCCTCGACGGCGTAATTCGCCGATGCCACGCCGTGCATGCCTAACATATGCAATGCCAGCGGATGTTGAGTATCGCTAGCGCCGAGTGCCATCAACGTCGTCGTTACCGGGATACCGTACTCGTTGGCGAGGTGGCGCATCGCTTTTGTAGCATTCGCATTGATGACACCGCCACCTGCGTAAATCAGTGGGCGCTCCGACTCCGAGAGCATGGTGTAAAAGCGCTCGCAGGCATCGTCACTCAACCTGTTCTGGGTAACGGTCGCGAGCCGTCTTCGATACCCGTGCAAGGGTAGCGTGCCGTGGCCTTTGAACACGCCTTCCCAGTTCTGCACATCTTTGGGTATGTCCACCACGACCGGGCCGGGTCGTCCGGTACGCGCGAGTTCGAATGCACTGCGTACCGTGTCTTCCAGCAACTCGGGATCTGTGACCAGGAATACGTGCTTGGCAATTGCGCCCATGATGGCGGCGACGGGTGCTTCCTGGAACGCATCGGTGCCGATAGCCGCCGTCGGAACCTGGCCACAGATGACGACCAGAGGTACGGAGTCCGCCATGCTGTCGCGGACGGGAGTTACCGTATTGGTAGCGCCGGGCCCGGACGTGACCATGACCACACCGACCTTGCCGCTGGCTCGTGCATAGCCGGCGGCCATGAATCCGGCGCCCTGCTCGTTGGCCGGAACTACCAAGCGCATCTGCGGGTTGTCGTCGGGCCGGTCGTGGCCATCGTTGTACCTGAACACGGCATCGTAGATGGGCAGTATGGCGCCGCCGCTGTAGCCGAACACGGTGTCCACTCCTTCGTCTGCCAGGACCTGGATGATCGTCTCAGCACCACTCATCGATTCTCCGCAAAGCGGATGCTTGTCTATTCGGGCTGTATTCGAGTGTTGTTCCATTGGCTTGCTGCGATGCGTATAAGTGACGGATTTTTCGCGAGTGTTTACTAATTATTAATGCATTGCAATACTCGATCTTCTACGCCAACATTCGCGGTAAGCCAAGGCCAGATAGTTTCATTCGTAATTCTTTAGTCCGGGTAGGTTCGAACGCTCATGCGACACGCCATATCAGTACTCCTGCAAAACGAAGTCGGTGCACTTACTCGGCTGACTGGCATGTTTTCGTCTCGGAGTTATAACATTGAGTCGCTGAACGTGGCGCCTACCTACGACCCGCGTGTTTCCCGGGTGACCCTGGTCGTTTCCGGCTCAGATGCCGCGATTGCGCAACTGAATGCGCAGCTCGCGAAACTGGTTGATGTCGTTAATATTCACGACATGACTCTTGGCGAGCATTTTGAGCGGGAGCTTGCGATCGTCAAGATCAAGCTGAGTACCGGCGGTCTGGCACGCGTCATGACTCTGGTAAGACGATTTGATGCCGAAATCCTTGACGAGGCGCAAGTAAGTTGTACGGTGCAGCTCACGGGTCGGGTGAAGGATATCGATGCGTTCGTCGTCGAGGCGGCGGATATTGGAGAGATTTCAGCAGTCGCACGCAGCGGTACGGTTGCCGTATCGAAAGGCGAAGTCACACTGACATCCTTTGACCGCCAACACTTACTCGTAGGGTAGCCCCCGCGTTGCTGCTGTCCGATCACAAGCGGTTGGTCGTCAAGGTCGGTTCGTCGCTACTGGTCGACGAAAAGGGGCAATTGAATCGCCGCTGGCTCGAATCGCTTGCGGCCGATATTGCGGACCTTGTCGAACAGGCCCACGAGATTCTGATCGTGTCCTCCGGCGCCATCGCAATCGGCTGCTCGGTGTTGGGCATCAACAAGCGGCGTGCGCGTCTCGACGATCTGCAAGCCGCTGCAGCTGCCGGTCAGGTTCAACTGGTGCACGGCTATCAGGAAGCTCTCGGGCTTCACAGGCTGGTGGCCGCCCAGGTTCTCATGACGCTGGACGATACAGAAAATCGTCGTCGTTTTCTGAACGCTCGCCGTACGTTCAGCAAGTTACTCGAACGATCAGTTGTGCCGATCGTCAACGAGAACGATACGGTTGCTACTGAGGAGATCCGCTACGGCGATAATGATCGGCTCGCGGCACGGATCGCGCAGTTGGTCATGGCCGACGCACTGGTGCTCCTTTCAGACGTCGACGGCCTCTACACGTCGGACCCTCGTGGTAACGATGACGCAGAACACGTATCCGACGTACACCGGATCACGAGCGACACGCTGGCGATGGCCGGGGAAACACGGTCTGATATCGGCACCGGCGGAATGGCAACCAAGGTGCAGGCCGCGCGCATTGCGACGCTCGCCGGTTGCTGTACGCTGATTGCAAGTGGCACGGTATCGAATCCATTGCGAGCACTGGCTGATGGCGGGCGCTGCACAGTTTTTCACGCCTCCGAAACGCCCGCCGCCGCGCGCAAACAATGGCTGGCTGGCGTTCTCGAGGTATCGGGCGAACTTAGGCTGGATGATGGTGCGGTGCAGGCACTACGGGACGACAATAGTTTGTTGCCGGCTGGTGTCGTTGCGGTCTCGGGAAAGTTTAGTCGCGGCGATGTGGTGGCATTGCAAGACATGGCCGGGCGCGAGATTGGCCGCGGGTTGGCTGAGTACTCAGACAGCGAAGCCCTGCAACTCGCTGGCTGTCAGTCTGACCAGATCGAGGGCAGGCTCGGTTACCGCGGTCGCGCCGTGATGGTGCATAGGGATGAACTGGTGTTGGTCGACAATGATTGACGATGAAATTGACATAAACGAACTGATGACATCGCTCGGCACATCGGCGCGTGCTGCTGCGAGCACACTCGCATTGAGCGGGGCAGAGCAGCGTAACCAGGCCTTGCGCTCCGCCGCGGTTGCGCTGCGCTCGGACGCCGAGAATATCCTTGCTGCCAATGCAAGCGACATGCATCAGGCCGAGGCTCTTGGCCTCAGCACAGCGATGCTCGATCGCCTGATGCTCGACCGTGCGCGTGTCGAAGCGATGGCGATTGGCCTGGAGGCAATCAGTGAAATGCAGGATCCACTCGGCAGGGTGTTGGCCGAATGGGACCGACCGAACGGGCTGAATATTCAACGAGTCACTGTACCGCTCGGCGTCATCGGTATCATTTATGAGAGCCGGCCGAATGTCACCGCGGATGCTGCGGGATTGTGCCTCAAAGCCGGCAATGCGGTAATCCTCAGAGGCGGCTCCGAAAGTTTTCAATCGAATCACGCAATCTATGAAAGCCTGAAAACAGGTTTGCGCAGTGCCGGCATTTGCGCTGACAGCGTGCAAATGGTGCCGACTCGTGATCGGGCGGCCGTCGGATTTCTATTGTCCTCGATGACGCGCTGGCTGGACGTCGTGATTCCAAGAGGTGGCAGGAGCCTGATCGAACGCGTGCAGGAGGAGGCGCGCGTTCCGGTGATCGGTCATCTTGAGGGAATTTGTCACGTATACCTGCACGCGTCGGCAGACCCGACAATGGCGCGCGATGTTGTGCTGAATGCGAAGATGCGGCGCACGGGCATTTGCGGCGCGGCTGAGACGGTTCTCGTTGATCGAAGTGTCGCCGAGCAGTTGCTGCCGGAGGTGTGTCGGGCGCTGACAGACGTCGGCTGTGAAATTCGCGGAGACGAAACCGTCACAGCTATCGTCGCCGATGCCGTGCCGGCAACCGCAACGGACTGGACCACCGAGTATCTGGATGCGATCGTGTCGATCCGGGTTGTTGATGATATTACGGCGGCGATAGAACATATCGCACACTACGGTTCCGGGCACACGGATTGCATCATCGCGAGCGATTCCGAGGCGGCCGGGCAATTCCTGTGCAAGGTCGACAGTGCCATCGTGTTGCACAACGCATCCACGCAGTTTGCAGACGGCGGTGAGTTTGGCATGGGCGCGGAGATTGGAATCGCGACCGGGCGCCTGCACCCACGCGGGCCGGTCGGGACCGAACAGCTCACGAGCTACAAATATGTTGTTCGTGGCGGCGGTCAGGTACGGCCGGGATGAGCACCGATCGGGCAGATTATGACGTCGCAATCATCGGTGCCGGTATCAACGGGGCCGGGATCGCCCGCGATGCCGCGCTGCGAGGATTGAGCGTCGTTGTTATCGACAAGAACGACATGTGCAGCGGCACGTCGGCGGTATCGAGTCGCCTGATTCACGGTGGCTTGCGTTACCTTGAATATGGCGAAGTACCGCTGGTTTACGAGTCGTTGCACGAACGGCGCTACCTTCGGCGGATCGCTGCTCATCTGGTAAGGCCAGTACGCATCAGCATTCCGATTTTTGACGGTGCGCGGCGCGGTCCGCTGTTGATCCGCTTGGGCATGATCGCCTACGACTTGCTGTCGTTTCGAAAGTCCTTGCCGCGCCACGACATGCTCAACCGCGCGCAGATACAAAACGAGGCACCCGGGCTTCGCGACGAAGGTCTGTTGGGAGCGGCCCGTTATTCCGATGTGCAGGTGACTTTTGCAGAACGACTGGTTCTGGAAAACCTGCTCGCTGCCCGCGCCGCCGGTGCGCAGATCAGAACCTATTGCGAAGTACGTGAGATCAAGACCCTCGACGAAAAAGTCGTCGCGGTCATTATTGTTGATAGTGACGGCCACGAATCAGAACTCGGTGTGCGCTCCGTAGTAAATGCATCCGGCCCGTGGGTTGATGAAGTACTAAACACCACATGGCAACCTAAAAAACGCTTTGTCGGCGGTACCAAAGGCAGTCATATTGTCGTTGGCAAGTTCAACGGTGCGCCGAAAGACGCGTTCTACGTCGAAGCAGCGGCGGATGGCCGACCATTTTTCATCATTCCATGGAACGAGCAATTCCTGATTGGTACCACGGACATTCGCTATCAGGAAAGCCTGGATCACATCCGTGCGAGCCGCAGCGAAGTGGACTATCTGCTCTCGGAAACCAACCGCGTTTTCCCGCAGGCGAAATTGGTCGCCAGCGATATTCACTTTGCATACGCGGGCGTTCGCCCGCTGCCGCACAGGCAGAAGGGACCCGAGTCGGCGATTACCCGCCGGCACATTATCAAGGTAAATCGGGATATTGCGAAGGGCCTGATATCAATCATCGGCGGTAAGCTAACCACTTATCGAAACCTGGCCGAACAGACGGTCAACAAGTTGGCGAAGCTGCTGCGACAAAAGTTGCCGCAATGCCGTACGCGCGATACGCTGCTGCCCGGCGCGTGGGGTATGGAGCAGGCAGAGTTGCAGCTGCGCGCCTCAAAGTTGCTGTCCGAAGAGGGTATCGCTCGTTTGTTATCGATTTACGGCGGCCGGGCGGCGGCAATAGCGGCACTTGCGGGCGACGATTCCGAGTTGTGCCGCACGCTGGACGAGAACGGTATTGTCTTGGTTGCCGAGGTCATCTTTACGATACGCGAAGAGTTCGCCGCAACGTTGGTCGATATTGTGTTCCGCCGCATGATGATCGGCCTAAATGCCGATCAGGGTCGACCGATTTACGACGCGCTCGCAAAGACTGCGGCGCAGGAATTTCGCTGGACCCGGGATATGCAGCGCTCGCAGCAAGACCAATTGATCGAGTACGCAGACTCGTTGCTGGTCTCGCAATTGCAGAAATAAATCCCGTCCGCGGCCTGGAAAATACCGGGTCTTGTGTGCCAGCATTGGCCTATGTGCATTACGAGAGTTTTGCGATGACACGCAGTCTTCAACATTTCCAACGCTTCGGTTTCAGCCTTCTGTGCTTCATTTTCGTGGCAGCTGCGGGCAACGCGCAATCGCCTGATGGGCAAGATGAGGACCGCTCAAGCCGGCCTCGTGTCGGTCTGGTGTTGGGAGGCGGGGGTGCCCGCGGCGCGGCACACATTGGCGTGCTGCAGGAGTTGGAGCGTTTGCGCATCCCCATCGACGCCATTGCCGGGACCAGCATGGGCGCGATCATTGGTGGCGTGTATGCGACCGGCGTCAATGCCGACGAACTTGAGCGCGTGGTCGCGTCGCTGGACTGGGCGGCGGCGCTGACCGATACACCGGAACGCGAGGACCTAAGTTTCCGTCGCAAGCAGGATGATCGCGAATTTCCGGTTGATTTTGAGCTGGGCGTTCGTGGCAGCAAGTTGTTGCTGCCAAAGGGAGTGATTCAGGGACAGAAGCTGGATTTACTACTGCGCGAACTGACGCTGCGTGCTTCGTACATCAGCGATTTCGACGATCTGCCCATTCCGTTCCGGGCGATTGCGTCGGATATCGTGGCAGGTGAGGTAGTGGTTCTCGGCAGCGGTGATCTGACCCGAGCCATACGTGCCAGCATGTCAGTGCCGGGAGTATTTGCGCCTGCCCGCGTAGATGGCCGCTTGCTGGTTGATGGCGGTCTCATTGGCAACCTGCCGATCGACGTGATGCAGGAAATGGGAGTCGACGTCATTATTGCCGTCGATGTCGAGTTTCCACTCTACAAGTCGGAGGAACTGAGTTCGGTATTGACGATATCGGAGCAAGTGGTGACCATCTTGATCCGTAAGGAAACCCTGCGGCAGATCGACAAGCTCAGCGACGAAGACGTCCTGATTCGCCCGGAACTGGGTCAATATGCGTCGGCTAACTTCAGCGATATCACCGAGACACTTGAACCCGGTCGCGCGGCAGTGAGACTGCAGGCGGCCAGGCTTGGGAACTTGTCTCTTACAGAGGCTGATTGGAACTCGTATCTTGCAGAACACAGGCAACTGCCGACCGAAGAGCAGACGCTCGCGTTCGTTCGCGTCGTTCACGATGACAAACTGGCGCCGAGAGTGCTGGAGTCACGTCTTACTGTTGCCGTTGGTGACAAGATAGATGCGGCTGTCCTGGCACAGAACGCGAATCGGCTGCATGGACTGCAATTGTATGAACACGTTGACTACCGGCTCATCGAGGAAGGCGGGCATGTGGGCGTCGAGTACAACGCGACGGCCAAGAGCTGGGGCCCGAATTTTCTGCAGTTTGGTGTATCGCTGGAAGACGACTTCGAAGGTTCTACCGCATTCAACCTTGCGGCGCGCCTGACGAAAGCGGGCCTTAACAAACTGGGCGCCGAGTGGCGTACCGATCTGCAAATGGGAACGGATCCTGCGCTGTTGAGCGAGTTCTATCAGCCGCTGAGTTTCGATTCCCGCTGGTTTGTCGCACCGCGGCTGGAAATTCGTCAGTCGAATGTGAAGGCGTTTTTTCTGAACGATTCGGTCGCTCGTTACCGCGTTTCCGAAGGAGACCTGAGTCTCGACATTGGCCGCGAACTCGGCACGATCGGTGAATTCAGAGTCGGTGCCTTTCGAGGCATCGGTAATGCGCGAGTGCAGGTTGGTGATCCTTTCCTTGCGAATATCGCTTTTGAAACGGGCGGCATGTTTGCCCGTCTGCGCATCGACTCGGTCGATAATTCGCGTTTCCCGCGTAGCGGCGTGCTGGCCGACGTGCGCTGGAATTTGTCGCGCCCGGGTTTTGGGGCAGATCATAAATTCGATACGGTCGCGGCCGACTTTGCGCAAACCTGGAGCCGCGGCAAGAATAGTCTGCAGTTGGGCTTGAGTTACGCGACGACGCTGAGTCCCGACAATACGGTTCAGGATTTCTTTCCAATGGGTGGTTTCCTGCGACTGTCGGGTCTTGAACGCGGTGAAATCAGCGGCCCGCATGCAGCGTTGGCGCGGCTCGTCTATTACCGTCGTGTTGGAAGTACGACCGGTGGCCTGTTTGATACTCCCATTTACCTCGGCGTGTCCGCCGAAACCGGTAACGTCTGGCAAACGCGGGAGGAGATCCGATTTTCAGCGATGCAATGGAATGGCAGTATATTCGCGGGTCTGGACTCCTACTTCGGGCCGATCTATCTAGCTGCCGGGTTTGCGGAGCGCGGACAGACGAACTTCTATTTGTTCATCGGTGCCCCGCCGCGCTGACAAACCAGCGTCGCCGGTCGTTGCCGAAACATTTCTCAGGATCTGTCGGCGGCGCCCTCCCGGTCCGACCAACCGAGAATTCGCCTCGTGACAAACAGGTAGACCGGTTTGGCCAGCGACATCCACGCGCGGGACAGTGCCGCAGGAGAAGCCAGGATCGCACGTTCGCGCGCCGTTAGCAGATCGGCTCGATAGGTTCGTTTGTGTTTCAGGAGGTGGCGGATATCCTCGCGTGCGGCGATGCGGAACAACCGGCCGCGTCGTCGCGAGCATCCTGCCAGCTGAAAATCAATAAACGCCGGCGAGCCGTCGTCGCGAAGTAATATGTTGGCCTCCTTGGCGAGATCGTTGTGGACCACGCCCGTACGATGGATTCGCCGAAGCAGCCTGGCTGCCTCCTTGAAATACTCGGCGTGTCCCGGTCGGCCTTCATGGAGGGGCAGGCCGGGCACGTAGCTGCGCAACAGCGTGTGTTTGTCGTTGCTTCTCAGTTGTGGCACGCCGTCAATTTCGGTCAGCGCGGCGAGCGCCCGCGCCTCGCGTCTGAGCAGGCCGGTAGCCAGCCACGACAGCCACCAACGGGCAGAGCGGGTATCGCGCAGGATCGCCGGACCGTCTCTGACGGCAACTTTCCAGACCTCACCAAATACGTCTTTTTTCAATAACTGGTCGTCAAACACTGGCGATCACCGCAGAAAATACAGAGAATACATCAATCGTTTTGACGGGATGTAATGTGGCAGGGGACTCCACCGACAAGAAACCGGGTGTGCAGCGCCAGAATCTGGACGCGACCGGTGAGTTTTTCAGCGTTGGCGTTGCGTTACATGCCGTGCGGGCCGGCTACATACGTCGGCGCGCCGATGATCTTCTGCACGATGCCGTGATGGCGGGTCGCTATGCTCACGTGGTCGCGCCGGATCGCAGTGGCAAGTCCAGTCTCATCGCGGCAACTGCTGCGCGCGTTGAGAGCAAGGGTTGTAAAGTCGCGATCCTCGACCTGGCGCAAATCGGTGACCGCGAAGGCGGTACGGATGCCGGACGCTGGTATTACAGCGTTGCCTATCGACTCTTGCGGCAGCTTCGAATTCGCTACGACCTGCAGTCGTGGTGGCAGGACAAATCGATTCTAAGCAATCGGCAGCGCCTGCTCGAATTCTACTCCGAAGTGCTGTTACAACACATCACCGAACGAATCGTTGTTTTTGTCGACGAGATTCAGTGCATCGAACACCTGGGATACGCTGACCAACTGCTAGCGAGTATTCGTGCTGCGCACAATGCTCGTACTACAGACCCGGATTTTTCACGGCTGTGTTTTGTGCTGCTGGGCGAATGCGATCCGATCAGCTTGATGCAGGAGGCCGAACTCTCTCCGTTTAACGTGACGCAGCAAATCTTGCTCGAAGACTTCTCGCGTCAGGATCTGGACCTGTTTGCGACGGAACTTAACCGAGAGCGAAGCGAGGCGGTGGTCGCGCTGGATCGAATTCACTATTGGACTAACGGCCAACCGTACCTGACTCAAAAGCTGGCGCGCGCTGTCGCCAGGGAGCCGTCGGTTGAGAATACCGAGGAGTTGGTGGATCGCGTTGCGACGCACCAATTGGCCGGGCGTGCAGCGCTGCACAGCGAGCCGCACATGAGCCACATTCACCGTGCGATAGTCGGTGACAGGAGGCGCTTCGAACCGTTGCTGAATCTCTACGGCAAAATCCGCAAAGGCGTCCGCGTGCCTGCCGATCTTGGTTCGGCGTTGCAACGACGAATGATGGCGATCGGCTTGCTGGTGATTGACGAAACCAGCTATGTGACGACGCGCAATCGACTGTACGACGCGGTTTTCACCGCCCGCTGGGCGAACGAGAATTTGCCGACACAGTTCAAAGTACCCGCGATGGTCGCGGGTGCACTGTTGCTGGTAGCGTTAATTCCGCTGTGGTACACGCAATGGTTTCCCGTGCCCTATGTGAGAACGCTGGCGTCCGATTCAGTGGATATCGAGGCAGCGACTGACGCATACGAGAGTCTTCGCACCTTTCCCGGGCATACCGATACGGCTGACAATATTTTCCGCGGTTTTCTGGAAAGGCGAGCGCTGGCGTCGGTTGAAGAGCGGGAAATCAAGCAACTCGCGACGCTGGCTGCCGATCTTCCGACCGCCGGACGTCTTGCGGACGAGTTTGTGGCAGGCTTCTGGGATCGCAAGTCGCGGGTCGCGATTCGCCAGGAAGACCGTGATGCGGCGTTGCTTGCGAAAATACGCTCGCTTGTGCTGCCGACATCCTTACGGCGCGAGCGTGCCGCGTCGTTGGTGGGTGACGACTATCCGCTATTATTGACGACGCTTCCTGAGTTGCCCCCCGGAGCCGCGGTTTTTGACCCGGTGGGAATGATTCTGTCGATAGCGGTGGGCGCCGAAATATCCCAGTTTTCATACACACCGCAGGGATTGCAACAACGTGATGTGTGGTCCGTCACTGCCTTGGAAGTCAGCCCACTGTTGCGGCGCGTTATTGTTGATCGACAAGGTTCGGTCAGCCGTATCGGACTCACTCTGAATATCAGTCATGCGCGATTGTCTGATCTACGGATCAAGATTATCGCCCCGTCCGGGCGTACGATCGAAATTGAAACGGGTCTGGAGCGCGCATCCAGCGCTGAGGACATCCGTATTCCCAATGATCAGTTGCGCGATTTGCTGGGCGAAGGCCTGGGCGGCACCTGGAGCATCAGCGTGCGCGACGAGAGCCTTGGAGTCGCCGGTCAGCTGGTGGGATGGAACCTGAAGCTTAATTCTCAGGGTGCCGTTGAGAATTTTCAACGTGGCCTGAACATTCCGGATCCGGTCGAACAGAAGACGGAAAATATCTGGTTCGATCAGTCAGGCCGTTATGCCGTCGCCCGCGCCACGCAGAGCGACAGCGCGCGAATCTGGGATCTGACCTTCGCCAAGCCGGTGCGGGCGATTGCGCTGCCCGAAAATGAAACATTGATTGGCCTCGACGCGTCCGCACGTCGCCTTATTACAGCGACCCAGGACACCATCAATCTTTGGGACACAGGCAATGGCGACAAGGTTGCCAGTTTGATCGTTGGTGCGGCCAGCCGCATAGCCGTATTGACGCCGGATGGCAAGCATCTGTTTGTTGAGCGACGCAGCGATCTGGAGTCCCGCCTGGAGTTGTGGAGCTTGGATGACGGGTCTATCGCATCGGAGCTCGTCGTGGCAGGGGTTCCCGCGATAGTCGCGATAGATTCGGCCGGCCGCCGGGTGGCGGTCGCGGACTTTGATCGGGCGGTTCGCGTTTGGGATTTTCGAACAGGTAATTTGCTGGGCCAGTTTGACCTGCCGGAACAGCCGAGTGTTATTCGTCTGTCGGCGGACGGATCGATACTGGGCGCCGCGTATTCTGATGTTGGGTTTTCACTTTGGAATATCGACGATCCGCAACGACCGTTACTCGAGGACTTCGGAAGTGGGAACTGGCAGTTCGCCTTTTCACCGTCCGGAAACGTGGTCGCCGCCGGGCGTCCGGAAACTGGTTTTCAGATATACAGTAGTGAAGATGGTCGTTCGATCGGTCCGCCGCTGGGAGCGCGCAGCGTTGGACAAGCGCAGGACTTCCTGGCGTTCAGCCACGACGAGCAGCTACTGTTGACGGGCAGTTCTGACGGCAAGCCACGATTTTGGCGAACACCAGCACTTGGCGCTGCCGAGGGTATTCCGCAGCAGCCGGCAAGCCACGTTATCTGGAGTCCTGCCGCAGATCGTCCGCTGGTTGTTTCGCCAGACGGGGCCTACGTCGCAATTGGAGACCCGGCCGGGCATGTTCACATGATGCCGTCGACCACCCGCTTCGAAGAGCTGGTCGAGATCAGTCAAGATCTTAGTTTTGTCGGACACACCAGCGAAATCCGGCGGCTAAGTGTTGCTCCTTCCGGCCAATTGCTGGCAAGCGTCGCTGTCGACAACACGCTGCGACTTTGGCGTGCGGCTAATGGCGAACCGATGCCGTATGTTGTGCATGTTTCCGGTCCGCCGGTTTCAGAGCTGGCGTTCTCGCCGGAAGCCGGCTATCTCGGGATATTGAACGGCAGTCGTATTTCGATCATCGACAGTAGCAACGGGCGACGCGTTTTCGAACTTGACTCCGGAGTTTCCTACGGCAGTCTGGCTTTTGCATCCGAAGACCGACTGTACGTGGGCGATGGCAGCGGCGCGTTGCAATTGCTCGGCCGATCAACAGACGGAAGCTGGAGTATGCAACAAGTGTGGCAGGGCTCGCAGGGAATCCGTTTTCTCAGGGCGTCGCCGCGTGGTGATTTTCTGATTCTCGTCGATGACAGCAATCTCGCCAGTCAGTTCGTGTTATCCGAGGGGCGTATTGATGATGCCACGGTGCAGTTGCCGTCCGATGTGCGTGAGGTAACGTTTGCTGCGAACGGTAGTCGCGTGTATTTCCGAACATCGCGCTGGGTTCATCGTGTGAACTCGTCCATATCCGGACTTGGCTGGGCGGACGCGGTATTTGCGCCGCGGCCGCTGAACGGCGCAGGACTTGTTTACGGAAACGGTACCGCGCTGCCTGCTACCGGACGAAAAATGTACTTGCCGGCGGCGACCAAAGACGGGTACTTCGAACTCGTCGAACTTGATTTTAACGGCTCCACAACGACCGGCCTGTTCGGCAACAAGCAGGAACTGTTGCAAGAGTGGTTAGGGAAGCTCTGATCAATTCCGTGGATCAGCGCAACTCGCCCCGGAGAGTCCTGACCAGTAGTTCGAGTTTTTCTGCAGTCGCCTCGGTGGGCGAAACTGGTTTACCAACAGTTACCTCCACTCTTGCGAACAAACGTCCCGGGATTGTTCGCAACCCGCCGCCCGAGCGTCGACTGAACCAGCTACCCCACAAGCGGCCTAGCGCGACCGGAATTACCGGTACGGGGCGGCGTGCGATGATTTTTTCGATGCCGGGTCTGAATCGTTGCACATTGCCATCGTTACTGAGGCCACCCTCCGGAAAAATACACACGATGTGGCCGGCAGCAAGTTCCGCGTCGACTTTCTCAAATGCGGTGTTCATCAGTTCCTCGTTCTCGTGTCGTGCCGCGATAGGAATTGCTTTCGCATTGCGAAAGATGAAGCTGAGAAACGGCATCTGAAATATCTTGTAATACATGACAAAGCGCATCGGTCGGCCGATTGAGCCGCTAAGAATGACAGGGTCCATGAAACTGACGTGATTGCAGACGACGATCGCGGGCCCGTCCCGCGGAATGTTCTCCAGCCCGCTTGCTCGAACCCGATAGACGATGTTAATGGTTATCCAGGCGAGAAAGCGTATCAGGAATTCTGGCAATAATGTGTAGATGTAAATCGAAACTACTGCATTCAAGGCGGCGACAACCAGAAACAGTTCGGGTATCGAGAAACCGACCTCCAGGACTACGATGCTGACGATCGCGGCAGCGACCATCAGCAGAGCATTAATGATGTTGTTGGCGGCGATAATGCGGGACAAATACCGACGTTTTGAACGTTGCTGAATCAACGCATACAGCGGTACGCTGTAGAAACCTCCGAATGCGCCCAGCAGCGCAAGGTCTGCGAGAATTCGCCAACTGCCGTCGCGAGACAGGAACTCACCGATGGAAGAGACCGCCGTAGCGGTCGCTGCGGGTTGGGCGAAGTACAGATCAACGGCAAACAAACTCATGCCGATCGAGCCGAACGGCACCAGCCCGAGCTCGATCCGATGACCGGACATTCGCTCGCAGAGCAGGGAGCCAAGCCCGACCCCTACTGCAAACGCTACCAGCAACGCGGTGACTACCGATTCGTTGCCGTTGAGAATGTCGGTGGTGTATGCAGGGATCTGGATGGTTAGGGCGGAACCAAAGAACCAAAACCACGAAATACCAAGAATCGAAAGAAATACACTTTTTTCCTTGCGAGCGAAACCGATGATGCGCCAGGTTTCCTTCCACGCGTTCCAGTTGATGCGTAGATCGGGATCAACGGCTTCGGCCTTGGGAATTTGACGACTTGCGACATATCCTGCTATCGCAACTACGATCAAGATGGCCGCCAGAAGCGATTGTCGATCGGCGTCGGAGTCGATCACTTCCACGCCGACGATCAGCCCTGCAATAATCGCAACATAGGTTCCGGATTCGATCAATGCGTTGCCGCCGACTAACTCACCCGGCTGCAACTTCTGGGGAATATAGGCGTACTTCACCGGGCCAAACAACGTGGACTGGCACCCCGTCATGAACAGCACGACCAGCAGCATCAGGTACTGCTGCGACAGTAAGGCGATCGCGGCAAGCGACATCAGCCCGATCTCGAGCAATTTGACGCGCCGCATTAACAGCGACTTTTCATACTTGTCTGCGAGCTGTCCCGCAGTTGCCGAAAACAGGAAGAATGGCAAGATGAACAAGAACGCGGCGACGTTTGCCAGCAGGCTGTGATTCATGTCCAGCAGTTGAACGCCCTGGAATGTGATCAGAATTACCAGGCCATTTCGAAAAATATTGTCGTTTAGTGCACCGAGAAACTGGGTCGCGAAAAACGGCGCGAAGCGGCGTTGTCCTAGCAGCGAAAACTGGCTGGATTCTGGCAATTTCGTGTTCCTTTGCTTCAGCGCTGCGTCACTATAGCGTGAAATGGTAGATTTTCCGTCCAAAACTGCGAACTCGCGTCAATACCGCAGTTGGGCATCTTTGCTATCATACTGACCGAAGAGTCCTGAAATTTCTACTATTTGGCATTTGCCGATTTCCGAATTGACACCAAACCAATGCGCGCCAATTACACACATCTTTTGTTGCTCAGTTCTTGTCTCGGACTGGTAGCCGCTTGCACGCAAGAGCCGCCGCCGCCCCGGTCCGTCGCCCTGTTTCTTGACAATCCGATCATGTTGGAGGCGGCGATGGTGCGCTGCTCCGAGGACCGCAACAAGACGCGCTACGACGCTGAGTGCATCAATGCCAGGCAAGCAGTCCAACAGATAGAGGCGAAGGAAGAGGCGTTACGACGTGTTGAGTTCGACGCCAGCTCAGACCGAAAGCGCCAGGCCTTGCGCAGTGCTCAGACAGCTGCCGCTGAGGCGAGGCGACGCGCTGCCGATTCCGAGCGCCTCAGAAAAGAGGCGGAATATCTTGCGCAGTTTGGCGTTGCGTTGCCTCGTGACGTGGAGTCTTCGGAAGACGAACCGAAAGCCGGCAATACGCCGACCGTGTTGATTCCAACGAGGGTCGATTCGCAGGACGATCCGACAGGCTATGCCGAAGTGGCGCCGGCGATCGACGGCGGCAATGCACCTGAGGTGATTGCCGAACCTGAGGAAGAAGAGGCCACGCTTGACTTGAAATCGATCCGCGACGAATTGCAACGCCGCAACGAAGACAACGGAAGTTAATCGCCGCTGTTTACTACCGTCCGTACGTGTACATCTTGCTGCGGAAACGGAATCTCAATAGCGTGCTTGTTTAAGTCTTTGTAGACGGCGCAGTTGAGTTCATGCGTCACGCGCCCGCGGTCGACGGGTTTTGCGATCCAACCCAACAGTTCGAAATCAAGGCTCGAAGCTCCAAACTGACGGAATCTCACTCGAGGCGCGGGCTCTTGCAGAATGTCCGGAAGCCCGGCGGCGGCCTTGCCCAGTACATCGATTACCTGGTCAATATCGCTGCCATAGGCGACTCCCACGGCCACCCGGATGCGGTGTTGTGGGGTCGGTCCACCTGCCTCGTTGATGATTTTTCCATTGCCAATGACGCCGTTCGGAACTGTGATCTCAACGTCGTCGCGCGTAAGTATCCGCGTGCTGCGAAGGCCGATATCGGTGACAACACCGCGCTCGCCGCTATCGAGAATAATAAAGTCCCCGGCCTTATACGGTGCATCCATGATGATCGAAACGCCAGCGAAGAGATTTGACAGTGTATCTTTCGCCGCGAAGCTCAGCGCGAGTCCGACGATGCCGGCGGAAGCGAGCCAGGCTGTGACGTCGATGTTCCAGGCGAGGAAAAGAAAATACCCGGTCAACGCGACGGCAATTACCTTCATCACGTTGTGCAGCAGCGACAACATTCCAGATTGCACAATTTGCCGATTTCCCGCCTTTGAGAACGATCTTACGATCAGGCTCATGAGGCGAGTCAGCGTGTTGTACCAGACGAATATTGCGATCGTTTTCAGGAGGCCAATGGTAACGAACGTCGCCTCGGGAGACATATCAATGCGGCGAGTTGCGAGCGCCAGGCCAAACAGGACAAACGAAACGAAAATCGGCCTGTGGGACAGGTCTACCAGTTGGTCGTCAAAGTCATTCGATGATCGGCGTGCAAATCGACCAATAATCCCGGAGATTATCCAGTCTGCGATCTTTCCAAAGATAGTAAATGCGGTGGCGATTATAACCGCTTGCAGGAACAAGTTCGGCCCAACGAATTCGGCGAACTGCTGGACTCGTGACAAGAGTTCAGTCAGTGGATTTATCCTCTTCAGTGGGCTCGCCCTCTTCCGGCATTCCGAAGGTGCGAACTTCCGCCGTTGCTTCTTGCGTGGGTGTCATTCCACCGCTCGACATGCCCGGTTGAGTGGGAAGGCGACTGGTCTGAGCAGTCAGGATTTGCACGAAAGTATTGGCGACGTCCGGCGCGACGTTTGGCGAACTGGCAAAGATTTTTTCGGGCGTCATGCTGTTACTGCCGTAAAACGCCGCGTTCGCTTTTCTGTCCATGGTGACGCCGGAGCCCTCGAGAGCAACACCCGCAAACAGGCCGCGGTTGCGAGAATAAGAATAAACCTCAGCCCGGAATTTGACGTCGGTGGCGACACCGACCTGCCTGCCCAGCGGTCCCGCAGCGACTGAGGCATCCGCGCCCAGTGTGAGGCGCCCGTTTTCGATACCGTCGACACCTTTTCGCGTCTTGAAAACTAGAATGATGTCGGTTGACTGTGCACCGACCTGCCAACCGAAGCTGCCGCCGGTGATGGTGATAAATGCCGGGTTGCTCCAGGAATTGTCGTCCTGCCGTATTACAATAATTCCCTTGCCGCGCCGTGCGCCAAGTCCAAATGCGGCTTTCACGACATTCGGGATAACCGCGACCGCATAAGCTCGTGACAGAAGGGCGGGTGGTACGGTCTTTTCCGGGATTCGCACCAACTGGTCGAGAACGTCGGCGGCGTCCGCGACTCGCTTTTCCTCTCGAGTGGCTGCGTCAGCAGCGGTGCATAGCAGTACTGCGAAAATTGCCACGGCGGCTGGGAATGGTGTGGTTTTCATGGTGATTTGGAGTTCCGGTTCGCTCAGGAGTTCAATAATACGCCAGCCACGCGGTGGGCACTAGCCCGGACTATTCACGAATACTAACGTTGTCCGAATATGGGCGGCAGCGGGTAATCGAGCGTTGCACAAACGGCGCGCGCCAGTTCCGCCTCCTCGATGGATAGAACGCCATCGTGAGCCGCTGTCGCACTGACAGCGCGCAACAACGATTGCTGTCCCTTGCTATTTAGCCCGACCAGGACATCAAAGCTGCGGTTGAGAACCGCGATAGTCGTTGCACGGTTCGAACGGAATTCGTTGCCCTGAGCCCACGGTCCCAATGTCGCGATTCCGGCTTGAAACGCAGCCTCTCGCTTTGTGTCGGTATCGTGGCCGTAGTCAGCGAGTATTCGCAGCAAATCGAGCGTCGACGATTGTAAGTCGCCGCGTTTCGAACGCGCGGCGTTGCGCCGGCTGGCAGGGCTGACGGCCCGATTGAGGTGACTCACCATTATTCGGTAAAAACAAAACTCGAACAGGTCAACTTCGCCGTCGACCTCAATGAGGCGGGCCGTCAACGACGCGAGGTAGGAAAGTTCCTGAGCAGGTCGTAACTTCAGGGCCGGGAATGTGATTCCCAACAGCGGCAAGCGAATACCAGCATCCATAGGGGCCAGTGCGTCGTAGTAACGGCGCACAAGCTGCGCACGTTGCTGACCCAGTTGTTCGTGCAGTAACGAAAACTGGCGATCGATAACCTCTCCCGATCGATCGAGAACCAGCGCAACAGCGAGAAAATACGCGAGTTCCGAGGAGTGGGCCGCGTCATAAAGAAGCTCAGGAATGGATTTGCGTAACTCGCGGGCAAACTCCACGTGTTTTTCCTGCGGTCGTCCAACCGTAGCTGCGACCGATTCCACCGGCACTGATGTAGCGCTGTTCCTGATCGGCGCTGTTGTATCGGCAGCGAACGCAGCCTGCGCCGAATCGCCGGCCGTGCGTGTACGTTGCTGCCGGCCCACGCGCGGAAAATCGCTTTCTTTGAAATTGGGGTCGAGCGCCTGAATACGCTTTACCAGCGGCGGGTGTGTTGCAAACATGCCGAAGAGGCGAGAGCCGCTGCCAAACAGCATGTGGCTGACTTCTTCGGGATCAGCGGCATTCAGTGTCGAGCCATCGCTATAACCGCCGATTTTCTTCAGTGCATTTGCTATGCCCGAGCTTTGTCGTGTGAATTGCACGGCGGACGCGTCGGCAAGGTATTCGCGTTGGCGTGATACGCCGGCTTTAATGGCACGAGCAAAAAAAACGCCAACGCCACCGAGTATCACGAGTCCGATGCCGATTACTAACGCAACCGGGGCGCCATTATTGCGGCGACTGGATACCAGGTTCGTATAATATCCACCGCGTACGATGAGTCGGCCAATCAGACCGAGAGCCATGATCCCGAATAACACCCCCATAAGGCGAACGTTGAGCTTCATGTCGCCGTTCAGGATGTGGCTGAATTCGTGTGCGATGACACCTTGCAGTTCGTCGCGATCAAGAATTTCGAGTGTGCCTCGGGTCACAGCGATCGCCGCATCGCTTGGCGAGAAGCCCGCTGCAAAGGCGTTAATACCGGATTCCGATTCAAGGACGTAAATTTCAGGTACCGGAACGCCCGACGCAATCGCTAATTCTTCGACGATGTTTCGCAATCTGCGGCGCAGCGGCTCCTGTACATCGGTCGGCACCAGTGTGCCGCCCATGTCCACAGCCACACGACCGCCACCGGCGGATAACTTTGAGGTCTTGAAGACGCTGGCGCCGAATATGAATAGTGCTGTCGCTAGTGCAATACCGAGTAGGATTGTCGAGCGTTCGGCGATGAACTCGGGGATCGAATAAGCGGTAGTTTGTGCAGTCCCGTAGAGTGCGAAGCCAAGAACTGTCGTTACACCAAGAACGATCAGAATCGTAGCGAGCAGGTACGCAAAAACCAGGCGCCGCGACACACGGCGGGCCTGATCCTGAGCCTCGAAAAAATTCACTTAGTGCGTACTATGAAAATTCGGATTAGAAGGAAACGTCCGGGGCGGCGCGCATTTCCTCTGCTTCGATTTCGAGGAAGCTGGCAAGTTCGAAGCTGAAGGAACCGGCGATGATGTTGTTCGGAAAATTCTCTGCCGTGTTGTTATAACCCAGCACCGCGTCATTGAACGCCTGTCTTGAGAACGCGACCTTGTTCTCCGTGCTGGCAAGTTCTTCTTGAAACTGCATCATATTCTGGTTTGCTTTGAGATCCGGGTACGCTTCCGAAAGTGCAAACAATCGGCCCAGAGCGCTGCCCAGAGCGCCTTCCGAGGCGCCGAGCTTTTTCATGGCTTCCGCGTTGGCCGGATCCGCCTTAGCGGCATCGAGACTGGAAACGGCATTGTTGCGCGCCCGAACAACTGCGTCGAGGGTTTCACGCTCGTGCTTCATGTATCCTTTGACCGCTTCAACCAGATTCGGGATGAGGTCGTAGCGCCGAGTCAGTTGCACGTCGATCTGGGCAAACGCATTACGGACTCGATTGCGCTCATTGACCAGGCGGTTGTAAATACCGATGACCCAAAAGACTATCGCGGCAACAACGCCCAGGAATATTAGGAATGAAATCACGGTCACGCTCCTTGCAAAAAGCTTGTAGGCCCAAGCATAACCTCACACTCGGGGTAAGACTAGCCACGCTCCTGTTGTGCGTACCAGTTGCGGGTGTTGCCGACTGGGTTAGCGATAGTCGGCCGATGATGGGTACCAAGATCAGCGTTTACCTCTGGAGTGATGACGCTGAGGCCGGTCGAGTCGCTCTGGAAGAGGTATTTCAGGAGGCTGTGCGTATTGATCGCCTCATGAGTACCTATAGAGATGACAGCGAGATTTCGAAAATCAACCGGCTGGCGGCGAAAAAACCGCTGGCGCCGGGCAAAGAGCTCTATCAGTTGATCAGGCAGTCGCTCGAAATATCAGAGTTGACCGAGGGCGCGTTCGACATTACCTACGACAGCGTTGGGCAGCACTATAATTTTCGAGAGCGACGCCGGCCCGACGGCCATATCGTGGAGTTGGAGCGTGAAAATATCGACTTTCGGTATGTGCAGCTTGACGCCGAGCTCGAGACTGTACATTTCCAGAAAGACGGCGTTCGCATCAACCTGGGCGGCATTGCGAAAGGCTACGTTGTGGAACGTGGTATCGGCATCCTGAAAGCGCGCGGTATACGTCATGCAACGGTTACCGCGGGCGGTGATTCGAGACTCCTGGGTGACCGGCGCGGACGACCCTGGATGGTTGGTATCCGCGATCCGCGCGTGGAGGGAGAAGTCACTATTTCTGTGCCATTGGAGAACGAGGCTATTTCAACGTCGGGTGACTACGAGCGTTTTTTTGACGAAGACGGCGTTCGCTACCACCACATTATCCACCCCGGTACCGGCGCGCCAGCGGGAGGCATGCGTAGCGCGACCGTGTTTGGGCCGGACGCTGTCATGACGGATGCGTTATCGACCAGCGTTTTCGTCATGGGGGTCGACAGGGGTTTGCGACTGATCGCAATGCTGGAGGGCTATGAAAGCATTGTCATCGATGCCGACGGACAGGTTTTCTACTCGGACGGCCTGCAGGAACCCGACGTACTCGCTGAAGAGTAAAGCGTGCCGGAAAACGGCGTATGTCGCTGAAAGGCGACGGATATTCACTTTAAATTCAGGCTGATACGCCTATTATAGGCGTCATGCTGGCGACCAAAAAAATCTTTGGGAATCGAGTCAATTTAACGTAATCTGTGAGAATTGCGGTGCGTTTCTGTCTCACGCAATCGCAGTCATTATGTTTAGGAAATCCGGGCATTTGTGACGATTATCACGGCTCGGGACGGACTTGGCTGTCACCATTCGGGGTCAACGGAAGGATTCGGATCGGCAAAACAAGGAACGGATGGATGAAAATCAAAAACTTATGCTTCGGGCTGATGGCTACCATCTTCGCTGCGACCTCGCTCGCGTCTTCGGGCATGGAAGGCCGGCCGGCGCCGGATTTCGCGCTGAAGAGCTCCACGGGTGAAAATATGCGGCTCTCGGAGTTTCGCGGCGATGTCGTGATGATAAATTTTTGGGCGACCTGGTGCGGTCCGTGCCGCCAGGAAATGCCGCTGCTCAACGAGCTGTACGTGCGCTATGAGCGCGTCGGTTTTAACTTGCTGGGGGTAAATATTGACGACGACTCCCGCCGTGCGATGCAGATGATCGAAGAGTTGGGAGTGAGTTTCCCGGTGCTGTTTGACGCGCGCAAGGAAGTCAGCAAGTTGTACAACGTAGAAGCAATGCCAGTCACTGTGCTGGTTGATCGAGAAGGAATCGTGCGTTATGTACATCTTGGCTACAAGCCCGGATACGAGGACAAGTATCTCGATCAGGTCCGCTCGTTGCTAAGAGAGTAACGGACGAATGGGTTCGCAGGAGAGTAGATAGTGGCAAAAACATTGATCCGTCTGATCGCCGTTGCGGTGCTGGCATTCAGCGTGGCAACGGTGGCACAGGATAACGAGGAAGCGGAGTCTCGTGAGGAGTTTCGCAGTCTTGATCAAGATGTGCAGACCCTAAAGAAGGAGGTTCTCGATCTGAATCGGGACCTGTTCCTGTTGGAAGAAGAGTTGTTGTTTCCCGCCAATTCGCAAGTCGCGTTCTTTATTTCGATGGACGTTGGCGAGTACTTCGAACTTGATTCGGTGAATATCAAGATCGATGGCAAAGAGGTTGCCAACTACCTCTATACGGCCCGGGAAGCAGATGCGCTGATTCGTGGCGGCGTCCATCGTGTGCACATGGCGAACTTGAAAACCGGTGATCACGAACTGGTCGCAATTTTTACAGGCAAGGGCCCTCACGTTCGTGACTATCGTCGTGGTGCGACTTTGAATTTCAACAAGGGCATCGGCGCGAAATACGTCGAGCTTGAGATTACGGATCGAGTCAAGAAGCAGCAGCCCGAATTCGTCATCAAAGAATGGGAGTGATTTTTGCTCCGAAGTCGTTCCATCGCTAGTCGTCCTCTGTCCCTGTTAGTACTGCTGGTACTAATGGTGCCGCTCGCGAGTGCGGCAAAAAGCGGCAAGCCGGCTATTGTTGTCAAGAATCCACAATACGGTGAAGTACTGTTCCACTTTTATCAGGAAGATTATTTTCCGGCGATCGTGAAATTGCTGGCGGCGCAGAAACAGCAGCAGTTGAACGAGCACGATGAGGAAGCAGAGCTACTACTCGGCGGGATGTATTTGTCGTATGGACATCATCTTGAAGCTGCCTCGATCTTTGAGCAGATGCTTGCCGACAACGTGTCCACTGAGATTCGAGATCGCACCTGGTTCTTCCTCGCGAAAATCTGGTATCAGCGTGGCTATCATGACAAGTCCCAGCAAGCCCTTGATTACGTAACCGGTGAATTGCCGAATAATCTGCGACGCGAAGCACTCTCGTTGCGGGCGAATATTCTTATCAAGGCTGGCGACTACGATGGCGCAATTGCCCTGTTGCAAAACTGGAAGGGTAAAACCGAATGGGCGAGCTACGCTAAATTTAACGTCGGTGTTGCGCTGGTACGCAGTGGTCGTGTAGCACAAGCGCAGAAGTTGCTGGATGACCTCGGCGATATGAACCCGTTCAACGAAGAGCTGACGTCGTTACGCGACAAGGCGAATCTTGCGCTCGGTTATGCGTTGCTGCAAGACGGTCAGCCGGGCGCCGCGAAGGCGCCGCTACAGCGCATTCGATTGCAAGGACCGTTTTCCAACAAGGCTTTATTGGGTGTTGGCTGGGCCGACGCGGAAATGGACAACTACCGCCGTGCTCTCGTTCCGTGGATGGAGTTACGTGGCCGTGATTTGTTGGATTCTGCGGTACAGGAGTCGATGCTGGCCATTCCTTACGCCATGGCGAAACTCGATTCTGTCAGTCAGGCCGCCGATCATTATCTGAACGCGATCGAAGCATTTTACGAAGAAGCCAATCGCCTTGATCGTACGATTGCTCATATCGAATCCGGCGAGATGTTTGAACAGTTTCTTGCGACGGATCCCCTCGACAGCACCGGCTGGTACTGGCAGCTCGAAGAGCTTCCTGAAGGTCCGGAGGCACGCTATCTGTTTCATTTGCTCGCGACTCACGAATTTCAGGAAGGCTTGAAGAATTTCCGTGACCTGAACTACCTAAAGAGCAATCTCGGCGATTGGAGTGAAAGCGTCGAGGTCTACAGCAATATGTTGGAAACGCGTAAGCAGGCTTACAACGAGCGTTTGCCGCGGATGGAAGATGCACTCGGTCGTGCTGATATTGACGGCATGATCAGTCGCAAGCTGGAGTTTGATTCGACACTGAATAATATCGAGAAGAGTCACGACTGGCTCGCACTCGCGACGAAATCCGAGTTCGACATGTGGGGCGAAATCACCGGATTCGAGAACACGCCTGCATTGCGGGAAAATCTGCCGGAGGCCGTTGAGGTCCGTGAAAAAATTCAGCTGCTAAAAGGCGTATTACAGTGGCAGCTGGAGCGTGATTTCATGGATCGTTTATGGCGCATTCGGCGCAACCTCGATGATGCTGGTGAGGCGTTGGTGGCTACGCAGAGATCGCGCCGCCAAATCGACGATACCATGGTAAATGAACCGCTGCGATTCGCCGAGTTCAGCGATCGTGTATACGGACTCGGGCCACGTATTGATGGCATGAAATTACGTGTTGACGAGGCGCTGGCGAGGCAAGGGGCGTTTCTGCAGACGATTGCGGTAAACGAGTTACAGGCGCAAAAGCAACGCTTGGATATTTATACTGTGCAAGCGAGATTCGCTTTGGCAGCAATTTACGATGTCGCCGCAACGACCGGGGAGGCGACGCAGTGAAATTCCGCCAGCGCCCGTTATTTCTGGCCATGTTGATACTCGTTTCTTTCGCGGTAACGCCGTTGGAGGCTGCCAAACCGAAGAAAAGAGACACGATCAAGAGCCTTGAGAACAAACAGGCTGATGTTCGGACCGGTAAGGTCATTCTCGGCAGTTCCGATCTGGCCCGGGAGAACTATCGGGCGTTTCTCGACTTGGTTTCCGATGATCCGGAGCTGCGTGCGGAGGCGATGCGCCGCCTGGGCGATCTCGAACTGGAGGCGACCGAAACGCAACAGCTGGTGGAGAATTTTGAGGCGATGGATCACGGTGCTTACAACAACGCCGTCGGTCTGTATCAACAGTTGCTTGAAGCGTATCCGGATTACCGCCGCAACGACACGGTTCTCTATCAGCTGGCACGCGCCTATGAGGTTGGCGGTCGCACCGAAGAGGCGCTTGAAATTCTTAACGAGCTGGTTGATAAGTTTCCGGCGACTTTGCTGATCGACGAAGTACAGTTTCGTCGCGGCGAAATGTTGTTCCTGCGTGCACGATACAACGACTCTGAGATCGCATACCGGGCGGTGGTCGATTACGGTGAAGGATCGCGATTTTTCGAGCAATCACTCTATAAACTCGGCTGGTCACAATTCAAGCTTGCCTGGCATGAAGACAGTCTGACGCCGTTCTTCGAGTTGCTCGATCGCAAGCTCGGCGATACCGATGTCGGAGAAGGCGAGCTGCGACTACAGGGTCTCAAGCGCGCCGAACGGGAGCTTGTCGAGGATACGTTTCGTGTGCTGAGCATCAGTTTCTCCTACATGGAAGGCGCCGAAAGCATCGATACTTTCCTGGCGAGCCGGGGCGATCCGCGTTACAGCTACGTGATATATCGAAATCTTGGCGATCTGTATCTTGAGAAAGAGCGTTATCAGGACGCCGCGGTCAGTTACGAAGCGTTCGTCGCACACGACCCTTATCACGCCAAGGCGCCGCTGTTGCAGGTCGCCGTTATCGAGGCGTACAAGCAAGGCGGCTTCCCAAGTCTGGTTCTCGATGGGAAGAAAGACTTTGTCGAGCGCTACGGCATGGACAGTCAGTTTTGGGCGCGTAACCCGCGAGAGCAAAATACCGAGGTTGCCGCACTTCTCAAAGATAACCTCACAGATCTCGCTCAGTACTACCACGCAGAAGCACAGAAAGAGGGCGAGAAAAACGACTATCGGGAAGCTGCAAACTGGTATCGCAAGTATCTCGCCTATTTTCCGGGAGAAGCCGACAGCGCCAATACCAATTTCCTGCTCGCAGAGATTCTGTTTGAAAGCGAGGCCTTTGAGGAGGCGACAATCGAGTATCAGCGCACCGCCTATGATTATCCCGCTCACGAAAAGTCGGCCGAGGCTGGTTATGCAACGATTCTCGCCTACCGTGAGCACGAAAAGTCGCTCACGGGTTCGCAGAAAAGCGACTGGCACAGCCAATACCTTGACAGCGGCCTGAAGTTTGCGGACAGCTTTCCAGGGCATCCGGAGTCCGGTGCCGTCCTGACGACCATCGCGGAAGATCTGTTTCAGCAAAACCAGTTTGATCTGGCGATCGCCGTTGGCCAGGCAGTGGTCGCGAAGCAACCAGCGGTTGACGCTGGCCTGTTGCGAACAGCCTGGACGGTCATTGCGCATTCGCAGTTTGATCTGCAAAATTTCTTTGTTGCAGAGAACGCGTACTACAGTTTACAAAACTACACGCCGGCCGACGACGGTACCGCGCGGCAGGAAATCAAAGACCGCATTGCATCGGCCATTTACAAGCAAGGCGAACAGGCGCGTGACGGCGGCGATCTGGAAACAGCGGTTACCCATTTCACGCGACTCGGTAAGGTAGTGCCGGATTCCGACATCCGCGCCACTGCCGAGTACGATGCGGCGGCGGCACTGATCAATTTACAGGACTGGAACCGGGCGTCCGGAGTTCTGGAGCGGTTTCGGGCAGATTACCCCGACAGCGAATTTTCAGACGATGTGACGCAGAAACTTGCGGTAACTTATCTGCAGTCGGGCGATGCGCAGCGCGCGGCTGCCGAGTTCGAACGCATCGCTGCCGCGGCTACCAGCGACGATGACGTACGTCGCGAAGCATTGTGGAAGGCGTCCGACCTGTACAAGGAAACAGGCGCGGTATCCAGTGAGCAGCGCGTGCTGAACAACCTGTTGGCTCGCTATCCGAATCCTTTGTCCGAATCCATTGAAGCCAGGTTTCGGTTGCTGGAAATCACCCGACAGACCGGCAGTGCCGAAGCGGTTACGGCGAGTCTTGAAGAGTTTGTTCGGGTGGACGCAACCGCCGGTGCCCAGCGTTCTGATCGAACGCGCTACCTGGCTGCCAAGGCGTCGCTGGAACTGGCGGAACCGGTACGTCGCCGTTTCGAGGTTGTGAAGCTTTCGCAGCCGCTGGCGAACAGTCTGAGACTGAAGAAAGAACTGATGGAAGACGTTATCAGCGCCTATACCGGTGCTGCCGAATACGGAGTCGCCGAAGTTACGACTGCGGCGACGTTCCGCCTCGGCGAGGTCTATGAGCAGTTCAGCGTCGACCTGATGAAATCTGATCGCCCGGCAGAGCTCGAAGCCGACGCGCTGGAGCAATATGAAATTTTGCTCGAAGAGCAGGCATTTCCGTTCGAGGAAAAAGCCATCGATTTGCACAAAGCCAATACCGATCGCACGCCGGCCGGAGTGTATGACGAGTGGATACAGAAAAGTTTTCAGCGACTGGCGCGTTTGATGCCAGCACGATATGCGAAAGAGGAGCGCAGTGAAGATGTTGTTACAGCGCTGTTTTAAAACACGATTGCCTGCTGTGGTGTTGGCGTTACTGTTGCTCGGCGGTTGCGCCGGGTCCGCACCTACGGCCCGCCCGGATGCCGGTCGGTCCGGTGCGGTGACAAACGCGGCTAACGATCCGGATTCGGCAGTTCCGGCAGCGGCATTGACGCTGTATGAGCAGGCCACTGCGGCGATGGC
Source organism: uncultured Woeseiaceae bacterium (assembly GCA_964654975.1). Lineage (GTDB taxonomy): Bacteria > Pseudomonadota > Gammaproteobacteria > Steroidobacterales > Woeseiaceae > UBA1847. The sequence goes on from CAZZKW010000002.1 coordinate 151,150, forward strand.
GAGCGGTGACCGGGTCGATGCGGAGCTACGATTCAAGGAATTTCTGCTGCAGTACCCTCAGTATCCCGGTGCCTTTGTGAACCTGGCGATTATTCACGCGGGTAACGGCGATGACGCCGCTACACGGTCCGCAATTGACGCTGCTTTGTCCCTGCAACCCGATCATCCTGCCGCTTTGAACCAATTGGGCATGCTACTTCGCAGAAATGGCAAATTTATCGAGGCAGAGGCTGCTTATTTGAAGGCCGTCACAGTCTCCCCCGAGTACGCCTTGGCACACTACAACCTTGGTGTTCTCAACGAGTTGTATTTGCAGCGCCTGGACACAGCATTGCAGCACTTCGAGACTTATCAGGAACTGGTTGGCGACGATAAGCAGGTCGGCAAGTGGATTTCGGACCTGACGCGCCGTGTTGCGGCGAGTCAGCGTACGGCAAACGTGGCGGATTGACGGATATGACCACCCGCAACAAACATACAGTACTCGCGAGCGGTGTCATGTCCGCAGTATTTACGCCTGTGGTGTTACTCGCGGCTTTTGCCGTTTTCGCTCAGGAAGAAATCGACGAGATCGGCCCTGCGGTTGACACGTCGAGCATGGAGCCAGCAGAGAGCACAGCGGATGAAGCGCAGGTTGAGGAAATCGGACCGGCGGTAAATACATCGGATACCGGTGACGATATCACTCGAAACACGAGCGGCAGCCGGGTGATGGACTCGATCGAACTGGGGCGAATCGAGATTACGGGCAACCAGGAGTTGCCGAAGGTGTTGTATATCGTGCCCTGGAAGAAGGCGGATCCCGGGGACTTGACGGGCAAGCCCGTCAACACCCTGATCGATGAGGTCCTGGCGCCCATCGACAGAGAAGAATTTATCCGGCAGGTCGACTATTACGGCGAGCTGTACGGCAATGACGAAGAGTAGTTGTAGAAGACACTGTTTTTAGAGGAGCAGACAAATGAGCACTATCGTGCGGTTTTTTCAGGACGGCGGAGCATTCATGATTCCGATCCTGTTGGTATTTGGTTTCGGCGTCGCTATAGCGATTGAGCGCTGGGCCTACCTGACCCTGTCGGGTGCAAGCAACCGTGCTTTGTGGAAAAAGATCGTGCCTTTCCTGAAGGCCGGTAATTTCCAGGAAGCGGCGCAGCACACGGCGAAGTCGAAGGCAGCTATCGGTTCGATTTTGACCTACGGTTTGTATCGAGTGAAGTCGGCGCGTCGTCGTGATGACATCGAAAAGGCCATGGAAGAAAGCCTGATGGAAGTGTTGCCGCGGCTTGAAAAGCGTACGCACTACATAGCGACGCTGGCAAACATCGCGACCTTGCTCGGGCTGCTGGGAACCATCATCGGCCTGATCGCCGCATTTACCGCGGTGGCAGAGGCAAATCCAGCCGACAAGGCGGACATGCTCTCGGCGTCGATTTCGACGGCGATGAATACCACGGCATTCGGTCTCATGGCTGCCATTCCGTTGCTGCTTATTCATGCGCTGCTTCAGACCAAGACCAATGCATTGGTCGATAGTCTGGAAATGGCCAGCGTGAAGTTCCTGAATGCCGTTACAGAACGTCAACTGACTGCGGCGGGAGCTTAACGCATGATTCGTAGCCGCCGAGGCGGCCGCCGTCACACCGAGGACGCGGCTGAACTCAATATTACGGCGTTCATGAACCTGATGGTGATTCTGGTTCCGTTCCTGCTTATTACCGCGGTGTTCTCGCGAATGGCGATTCTCGAATTGAATCTGCCTGGCTCCTCTACTGAGCCCGTGGAACCGCAGGATCAGGTATTCCAGTTGGAAGTCATCGTGCGCATTGACAAGATCGAAGTCGGTGATCGCAATCAGGGTTTATTGGGCATCTATCCGAATACGGATGACGGCTACGACTACGCGGCGGTTGCGAACAAATTATCCGAGCTGAAGGCGCGTTATCCGGAAAAAACGGACGCGTCGATTCTCCTGGAACAGGATATTGCTTACGACACCCTGGTGCAGATCATGGACACCGTTCGTCTGGCGGAAGAAGTTGACAAAGAACAAGGTTCGATCAAGCGATCGGATCTGTTTCCGGACATTTCGATTGGCGACGCTCCAGTGCTTGCGGGAGGTGCCTGATGGTTAAGTCCGGTCGCGCCAAGCGCATGGAAAAACACCACAAGCGCAACAAGGGCACTGGAACGCTGAACCTGGTGTCATTGATGGATATTTTTACCATTCTGGTGTTCTTCCTGCTCGTCAATTCGTCGGATGTCGAAACCCTGCCGAATGCGAAAGAACTGGAGTTGCCGGAGTCGATCGCCGAAGAGAAAGCCAAAGAAACGGTAGTCATCCTGATCGGCAAGAACGATTTGATCGTACAGGGAACGCCGGTGGCTAAGATCGCCGACGTGATGGCGACCGCTGGCAACGATATCCCGGAATTGCGCGAAGCACTGCTGTCGCAAAACGATCGTGTGTTGCGCCGCGAAGCCAAGGACGATATCGCCAGTCGCGAGGTTACGATTATGGGCGACAAGGATATTCCGTATCGTCTGCTGAAGAAGGTGATGGCGACGTGTACGCAATCGGATTACGGGCAAATTTCGCTGGCCGTGTTGCAGAAGAGTTCAGAAAAGCTGGACGAGATCCAGGCATCACGTTGAAGCACAGGGAAGACGTTTAGGAGTCACGGAATTGGATTTACCGTTTTACAGAGAATATGACCTGCCCTGGACAAGCGGCCGCGGACAGGATCGAAAGTTCCAGCGCCTGCTCGGTATCGTGCTCCTGGTGTGTGGTGTTCTCAGCCTTGTGTGGCCGTTTATTCCGGTGCCGGAGCGCGACCCGTTCGACGTTGACGAGATTCCGCCGCGTATTGCGCAGCTCTTGCTGGAAGAAAAACCGTTGCCACCACCACCACCGGTGGTAGAAGAAGAACCGGAACCCGAGCCGGAGCCGGATGATCCGGAGCCTGAGCAAGTGGTTGAGGAAGTACCGGAACCTGAGCCGGAACCTGAGCCGGAAATCGATCGTGAGGAAGTCGCTCGCGAGCAGGCGCAGGCAGCCCTGATGCCGTTTGCCGAGGATCTCGCGGATCTGGTCGACAACAAATTGCTCGATCAGGTCGCCGATGACCGCGACCTGAGCGCGTCGGTGGGTGAAGCCGAACGCAACGAGCGCTCAATGATCACATCGAAAGTCGGTACTGCATCGAGCGGTATCAACACCGCTGCCATGAGTCGTAACACGGGCGGGTCCGGAATTGCCGGTCGTTCCACGACTCGGGTAACAAGTCCGGTCGCAGGTATTGGGCAGGCCGGTGGCGGCGCAAGCCGCTCCGGATCGAGCGGCAAAGCCTCGCGTTCGCGCCAGGAGATCGAGCTTGTTTTCGACAAGAACAAGGGTGCGATTTTCGCGCTCTACAACCGTGCTTTGCGCCGTGATCCGTCGCTGGAAGGGAAATTGGTATTGAGGTTAACCATTGATCCAAACGGCGTGGTTTCTTTTTGCGAGATTGTTTCGAGCGAGCTTGGCGATGCGGAACTGGAACGCAAGTTGGTACAGCGCGTCAAGTTGTTCCGCTTCGAGGCTCGGGATGTCGAAGCGATAACGACCACAAAGCCCATCGATTTCTTTCCGGCCTAGTCCGTACTTGCCCCGGGGCAGCCCCCCCTGGCGCACGAACTATCGGCTACCGTCAACGCCTCTCAGGTGTTGCTGACGGGCGCAAGCGCGTAAACTGCGCTAATGCCAACGATGCCATTGATCAAGCCGTGACCGATATCCCCGTCAAGAAGTACCGGGTGCGCCGTGCCAAAAAATGGTTGCAGCGGACCCTGATTCCGTTTCCGCTTCGCGCGGGCAAGGTGCGGATAAAGTGGAGCAAAGCTGATCGCAGCGATTGGCCGCCGTCTACGCAAGAGGGCGTGCCGGGCCTGAATCGCTACGAGTACAGCTGGTTGTCACAAAACGGTGAGGATGGCGTGATTCGCTATCTGTTCGATACGATCGGTTATGAGTCGCGCTGGTTCGTCGAATTTGGATTCGGCGCGGTGCAGTGCAATGCCTTGCGCCTTATGATTCACGAGGAGTTCAGCGGCCTGCTGATGGATGGCAGTGAGCAGAACGTTGACTTCTTCAACTACACTGCGAAGAAGATGGGTATTTCTCGGGTCACTGCAGTACAGACGTTCATTACGCGCAGCAACCTTCAATCGCTTATTACCAGCAATGGTGTGCCGCGTGAAATAGACTTCTTGTCGCTTGATGTCGACGGCAACGACTATTGGTTCTGGGCGGAGCTGGAATGTATTTCGCCGCGCGTTGTTTGCATTGAGTACAACGCGGGTCTTGGCCCCGACTTGTCGTGCACGGTGCCCTACGACGACGAATTCGAGCGATACGCCCGGCACCCCAGCGGATTTTTTCACGGTGCGTCGTTAACGGCGCTGGCGTCGTTGGGCAAGCGCAAGGGTTTCTACTTAATCGGCTGCGATTCGACCGGCACCAATGCGTATTTCCTGCGTGACGACATTCGGATTGATGGCGTATCGGCGTTAACGCCGAGAGAGGCCTTCCGGCCGCACGCCAATTGGCTGGGCCGGGGTATTTCTGAGGCCGAACAGCTCGAAATTATGCGATCCATGCCCTATGAGGACGTATGACAGCGCCGCGAGTCACTGCGGCGTTGGTACGCAAAAACCTGCGTGCGTTAGGTGACGAAAAAATAGCGCAACACTCGGCGCGGTTTTTCAAGACAGGCAAAGGTGAGTACGGCGAAGGCGACCGTTTCATTGGCGTGCGAGTACCGGAGATTCGCAAGCAAGTTCGGGTATTTAGGGATGCGCGAATATCAGTTGCTGTTTCTTTGCTCAAGTCTCGATGGCATGAAGAGCGCTTGTTCGCGGTGCTGTTGCTGGTTGATCAGTACGGGCGCGGAACCCAGAATGACAAGCAGGCCGTTTTTGACGCGTATCTTGCTCATCGCGAGTACGTGAATAACTGGGATATCGTCGATAGTTCCGCACATTTGATCGTCGGTCCACACATTGAGTCCGGGGCCAGAGAATTACTGTACGAACTGGCGGCTGCCGACACTATCTGGGACCGACGTATCGCGATGATGGCGACGTATCACTACATTCGTCAGGGAGATTTCAGAGATGCTCTGAAAGTCGCACGCGTATTGTTATGCGACAGGCACGACCTGATCCACAAAGTCGTCGGCTGGATGCTCAGAGAAATCGGTAAGCGCGATTGCGACGCAGAAGAGAAATTCTTGCAGAGACATTACAAGAAGATGCCACGAACGATGTTGCGTTACGCCATCGAAAAGTTTCCGGAAACTCGTCGCAAGGCCTATCTGCATGGATCCGTCTGAAGGATTTCCTCCGATCACGCGAGCCGATGCCCGGGTCTTGGTGCTGGGCAGTCTGCCCGGGCAGCGATCCCTGGCCGAACGCCGGTATTACGCTCATCCGAGAAATTCGTTTTGGCCTATCGTTAGCGAAATTTTCGGCATCGGCGGCGACTACGCGCAACGTTGCGAGGCGCTCCTGGATTGTAGAGTCGCGCTGTGGGACGTGTTGCGAACTTCGGTCAGAGCAGGCAGTCTGGATGCGGCGATCGAGATCGAGACCGCCACGGCGAATGACTTCAAGGGCTTCTTCAGAGAACATTCGGGCATTGAGTTGATCGCGTTCAATGGCAGGAAAGCGCAGCAGCTGTTTGACCGGCTGGTGGCGAAACCATTGGGCTCGGAAATTGCTGTGGCAAGTCTGCCGTCGACGAGCCCGGCACATGCGGCGATGCCGTTCTCAGCTAAGCTGGCTCAATGGCGAGCGACGCTTGCGCCATCACACCATTGTTAACAGATCGCCAGCAATACGTAGAGGAAACCGAATCATGGCAAGAACAAATATGCGATTGCGACAGGTGTTACGCGAGGCAAGCTCGCTGGCACTGCTGGCCATCGGTATACTCGCGGCCCGCTCGACGCTCGCGGATCACTATTACGTGCCGTCCGGGTCGATGGAATATACGCTGATGGCGGGTGACCGGGTTTTCGTCGATAAGCGTGCCTACGGCTTCCGAATCCCGTTCACAAACTTCGACATGATCGACGGTGACCCGGTGCGACGGGGCGATGTCGTTATTTTTGATTCGCCACGGGACGGCCTACGACTGATTAAACGAATCGTCGCGGTAGGCGGTGATCATGTACTGATCCGCAACGGTCGCCTGGCAATCAATGGCCAGTGGCTGGCGACGACCGCAGACGGCGATGTCGAGATTATTGGCGGCAAGCCTGTACAGCTGAATCTGCGCGACGGTGGCGGGCCGGACCTGGAGAGTACGATCGGCGAAGGCTCCGTGCTGGCGATTGGAGATCATCGCGGCAGATCTGCCGATGGACGGAGTTTCGGTACTGTCTCGGAGGATGAAATCTACGGGCGAGCGTTGGCGATCTACTACCGACGTGGCAGCGGATTCGGCTGGAGCAAACTGTAGGCCCGACCGACTTTCCTCACAGGGCGCTGTCGCCAGTTTCGCCGGTACGGATTCGCCAGGCCTGTTCGAGAGTCGTCACGAAAATCTTGCCATCGCCAACTTTGCCGGTCTTGGCGGCTTCGACGATGGCCTCAACCACACGCTCGACGATGTCATCCGCAACCGCCACCTCGATCTTGGCTTTTGGAAGGAAATCAACGACATATTCGGCACCGCGATACAGCTCCGTATGGCCGCGCTGGCGGCCAAAGCCCTTTACCTCGCTGACCGTCATGCCCTGAACCCCGACCTCGTTCAACGCATTGCGGACGTCGTCCAGTCGAAACGGCTTGACGATGGCAGTGACTAACTTCATGGCGTGTAACTCCGGCTCGTGCTGATACGATCAGCGTATGCTAGCAATAGCGTCACGCTATGTGTACAACTAAGCGAGGAGTCGGGGAGACGGGCACTGCGATTGCACACAGTATTTGAAAGCCCGGAATGGCACCAGAAGGTTGCAGACCTGATTGCAGCGGCGGACAGTCCGTCGGTTGCGGAACAGCTGGTTTCGCTGGTTTGCGCCACGGTCTCAAACAATGGCACCAGCCTGCTGGCATTTCACAAGAATGCGCCGCCGGAAAGCGTTCACCATTCGTTGCCGCCGCGTCGTGCCCGGCACTACCTCGACCGGTATCTCGCGGGTCCCTACTTGCTGGACCCGTTGTACCAGTTGGCATTGCGGGAGAAGAAGCCGGCGATGTGCAGATTTCGCGATACGCAGCCCGACCGGTTTGGCTCCAGCGAGTATTACCGTCAGTACGTTGAGCGCACACACTTGGTCGATGAGATGGACTTTCTGCTCGGTGTGTCGCCGGGAAGCACCCTTGTATTGGTTTGCGGGCGCACCGAAAAACGCTTCACGCGCGGTGAATTGAGTCGACTTCGGCTCATAGAACCCATAATCCGGTCGGCACTGCAGCGGCTTTGGGACGGGCGCGAAAAATCGATCACTGCAGACGGTCGCGATCATGATATGCATCGCCGCCTTACGGCTTGTTTCGAAAACTTTGGTGAGGGTGAGCTGACGCACCGCGAGCGCGAAATCACACAATTATTGTTACGCGGTCACTCCTCTAAATCTGTGGCTCGCGAACTCGGCATAGCACCGGGGACGGTAATGGTCCACAAGCGTAATTTGTTCGCGAAACTCGGTATCACCTCACAATACGAATTGTTCTCGAGTTTTATCGACGCGCTCTCAGAAACCTGACATCAGCACCTACCACTTCGGCGGTATATAGGTGTTACTCTCGAAAAAGAGATAATTGCCATTCTTTCCGGCGCCGGGGCCGATACTAATGTTTGAGTTCGATTTTGGTCACGGTGATGACCTTGACCTGTTGCGCGACACCGTTCGCAATTTCGCGACTGATCATATCGCGCCACGTGCGACTGAGATCGACACGAGTAATCAATTTCCGGCCGACCTGTGGCCGAAACTCGGTGATCTGGGTCTGCTCGGTCTGACTGTCGAGGATCGCTTTGGCGGTTCGGAACTCGGCTATCTGGCGCACGTGATCGCAATGGAGGAGATCAGTCGTGCGTCGGCTTCGGTAGGCCTGTCGTACGGCGCGCACTCCAATCTTTGTGTCAATCAATTGCACCGCTGGGGTAGTGAGGAACAAAAGCAAAGGTATCTGCCGAAGTTGGTGGCGGGAGATTTCCTTGGTGCGCTGGCGATGAGCGAGTCGGGTGCCGGGTCCGACGTCATGGGCATGCGCACAACGGCCGTACGCGATGGCGCTGACTTTGTTCTGAACGGATCAAAGATGTGGATCACGAACGCGCCCGGCGCTGATTTGATGATCGTCTACGCCAAAACCGATGCGACCCGCATCAGCGCTTTTCTGGTCGAATGCGACACGCCGGGTTTCTCCACGTCGCAGAAATTCGACAAACTTGGCATGCGAGGCTCGGATACCAGCGAAGTAGTGCTGGAAGATTGCCGCGTTCCGGTGAGTAACCTGCTGGCAGAGGAAGGCAAGGGCGCTGCAATTCTGATGAGCGGACTGGACTACGAACGGGTTGTACTGGCGGGCGGTTCGCTCGGGATCATGGCGGCGTGCATGGATCTGGTCATGCCCTATGTTCACGATCGCAAGCAATTCGGGCGGCCAATCGGTGAGTTCCAGTTAATGCAGGGCAAGATAGCGGACATGTATACCGCACTGAACTTCAGTCGTGCTTATGTCTACGCCGTAGCGAGGGCTTGCGATCGCTCGCAGACCACCCGTTTCGATGCCGCAGGATGTATTCTTGTGGCGGCGGAAAAGGCGACCTGGATGGCGGGCGAGGCGATCCAAACGCTGGGCGCCAACGGCTACATCAACGAGTTTCCGGCAGGCAGGCTGTGGCGCGACGCCAAGCTCTACGAGATCGGTGCCGGAACCAACGAAATTCGACGAATGCTGATCGGTCGCGAGTTATTCAACGCGAGCAAATAGGACGCACGTGCCAAAATTATCGACAAAAATCGATCGCTCATCGGAAGAGTTCGAAAAGAATACGGCGGCGCACAAAGGGCTGGTCGAGGAACTGCAGAAGGTTGATGACTACGTGATGCAGGGCGGCCCGCTTCGTTCCCGGGAAAAACACCTGTCGCGTGGCAAGTTGCTGGTCCGGGATCGGATCCGCCTGCTGTTGGACAGCGACTCGGACTTTCTCGAGATTGGCCGGCAGGCGGCGTGGCGCGTATACACTGACGACGTTCCAAGTGCGGGCATCGTTACCGGGGTTGGCCGAATTCATGGCATCGAGTGCGTAGTGGTTGCCAATGACGCGACCGTAAAAGGTGGCACCTACTATCCGCTAACCGTAAAAAAACACCTGCGTGCACAGGAAATTGCTGCCCGGAATCGATTGCCGTGTATTTACCTGGTGGATTCGGGCGGTGCCTTCTTGCCGCGTCAGGACGAAGTATTTCCCGATCGCGATCACTTCGGGCGCATTTTCTACAATCAGGCGCAGTTGTCGGCGGCGGGAATTCCTCAGATCGCGGTCGTCATGGGTTCCTGCACCGCCGGGGGAGCATACGTGCCCGCGATGTGCGATGAATCGATTATCGTTCGCGATCAGGGCACGATTTTTCTGGGCGGTCCGCCACTGGTCAAGGCAGCGACGGGCGAGGAGGTCGACGCCGAGACTCTGGGTGGTGGCAGCGTGCACGCGCGAATTTCAGGCGTGGTCGATCATCTTGCCGACGACGACGAGCACGCCTTGTCCATCGCCCGCGACATTGTCGCTAACCTGAACGGAACGAGGGCACGACTCGAAGGCCGGCGAGAGCCGCAAGATCCGGCGTACGCGGCTGACGAGATTTATGGCATCGTTTCGCGCGAGTACCGCTACCCCTACGATGTGCGCGAAGTCATTGCGCGTATCGTCGATGCGTCGGAATTTCAGGAGTTCAAGAAACTCTATGGTGCGACCCTGGTTTGCGGTTTCGCGCACATCGACGGTTACCCGGTGGGCATCGTCGCCAACAACGGTATCTTGTTTCCTGAGTCCGCGCAGAAGGGCGCGCATTTTGTACAACTTTGTAACAGACGTCGTATTCCCCTGGTGTTCCTGCAAAATATCACGGGATTCATGGTGGGCAAGCGGGTAGAACATGCCGGTATTGCCAAAGACGGCGCGAAAATGGTGAATGCGGTGGCCACTGCCAACGTGCCGAAGTTTACTGTCGTCATCGGTGGGTCTTTCGGCGCGGGCAACTACGCGATGTGCGGGCGTGCCTACGGCCCGAACATGATGTGGATGTGGCCGAATGCTCGAATCTCGGTGATGGGTGGAGAACAGGCATCGCTGGTGCTGTCCAGTGTCAAGGCCGATGGTTTAAAGGCGCGCGGCGAAGACTGGCCGGAAAATGAAAAAGCCGATTACGAAAACATCATCCGGCAGCAGTACGAGAATCAGGGACATCCATTCTACGCCAGCGCACGCCTTTGGGATGACGGCATAATCGATCCGATCGACACTCGCCGCGTGTTGTCCCACGGTTTGTCGGCTGCGATGAACTCCGCAACAAATGATGAGGCGCCATACGGCATATTTCGCATGTAAGTCCATGTACAATCACGGCATTCGATCAATGGATGCATCATGCCGCTTGACTACGATGAGCTAATGGCAACCGAGGTCATCGACCTGCCGCTCAGCTACACCGATTCCGAAGCTATCCTCTATGCGCTGAGTGTCGGTATGGGAAGCGATCCTCTCGATCAACAAGAGTTGCCGTACGTCTATGAGCAAGGCTCGACGTTCAAAGTCCTGCCGACGCTGGCAACGGTACTGGTGCCGGACATGTTTCCTCCGGGCCTGGGTTGGGATTTCAGTCAGGTATTGCATTCCGAGCAGCGCATGCAGCTTTACCGGCCGTTGCCCGCGAAGGCGGATATTCTGATTAACAAGCGGGTCACCGACGCATTCGACTGGGGGCCACGTAAAGGTGCTGTGATCCTTTTCGAGGCTCAGGGCAGGCTGGCGAGCGACGATACGGTGTTGTTTACGCTGGGTTGTACCGTCATGGCTCGCGGTGACGGCGGCTTCGGTGGCCCAATCGGTAAGGGACCACGGCCTCACCGTGCCCCGCGCCGGGACCCCGACCTGAGCTGTGACATTGCGACGCACGAAGCTCAGGCGTTATTGTTTCGCCTTACCGGCGATCGCAATCCGTTGCATGCGGATCCGAACGAAGCGGCGAAAGCCGGTTTCAAGGTTCCGATCTTGCACGGCATGTGCAGTTACGGCATCGCCTGCCGCGCTATTCTCAGGACCATTTGCGACTATGACTACACCTTGATCGAAGGTTTTGACGCGCGGTTTACGTCGCCGGTCTTTCCGGGCGATACGATCACGACCGACATGTGGCAGGACGGCAACGTTGTGTCTTTTCGTTGTACCGTTAAAGACCGCGATATGATCGTGCTGAGGAATGGCAAGTGCACCTTGAAGAGTTGAAGCGACGGTTTTGGCTGTGAGCGACCGAGTCGAGGTCACGATCGATGCCCATGTTGCCGAGGTCAAGTTGAATCGACAGGACAAACTCAATGCGCTGGATTTGCGCATGTTCGAAGCGTTGGGTGACGCTGCGGATCGTGTGAGGGACGAGCGCTCGGTTCGTGCAGTCGTTCTCTACGGCGCGGGCGACAATTTCTGTGCGGGTATCGATCTGGAGGTCCTGGCGGATGCCGAGCTGGATTTTGCCGCGGCGTTAGCGACGCCGGTTGCTCCGTCCGCTGCCAATGTATTCCAACGAGCAGCGTATGCCTGGCGTGAGCTGCCGATTCCCGTCATCTGCGCGATTCGTGGCGTCGCGTTCGGTGGCGGCCTGCAGGTAGCGCTGGGCGCAGATATTCGCTACGCATCGCCGGACGCCAAATTCTCGATAATGGAAGCGAGTTGGGGGATCATTCCCGACATGGCGATTAGCACCACATTGCGACACTTGCTCGCTCCGGATCGGGTCAAAGAACTGTCCTGGTCGGCCCGCGTACTGGCCAGCGAGGAGGCGCTGGAGTTGGGGCTGGTCACTGCAGTCGTGGCGGATCCCTTACTTGCCAGCCGTGAGATGGCGAGAAGTTGTGCGGAAAAGTCTCCACAGGCGATTCGCGGTATCAAATCGCTGCTCAATCAGGCGTGGCAGATGCCTGAACGGGATGCTCTGGCTTTCGAGGCGCACCTGCAAAGTGGCATCATCGGGAGCGATAACCAGCGTGAAGCGGTGCGGGCCAAGTTGCAAAAACGGCCTCCTGAATTCGGAGATTGAATGACGCGATGCCGTGGCGTCCGGGTCGGAACTTTGCCGGTGCCAGATACTCAAACTGATAGAGAAGGCAGCTTGGAAATTGGCGGTTATTGATTTGTCCACTGTGCGAAAGGTTCTTCGTAGCGCGTTTCTCGCGGCATTGTTGTTTGCGTCTGACTTCTCGCTTGCGCAGAGATCGTCCGGCCTGTCGGTCGATCTGCCGGACAGCGGGACAATGGCGACGCAAACAAAGGTCGATGCGCTGTTCGATGCCGCCGACTATGGACGGGCGTTTTTTATCTATAGCAACGAGCTGGCGCCGATCGGCGATAAATACGCCCAATACATGGTGGGTTACATGTACCTGACCGGGAAGGGTGTCGAGCAGGACTCCTCCGCGGCCTCAGCCTGGTACCGATTGGCGGCAGAACGGGGTACGCGCGAGTTTGTTGCCGTTCGTGACCAACTCGCGCAGGAATTGACTGCGGAGCAGGGTTACAGCGCTGATCGGATGCATAAGGAGTTGCGGCTGAGATACAGTGATTTGTCAGTGTTGCTGTCATCCATCAAACGCGACTTCGCCGAACTCAAGGAAAGGACCGGCTCCCGGCTCAGCAGCGAAAGCAGTCCGGTTACCGTGGTTGAAACGCGATTCGGTAGAAGTCGAAGCGGTGCCGAATACTACGGCGATATACGCGAAAGGTTGGAAGAGCGCTTGCTGTTACTGGAAGAGGTCGGCGACTTTCTAGACTTCGAAACGGACCCCGATAAGGTCAATGTGCATGAACTCGAACGCCGGGTTCTTGAACGATTACGGTTTGGTGAGTGAGCCGTGGCCGGAGAGGCCGCGTGCGAGGATTTCCGGGAACTCGTCAACCAGTTCCTGACCGAGACCCGGGTCGCCGTGGTACCACTTTGGAATCCAGTTTATCGAGCCCATGATGGCGTTACCGGTCATGCGTACGTTGCACGGTGCGATGCTGCCATCGCGGATACCGTCTTCGAGTACGGATTCGAAATTCTTGCTGTGTGTTCTGGATAGTTCCAGTACCTCATCGCGATGTTTGGGATTCAAGGATGGAATTTCACTCATTATCGCAATCGGTCCGCGTTCGCCGACCATCATTTCAATGTGGTATCGAAAATACCGTCGCATGACGTTCATCCCGTTACTGCCTTCTGAGACTGCCCGCTCCATCGCTTCTCGACCGAGATCGGCGGCCCGCACGTAGCAAAGGTAGACCAGTTCCTCCTTGTTGCGAACGTAGTAATAGAGCGCTGCGTCGGTGAGGCTGAGCACATCGGCGACGTCCCTCAACGACGTACCGCTAAAACCTTTTTGATTAAAACACTGCGCGGCGGCCCGGAGCATGCGGCCTTTTTGCAATTGAAATCGCGTTTCTTTGGCATCTGAGGCCATGGTATTGCTGTCCCCGGCGGCCCGGTGAGACGCGGGCACTTGAGTTCTGAGTGAATCTGCATTATTTTAATCTAGATTAAAATAATTGCAACCCGTAAACCTGCTGATTTTTAAGGAGTTTCCGTAATGAGTATCGCAGCCGACGATTTGCCGGGGGCCTCCGGTGAGGCTCGTGAGGCACCCTTGCGCTTCGTCACGGCAGCCTCCTTGTTCGATGGCCACGACGCCGCGATTAACATCATGCGGCGCCTGATCCAGGCGCGTGGAGCGGAGGTCATCCATCTGGGGCATAACCGCAGCGTGGATGACATTGTGCGTGCTGCAATTCAGGAAGACGCCGACGGCATCGCGATTAGCTCGTATCAGGGCGGCCACAATGAGTTTTTTCGTTACGTAATCGATCGTTTGCGCGAATCCGGAGCCGAGCACATCAAGGTGTTCGGCGGCGGCGGCGGCACGATCACTCCGGAAGAAATTCTGTCCTTGATGGAATACGGCGTCGAACGTATTTATCACCCGCACGACGGTATGGAACTCGGGCTGGAGGCCATGATCGAAGACCTGATTGAGCGGACCGTTGCCGGCAGGCGTTCGGCAAGGGTGCTGTCACCGACTAACCGTGATGCGACGACGACTATTGCGGCAACCATCTCGGCGCTCGAAGAGGGCGTCTTCAGCGACGCCGAGCTGTCGGCGCTGCAGAAGGAATGGAAGATGCAGGCGGGGCGGGTTCCGGTAATCGGTATCACCGGCACGGGTGGCGCCGGGAAGAGCAGTGTCACCGACGAACTCCTGAATCGATTTCTCGCCTGCTTTGCCGATATGCGGATTGCTGTCCTGGCAGTCGACCCGACGCGGCGCCGCAGCGGCGGGGCACTGTTGGGAGACCGTATTCGTATGAACTCCCTGCGCAGTGAGCGCGTCTACATGCGTTCAATAGCGACGCGTCGTCAACATATGGCCACCAGCGAGATGTTGAGCGATCACATCCTGTTTCTGAAGTCCCAGGGTTTCGATCTGGTCATTGTTGAAACGGCAGGTATTGGCCAAAGCGACAGCGAAATTGTCGACATGGTGGATTTTTCCGTCTATGTCATGACCAGCGAGTACGGTGCAGCGAGTCAGCTGGAAAAGATCGATATGCTGGACTTCGCCGATCTGATCGTCCTCAACAAGTACGATAAGCGTGGTGCCGAAGACGCGCTGCGCGACGTTCGCAAGCAGTGGCGACGAAACCGGAATGCGTTCACCGTTGCGGACGACGAGATTCCGGTTTACCCGACGATTGCGAGCCAGTTCAACGACCCCGGCGTTAGCTGGATGTTCAAGCAGTTGTGTCTTCGTCTGGCCGAAAAATCCGGCGTGGATGAGAGCGTCTGGACGCCGGATATCGACACCAGCAATAAAGAGCCACGCTCGACGGCGGCGATTCCCGGTGCTCGTATTCGCTACCTTGCTGAAATAGCGGAGCAAGGTCGAGCGGCAAACAATCGCGTCGAATCTCAGGCGGAGGTCGCGAGCCGAGCGCAACACATCTACGAATCCCTGAAGTTGCTCGATGATCCGAAGCGGCCGGGCGAGTTGGAACTGTATAAAAGCGACGAGCTCGTTGACCGTGAGGATCGCAGCCTTACCGTTCTGAGACAACGCTATCAGGAAGCTGTCTCCGAGCTGTCCGCGGAGTCGATTGGCCTGTTGCAGGAATGGCCGGCACGAAAAGCCGGTGTAAAGTCCGACGAGTACAGCTACACGGTACGAGGGCGCGAGATCACCGGCAGCAACTATCTCACCAGTCTGAGTCAGCAGCGCATCCCGAAGATTGCAGCGCCGGATTATTCGGACTGGGGCGAGTTGCTGAGCTTTCTCAGCAAGGAGAATCTGCCGGGGGCGTATCCGTACACGGGTGGCGTCTATCCCTATCGGCGCCTCGGTGAAGACCCGACACGAATGTTTGCCGGAGAGGGCACTCCGGAGCGCACCAACCGGCGTTTTCACTACTTGTCGCAGGGTCAGCCCGCGGCGCGTCTGTCGACGGCGTTCGATTCCGTCACTTTGTACGGCGAGGACCCGCACGAACGGCCGGACATTTACGGTAAAGTTGGTAACTCCGGTGTCTCGATTGCCACTATCGATGACATGAAAAAACTCTATTCCGGGTTTGACTTGTGTGCGCCGACCACCTCGGTGTCGATGACGATCAACGGCCCGGCGCCGATGATGCTGGCGTTTTTCATGAACACGGCGATTGATCAGCAAATCGAAAAATATCTGTGCGAGAAAGGCGTATGGGAAACAACCCGGGAAACTATCGACGCCTATTTCGAAACGCGACAGCGGCCGACATACGAAGGCGAGCTTCCCGAAGGCAATAATGGACTCGGCCTGGGTCTGCTGGGAATTTCAGGCGACAAGGTCGTTGACGCGCAAACCTATGCGCGCATCAAGAAAGAAACTGTGGCAATCGTACGCGGTACCGTGCAGGCCGATATTCTGAAAGAGGATCAGGCGCAGAATACCTGCATTTTCTCAACGGAATTCGCGATGAAAATGATGGGCGATGTGCAGCAGTACTTCATCGACAACAAAGTGCGCAATTATTATTCGATATCGATCAGCGGGTATCACATTGCCGAGGCAGGAGCGAACCCGATCAGCCAGCTGGCGTTCACGCTGTCCAACGGCTTTACGATCGTCGAGTATTATCTGGCTCGGGGTATGGAAATCGACGATTTTGCACCGAACTTGAGTTTCTTTTTCTCCAACGGCATGGATCCCGAGTACACGGTGATCGGACGTGTGGCTCGGAGGATCTGGGCGCGGGCGATGCGCGAGCGCTACGGGGCGAGCCCTCGTTCGCAGATGTTGAAGTACCACGTGCAAACCTCGGGCCGCAGTCTTCATGCACAGGAGATCAGTTTCAATGACATTCGTACGACGCTGCAGGCGATGTACGCCCTGTTCGACAATTGCAACAGTTTGCACACCAACGCGTTCGATGAAGCGATCACGACTCCGACTGAGCAATCCGTACGCCGCGCGGTCGCCATCCAGTTGATCATTTCCCGGGAACTGGGTTTGAATTATTGCGAAAACCCGTGGCAGGGATCGTTCGTCGTTAACGAACTGACCGACCTGGTCGAAGAGGCGGTCTATCAGGAGTTTGAACGTATTTCTGAACGAGGTGGTGTTCTGGGCGCGATGGACACAATGTATCAGCGCGGCAAGATTCAGGAAGAGAGTCTTTATTACGAAGCCCAGAAACACGATGGAAGCTTGCCACTTATCGGCGTAAACACCTTTCTGCCGAAGGCCGGGCAAGAGGATGAGGTGCACAAGCTGGAGCTGATCCGCTCCACGGAGACGGAAAAACAGGATCAGCTGCGTCACTTGCGTGGTTTTCAGGCGACCCACAATAAAGACAGCGACACGGCCCTGTTGCGTCTGCAAGCCCGGGCGCGGGAGCGTGGTAACGTTTTCGAGGAGCTCATGGAAACGGTTAAATCGAACTCCCTCAGCCAGATTTCGGCAGCGTTGTATGAGGTGGGTGGCGAGTACCGCAGGAACATGTAAAGCTGACTTGTAAGTGTTTGGCGGCCGCGTATAATCACTTGCTTGTTGATAGCAAGTAAGTGCCTTCCGTTGCAAAAAGCAAACGTTTCAATGACCCAGGCAGAGCGCACGGCGCTCTCGGATAGCGCCATGCTGGATGCGGCGCTGGACCTGGTCCTGGAACACGGCACCGAAAAAACGACACTCGCGATGATCGGCGAAGCCGCCGGATACAGCCGCGGTCTGGCCACCTACCGCTTTGGCTCCAAGGCCGGTTTGTACGATGCGATCTGCAAATCGATCTCGAGGAACTGGCTTGAGTATCTGACACGCGGTGTCGGCGAAAAAGTCGGTATCGACGCGATGTGTGCCGCACTCGATGCGATTCGAGAGTTCGTCGAAGACGCGCCACGCGAAGGACGCGTCTTGCAAATTCTGCATTGTGGGTCTGCGAGTCCCGGGTCGGAGTTTCCCGACACCTCTATTGGCATTCACAAGCGGCAATGTTCCGACGTGGCGGAATGGGTGCGGTTAGGGCAGGCCTGCGGTGAAATTCGTGCGGACGTCGAACCGGGCGCGGTTGCGAGTCAATACGTTGCGTACATTTCCGGGATGACCTATCTGTGGCTGACCAATCCGGAAACATTCAATTTTTCGACAGCTAACGCTGAGATGAAAAGGCAGCTGCGATCATCACTCGCCGTGACTGCCGGCCAGGAGTAAGTTCATGACGAGCACAGTACTTTACGATCAACAAGACGCGGTCGCGATTATTTCGATGAATCGACCAGATTCACTCAACGGCTTTACCTCAGAGCTGTGTGCGGATCTATTATTGGCGCTTGAGAAGGCGCAAACAGACGACACGGTGCGGGTCGTTGTCGTGACCGGCGAGGGACGAGCGTTTAGTGCCGGCGCCGATCTTAAACAGGGTTTCGTCGGCGACAGAACTACGCAGGGAAAACTGTTGTTCGAATACGCGCCGGTGCTGATGGCGATCGCGGAGATGCCAAAGCCGGTTATTGCGGCGGTGCCGGGATTTGCCGCGGGGATCGGGCTGTCGTTCGCGTTGCATTGCGATTTGTTGGTGATGGCAGAGGAGTCCTTCCTGTTGTCGCCGTTCACAACCATTTCGCTGGTCCCCGATGGCGGCGCCAACTGGTTACTGGTGAGGCAGCTGGGCTATCACCGTGCGTATCAGCTCAGTATCGAGTCGGAGCGGATAAGTGCGGAGCGTTGTTTACAGCTGGGTCTCGCCAACAAAGTCGTGGCCTGCGATGAGCTGCGCCAAATGACGGTTGAGTGGGCAAAGGAAATCGGTCAGCGCGCACCGTTGTCGCTGGCGGCAACCAAGAAAGTAATGCGGCATGCGATGGACCACGACTGGTTCAGTTGCTTCACGATGGAGGCTGAGGAGCAGGAAAAACTACGTGCATCGGACGATGCCAAAGAAGGCGTCGCGGCATTTTTCGAAAAGCGCGAACCCAAATTCACCGGCAAATAAGCTAAGAGACGAAACCAAGATGGACAGAAACATATTCGAAGACGAGCACGAGATGTTCCGGGACGCGGCACGATCGTTCTACCAAAACGAAGTAAAGCCGAACAGCGAACGTTGGCATGAGCAAGGCATGGTTGATCGCGAGGCCTTTTTGAAGGCAGGTGAGCAGGGTCTGTTGCTTATGTGGGCCGACGAAAAGTACGGCGGTGCGGGAGTGACGGACTTTCGCTACGAACAAATCTTGATTGAAGAGATTGCAAAACACGGTGATCCGGGCTTTTTCATGACACTGCACAGTCGTTTGGTCGGCCCGTACATTGGCGAACTGGGCACTGAAGAGCAGAAGCAACGCTGGTTACCGAAGTGTATTTCCGGTGAACACGTGTTGGCGGTAGCAATTACCGAACCCGGTGCCGGTAGCGACGTTTCCGGTATTCGCACCAAGGTCGAAGACAAGGGCGATCACTACCTGTTGAACGGTTCCAAGATATTCATCTCCAACGGCATCCTCGCCGACCTCGTCGTCGTTGTAGCGCGCACCGATAGCAGTCGCCATGGGCTTGGTCTGTTTGTCGTCGAACGCGGAATGGACGGTTTCGAGCGCGGTAAGAACCTGAAGAAGATGGGCATGAAGAGTCAGGATACGGCGGAGTTATTTTTTAATAATGTGAAGCTGCCGAAAGAAAACCTGCTGGGTGAATGGAATCGCGGGTTTTATCACCTGATGCATTTTCTCGCCGAAGAGCGATTGCTGAGTGCCTGCCAGTATCTTGCGAATTCGGAGGCGGCCTTCGAAATAACGATGGAATACACGCAACAGCGCAAGGCCTTCGGACGACGGATCGCGGATTTTCAGAATACGCGCTTCAAGCTGGCTGACATGCGGACCGAGATGGATATTGCGCAGTCTTTTGTGGACCGTTGTGTGCTGGAACACAACGAGGGCAAACTCAGCGCCGAAGATGCTGCTAAGGCGAAACTGTTCTGCAGCGAACTGGAGGCCCGGGTAACGGATAACTGCGTACAGTTGCACGGTGGCAACGGTTACATGGACGAATATCCGATCTCCCGCATGTACACCAACGCGCGCGTCTCCAGAATTTACGCGGGCAGCTCCGAAATTATGCGTGAAATTATTGCGCGTTCTCTGGGGCTTGATCCACGCCAGAAGGCGTAGGCCGGTGTCGATCCCCGGATCGCCCGTCGCAAATCGTCATCGGGGGTCGTTGTGCGATGCTATAATTTCCCACTTCACAGGGGTGGCCACGACGGCCTGAGATCCGTGGATTGCCAGACGGTCTGGTAATTCGGGAACCCTTAGAACCTGAACCGGATAATACCGGCGTAGGAAGGGAATCATGAACCCAAACCTGAGATCGCGGCTGGCTGTCGCATTTTTGCTTGCACCGCTGTCCGCGCTCGGCGCAGCGTCGATTGACGAAATCGTTGTTACCGCCGATTTCCGGGAGCGATCGGTAGCGGAAGTTCCGTTTAGTGTCAGCGTGATGGATGCCGACTTCATCAAGGCTGCCGCCGTGCAGCACTTCGAAGAACTGATCAACGTCGTGCCGAACATGAACTGGTCCGGTGACGGGAATCGTGCTCGCTACTTTCAGATCCGGGGCGTCGGGGAACTGGAGCAGTACCAGGGCGCACCCAACCCTTCGATCGGGTTCGTTATTGACGATATCGACTTCAGTGGTCTTGGTACTATTGCGACTGTTTTCGACATGCAGTCGATCGAAGTGCTGCGCGGCTCACAGGGAAGCCGCTACGGAGCGAACGCCCTCGGTGGGCTCATTTACATGCGCTCCGCCGCGCCGACGGCGGAGCGGGGCGGCCGTGTTCAGGTAACGGTTGGCAGTGACGACGCCATTTCCGTAGGCGCTGCATTTGGTGGCGCGCTTAACGAGGCCGGTACCGCGAGTTTTCGCACGAGCATTCAGCAGTACGTCAGCAACGGCTTTCGGGAAAACACCTTTCTGAACAGAGACGATACCAACGCTCGCGATGAGTTGGCGTTTCGAACTCGGTTGCAGTTTCAGATTGGCGATACCGTGGACGCCAATGTAGCCTTGCTGTATTCGAACATCGACAACGGCTACGACGCGTTTGCCCTGGATAACAGCTACCGAACGCTTTCCGACAAACCCGGAAAAGACGCACAGGAAAGCATGGGCGCTTCGTTGCGCCTTGAGTGGAGTGAATTCGGTGCCGGATCACTGACCTCGATCACTTCCGTCGCGCACTCCGATGTAGATTTTAGTTACGACGCGGATTGGGGCAATGACGACAGTTGGGGTGCGGTTACCTACGACTACATTTCAGAGAACGACCGTGAGCGCAGGACCCTTGGTCAGGAATTTCGTTACGTCACCGAACGCTGGTTGTTCGGCCTCTACGCACTCAATCTCGAAGACAGTCTCGCGACCCTGAACCAGGGCGAATACTACGATCCGTTTTACGACTTTGCCGATTCGCTTAATTACCCGTTCGACAGCAGTTACGAATCGAACAGTGTTGCGGTGTTTAGCCAGTTCAACAAACAACTCGGGACCCTGACCAGTCTGTCGGCCGGCCTGCGTATCGAACGAAGGACGACCGACTACAGCGATTCCGAGAGTCTGTTGTTTAGTCCCTCGGAAACTGTCTGGGGCGGCGAGATTGGCATCAGCCACGCCTTCAGTGACACGCAGAGTTCGTTTGTGACGGTGTCCAGAGCGTATAAAGCCGGCGGCTTCAATCTCGGCATAGTGCCGGAGGAAAGGCGTTTTTTCGGTGATGAGGCGTTGTGGACCGTAGAGTTTGGCCTGAGGTCTCTGTTCCTGGACGGCAGGCTTGCAGTCAAGACATCGATCTTTCAAAACTGGCGAGTGGATCAGCAGGTACGAACGTCGTTCCAACTCGACGCGGGCGACCCGACATCCTTCGGATTCGCAACGCTCAACGTCGATGAAGCCAGAACCTCGGGTCTGGAAACAGAACTGACCTGGTCAGCAAACGATGACTGGCAGGTGTACGCTAACCTCGGGCTACTCGACGGGACTTTCAAAAAGGTGCCACCCGACCTCGGATTGGACGGCCTGCGGGGACGTGCGCAGGCACACGCTCCGCGCTACACGCTGTCGGCCGGCATTGTTTATCGGGATGAGAACGGTACGTTCGCGCGACTCGATGCCACAGCGAAGGACGAGTTCTATTTTGATGTCAGTCACGAACAGAAGTCCCGCTCTTACGCGTTGCTGAACGCGCGGGTCGGTTATGAGGGTGAAAGTTGGTTGGTGTCGCTGTGGGTGAGGAATTTATTCGACAAAGATTACGCCGTGCGCGGTTTCTACTTCGGCAATGAACCGCCCGATTTTCCGAATACCCTCTATACGCGATTTGGCGATCCGCGCCAGGTCGGTGTTACCGTTGAAAAGACGTTCTAGACGGTGCAAATCGTCGAGCAGGCGCGGGCGATATCTGTACCGGAACTGATTGCGGTGCTCGCGGCAGTGGCCTACCTGGGTCTTGCTATTCGCCAGCATATTGCTTGTTGGTTTTTCGCCGCCATCAGTACCGCGATCTATATCGCTTTGTTCTTTTCCGCCAAACTCTATATGGAGGCTGTGCTCAACGGGTTCTACCTGGTGATGGCAGGCTATGGCTGGATCGTTTGGACGTCTGGTCGCCGTGACGGTAAGCAACTTCCGGTCGTAGTTTGGCCGCTGAAACGGCATGCTGTCGCGATCGCCAGTATCGTCTTGTTGAGTTTCGCGACCGGCTATCTGCTGCACCGTTACACCGACGCGATATTTCCTTACATAGATTCGCTCACTACCTGGTTCGCGATATGGGCAACGTTCTTGGTGGCGCGCAAAGTGCTGGAGAACTGGTGGTACTGGTTGCTGATTGATGTCGCCTCCGTTTTTATCTACTGGTCTCGCGACCTGCAACTGACGAGCCTGTTGTTTGTCGTCTATTTAGTAATGATTCCGTTTGGACTATTGGCCTGGACTCGATCTATGCACGAGCAACGCGTGCCAGCGTGAGTCGGAGCCCGGACGAAGTACTGGCAGGAATTCCCGATTGGGCGGGCGCGCGTTGGGAAGTGCTCAGCGGTGGTTTGACGAATACGAGCTACCGCGTATTCAAGGGCGACAGAACAGGTGTCTTAAAGCTTGACGACGGACCGCGCGAGGAACCGTTTAACACGCGTGCCGCGGAGGCCGAGATTCAAAGCGTGGCGGCGAATGCGAGCCTGGCGGCGCCGGTGATCCTGGCCGGCGCTGGCGTTTATTTTACCGAGTATGTTGAGGGTGCCGCCTGGGCGCGCTCTAATCTCACTGAAGACAGTGAGTTCGATCAACTTGCCGTCGCGCTGAAACAACTGCACGCTTTGCCACCTGCGGGACGGATATTCGATGCGAATGCGGCGGCGAGAAGTTACGTAGAAAAGATGGACGGGCTGGATCCTGCCGTTGTTGCGCATTGTATGGAAATTATTTGGAACACGGGTTTGCCGCGGAATTTGTGCTGTTGTCATAACGACCTGGTTGCAGAAAATCTGATTCTTGCATCGCGCCTGATGTTCATCGATTGGGAATACGCCTGCGATAACGATCCGCTGTTCGATTTGGCAACCGTGATCGAGGATCATCAACTGAGTGACGCGCAGCTCGTGCGCCTGCTCGATGCTTATTTTGACGGGGAAGGATGGCAGTGGCGGCGAGCGCTGGAACAGCAACGAAAACTCTATCGGGCGCTGTTGTGCTTGTGGATGGCATCCCGGCCTGACAGCGATGCGGTTGAGGTACGGTCCGTGGTCGGGCGTCTGACTAATCGTCAAGCGGATTCACGCCATCGTTCTTAAGTGGTTTTCATTTTGTCTCGTCAAGCGCCACGGCAGATGCGCTTGCGACAATAAAGGGAGCAATTGTGGCGGCCACACCGTAGGTCAGCGTTTTCTGATTCATGATGCGGCGAAACGCAGGATGCAGCGTTAAATCGGGGTTGTGCTCAAGCTGATAGGCGCAGCAAACCTTGAATGCGGTAAGCTCTTCCGTGGTCATGTCTGTTTGATCGTTCCTGTGTATGGCTTCCCAAAGCTCCATTTTCCCTCTCGATTCTGTTCAAGATTGCTGAATATTTCGCGCGCGAGCTGTCGCGTTTTCCGGTCCATTGATGCGCCGAGGTATTTTTTCTCAGCGGCCTCGATGCCGTCCGTTTCGATCAAAGTCAAGACTGCCGTTCTTAGATTGTTCACAGAGTCGATCGACATTCGGACAGTTTGACTCATGATGGCAAATATGTGAATACATTATTGACAATAAAAAGCACAAAGAGGAAATCTCGGTTTATCAAGGGATAGGCTGTCAAAAAAAGTCCGTCAATATTAGCCGCGACGAGACCGTACCTACCAGCTGTTCCTGAGTTCGCGCAGTTTCAAAAACACTGAACGCGCGTCCGGGTGATCACCGAGCTCGGGAAAGTCCTCCACCAGTTTGGCAATCATCGACGGGCTTTTCAGTCGCAGGAAAGTGTTGATCTGTTTTTCCTGCCCCAGGGTCGTAACAAGCGCGTGCTCGGGGTTCTGATTTTCGTATTCGGCAAGCATCGCGGCGGCGATGGCATTGTCGGGTTCGCGGTCCAGCGTAAAGGCCAGGTTGTTGAGCAGATAATCGTGCCCCGGAAACAGTCGTGTGTCGTCGCCGAGCTTCTCCAGTTGTTGCTCAAAGGTGTCGTAGAGTTCGTCGGGATGACCGCCGTTGTGACAGTTGCCAGCGCCCGCGTTGAACATAGTATCGCCGCTGAACAGTGCCGGTTGATCCGTTTTTGACAACAGGCAGATGTGGCTCATGGTGTGTCCCGGAGTATCCATGCACTCAAGCTCGACGCTATTGCCAACCTTGATCAAATCGCCTGCGCCTACACCCTGATCCATGTTCGGGATCGTATCGCGGGCGTTACGGTGTGCGATGACTTTCGCTCCCGTCGCTTTGACGACACCTCGATTGCCGCCGATATGGTCGCCGTGCTCATGGGTATTCAGGATTTGCGTAATCGTCCAACCCTGCTCGGCAGCAGCGGACAGGCACTTTGGATAGTCCAGCGGGTCAATTGCCAGGGCATCGCCGGTTTGCGGGCAGGCGATCAGGTAATTGAAATTTCGATAGGCGTTGCCGGTCCAGATTTGTTTGACGATCATCGAGCCTGTACCTCAGGTGCGTGTCCAGTGTCAGCGAGGCCTAATCTATCACGCGTCCCATCGATGTTGTTCGTGAACGATGCTCGTGCTACTTAAGATCGTGCCGCTGGGGTGGCGGATATAGGGTGACGATGGCCCCAATTGGCGGCTGGAGAGGAGTAAAGATGAAACAATCTATCGTGCATATTGCCTTGGTAGTTAAAGATTACGATGAGGCCATCGCCTTCTACACGCAAAAACTGAATTTTGAGCTGATAGAAGATACCTATCAAGCAGAGCAAGATAAACGCTGGGTCGTAGTATCTCCTCCCGGCTCAAATGGTGTGACTCTGTTATTGGCCAGAGCCTCCAAGCTTGAGCAGGAGCCTTTTATCGGAAATCAATCGGGCGGCCGTGTTTTTCTTTTTCTCAACACGGACGATTTTTGGCGTGACTATAACGCGATGACATCCAAAGGGATCAAGTTTGTCAGGGAGCCGAAAAGAGAGGAATACGGCATGGTATCCGTATTCGAAGATTTGTACGGGAATCGTTGGGACCTTCTGGAACTCAATGACGACCATCCTATTTCCAGGCGAGGTGTGTGACAAGAGGTCTCATTCCTGAACCGGCACCGTTGTGCAAATCAGCAGATAACCTGGCGGAATTATCGCCGCTGCCCGCCAGCGAAACGTCACACGACGTCCTGCTGCTGCCCGAAATACTGTCGGTGAATTCACTCTCGGCGCGTCGATCCCCACGGGAAACGTAATTCGGTATTCGTGCAGGACGGCCGCAAACGGGTACTATGGAAGCGGCGGCGACGGATTCTTTTGCGGTAAGGAGCAAGTGAGCGATGCGGTGGCGTGGTGGCAGACGTAGTTCGAATATTGACGATCGCCGGGGCCGGCGTCGGGCGCCAAGAATGCTTGGCGGCGGCATAGGCACAATTGCTGTGGTATTAGTTGCCATGTATTTCGGTGTTGATCCCACTCCATTGCTCAGTGGCTTGCAGACTGGCGGTCAATCGCCTTCAACGCAGACGCGCCCGAGTGCCGAGGCACTGAAAAACGATCCATTGGTCGATATGATTTCTGTGGTCGTCGCCGATACCGAAGACGTTTGGAGCGAAATATTCTCCAGTAAGGGCAGGCGCTATCAGGAGCCCACGCTTGTTATCTTTCGGGGTTCGACACGTTCGGCTTGCGGTCTGGGCCAGGCGGCAATGGGGCCGTTCTACTGCCCAGCAGACAAGAAAGCCTATATCGATCTCAGTTTCTACGACGAGATGAAGACCCGTTACAATGCGCCGGGCGATTTCGCCCAAGCGTATGTGATTGCCCACGAGGTAGGGCACCATGTACAAAACCTGCTGGGAATTTCCGGCAAGGTGCAGTCGATGAAACGCAACGTTGGCGAAGCGAAAGCCAACGAGTTATCCGTTCGTCTCGAGTTACAAGCGGACTGCCTTGCCGGCGTCTGGGCTAACCGAGCGGATCGGGCGCGAAACATTATTGAGTCCGGTGATGTGGACGAGGCCTTGAACGCCGCGAGTGCGATTGGTGACGATACCTTGCAGCGACAATCGCGTGGAACGGTCGTTCCAGAGTCCTTTACCCACGGTACATCAGCGCAGCGACGACAGTGGTTTCGGAATGGGCTGGCCAGTGGGGACCTTGACAGTTGCGATACGTTTGCGGCCGGTAGTCTGTAGTACCTTGTCTTGTCCAGCTCTAACTGTTCATGAACAGTGAGCCGCAGTAACGGCGTCGAGTGTGAATGCCAGTCCGCGCAGCTCGTACCCGCGCCCGCACGGCGATGCGATGGTGGGCAATTCGAAGTGACGTGCCACTGCTGGGCTGGCGGTGAACCTGCGCACCATCGCGAGCACCGTTAGGCGTTGATTTTGCAGGCAATGCGCGCAGTCTTTCTATGTGGTTTTTTGACAACACAATCCACAAAAACACAGAGAAATCACGCAGAGGGACCATAAAGGATTGACAAACTGTGGGTTTTCTGCGAATTTTCACCACAACAAGCGTAGTCTTTCAGCAACAACTGGACTTCGTGAAAAATGCTAGACACCTTCAGGTACGACTTGGCGGGGGATTCAGGGGGCCAGGACCACGTGCTAACGTAGGTTTGGAAAAAGCAGTTTCGCAAGAAGCTGCTTTTTTTTGTCTGCGATTCCTGTGGAATCGTTCTGCAGTCTTGCGTTGAGCTCGGTGACCGGTCCCTGCTACATTGTGTCGCCGTGACAAGAATAAGGGATTCCATGAGTAAGCAAGAGCATCTGGCCTATTGGCGCGCCAACCTGCGCCTGCTTGCCGGGTGCCTCGTCATCTGGTTTGTGTGCTCGTACGGGTTTGGTGTGCTGTTTGTTGAACAGCTCAACGCAATTCGAATGGGCGGCTTCAAACTCGGTTTCTGGTTTGCGCAGCAGGGCTCGATTTACGTCTTCGTGCTGCTGATTTTCTTTTATGCCTGGCGCATGAATCGTATTGATCGCAAATACAACGTGCACGAAGACTGACGAATCTCGATGAGTCTTCAAGTACTGACCTACGTCGTAGTCGGCCTGAGTTTTGCGCTCTATATTGGCATAGCGATCGGGTCGCGTGCGCAGACAACGGGTGATTTCTATGTCGCCGGGAAATCCGTTTCGCCTTTGGCCAATGGCATGGCGACTGCGGCGGACTGGATGAGCGCGGCCTCGTTTATTTCAATGGCCGGTTTGATCGCGTTTCTCGGCTACGACGGTTCTGTTTATCTGATGGGCTGGACCGGTGGCTACGTATTACTTGCGCTGCTGCTGGCACCCTATTTGCGTAAGTTCGGCAAGTTCACGGTCCCCGAATTCATCGGCGAGCGATACTATTCCAAGACCGCGCGAATCGTCGCCGTAATCTGCCTTATCTTTATTTCGTTCACCTACGTCGCGGGTCAGATGCGCGGCGTCGGCATCGTATTTTCGCGTTTTCTCGAAGTGGATGTGACGGCCGGTTTGCTTATTGGTATGGGCGTTGTGTTTATTTACGCGGTGCTCGGTGGTATGAAAGGCATTACTTATACTCAGGTCGCCCAGTACTGCGTATTGATCTTTGCCTACACCGTACCCGCGATTTTTATTGCCATTCAACTTACCGGAAACCCGGTTCCACAACTCGCTTTCGGCAGCGAGTTGGTCGGGTCTGGCAGTGTACTACTCGACAAGCTGGACGATATTGTTACCTCTCTGGGCTTCAATCAGTACACATCAGGTACCAAAAGCCGTATCGATGTGTTTTGCATTACGATGGCTTTGATGGTTGGAACCGCCGGTCTGCCGCACGTCATCGTACGATTTTTCACGGTACCCAGGGTTCGCGATGCCCGCCTGTCGGCAGGTTACGCGTTGCTGTTTATCGCCGTTCTTTACACCACCGCTCCTGCCGTTGGTTCAATGGCACGCTACAACCTCATTAACACCATTCAGACCGGTGACGTTGGCACCGTCGATGGCAATCTGGCGTATGAGGAGCGCCCCGGCTGGTTCGATACCTGGGAGCGCACCGGTCTTCTCGTGTTCGATGACAAGAACGGCGATGGCCGCGTGCAGTACTACGATGATACAAACCCTTCGTTCACGCCGCAGGCCGAACAGTTCGGTTGGCAGGGAAACGAGCTCACGGTGGATCGTGACATCCTGGTGCTGGCAAACCCCGAGATCGCAGCGCTGCCCAATTGGGTTATTGCGTTGGTCGCGGCGGGTGGCATAGCGGCCGCGCTTTCGACAGCCGCAGGTTTGTTATTGGTGATCTCTGCCGCTATTTCGCACGATTTGATCAAGGGTGTCTTTGTCCCGAACATATCCGACAAGAACGAGTTGTTGGCCGGCCGAATCGCGGCGGCATTCGCGATTCTGGTTGCCGGTTACCTGGGTTTTGATCCACCGGGTTGGGTTGCCCAGGTTGTCGCCTTTGCTTTCGGACTTGCGGCGTCGTCGCTATTTCCGGTGATTTTGCTCGGCATATTTTTCAAGCGAATAAATCGAGAGGGTGCCATCGCCGGGATGTTGACAGGCCTGATTTTCACCTACGCATACATCGAGTTTTTCAAGGGTCTGTTCCTGAAGTGGGCGGGCGCACCGTGGGGCGTGAACACCGCCGAGCACTGGTTATTCGGCATCTCGCCGGAAGGCATCGGCGTCATCGGCATGTGCCTCAACTTCGCGGTCGCTATCAGCGTCAGTTTCCTGAGCAGTCCGCCACCGCAGCACGTTCAGCGCATGGTTGATGAGATTCGGATACCACGATCGGCAGAAGCAGCGTCATGATTCGACTATTCCTGCTGCTGGTTCTCGCGGGATGTGCATCGGCGGTGATGGCAGACGTATTAAGTCCCGACGAGCAACGCATGGCGGACTGGATCGATGCGCACGCCGAGGATGCGATAGCGTTGCTCGAGGAAACGGTAAACATTCCCAGTGGTACGATGGATCCGGAGGGAGTTCGCGCGGTCGGTCAGGTGATGGCACGCGAACTCGGCGAAATCGGTCTCAGGACCGAGTGGCTCGACATGCCCGCCGAGTTGAATCGGGCGGGGCACCTGTTTGCTCGCAAGGATGGTTTTGGCAAGAAAATACTGCTGATCGGTCACCTGGATACCGTGTTCGAGTCTGACGATGGCGTTAAGCCTTTCGCGCGCGACGGCGACGTTGCAACCGGCCACGGTATTTTCGACATGAAGGCCGGCAATGTGATCATCGTCTACGCATTGCGAGCCCTGCGGGAGATCGATGCGCTGGATGATATTCCATTAGTGGTTGTCTACACCGGCGACGAAGAGAAATCGGGACGCCCGCTGTCCGTTTCACGCAAGGAATTGATCGAGGCCGGCCAGTGGGCTGACATCGCTCTCGGCTTTGAGGAGGCGATGACCTTTGATGACACGGATTGGGCGACAGTGGCGAGGCGCAGTTCAAGCGGCTGGACTCTGACCGTGACGGGCAAGCAGTCGCACTCCTCAGGTATCTTCAGTGCGGAGACTGGAGCGGGTGCGATATTCGAGGCCGCACGCATTCTTAATGCGTTTTACGACGAGGTTCGAGGCGAAGAACATCTGACGTTTAATGCCGGCAATATTCAGGGTGGCACAGAGGTGGAATACGACGCCGCGAAGAATCGCGGTTTTGCGTTTGGCAAGACCAACGTTGTGCCGCGGCAGGTGATCGTCAACGGAGGCATACGTACACTCTCTCAGGAACAGCTAAACCGGGCACGTGCCGCCATGCGAGCGATCGTCGCCGCGAACCATCCGCATACCACTGCTAGCATTGAATTTCGTGACGGCTATCCTTCGATGTCTCCGAGCGCTGGTAATATCGCGCTGCAGCAGGAATTGTCCGCCATTAACGTTGCACTCGGTCGTGATGCCATGTTGCCACTGGACCCGTCAAGGCGCGGAGCTGCGGATATTTCCTTCGTTGCGCCTTACACCGACGCGTTGGCCGGACTGGGCGGGATTGGCGGTGGCGGTCATACTCCGGACGAACATATCGAGTTGCCGTCGTTGTCGCTGGCCATCAAGCGTGCGGCAATCCTGATTTATCGACTCGGCAACCCGGAAGAGACCAACTGAAATGGCGCACGAGCACGACCACGATCACAGTCATGCCCACGTGGATGCGGCAAATCAAGGCAATTTAAAGCGCGTCATGATCGCACTCGTATTGACGGGTAGCTTTATGATCGTCGAGGTCATTGGCGGGATTATTTCCGGGTCGCTGGCGTTGCTGGCTGACGCCGGCCACATGCTGACGGACACCATGGCCCTGGCGCTCGCCGCTATGGCATTTCATGTTGGCAGACGCCGGCCGGACACCAAGCGAACGTTCGGTTACCAACGCTTTCAGATTTTGGCGGCGTTCGTCAACGGCCTCAGCCTGTTCGCCGTTGTCGGTTGGATTTTATTCGAAGCGGTCAAGCGTTTCTTCAGTCCCAACGAGATACTCGGCGAAACCATGATGGCGGTCGCGGTGGCGGGGCTGGTAATAAACCTGATTTCATTCGCGGTCCTGCACTCCGGCGATCAGGAGAATTTAAATATTCGCGGCGCTGTGTTGCACGTCGCAGGTGACTTGCTGGGTTCGGTCGCCGCGATCATTGCGGCGCTGATCATTATCTACACGGGTTGGACGCCGATTGATCCAATACTTTCGGTCGCAGTTGCCGCGCTGATTCTCAAGAGTGCGTGGTCACTGGTAAAACGCAGCTCTCATATACTGCTCGAAGGTGCACCTGAGTGGCTGGATGTGCAAGCGATGCAGGATCGGATCGTGGCAGGTGTCCCCGGGGTCCGTGAGATTCATCACGTACACATATGGGGTCTGACGCCGCAGCAAGTGATGCTCACGATGCATATGTCGTTGTCGGGCGATGTTGCCAGGCAGTCAAAGGTACTTCGCAGCGTGAAAGCGTTTCTTAAAGAAGAGTACGGAATTGGGCACGCGACGATCGAAGTGGACATCGACGGTTGCGCCGACGACTAATCGTCCGGTTTGATGACACCGATGTAGGGCAAGGTTCGGTTCTGCTCCGCGAAGTCGAGACCGTAGCCGACAACCCATTCATCACCGATGTCGAAGCCCAGGTAGTCAATGGTGACGTCAACTTCGGCGCGGTCGGCTTTTCGCACCAGTGCCGCCGTTTTAACCGAGGCTGGTCGGTGCGATTTCATTATGCCGATCAAATATTTAAGCGTATGTCCGGTATCGACGATGTCCTCGACGATCAGCACGTGCTTGCCGTCCAGATCCCCGCGAACATCCATAACGAGGCGCACGGCACCGCTGGAGAGTGCCTTGTTGCCGTAGCTGGATACGGCGATAAACTCGATCGTGCGGGGAATCTCCAATCGTCTCGACAAATCGGCCAGAAAAATAAACGATCCTTTGAGTACACCGACCATCACGAGGTCGCTGCAGCCTTCATAATCTGACGAAATCTGTGCAGCCAGTTCTGCGACGCGGCTTTGAATGTCGTCTTCAGAAATCAAAACTTCGGGGGTAGCGTCGTTCACCGTCAAATCATAACAGCAATACGGTAGAGTACGGGTGCAATGAAAAAGACAATCGCAATCGCCGGCAATATGGGCTCGGGGAAATCGACGTTGGTCGATTTTTTACACCGCAATTACGGTGTTTCGCCGTTTTACGAACCCAACGAACAAAATCCCTATCTGGCTGACTTTTACAAGGACATGAAGCGGTGGGCATTTCAGTCGCAGCTGTACTTCCTGAGTAACAAATTTCGACTCCACCAGGAGTTGGACAGGCAGCCCGGCGTCGTGGCTCTGGATCGAACTATATTCGAAGATGCAGAAATTTTTGCCACTGCGTTGTATCAGATGCGCAAGATTTCGAAGCGTGACTGGGAGACGTACCAGGGGCTCTATCACGCGATACTTGACGCCATCCGCCCGCCCGACCTGATGATCTATCTGCGCTGTTCGATGCGAACGTTGCGCCAGAGAATCCAAATCCGGGGCCGCAGGATGGAGCAAGATATACCGCTGTCTTATCTAAAACGGCTGGACCAGAACTACGAGAACTGGATCGCCTCTTACGATATGGGCGAAGTACTGGTGCTTGAGTCCGATAAACTCGATTACATACACGATCTGGTGCATCGACTGGATGTGATGGAGCGTATCGAGGCCGTTTTACCTGAGGAAATCGGCAGGCCAAAGTGTTAACCAGTACCCAGAAATAGAGCAGAAACGGGACATCCGTACTTTTGCCTATTGCATATCGTAATGCGAATCATTATCATTTGATGACTGGTAGCACTTCGCTCGGAAAAGACTAATGGAAAGAGTCGGTTACACACTCGCGACACTGAAACGAGGCCAAAAGGGCATCATTAAGTCAGTGGACGCCAGCGACCCCCAGGTTCAACGCCTGATGGTATTGGGTCTTGTGGAAGGTGCAGAGATCGAGCACGCCAGTGCCGCGATCGGTGGTGACCCTATCGAGTTTCGCCTGTTCGGCAGTGGCATCTCGCTGCGGCAGGAACACGCGCGGTTTTTCCAAATCGCACCCATAGCGGCTGGTGCCTGACCGCTCGCCGAATCCCTTGGAAATTCGTGTTTCCGCAAATCAGATAGCTGTACGACAAGGCATCACGGCCAGCGTCGCGGTTGTCGGCAATCCCAATTCCGGTAAGAGCACGCTGTTCAATCGACTGACCGGTCTGAAGCAACGGATCGGCAATTATCCCGGGGTTACCGTCGAGCGTCACGTCGGTACCTTGTCATACGGCGAGACGAAAACAGAACTCGTTGATCTTCCCGGCACTCACTCACTCAGTGCTCATTCGCGCGAAGAGCAGATTGCTGTCGATGTGATCCTGGGCTGCATGGAAGGCGCGGACGCGCCCGACGGTATTCTGGCCGTGCTCGACGCGACCAATCTTTACCAGGGGCTGTACCTGATGCAGCAGCTGGTGGACCTCGAACTACCGATGGTGATCGCGTTAACGATGACGGATGCTGCTGTACAAAGTGGCATCGATATCGATATCGATGCGCTCAGTCAGTCGCTGGGCGGCGTGACCGTTTGCAGCGTGGTTGCGACCACCGGCGCCGGCATGGAAAAGTTGCGTGAGGCGATTTCGAAACTTGCCGATACTGCGCCATCGGAAAAACTGTCCGTATGGTCCGAACTATCGGTGGCGGCCGAAAAACTCAAATCCGTTGCCGGGGAGAGCCTGCGTATTGCCGAGTGCGAGCGACTGTTAGTGGACGGCATTACCGAGCGCAATCGCTCCTTCTCGTCCGGACTCGATAGTAATACGATCATGCTGTTGCAAGAACTGAGTCGTGAATTGTTTGCAGAAAATCCGCCGGCGGCAGTTGAGGCGAGAGTCCGTTACAACTGGGTCCGGGAAACCCTGCAAAAGGTGCAGCACTCGGCGCCGCCGTTTCAAAACTGGCGTACTCGTGTGACCGCTTTTGTCAATCAGCCGGTAGCCGGTACGATCGGCTTGTTTGTGGTCATGGCGGTGGTATTTCAGGCGGTATTCGCGTGGGCTACGCCGATCATGGATTTCATCGACATTGCTACGGCGTCGCTCGGTGCTCAGGTGAGTGGCTGGCTGGGTGATGGTGCGTTTTCCAGCCTGATCGCGGATGGCGTTATTGCTGGCGTCGGCAGCGTGATCATATTCCTGCCACAAATACTGATCCTGTTTCTGTTCATTATTCTTCTTGAGGACTCCGGCTATCTGGCGCGCGCGGCGTATTTGATGGACCGGACGATGCGCGCGGTCGGTTTGTCCGGGCAGTCAATCATTCCGATGATCTCCAGCTTTGCTTGTGCGGTTCCCGGCATCATGGCGACGCGAGTGATACCCAGTCGACGCGACAGGATCGCGACCATCATGGCAGCGCCGTTCATGACCTGTTCGGCGCGCTTGCCGGTTTATGCGCTGCTGATTGCGGCGTTCGTTCCGGCCGAACGAGTCGGGTTCATGAACCTGCAGGGGTTGGTGTTGTTCGGACTCTATCTGTTCGGCATCGTCATGGGCATCCTGACCGCCTTGCTAATGCGAAAGACGGTGTTGCGTGGACCGAAGCCGCCGTTCGCGTTGATGCTGCCAGAGTTTCGCAGGCCCAATGTTCAGACCGTTGCCATTCAGTTGCTCGGGCGCGTAAAGGTCTTCCTGTATCGTGCCGGGACAGTCATATTCACGGTCGCGGTCGTCGTTTGGGCCTTGGCCTATTATCCGCGTTCCGACATCATCGGGCCTGAGGCCGATCGTCAGATTTCGATTGCGGCGAGCATGCTGTCCGGCGAAGAGCTTACTGCGAAGGTCGAACACATCAACAACGTCGCCGCGGCAGCGCAACTTGAACAGAGCTGGCTCGGACGCGCGGGTAAGTCCGTGGAGCCGGTGTTTCGGCCGCTGGGGTGGGATTGGCGAGTGTCGGCCGCTGTCATTGCCGGCTTTCCCGCACGTGAGGTCGTTATCGCCGTGCTGGGTACCGTATACGCGGTCGGTGACCAGGCCGATGAGGCAACACTGAGCAGCCGCCTGAAGGCGTCGAGATGGCCCGACGGACGCCCGGTTTTCACGCTCCCGATGGTGATCGGCCTGTTGATTTTCTATGCCTGCTGCTTGCAGTGTGCGGCGACGCTGGCAGTGATTCGACGCGAGACCAATACCTGGCGGTGGCCAATATTCGCATGGGCGTACATGACCACGATAGGTTACGTTGGTGCGTTGCTGGCGTTCCAGATGGGTAGTGCCTGACAGTACGGAACTGACGCCCGGAAAAGCTACTCGATACGTACCTGAAAAACGACTTCGAAGCTCGGGTCGCCGACGACGGTTGAACCGTTCATTGATCCCGTCGGCGCGATTCTGTAGCCGGTCACAAGCGGGTCGAACCCCTCTGCATCCGGTACCGGAATGTAAGTAAAGGGCGCGCCGCCACCCACCTGACTGCTGTAGGTCACATCAACGGCGTAGTTGTAGAGCAGGCCGCTCGTCGGAGTACCGTCGACAAAGGCGATAGGATCTCCGCTGACTGTGGACACGAAAAGCGCGGTATTCGCGGGCACCGGGTCGGTAATTTCCATCGAGTTGGCATCCACCGCGCCGATCCCCTGATTGACGACATTGACGGCGTACTGAACAAACGCGCCTGGAATCGCTTTTGGATCTGAACCGCCGTTTATCGGATCGGAAAGCACAGCCGCTACTTTAGAAACTTGCAAGATCGGGTCCGGGTTCTGTTCGAAGCACACATCGTCGATGTGCCAGTAGTCCCACGGTGCGCCCGAGCCACCCGTCATTCGAAAGCGAATTTGCAGGTTCGCATGTCGACCGGCGGCGGGCAGCGTGTAGCTGCGAACGAATATCTGGCCGTCGATGCCGTTGCCGTTAAAAGTCTCCAGCGCGACCCAGGTGCTGACATCGTCAAGGTATTCGACAACGAGATTCTCGCTAAAGTCCGGGTCTTCGCTAAAGGCATCTGCGCCGCGACGAATCCACATGCTCAGGTCTGAAAAGGTTAGGTCCGTGGTGTCAACCACCACGGATTCAACGTTGACGACGCCGCCGTTCAGGAACATCGAGTTGCTCGGTGACGACGCTGTGACAGCGCTAACACCAGCGAAGCCGCTGGTCGCGTTGATTGTCCAGTTGCTTCCCAGGCCGCCCTCGAAAAAGTCGCAAGTCCCGACGCCCAAAGCAGCCGCGACAGCGATTTCATCGACAATAACATTGTCGAAATGCCAATAGTCCCAATCAAAACCGCTTCCGCCCGTTTGACGCAATCGTATGGCAAGGTTGGCGTGTCGGGCATCAGTCGGAAGTACGACTGACACGTTATAGACTTGACCGTTGGTTCCACCGCCAAGAAAAGTGTTGAGCTGCCCCCAGGAGTTGTCCGCGCGCTGGTATTCGAGCACAAAATCTTCGCCCGGATCAGTGTCCTCGCTGAACGCGTCGGAGCCGCGCCGGATCCATAGCCGCAACCGGGCTTCGGGAACTGCCGCGTTGAACGACGGGCTGGTTACCGTGACGGCCAGATTGCTGGTGAAGGCGCCGAACACACCGGACCCGGCGTAGCCGGCGTTGTTGCTCACGCCGGAAATCGCGCCATTGGTCGTGGTCCAGTTGGCAAGAGTGCCGTCCTCGAAGTCGTCACTAAACAGGATGTCACCCGGGGCGGACATTGCGACGGGTGGCAAGCCTGCGATCAGGAGAGCCAAAAGTAATTTAGTAAGCTGTTTTGTTAGCCAATCTGCCATCGCGCCTGGGACTCCCGGTTCCGTCCGGTTCCTATTTGACTTAATTCTATGGGTGGATGCGGGTACATTCACACAACCCGCGTCACAAAACGGCAATGGAATACCGTCTGAAGGGCCAAAAAGGGCCGAAATCACGATAAGGCGCCAATCCTGATCGAGGCAAGCCAGTGGTTTTGCTCGGTTTCCAAACGCCCTGACGTGTCGCAACGCCAAGCGTGTGGCAGTCGCTAGTCCGCAGTCTGAGTCCGCTGCGCCCGTATATGATATTTGACGTCCATGACATCCGCGACGCCCAGTGTTCCGAGCGCCGTCGAGAACGGACGCATGCCCAGAGCGTCGTGACTGAGTTGAAAGGTTCCCGATACCTCAAGAGCATCGCCGTCCAACCCGAGGGTGGTCGGAATCTGCATTTCGACGACTCGTCCCAAGAGTTCGATAGACAGATCGAGCAAGAGTTTCGTGCCATCGTCGCTGTGCACTGTGCCGGTCAGCTTGATCTCCGGATACTCTTTGGCATTCAGCACTCGTTTACCAAGCATGTTCTTGCGGGTTCCGGCAACGCCGCGTGCGGATAGCTTCTTGGAAAACTTACCTCCTTCTTCCTGCCGGAGGACCGGGTCGTCCACGATCAATGCCTGTACCGGAATCAGCAGATCAAAGTGCGATGGTTGATCATCGGGATATACGAAGATCGTTCCTTCTAACTCGGCAACTGCGATAACGTGGCTGTGCCCCATGCGTGCAAGGGCGCCCGCCGGACGAACCAGTATTCGGATGTCTGCGGTCTCGGCATCGACTCGGTAAGTGTCGGGTTCGGCGCTGACAGTGTCCGCGCTCCAGGCGATGTTGAGTGCGAGCGTCGCACAAACACCGATCAGTAACGCGGGACGGCGTGCACGAGTGCCCGTGTGATCTTGTGCCCTGCCTGTAATTGCCCGAAACACCAACCCAAACCTAAGCTGTCAACAGCTCATGACTTTATCACGAATGCGAACAAGTGCCGGTGCTATTCCGTGGCGAGTACCGGGTGGTTTCTGCGATTACCGGTGACCGAATCGTTCGAGTATGACGATAGGGTGATACCATCGGCGCGCCCTCATTGTGGACACTTGAATAAATGCTCGAAAAACTCGGTTCGATTCACCCCCTGTTGCCGACGGGCGGCAGTCTGTTGGTGTTGCTCATAGCAGCCATCGTCGTCAATTTCGTCATAAAGCACGTTGTTGTCCGTGCGGTGCGAGTTTTTTCAAGACGCTCGCGCGTCACTTGGGATGACGCTCTTGTTGAGCACAACGTCTTTGGTCGCCTTGTGCAGGTAGTGCCGGCTTTAATCGTCAATTTTGGAGTGCCGTTCGTTCCCGGATTGACCGAAGGCGGTGCAGAACTCATTGGCAATGCGGCAACCGGCTACATGGTGCTGATGTTGACGCTGGCGTTGACGGCGTTGCTCGGCGCCGCAAATACGATCTATGCGACTACGGCGCTCGCGAAAGAGCGTCCGCTAAAGGGTTTTGTGCAGTTGGTGCAGATTGTCGTATGGATTCTCGGCGGCGTGCTCATTGTCGCGACAGTGCTGGATCGTTCGCCGCTGTTGCTGCTGAGCGGTTTTGGCGCGATGACCGCCATTTTGCTGTTGGTTTTCAAAGACACGATTTTGTCGCTGGTTGCCAGTGTGCAGCTCACTGCGCAAGACATGGTGCGGGTAGGTGACTGGATCGAGATGCCGCAATTTGGTGCGGACGGCGACGTGATCGACGTGCAGTTGCACACCGTCAAGGTGCAGAACTGGGACAAGACAATCACAACAATTCCGACGCCGCGCCTGATTACGGATTCGTTCAAAAACTGGCGCGGGATGTCGCAATCCGGTGCGCGGCGCATCAAGCGCGCTGTATTTATCGACGTGTCTTCGATTCGCTTCCAGACGCAAGACGAAGTGGACCATTTCTTGCGTTTCGCGTTGTTGAAAGACTACGTGCGAAGCAAGCAACAGGAGCTCTCCGACTACAACGCAGGGCTTAAGACCGAGGTAATCGCGGACGTAAACACGCGGCGGCTGACGAATCTTGGTACGTTCCGCGCGTACGCGTACAACTATCTGAAGAATCACCCGCGGATTCACGACGGGATGACGCTGATTGTTCGTCAGCTTGCTCCGGGTCCCGACGGCTTGCCACTGGAGATTTACTGTTTTACGAGCACGACTGAGTGGGCCGCCT
The DNA here is from genome assembly GCA_964654975.1 of uncultured Woeseiaceae bacterium. Lineage (GTDB taxonomy): Bacteria > Pseudomonadota > Gammaproteobacteria > Steroidobacterales > Woeseiaceae > UBA1847. The sequence goes on from CAZZKW010000002.1 coordinate 190,092, forward strand.
ACGAGGATATACAGTCGGACATCTTCGACCACCTGCTGGCAATCGTGCCGGAATTCGGGCTGCGCGTGTTTCAGAAACCGGCGGGATCCGATTTGGTAAGCTTAGGAACGTAACGATTGCCTCGCACGGACGCGTTACTCGCGCAACGCGAATCGCTGAATTTTCCCGGTCTGAGTTTTCGGCAATGCGGTAATGAACTCAACGGCGCGTGGGTACTTGTACGGCGCAATTCTTTGTTTGACGAAGTCCTGTAGCTCACTGACTAACGCCTCATTCGCTTCAACATCGCCTGCCAGCACGATAAACGCTTTGGGCACGTGACCGCGCTCATCGTCCGGAGCGGCGACGACTGCGCACTCGGATACTGCGGTGTGAGCGAGCAAAGCGTTCTCGACCTCGGGGCCGCTGATGTTGTAGCCGGAGGAAATAATCATGTCGTCACCGCGTGCGACGTACCACAAGTATCCGTCCGCATCTTTTCGAAAGACGTCCCCGGTGAGATTCCAGCCGTCTTTTACGTAGTCCGACTGACGCGAATCGTTTAGGTACTTGCAGCCGGTTGGACCGCGCACCGCAAGCAAGCCTTCTTCGTCGACGTCTTTTTCATTGAGATTCTTGTCCACCACCCGAACCTCATAGCCAGGCACTGCAACGCCGGTGGAGCCTGGTTTATCGCAATCGCGATCACCGGTCATCGACAGGAAGATATGTATGATTTCTGTCGCGCCAATGCCATCAATCATGGTCGCAGAGGTTTTGCTGGTCCAGTTGTCGTAGACCGACTTCGGGAGGTGTTCGCCGGCCGAGACGGCGATTCTCAGGCTGGACAACTTATCGAGATTCTCTTTTTCGAGCAAGACTTTGTAAGCAGTCGGTGCAGTGAAGCAGATGGTGGCACCGTGTTCTGCGATGGCTGCGGCGAGTACCGGTGGCGGCGCGTTTTCGAGAAGAACTGTGCTTGCGCCGGCGTGTAAGGGGAACGCCAACATGCCACCAAGCCCGAATGTAAAAGCCAGTGGTGGCGAGCCGATGAAAACGTCGTCGGCATTTGGTTTGAGTATGTGCGTGCTAAATGTGTGGCACATCGACAGGATGTCGCGGTGGAAGTGCAGGCACCCCTTTGGCTCACCGGTCGTACCGCTGGTGAAGGCGATCAGCGCGACATCGTCGCTGGCGGTGTCTACCGCCGAGAATTCGGTATCCTGCTCGCTGATGAGTTCGAGCAATTCGTCCGACAATAACGCGCGCTCGAAGGAAAGGTTCTCCAGTTCGCTGGCGAGGCGAGAATCGCACAGTGAGAACGCGACCTTGCCTTTACTCAGTATTGTTGACAGCTCGGTTTCGCGCAGCATGGGCATGGTTGGAACGGCGACCGCACCGGTTTTAAGAACTGCCAGATAACACGCGGCAAACAGTGGCGAATTGTAAAACCTGAGCAGCACTCGATTGCCGGTTTTGACACCCATGTTCTTGTCCAGAACGTGCGCAATCTGATTTACTTTTTCGTGTAAATGGCGATACGTCCACGTGCCGCCGGGAAACCGAATGGCGACGCGCTCGCCATCACCTGCTTCAATATGCCGATCGAGCAGTTTAACTGTGCAATTCAATACCGGCGGGTAGTCCAGTTCCGGAATGCTAAATGACAATTTCGGCCAGGTGTTGATATGCGGCAGGTTGTCGCGAGTGAATGTGTCTGCATGAGCGGAAGGGTGCATTGAGGGATGCCTAGGTTACCGGGTTCATGTGCTGATATTTCAGATTTTCGTACGAGCGAGAGACCAATACGTCCCGAAGCATTTCTACTGCGTCGACGATGTCCGTGTACGACATGAACAGCGGCGAAAACCCGAAGCGCACGAAGTTCGGCGCACGAAAGTCACCCACAACACCGCGGTCGATCAGGTTTTGCACCAGCGCGTAACCGTGCTCATGGGTGTATGAAATATGTGCACCGCGCATGTCGGCTGTGAGGGGCGATGCGAGTTCAAGTCCGAGTCCGTCGCAGTTTTCTTCGACGAGTTGCTGGAACATTGCGCTCATGCGTCGGCTCTTGTCGAACATTGCACTGGGGTCAGCATCCAGCATCACGTCAACACCTGCCTCAAGTGCCGTGGCGCCGAGAACCCCGGTGGTGCCGCACAACAGGCGCTTCGCGCCTTCGGCCGGAACGTAGTCGTCAGAGAACTCGAACGGATTCGAGTGCCCGAACCAGCCGCTCAGTGGCTGGCGCATTTCCCGGTGGTGTCGTTTGGCGGCATAAATAAATGCCGGCGCTCCCGGTCCGCCGTTGAGGTGTTTGTAACCGCATCCGACGGCGAAGTCTGACTGCGTGCCGTTTAAGTCCACGTCGACGGCAGCGGCCGAGTGGCTCAGATCCCAGACGACGATGGCGCCGACTGCGTGGGCGGTAGCGACGATCTCCGCCATCGGGAACAGGGCGCCGCTGACGTAGTGGACGTGTGTAAGAACGACGACGGCGGTGTCTGCGTCGATGGACGGAAGAACCTTGTCCCGATCACAGACTCTGATATTGATGGTCTCGCCCGCGAGGCGGCTCAGGCCATCCAGAACGTAGAGATCGGTCGGGAAATTACCGGCCTCGGTTACAATGTTGCGTCGCTGCGGCCGTAGCGCGTGCGCTGCCGCAACGGCCTTGAACAGATTGACCGAGGTGCTGTCGCCAACAACGGTTTCACCAGGTGCCGCACCAATAAGGCGGCCGATCTTGTCGCCGACTCGCCGCGGGAGGTCGTACCAGCCGGCGCTGTTCCAACCGCGAACGAGTTCGTTTCCCCATTCGTTTTCAACGACACTTCGCATACGCTCACGCGTGTCGCGAGGCAAAGGCCCCAGCGAGTTACCGTTCATATAGATCAGGCCGTCGGGAAGCACAAAGCGAGCGTGAAATCGCTGCAACGGATCGTCCGCGTCGAGGGTCCTGGTGCTCGAACGATCCAGGCGCGTGTGCTGCTGAGGAAATGCCATCAGCTACTTTCGAGTCGGGTGCGTACGCTCCAAAGCTCCGGGAAAAACTGCAGGTCCAGCGCCTGCTTTAGATACGCGACACCGCTGGTGCCGCCGGTACCGGGGCGAAAGCCGATAATTCGTTTCACCGTCTTCATATGGCTGAATCGCCACATCTGGAATTCGTGCTCGAGGTCCACCAGTTTTTCCGCGAGTTCGTAGAGGTCCCAGTTTTCTCCCGTCGTGGAGTAGACCTCTGCCCAGGCGGCTTCGACTTTCGCCGACGGGACGTAGGGCACCGACCAGTCTCGTTCCAGGTAGTCGTCAGGCACGGCCAGCCCCCTGCTGGCCAGCAGTTTGAGGCAGAGGTCGTAAAGACTTGGCGCGTCCAGAACCGACTTTAGCCGCTCATACCGAACGGGATCGTTGCGATGGACTTCCATTAACGTTGCGTTCTTGTTACCCAGCGCGTACTCGATCTCCCGATACTGGAAGGACTGAAACCCGGAGCTTTGCCCGAGTTGATCGCGAAACTTCAGGTAGTCGCCCGGGGTCATCGTCGAGAGGACCGACCAGCTTTGCCGGAGCTGGCTTTGAATCCGGGAAACGCGTGCGAGCATTTTCAATGCCGCACCGACGTTCCCCTGTTCGATCTCGCGCATGGCTGCTCCGAGTTCGTGGATGCACAACTTCATCCACAACTCCGAGGTCTGGTGAATCACCATGAACATCATTTCGTCGTGGGCGTTTGTCAGCACTTTTTGCGCATCGAGCAATTGATCGAGCGACAGGTAGTTGCCGTAGCTCAGGTCCTGGTCCCAATGAATGCGTTCTTTGGCGACGTCGCGTACGTCGATGTTCTCGTCTGTAGGCTGCAATGGCGTGGCTCGCTGGAAGAAAGTCAGTGACACAGTACGAAATTAAATTCGTGAGTGCATTGACTAATTATTCATGATTTAATGAATTTTATTCATAATATTGCCCGCCATGATTCGCCTTGAAATACGCCACCTGGCCCTTGTCCGAAGTATCGGAGAAACCAGTAATGTATCCGCCACTGCCCGGGAACTGGGCGTCAGCCAGTCTGCGATCAGTCACCGGATGAAAGAGGCGGAACGCCGTGTCGGAACGCCGGTTTTTTATCGAGACGGGCACAATATATCGCTGACGCCGTCCGGACGGCGGCTGCAGGAAGCGGCCAATCGGATACTTGCTGAGATCGCGCGCGCAGAGCGAGATGTCGATCAGCTCTCGACCGGTTTCGATGTTGTCGCCCGAATCGGTGCCGCGTGTTACTCGGGATTTGACTGGTTCCCGGCGTTGCTTGAGCGCATGCAGAACATGCAACCGAGGAGTTCAGCGGAAATCGTGCCCGACATTTCTGAGGACCCGATGACTCTCATCGACAATAATCTCGCTGATATCGTACTGGTCGCTGCGAAAGTCGAGCGGCCGGATACAGTTTGTATTCCGTTGGTCGATGATGAGTTGGTCGCGGTGATGTCGTCGAATCACCCTCTGGCGGCGAAGGATTTCGTCGAGCCGGCTGCCTTCGAATCTGAGATATACGTTACGCACCACACGCTTCCTGAAAAAGGGCGCGAATACGACACGATTTTCATGCCAACGAAAATCTTGCCCAGACGCGTGATTAGCGCCGGACGTACTCAGGCGGTGCTGAATGTCGTTCACGAACAGCACGCAGTGACTGTACTGCCGCGGCTTTCAGTTCAGACGACTGCGCAACGCATGGGTCTGTGCTTACTGCCAATTACGGCTAGCGGTATCAAGATTCGGTGGTACGCGCTGACGCGAGTGGGTGCCAGGAACAGCGCGGTGCTGGGAAAGACCGTACAGATCATCAAGGATGTGTTGGCGAACTGATTGCCAGGAATGACGGTATATTGATTACGTGTGGGATCACGGCCTGGGCACGTCAGCGGACGACCGTCGTTATTGCTGTGCCCGGCCTGCCATCGCTCTCATGAAAACTGACGATATCGTAGGTTCCTGGTACCAGCAGCAGAGGTAATTTCTCACCCGGCCAAAGCATAACTCGGTCCGCTGGAACGGCTTCCAGCGGCTCACCCTGTGGGCGTGCCTCTATGATTACCCGAGCATTCGGGTCCAGCAACGACTCAGGAATATCAACCGGCTTTGCCCCGAGATTTCCCCGCCACTTTGGCCGTCCTCTTTCAAACTCGATGGCAGGATGGCCGATTTGCATGTCGAATTGTCCGTGGACGACCCTGCCCGCGTTCTTGAAAATACGAATGGAGTCGTCACCGGATACGCACTTCGTTTGATCGATCGTCAACGGATTAATGCCGGTTTTCTGCTTGAATCGAGCGGCCATCCAGGCGAGGTCCTTTCCGTCGAAACTCGGAATTGGGACTTCCGCGGCGTGAGAATATCCAACGTGCACCAGCAGGCGTTCGTTATCGTGGAAGCTGGCAAAGAGACGGGCGAGATTCTCGGCCTGTCCTTCTTCCCGGATTGATGCACGCTCATGTTGGCTTAGCGAGCTGTCGTCGACGGACGCGGTGTGTTCGTACGGCGCTAGTTGATACCCTAGCCGTTTTACTTCGCGAATTAGCGCACCGAACACCGGTTCGTTGGCATAGTAACCGTCGTTAACCCGGGTGTACGGAATGGTGTTTGATTCTTGAATGAACGGCGAAAATGTTTCTGCCGCGTAGACTCGATATCCGGATCTCCACAGCTCTCCCGCAAGCAGGCGAATGAAATTACGATGATGCGGCTGGTCATGGGCTTCGTTGATGATGACTACGCGTGTCTGGAGGGCCCGGTCTCGAATCTCGGCAAGCACATCCTGGCCAATTTGCTCAGGACCAGAACAGGGAAGCGCCCGAATCGGCCAATCGATGACTCGTTCGTTCAGGTCTTCGCGACCCACCATGGTAAGTCGCTGCATGTACACGGATCCTGCCGAACGGCCGGCTTGGTCCATTGGTTCTGGCGGAATACTCTCGAAAAACCGGGTGATCAGACGATTTGACGCCGAGTCAGGGTCACTATTGTCGGGCACGTCGTCGACCGGCGCGTTGCGGCAAGCAGAGAAAGTGGCGAGCAAGCTAACGGCGATTAGGTGAAACAGTTTCGCTGATCGTCTACGCATTGCGGCGTCTCTCAAGTGCCACTCAATAGCCAGGGAGCACCATTAGCGAATTCAACGAAGTGGGCACGACCGTATACTCATAAGGAATGAAAATGGCCACTGACAGCGATCCGGCGCGCACCCATTCGATCGGTCTGTCGATTCCCTCTACAACGACGCGATAGTCTTCGCCAAGCGCCGCCGTAACCTGTTTCACGTCCTCAGCGAACATCCTGATCGTATCAGCCCGGTATTGGTTTGGATTGATCACACTGACTTCCACATCACTGTCAACAAAGACTTCGGTGCGACCAACCATGTCTAGCCCCGATATGAACCGCTTGAGTTCGAGCACCAGCGCCTCTCCGTCAACCACGGAATCCGGTACCGCCATTTTCGCGCGGAAGAACGCCTGGCTGGTATCGGGTCTGTTACCGTCATCAAGTTCAATTCGGTAGTTTGCTTGCGTTATCGGCAGCACGAATCCGCCATCAGAAACCGCACTGAGTCCGATTCGCTGGTTCTTTCCGGCTTTCCCTAGCGCCGCGAAGAGAGTCTTGTGGATTTCTTTCTCTCGTTGTTCCTCATCCCGAGAATCGTTAACAATTCGTATTCGCAGCAGCAGGTTGTCGGCAGTGCGCCGGAGATGCTTTCCGGGCAAGCTGCTATTCGTCATGCTGGCGGTTACGAGGACTTCCTCAAGTTCCTGCGCATTGCTGTAGGCAGAGACGCTCAGTAACAAAAAAAGTGTAATGACGATGCGCATCAGAATGCTCCTTTTCGGTGTCCGCTTATTGTACTTCGTGCGAATAGCCGATTGGGGCTTTCACCACGCGTTCGGTAACCTGTCCGATCCTTTCAGCACATTTGGTGAAAAAGCACGAAGAGCGTGGATATGCGTATGCATAGCGAGTCATTCGGTTCGACAGCGGGCTCGCGCTCATGAGGTC
>CAZZKW010000003.1:0-169529 GCA_964654975.1 uncultured Woeseiaceae bacterium
GTAACTGTGATCGATAAATTCGTAGTCGCTCATGCGCTAAGTCCGATCTTGAGGATTGCGTAGATTGCTGCTGCCGCGACAAGTACATGGGCAAAGCGACATGAAATAAGTGCCAGCATCTTGACGCCGGGGGCGTGAACATAGTCGTCGATGACCACTTGGACCCCGAGATTGGAGTGATAGGAAAGCGCCACCACCAGCAGTAGCAGCAAGATGTTGTTAATAGGACGCCCGATTTCTGCAAGCACTGCCGCATGACTGAAATCGACCGTCGTTGCAATACTGCCGACGAACCACAAACCCAGCAACGCGACCGCGATGCCCGATACTCGCTGTCCCCAAAAATGAGCAGTCCCGTCCTTCGCCGAACCGAGGCCTAACACGTTATTCAGCGGCGTCCGCAGGCTCATGAGCGCAGCCACCAGAACAGCGCCGTCAGTGTTGCGGCGAGAATCAGAACAAACCAGGCCGAGGCGTTGGCGGTCGCTATTTCGAATCCTCGGCCCGTGTCCCAGACCAAATGACGAATACCGTTCGAAAGGTGAAAGAAAAATGCAAAACTCCAGCCGATCAGCAAGATTCTGCCAACAAGAGTATCCATATAAGACACGAACACAGCGTAAGCTTCGGCTCCTGCGGCCACATCGAACAACCACGCCGTCAGAATTAGCAATCCAACGCTCAACGCCACCCCGGTTGCCCGGTGCAAAATCGACATTGTCATTGTGATCGGCCAGCGATAAATCGACAGGTGCGGCGAAAGCGGCCGTTCGTGATTACTCATGGAAATTCTTTTTGTTATTGATCTGGCGTGCCGAAAGCTCGACAACATTATCCTCAAAAATCGACACAGCGTCCCGCTTTTTCCCAGTCGCCATAGCGTGTGGGGTCCAGTCCACCCCGACCACCAATTTCTTTTGCCGGCTTCTCGTCGACCGGCGGGGTATCATCCACCTTAGATTCTTCAGAATTGCCGCTGTTCTTGCTGGTGTCCACGATCATGGCGAGAGTATGCCAGAGCCGCGCCACGCCTGCAGTATCGTTCACGACGACGTTCACAGTAACGAGGCTTATGACGACAAATTCAACGATCACCGTCACCGGAACGGACGCCTTCAGTTTTCTGCAGGGACAACTGAGCAACGACCTTTTGAAGCTGGAGACCGACCCATCCTTATTGTCCGCCTGGTGTAACCCCAAAGGCCGAGTGATTTGTCTTGCAGAGATCACAACGACGCCGGGAGGTTACGCCCTCGCCGTCCCCACCGATCTGGCCGACGAAATCGTCAAACGGTTGGCGGTATTTCGATTCCGGGCCAAGGTCGAATTTGCACTGCAATCACCCACCAACGATGTCGACATGGCGAAGCAAATAGAAAAAGGGGTCGCGTGGATTGGCGCACAACAAAGCGAAAAATACACCCCGCACATGCTTAACCTGGATCTGCTGGGCGCCGTCGACTTCGACAAGGGCTGCTACCCCGGACAGGAAATCGTCGCCAGAACCCACTACAAAGGCAAAAGCAAGCGCCGCACCCTGCGCTTCGAAAGCACCCACCCGGTCAACGCAGGCGACAAAATATCCGCGGCTGACCGAAACATCGGCGAAGTCCTGAACGTCGCCAACGAGGCCCTCCTGGCCATAATCCCAATCACCCACTCAAACGAGATCCTTCAAGTACACCAGACCCCCCTAAGACTGATGACGCTGCCCTACCCGATCATCCAGGCGGGTGTGCCAGATCATTGATGTCGAGACCTAAAGCGCGCAACGCGCGCAGTCCGACATCAATGATCTGGCACACCCGCCGAACAGAACGAAAAAGGAGTCAGTCAAAAACCTCAGCCCGCATATGCGGAAACAACAAAACATCCCGAATCGAAGCACAATCCGTCAACAACATCACCAGCCGATCAATGCCAATACCAATACCCGTCGTCGGCGGCATACCAAACTCCAGCGCCCGAATATAATCGTGATCAAACGCCATCGCCTCATCGTCCCCCGCCGCTTTGTTCTCGGCCTGCGCCCGAAACCGCTCCGCCTGATCCTCCGGATCGTTAAGCTCTGAAAAACCGTTCGCAATCTCGCGACCCGCGACGAAGAACTCGAAACGATCCACGACAAACGGATCGTCATCGTTCTTGCGCGACAGCGGCGAGACTTCGGTCGGATACTGGGTGATAAAGGTCGGTTCGCGCAGTTTGTCTTCGCAGGTGGCGTCGAAAATTTCGATTTGCAGTTTGCCGGGCCCGTAGTTGTCCTTTACGGGGATATCGAGTTTCTCGCAGACTGAGAGCAAATAGTCACGATCCCGGGCCTTCGAAACATCGAACTCCGGGTTGTGAACCTTGATCACTTCTTCAACCGTCAATCGTTGGAACGGCTTGCCAAAATCGAATGTTTCGCCCTGATAGTTGACAACAGTGGTACCGAGTATCGCCTCCGACATGCCGTGCAACATCGCTTCGGTCATATCCATCCAGTCTTCGTAGTCCGCGTACGCCCGGTACGCTTCCATCATCGTGAACTCGGGGTTGTGCTGCGTCGAGACACCCTCGTTGCGAAAATTGCGATTGATTTCGTAAACGCGGTCAAAGCCACCAACGACCAGACGTTTCAGATTTAACTCGGGCGCGATACGCATGTAAAGCTGCATATCGAGTGCGTTGTGATGCGTCTTGAACGGTCGCGCGTTGGCGCCACCGGGCGTGGTTTGCATCATCGGCGTTTCGACTTCCATGAAGTCGGCCGCTTCGAGGAAGGAACGCATGTAGGTGATCACCTGCGAGCGTTTCTGAAACACGTCACGGCTTTTCTCGTTGATGATCAAATCAACGTAGCGTTGCCGATAGCGGGTCTCCTGGTCCGACAGTCCGTGCCACTTGTCCGGCAATGGTCGCAAGGACTTCGTCAACAAACGGACTTCATCCGCGAGCACCGTCAACTCACCCTTTTGTGTACGAAATAATTCGCCGCTGGCAGCAACGATATCGCCGACGTCCCATTTCTTAAAGCTCTGATACACGCCTTCCGGCAAACGGTCCCGCTCCAGACGCAGCTGGATGTTCCCGGACCGGTCCTGCAAGCCGACAAAACTCGCCTTTCCCATAACGTTCTTGCGCATCATGCGCCCGGCCACCGACACCTTGATGTGCTCGTTGCGCAGCGCATCGTCTTCGTGCGAGCCGAAGGTCTGGTGCAACTGACCCGCCAGCACATTGCGCCTGAAGTCGTTAGGATAGGCATTGCCGCTTTCGCGCAGCGCATCAAGCTTACCGCGGCGTTCTGCGATCAGTTTGTTCTCATCCACTTTGTTGCTGGCTTGTTTGTTGTCGTTGCTCACGATGTCATGCTCTTCCTACAGTCCCTGTTTCAGGCTCGCCTCAATAAAGGCGTCCAGCCCGCCGTCCAGTACCGCCTGAGTGTTACCGGTTTCGACGCCGGTACGCAAATCCTTGATGCGGCTTTGATCGAGTACGTAGTTACGTATCTGACTGCCCCAGCCGACGTCGGCCTTGCTGTCTTCCACGATAGCCGCTGCGGCTTTTCGCTCCTGTAACTCCAGTTCGTACAATTTCGCCTTTAACTGATTCATCGCCGTCGCCTTGTTCTTGTGTTGCGAGCGGTCGTTTTGGCACTGCACTACCGTATTGCTCGGCAGGTGGGTAATGCGCACCGCGGACTCGGTACGATTCACATGTTGACCGCCGGCGCCGCTGGCGCGGTAGACATCGATGCGTAAATCGGAAGGATCGATTTCGATGTCAATGTCGTCGTCCACTTCCGGCGATACGAATACCGATGCAAAAGACGTGTGTCTGCGGCTCCCGGAGTCGAACGGCGACTTTCGTACCAGGCGATGCACGCCCGTCTCCGTCCGCAACCAACCGTAGCTGTACTCACCACTAATGTGCACGGTTGCACTCTTGATTCCGGCAACTTCGCCCGCCGACGCCTCAATCACCTCGGCCTTGAAACCGTGCGCCTCCGCCCATCGTAAATACATACGCAACAGCATTTCCGACCAGTCCTGAGCTTCAGTGCCACCGGCCCCGGACTGTATGTCGACGTAGGCGTTGTTGGCATCCATTTCGCCGGAAAACATACGCCGGAATTCCAGCACATCGATCGCCTTCTCATGCTTCGCCAGATCCGCAACCACCTCATCTACGGTATCGCTGTCGTTTTCCTCAATCGCAAGCGTCAGCAACTCATCGGCTTCGGCGATGCCGCTCGTTAACTCATCCAGACCCGCAACGATCTGTTCAAGCTGCGCGCGCTCCTGTCCCAGCGCCTGCGCACGCTTCGGGTCATTCCACACATCCGCTTGCTCGAGCTCGCGCTCGACTTCAGTCAGCCTTTCCGCCTTGATTTCATGGTCAAAGATACCCCCTCAACGCAGCGGTGCGTTCGGTGAGGTCGGCTATCGTTTGCTTGATCTGACTGGTTTCCATCTTCGGTCCCGATAATCCTGCGGCGTAAAGGTGCGCGATCTTATCACGCGGAACTGCCCGGCAACGGGGCCTTTTGCTCGGCGACTTGCTCGACAATCTGTTCAACAACAAGCTGCGCACTTTCCTTGCCGCGGTATTCGTTTACGTCCAGCTTATAGGCCAGTTGCACCGTACCTCGATAGGCGGGTCCCGCCTGGTTGAAAGCGATGGCATCGATGACGTTGCTGCCACCCACTGGGCGAACCCGCAGCTTGAGGTGGCTTTCCCCAACAGTACGTTGTTCCAGCACCGCGAAATCACCACTCCACGACGGCTCCGGGAATGCCGAACCCCACGGCCCGGCATCGCGCAAGGATCGCGCGAAACCAAGATTGATAGAAGCTTCAGGCAAAGGGCCGTCGCTGATGATCGCACCACTGAAATCGGCCTGCGGATACAATCGATGCATTTGCTGCGCCGCGATCTTTTTGAATTCCTCAAGTGCCGATTCGGCGATCGTCAACCCGGCCGCCATCGCATGGCCGCCGAACTTTTCAATCAAACCCGGTTTAACGGTCGATATCGCTTCCAGCAAATCCCGAATGTGTACACCCGGAATCGAACGACCCGAACCCTTCAGAGAATGCGCGTCCTCACGGGCGAAAGCGATCACCGGACGATGGCAACGTTCGCGAACACGTGCGGCGATAAGTCCGACGATGCCCTGGTGCCAGGACGAATCGTAGACACACACACAACTGGGCCAGCGTTGCTCTCCAAGTTGATCGACGTAGCGAAAGGCCTGCTCGCGCATGTCCGCTTCTATTTCGCGGCGTTGCTTGTTGATGCGGTCCAATACGCCCGCGTATTCGAGTGCGGACTCATCGCTGTCCGTGAGCAGGCATTCGATGCCGACCGAGATATCCTGCAGCCGACCCGCGGCATTGATACGCGGTCCAACGGCGAAACCGAGGTCCGTACTCACGCATCGGTGCAACGTTCGACCCGACTGCTTGAGCAAGGCCTCGATCCCAGCCACCGCCCGCCCGGCCCGGATGCGCAACAGACCCTGCTGTACCAGTATGCGATTGTTGTGATCCAGGGGTACGACGTCGGCCACCGTGCCAAGCGCTACCAGGTCCAGATAGCGTGCCGGAATTCTAGCCGCACCGGTCTCGCCCTGCTCTTCCAGCAGGCGACCGATTCTCGCCAACAAGTAAAACGCAACACCGACACCGGCGAGGTTGCGGCTCGGAAACTGACTGTCCCTGAGGTTCGGGTTCAAGATAACGGCAGCCGCCGGTAACTCCTTGCCCGGCAGATGGTGATCTGTGACCAACACCGGAAATCCGTATTCATCGGCACAAGCAACGCCTTCAATACTTGATATGCCGTTATCGACCGTAATCAGCAACTGCGGCGAACGCTCAGCCGCGACCGCGACGATCTCGGGTGTCAAACCGTAACCGTAGTCGAAGCGATTCGGTACCAGGTATTCGACGTCCTCGAAACCAAATTCCCGAAGGCAACGCAGCATTAGCGCGGTGCTGGTCGCGCCGTCGACGTCGAAATCGCCGACTACGACGATGCGTTGCTCGCGTTTTGAGATTACGAGTTCGGCTGCCGCGTCGATGTTTTCCAGCGCACTTATCGGCGCCAATTGTGCCAGTCCGTAGTCAAGCTGCGCCGCGCTCGTCAAACCACGCGTTGCGAACAGGCGAGCGTGCACCGGATCGATGTCGCCAAATTTGTCGATCACTGATCGCGGCGGCGCTGCGCGGCAAATGACCGGTCTGCTTGTGTTCATCAGGCAGCTCCAACGTCCAGCAGTTCGCTATCACGCCGCCAGATGCGCAACGCGTGCGAGCGGCGAATATCAGCGCGCACACCGTCCCGAAACAACACAGTAATGCGACTCAGGCGGCACGAACGCAACGCCGCACGCAACTCAAGCAGGCACGCTTCCAGCAATTCCGGGGAGTCGTCAAATTCCGGTGTCTCAGCAACGAAACCGGCGACTGACCCGTCAATGCAAGCCGCAATAGTACCGAGCCACGGCTCCACCACGGCAGTTGCAGAGAGCCAGTATCCGCTTAACAGCGCATCGTCGGAAAACAACGGCGGTTGCACTCTTGTAGTCTGATCAGGAGCGATACCGCCGCCCCAGAGCCAAAGCGAGTTAATCGGCGACTGACCCTCCACTTCGCGGCGGGTGTTCACTTCGTGATCGTGCAGCGCCATTTCGATTTCGCCGATCAGTTTTCGGTGTGTCGCGGTATCGTCACCCGTCGGCAGAAAATCTCCGGGGTCCTGCTGATCAACAACGTAAGAGGGCATCGTCGCCGTCGCTATCGAGGTCCTGGAACTCAAATAGCAGTGGTTGCCAAGGCGCATGAAGCCGAAGGTGTCTTCGTCCGCCAGCGTTGCCTGAAGGTAGTCGATCAGTGTGCGCAGTTCTCCGGCCGGCACCCCGACGCGGCGCAACGCATGCAAACACAGACGGTCAAGCCGTGGTTCCAGGTATACCGGATCGGCAGCGGCGATCCATTTTGTCGGCCGGTCACCCGTCTGTCCCCACATCCGCAACGCGGCAAACCCGGTGTTCGGATAAGTCAGCCCAAGCTCCCGGGCAACACGCGCAAGCAGTTCTTTGGGTTCGGGTTGATAGCTCAAGTCCGACTGTGCCAACCAGGTCCGCAAGGAGCTGTTCTGCAGCCGGCCCGCCGATACCGGCGGCAGCACTACCAGTGCGACGTTTTTGTCATATGATCGGTTCACGATGAGCGCAGATGGTAAGGGAAGCGCAATTGAAATTCACAAGAGAATTACCCGGGACGCTGAGTATTCGCAGCGTCGATGCTGACGGTATCCGGATCGACGACCGTGTTTGGACCGGAGTGCTCGCGCTTAGCACTGACGAGATCATCGAGTCGTGGCAATCCGTTCCGATAGCGGAATTGACCGCCGGGCACTTCGCCGATCTACTCAGCCGCTCCCCGGAGTTGGTCATTCTGGGTACCGGGGCGCAAGGTCAGTTCCCGCCGCGGGAGCTCACATTCGCATTCGCTCGTCGGGGCGTTGGACTGGAAGTAATGGACACCACGGCAGCGGCCAGGACATTCAACGTATTGGCGAGCGAAGGCCGGCGGGTTGCCGCCGTACTCTACCCCACCTGAACTATTCCATCGCTACTGTCCCAATGGAATGGCAGTTCGCCGCCAGCACTCGCGTCCGGGTTTAGTAGGCCACTTCAGGCCTGAGGGAGTCCCATTCTCAGAATACTAATGGTATGTTCACGGTCGCGCATTAGGGAGAGCAACGCGTGGGAAGTTTCCTACAGGAACTAAAACGGCGAAACGTATTCCGCGTCAGCATGGCATATGTGGTCGTAAGCTGGCTTATCGTGCAGGTGATTGAAACGATAAGCGAACCGCTTGGCCTGCCGGACTGGACAGAAGCCTTTTTCATCGTTCTCGTACTGGCAGGCTTGCCGCTCGTTATTCTCTTCGCATGGGTGTTCGAATTGACACCCGAGGGTTTGAAGAAAACCGGCGACATTGACGAGGACACATCGGTCACGGTCGATACCGGGCGCAAACTCAACTACGCCACCATCGGTGTGCTGGTCATCGCGCTTGCTTTCGCGGTCTGGGATCGGCAAAGCGCGAATGAACCCGGCAGTAATTCGACACTCGCTAGCTCGGCCGCAGACGAATCGCCACCGGAACTCGGGGCGTCGATCGCTGTGTTGCCATTCATCAATATGTCGTCGGACCCGGAACAAGGGTATTTTTCAGACGGTATTTCTGAAGAGTTGCTGAATTTGCTGGCGAAGATCCCCGAACTGCGCGTGCCAGCCCGAACCTCCAGCTTTCAGTTCAAAGGACAGAACATCGATATTGCCAAAGTCGCCGAGCAACTGAAGGTTACGCACATTTTGGAGGGGAGTGTTCGCAAGGCGGACGTACGTGTCCGAATTACCGCCCAGCTCATTGAGGCCGAAACCGGTTATCACCTTTGGTCGGAAACCTACGACCGGGAATTGACTGACATCTTTGAGATACAGGACGAAATTTCGTTGGCGATCGTTACAGCGCTGTCAGAAACGCTCGGTCTGAGCACGGCGGCCGTGCCGCTTGTCCAGGCGACGGAGAATCCGGAGGCCTACAACGCTTTTTTAATGGGGCAGCATTTAATCCGTAAACGCACAAAACAGGATATTGAAGCGGCAATCCCGAACTACGAACGGGCGATAGAACTCGACCCTGAGTACGCGCCGGCTCACGCATCTCTTGGCCTCGCCTGGTACTTGCTGACGGCAAGTCAGTCGACCTATGGAACGATGACCATGGAAGAGTCGCTGTCCCTGGCGCTTCCTCACATCGAGAAAGCGTTGCAACTCGATCCCGACCTGCCGAAAGCGGGTGCCGTGATGGGACTGGTGCTCCAGGCTCGGGAGCGCTATGAAGAGTCCATCCCGTACTTCGAAAAAGCGTTGCAGCTTAATCCTTCATTGACGGATGTCAGAAACTGGTATTCGAACACGCTTCGCGCACTCGGTCGCGGAGCTGATGCCTTCCGGGAGCAACAAATCGCGTATGAACTCGATCCGTTATCGATCTTGACCCTCGACAACTACGCAAGCGCCCTTGTGAGTCGCCGACAGTTCGACGATCTGCGGCCTGTCCTGGAGCGCCTGGCACAACTGGATCCTGCCAGAGCTTCGAGAATACGCGCAGAAATGCTTATGTCGCAGCGAAGAGCGGCGGATGCGGTAGCTGAAGTTTTTCGTGCCGTTGATATGGACAAGGACAACTTGCGGCACAGAAGTTTTGCCGCATTCTTGTTGATGCAGTTCGGTCTCGATGACGATGCGCTGCTGCTTTGGCCGTTTCCGGACAATATCGGGCCAATAATTTCAAACGGCAGCGACGTAGATTACGCGCTGGAACTGGCTCAGGTCCGATACGCAGACGATCCCAACAATCCTGGCGTTCTGAGTGGTCTGGCCTGGGCGCACTGGCTGGCCGGCAACCGGGATGATGGCCTGGAGCTGGCCAGCCGATACCTGGATACGCTTGGTTCGACCCGCAGCTCGATAGATGCCATAAATTCGATTTTCGCGATTAGTGCGTGGCTGCGCGGTGACCGGGAAACCACGTTGAGGCGATTGCAGCCGTTGGAGGAGAGCTTCGAGTCGGCAATCGATGCTGGGGAAGATACGAGTTTTGCGCGATTTGCATTGGCAATCTTTGCAAACCTTAGAGGCGATACAGACCAGGCGTATGAATATCTCGACAAGGCAATGGCGGCCGAATTACTCATGCCTGCAAACTTAGCGAGATTCTACGAATTGATGGGCTGGAACGAATTGCCACGCTTTGTCACGCTTAAGGCACGCCACGACGAATACAGACTGGCAGAGCGACGCAAATTTCTGGCCGTCGCGTGTGGCCCGGGTGGATTTGAATTCTGGCAGCCGTCGCCAGAAACCTGCGCCGAAGTAGCCGATTAGGAGTTCTTGTTACCAAGCCGCAAGATTATCTCGCAGGCAGGTATCGCCGCGGACTCACTGGCTTGCCATTGCGTCTAATCTCGAAATGTAGCCGTGCCTTGCGTTCCGGCCCCTCACCCATGGTCGCTATTTTCCGGCCTTGTTTGACCTGGTCGCCTTCTTTGACCAGCAGCGACGCGTTGTACCCGTAGGCACTGAGGTAGGTGTCGTTATGTTTAAGGATAACAAGCTCGCCGTAGCCGATCAGTCCACCACCGGCATAGACGACCCGTCCCGATGCCGCGGCGTAAATAGACTGTCCGGACTTGCCGTTGATAAGAACGCCCGTCCCGGACCCGGGTTTTGCACCAAATTCAACATCGATGCGACCGCGTGTCGGCCAGTCCCATTTTGGCGGCGGTTGTGCCGGAATCGATGGCAGAGGATTACTTTGAGGTCGGGTTGCAGGCGCGGCTGTACCGGCCGGGCGGCGCGCGACCGCGGCCGGGCCGGTCAGGCGCAGCTTTTGCCCGGGGAAAATCAGCGAGCCGTCGCCCAGGCGGTTCCAGCGCGCGATGTCCTCAGTGGACTTGCCGTATCGCCAGGCGATCGAGAACAGGGTTTCACCTTTTCGTACGATGTGCGTTTGCCGGCTGTCCTGCCAGGATGAATGGCCGCCGCACGCCGCAAGAAACACGATCAGCGACAACACCGTGATGAGGCGTGCAATCATGGTCCTCGCATCATCAACCAGGTGATAACCACTACGCTGACGGCCACAACCGCCCAACCGACCCGCTCGATGTATTTTGACAAGCCGTCTTCGAATCGCTGTCCGCCCGCCCGAACCAGACCCGCGACAAGAAAAAACCGCGCAGCGCGCCCGATTAAGGATGCCATCAGGAATCCTGGCACATTCAGAACGGCGGCACCGGCAGCGATCGTAAAAATCTTGTACGGAATCGGCGAAAATCCAGCGACGAAAATAACCCACACTCCGTAGTCATCAAACCAGCTGCGACTGGTTTGATACGCCGACCAATAGTGAGACTCTCTAAGCCACGGCTCGATAGCATCGAACAATACAAGGCCAATAGCGTATCCGGCCAACCCTCCCGCGACCGAAAACACCGTGGCAATGCTTGCGAATCGGACCCACTTGTCGCGAGCGGCAAGGCACATCGGCGCGAGCATGACGTCGACCGGGATCGGAAAAAACGAAGATTCAGCAAAACTCATCGCGGCGAGATAACGTTCCGCATAGCGGTGTCGTGACCACTGAAGAACACGTTCGTAGATGGGGGCAAAAACCTTCATTTCACTTTAAGTATTCGATATATCTTGTTGAATATAATATTCTATTTCCCGGCGATTAGCGGCACGAAACTAACAGAACCCAGGGATAATTGCTCGTAGTGGTCGCTGCAATTAGTCACCATTGTCAGGTCTTGCCTGCCCTGCGGCCCGACGGGGATAATCAGGCGCCCACCCGGCGCCAACTGCTGCAGCAACTTTTCCGGCATCGACGAGGCCGCCGCCGTGACAATAATGCCATCGTACGGGCCGTACTTCGGCCAGCCGTCCCAGCCATCGCCCGGACGAAATTGCACGTTGTAGATATCCAGACCTTGCAGTCGTTGTCGCGTTTTGCGTAGCAGTTCCCGCAGTCGCTCAACCGTATAGATCTTCTTCACCAACGGCGCGAGCACCGCCGTTTGGTAACCGCATCCGGTGCCAATCTCAAGCACCGATTCACCTTCAAAATCGTTCAACAGCGCCTCGGTCATGCGCGCAACAATAAATGGCTGACTGATCGTCTGGCCGAGACCAATTGGTAGTGCGGTATCCTCATACGCGCGACTCGCCAATGCTTCGTCGACGAATAAGTGCCGGGGTACGTTCTTTATCTGGTTGAGCACGGCCTCTGACCGAATGCCCTGATCTCTCAGCCGCTGCACCAGACGGTCTCGCGTACGCGCCGAGGTCATGCCGATCCCCTGACGGGTATCGCTCACCGAGCGGCCGCCGCGAGCAGCGAATCAGTAATGTTATTTGTGGGACAGCACATTAGCTCGGGCTCAGCCAGTCCGACAGATCGTCAATCGCGTCATGTCGGGTCAAATCGACCTTCAGCGGCGTCACCGAAGCAAAACCCGCATCAATCGCGCAAAAATCGGTGCCAACACCCGCATCCTGGCCGGGCCCAGGCGGACCCACCCAGAAAATGGGCCGACCGTAGGGGTCTTTGTCTTTGATGATCTGCTCGGCCTTATGGCGAAAACCCAGGCGGGTCGCACGTATGCCGGCGAGGTCCTCCAACGCGATATTCGGTACATTGACGTTCAACACGACATCTGATGCCAGCGGCGCACGCTCGATTTTCTGCACGAGTTCTGCCGCAATCGCGCCCGCGGTATCAAAATGCTGCAACTCCTGGCCCACCAGCGACACGGCAATCGTTGGCAGGCCCAGGAAACGCCCTTCCATCGCCGCGGCCACCGTGCCGGAGTAAATCACGTCATCCCCCAGATTCGCACCGTGATTGATGCCGGAAACCACCAGATCCGGCTCGAAATCCAGGAAACCGGTAAGCGCGAGGTGCACACAATCGGATGGGGTGCCATCCACCTTGTAGCGATTGGCAGCAACCTCGGAAACGCGTAGCGGCTTATCGAGCGTCAGCGAATTACTGGCTGCCGAGCGGTTGCGATCCGGCGCCACGACGACGATATCGGCGACCTGTTCAAGGGCTGCTATGAGTGCGCCGATACCGGTGGCATGATAGCCGTCGTCGTTACTTACAAGAATTTTCATGGATTTGTGGACGAGTAGGCTCGTGATTGCAGAACGCGCTCACTATACTGAATGTTTGGCGTACACCATAGCCTGAAAGACTCACCAGTGACTGACGAAGAAGAAGAATTTCGAAACGCGATGCGCGGCGCGAAACCCCTTGATGTCGAACTGCGCGTACCGCTGACGAAACCGAAACCCAAAGCCCGGGCGCGTTTCACGCGCGCCGACGAATCGGCGGTACTCGCCGAGAGCCTAGAAGATGACGTCGACGCGATCGAACATGATTCCGGAGGCGCGCTGCGCTATCACCGGCACTCTGTGGGCCGGCGAACACTGCGCAAACTGAGCCGTGGTGGCTACAGTGTGCAATCGAAAATCGACCTGCACGGCATGACGCTCGCAGAGGCGAAACCGCGCCTCAGGGACTTCATACGGTACAGCGCAGAGCGAGGCCATCTTTGCGTGCAGGTGGTGCACGGTAAGGGGCTGGGATCCGGTGATCGCGGGCCGATTCTCAAGAATGCGGTTAATCACTGGCTGCAGCGTTGGGAGAATGTGCTGGCGTTCGTTTCGACTCGGCAGGTTGATGGCGGCACCGGGGCTGTTTATGTGCTGTTGCAGCGTCGTTAAGCCGCTGTCTGAAGGTTCCACGGTTATCCTTTATCTTTGTAAATGGTAGGTCAACGCCGCTTCGATAAATGCCACGACGACGCTCGTTTCGATTTTCTCGCTTGCTTCAAAGACAATCGCTCGGTTGCCTTCGAAGCGCAAGTCGTCCGGAAAGAGCGTTCGAAAAGTTTCTATCAGGCTTGTTTGGCAGTGCACGTACAGTCTGTAATGATTCGGCGTTTTTGGTGACCAAGCGAGCCGGATCGTCGTACCGCTCTTCGTGGACTGCGTAAGGTACGCGGCCTGCCCCCACTTCAGTGTCTCGGTGAGTTCGCCGACCTCACCGATCGTCGCAGCGGTATTCAAGATTAGTGCTCTGAGCCCCATCAGTTTGACACGAACGTTCTGCGGATACCGTTCGAATACACCGGCAACCTCAGTGGGCGGCGCGGGAATCATGAGACCCGCGGCAAACAGATGTCGGTAAGCAACTCTGTCGGGACGACATCCTGAGGGCTGTTAAGGTAACTTTCGAACCCCGGTGCATCGACAGCAACGGGCGAGCAGGCTCGGGCGCGCAAATCCTGCTTCGGCACGGAATCCGGATCGTCATAGAATACCGCCATCATTTGCGTTTCATCGCTGAACAACTGTTGCTCTCCAAGCTGGGTAACCAAGCTACCGATCGCCCGGTCTATCTGCAAGTACGAACCCTGGTCAAAAACCGCGGAGCAGCGCTGCTCCGGCAGCGATTCGATGACGACCTCGAAAATATAGTACTGACGCGGCTTGAAGACAGCACCCGATTAACGTACCGCTGCAGCAACTCCACCAAAATTCTCTGGCGGTGAGCATCACCGCGTTCTCCACGACATTAACTTTAGCTAGTTGGCGCAGCTGTTTCGGATATCCTTAAGACGCCAGCGCCTGTCGCTGGCAGGCACTTGATGATTATTTAGCATGTTCAAGACCTCCTTGTTGTAGCTCGAAAAATCTGCCATGTAGTACTCATATTCTTTAGCCGTCATGATGGTTTTCGCGTTACGCTCGAAACACAGGCAGTAAGCCGTATCGGAAGTCGTGGCACTGCACGCCCCGTACATTGAGGGCGGTTCCTTCCCGCCCTCTTTCGCTGCACCCGGTATGACGACTCCCTCCTTCTGCAACGACTCCAACGAGTTCGCAGCACGCAGGAAATTCTGACGAAGCTGGTAGACAGCGGCCGACCCGCAGCCTGTCGCATCAATAAATCGTCCTATTTGTTTTCTCGGGTCGTGTGGATTGAGAATCCCAGCTTGGTTTTTGACATAGTCAAATGCCTTTGGCGAATATTCATCAAATCTATCGATGAACGC
Source organism: uncultured Woeseiaceae bacterium (assembly GCA_964654975.1). Classification (GTDB taxonomy): domain Bacteria; phylum Pseudomonadota; class Gammaproteobacteria; order Steroidobacterales; family Woeseiaceae; genus UBA1847. The sequence goes on from CAZZKW010000003.1 coordinate 14,692, forward strand.
TGGGTCGATGAACCAGTAATACTGCTGTTTATCTGACGAGCCGTCACCGAACGTCGTTCTCTCCGTATAACCGCGTCTTTGAGCGTCGCTGGACAAGGAACTCTTGCAGTTGTCCGAAAATGCCACCTGCACACTGAAATAGTACACCTTGAACGTATTGTCTGGTGGGCCTGCGTAATCGCCATCAAACGTGGCTCTCACGGTGCCGGAAAATTGGAGTCGATCCCAGAACTCACGAGACTTTACAACAGTCCTTTTCGTTTTTTCGGCAATCGCCCGCACATCTGCAAGATAGCGTGCTTCGTTTGATGCATTGCGTTGGCGCCTTTGTTCAATTATCTCCTTAGTCAGTTCTTTGCGTGTTGGGTAAAGGTCTTGCAGCCCGCGTGAAATATTCGAGGCCAATACACCATTCTCATTTCTCGCTGCATAGCTCGGAACCATCGGATCGTTTGCGGTCTTACGAGTGAACCCCATGATACTAATTTCCCTTTCAGCCTTCTTGACATCGGGGTTCTCAGAACCCAAATCAGGTCGGCTTTCGCCAGTCGAGAAATATCTATTTCGTGCATAGACATGCAACGTCAGGAAGTTTGGGCTTTTGCGCTTGGGAAACAGCTCGTCAATTTTTCTCATTACATGGTTGTTGATAATGTTCTGTTCATAGGGAGCGTATCGATAACCAGGGCCGTTGGTTTTCCCGCGGCCTTCTACCAACGGTACAGGAATAAGCTTGATTAATGATCCATCCTCTTCTGGAACCCGGAAAACAAACACTCTAAAAATAACATTACTCGGATGAGTGTAAACACGTGCTGGATCGGACATCCAGTTAGTAGTGTAGACGCCGTAGTAAGCACTTTCCGCATCCTCATATAACAATTTTCCACTGGGCAAATTGCGGTCGCTAAGTGGACTACCAGCAGATGTTGCCGCGACGAGCAGCAGCGAGATAAATAGTGACAATCGGATGTGCATCTATACTCCTACGAAATTTGTGTAGCACCACTAGCGCTCTCGAACAATGCGAGAACCATAAATCGAAAAACAAATACCGACCAGCAACCGTTGCGGTTAGCTTCTAGATACGACCCGCTGGAAAGTGAATGCTTATATTGAACCGCTTGCGGCATACATCTGCAACCGAAAGCCCGGCGTCTGCCTCTTGTAGAATCCGTATTATTTGTTCTTTTGTAGATCGTTTGCCCTTCATCGGTCTCTCCAGTATCGAGAAACCCTAACATGGAAACTGGAGCGGTTATCCGGCGATCGGGCAGGGCAACACAGTATTCGGATCAATCAACAGTGGCGGATTTGTTTTCGCTGGGAAGATGATCGTCCGTACGATGTAGAAATCGTGGATTATCACTGAACGAGGTTAAGGCAATGAGTATGAAAAACGGCATGCGTCCGGTTCATCCGGGTGAAATTTTACGCGACGAGTTCGAGGAACTCAGCTTGTCGGCTGATGCAATGGCGCAAGCATTAGATGTGCCGGCGAATCGTGTCTCGGCCATTTTGAAAGGGCAACGTGGTGTCACGGCTGACACGGCACTGCGGCTCTCGCGGTTCTTTGGTACTACGCCGCAAGTGAGGATGAATTTGCAGAAAACCTACGAATTGCGAGTGGCCGAAAATGAATCCGGAAAGGTGATTGCCAAGAAGGTGAAGCCTTTGGCAGCGAGAGCATGATCAAAGAAGCGAAAGCGCTGCACGATGACAAGCACGGTACGCCGGGAAAATCGTTCTACGCGCTCATCAAACGTAAGAATGCCGCATTCATTACCCAGGACAGATAGTCCACGACCCGATCAAGTCGCTGTTGATAAATCCTGCGCTCTTTCGACGACGGAGTTTAAATAGCGGCGATCTTCGCAACTTCGCGCAAAACCGAGGTCGCGAAAGCACCGCGGCAAAGTGCAAACTCAAGCATCAGAGCGTCGTTTTCGAATTGCCATGCAAGCTCTCTGACTCGCAAGCGCAAGCTTCGACGCGCCGCCTGCACTCGCGCATTGCCGAGCGCAGTCAGCCAGTCGTCGTGACCGGACGGTGCGTCATCCCGCGCCGAGCCATCGCCCCACAACACGCCGGTCGGGTGTATATCCAGCACATCGCACCGTTCGCGGAGTTCATCGTCAAGCTGTTCGACGTCAAACACGCTACCAGTTCCGTCCAGATTGGCCACGTCCCCGACAAGGAGTTTATTCCAGGAACCGTCCGCAACCCGCACGGCCAAGCGCTGGTTAAACAAATAGGAGCGCGCGCTTGATATCGCAATACTGCGCTTGTGCCTGGCTAGCCGCTTGCCAGCAGCCCAGGCGTTTGCGAGTTCGACGTTCCCCCCGCCCCGGCCGAACCGTTGTTCGCCGAAATAGTTTGGTACGCCCGTCGTTTTGATCGCCTGCAAACGTGCCTCGACCACCTCAGGGACCGGGATCGAACCGCGAAGCACTATCCGAAACCGATTACCGCGATGCGCACCGCGCCGCAGCTTGCGCGCGTTTCGATTCACTTCGAGAACTCTGGCACCGTCCACATCAAACGCTGGCCAGTCGGGCTGATTCCAGCGCGGCACGCTAAACCATTGGCGTGTAACCGCGCGCCTGTCTTTTAGTCCCGAGTAACCGACGTCTCTTGCCGGCACATCCGCAAAGCCCGCCAACTGCCGCGCCAGCCACTCGGTGTTGGTATTGGTTTTCTCGATGAACAAATAGTCGTGCTCGCCGTCGCCCGAGCAGTTAAACCCCAGCTCTTCGCTAACGTCGAATTCGGCGGGTGTGGAGCGAATGGTGGCAGCGAACAGAGGTGGTCCGTGTGCGCGAGCCCAGTCTGGTAACGACATGACTGAATCCGGTGCGTCGAACTACCGGGAGGCAGTGGCGGCCGATACCACCTGGTAAAACGTCTCGCGCTCACCGATCATACCGAGATCGGTACGTGCGCGCTCCTCGGCGGCCTCCATACCCTGCTTAAGATTAATTACCTCGGCATCCAGCGCCGTGTTTCGTTCGCGCAAGCGGTCGTTAAGATCGCGCTGCTCGACAACGGCGGTACCCAACTTCTGAGTTTTACGATAACCGTCATCGGAAAACCAAAGCTGAGCCTGAAGACCCAAGCCCGCAATTGCCAGTAGTACTAAAAGCCAGCGTGAATTGAACAAAGGTTTACCCCAAAATCCTTAACCGCAACATCTGCCCTAAACAATCGAGACCGAAAACGCCTCGCGAGCTGCATACCCTGCATTCGCACCCAGTTCCTCCTCAATGCGCAGCAGTTGGTTGTACTTGGCGATCCGATCCGACCGGGAAAGGGAACCGGTCTTGATCTGCGTCGCCCGTGTGCCTACTGCGATGTCGGCAATCGTGCTGTCCGAGGTTTCCCCGGAACGGTGCGAGATTACCGCGCTGAATCCTGCTGCATCTGCCATAGTAATTGCATCAAGAGTTTCGCTTAAGGTACCGATTTGGTTAGGTTTTATCAATATAGAATTGGCAATTTTTTCATTTATTCCGCGGCTGAGAATGGCGGTATTGGTGACGAATAAGTCATCGCCGACCAGCTGTACACGGTCACCCATAGCGTCGGTCAGCAAGCGCCAGCCCTCCCAATCGCCCTCGTCCATGCCGTCCTCGATGCTGATAATCGGATAGGCGTCGGCCAGTTCGGTCAGAAATGCGCTGAATCCCGCGGCATCAAACTGCCGGCCTTCGGATTCCAGATCGTAGACACCGTCCTTGTAGAATTCGGAGCTCGCGACATCGAGACCCAAAAGAATGTCATCGCCGGCTCTAAAGCCCGCGCTGTCAATCGCAGTCATGATCGTATCCAGTGCCGCTCGATTGGACGGCAGGTCAGGCGCAAAACCACCCTCGTCGCCGACAGCAGTATTCAGTCCCTTGCTCTTCAATACACTCTTCAGGCTGTGGAATATTTCTGTGCCGTAGCGCAACGCCTCGGTGAACGTCGGCGCACCCACCGGAAGAATCATGAATTCCTGTATGTCGACGCTGTTGTCTGCGTGCGCTCCGCCGTTGATGATATTCATCATCGGCACCGGCATCGTGGTGTTATCGCCGAGATGGCGAAACAAAGACACACCGTTCGCCGTGGCGTCCGCCTTTGCGGCCGCCAGCGAAATCGCCAGCAGTGCGTTGGCACCAAGGCGTCCTTTGTTATCGCTGCCATCCAACTCGATCATGCAGTCATCCAGAGCGCGCTGATCCGCGAACGGCGTACCGAGCAACGCATCACGCAGTTCGCCGTTCACGTTCGCAACAGCCTTTCGCACACCTTTGCCAAGATAACGTGACTTGTCCCCGTCGCGCAGTTCGACCGCTTCGCGAGAGCCCGTCGATGCGCCGGACGGAACCGCCGCGCGTGCCTTGCTGCCGTCGACGAGCGTAACATCGGCTTCCACCGTGGGGTTTCCGCGCGAGTCGAGAATCTCCCGACCGCGTATTTCGCTAACTGTGATCATTAATTGTGGCCTTTGATTACTCCGAATCCGGCACTCCGAGGCCAAAGTCCGCCTCCAGATAGCCGCTTTGTTTGACGCTGGCGTCGATGGACAACAATGTTTCGAGAAGTTGCTGCATCTTGTCCAATGGCCAGGCGTTGGGTCCGTCGCTGAGCGCTTTTGACGGCTCCGGGTGGGTCTCCATGAAAAAACCGGCAACGCCGGCCGCCGCCGCCGCACGCGCAAGTACCGGAATGTATTCGCGCTTTCCGCCCGAGGACGAACCCTGTGCGCCCGGCAATTGCACCGAATGCGTCGCGTCAAATACCACCGGCGCTCCGCTTGCACGCATTATCGCGAGACTGCGCATGTCGGACACGAGATTGTTGTAGCCGAAGGAAAATCCGCGCTCACAGACCATGATGTCTTCGTTGCCGGTCGAGCGGGCCTTATCAACAACGTTCTGCATTTCCCACGGCGACAGAAACTGCCCTTTCTTGATGTTCACCGGCAGTCCCGCGCCTGCAACGCGCAGGATAAAATTGGTTTGCCGGCAGAGAAACGCCGGTGTCTGCAACACATCAACGACATCGGCAACCTCATCCATCGGCGTGTCTTCATGCACATCGGTTAAAACCGGCAGGCCAAGTTGCCGCTTTACTTCGCTCAGGATGCGCAGGCCCTCCTCCATGCCCGGCCCGCGATATCCGTCGCGAGAACTTCGATTTGCCTTGTCGAACGACGACTTGTAAATAAAAGGAATCTCAAGCTTGCCACAAATTTCCTGCAGCGAGCCCGCGGTATCCAGCGTCATCTGCTCGCTTTCGACAACGCAGGTCCCTGCAATCAGGAAGATCGGCTGATCGTTCCCAACGGGGAATCCGCATAATTTCATGCCTGCGCTGCCTCGGGCAACTCACCGGCGCTGTGTTTTCGTGCTGCGGCGACAAAACTTATGAACAGAGGATGGCCGTCGCGGGGATTCGACGTGAATTCAGGGTGAAACTGACTCGCCAGAAAAAACGGATGATCGGGAATCTCAACCATCTCCACCAGGTCATCAACCGATAAGCCGGAGAACACCAGTCCCGCCGCCGACAAACGTTCGCGATAGTTGTTATTCACCTCGTAACGATGTCGATGGCGTTCCTCAATATCCGTAGCGCCGTAACTGCGGGCTGCCAGAGAGCCTTCCTGCAAAGTCACTGCCTGGGCACCGAGTCGCATCGTGCCACCGAGATCGGACTGCTCGTCTCGCTCCTCGGTTTCACCCGTCTGATCTTGCCACTCGGTAATCAACGCAATCACCGGATGCGGCGTCTGCTTGTCGAACTCGGTGCTCATCGCGCCATCAAGGCCGGCCAGATTCCGCGCCGCCTCAATGACGGCAACCTGCATCCCGAGGCAAATACCGAGGTAGGGAATGCCGTTAACACGCGCAAACTGCACCGTTTCAATTTTCCCCTCGACGCCGCGATCGCCAAAACCACCGGGAACCACGATGCCGTCCATGGACTCAAGACAGGTAACGCCCTGCTGCTCGATAGCGCGAGACTCGATGAAGTGGATCTTTACACGGGTGCGCGTATGAATGCCGCCGTGCTGCAGCGCCTCGACCAGCGAAATATACGAATCCTTGAGCTCCATATACTTGCCGACCATCGCGATATTGACTTCGGCCGTCGGGTTTTGCTTTGCCTCGACAATCGCGTCCCACTCCCGCAGGTCGGCTTTGGGCAGGTCGAGGCCCAGCTGTCGAGCCACGATACCGTCGAGTCCCTGCTCATGCATCATGGCCGGTATCTTGTACAGGTCATCCGCGTCCCAGGCAGAGATCACCGCTTTCTCCTGCACGTTGGTGAACAGCGCGATCTTGCGGCGCTCTTCATCCGGCAACGGTTTTTCAGAACGGCAGACCAGGATATCGGGCTGGATGCCGATCGAGCGCAATTCCTTGACAGAATGCTGCGTCGGTTTGGTTTTAATTTCCGAGGACGTCGAGATATACGGCACCAGAGTCAAATGCACATAGACGACCCGGTCATGCCCCAGTTCGATACCCATCTGACGAATCGCCTCAAGGAACGGCAGCGACTCGATATCGCCGACGGTTCCGCCGATCTCGACCAGGCAGATGTCGGCATCACCGGCACCCTTTTTTACGCCCTGCTTGATCTCGTCTGTGATGTGCGGAATCACCTGCACGGTCGCACCCAGATAGTCGCCGCGGCGTTCCTTCGCTATGACGCTCTCGTAGATTCGCCCGGTCGTGTAGTTACTGTGGCGTCCGCCTTTGGCCGTTCTTACAAAGCGCTCGTAATGCCCGAGGTCGAGGTCGGTTTCGGTACCGTCGTGAGTAACGAACACCTCGCCGTGCTGAAACGGACTCATCGTGCCAGGATCAACGTTGATGTAAGGATCCAGCTTGATCATGCTGATCGTCAACCCGCGGGCTTCGAGTATCGCCCCCAGGCAAGCCGAAGTGATTCCCTTCCCGAGTGAAGAAACCACTCCGCCGGTAATAAAAACGTACGATGTCATAATCGACCAGGCTTCCTAGCGCATTGTTATTGCAAGTGGATTTCCACGACAGCGAGAAACGACAAAGGGCTGGACCAAAAGCACGACCATGCGTGATGCTTTCTTCCAACCCTTCGAATTGCGCGCCGTCGTTTGGACTAAAGACGGTGTTAAACGTTATCAGGCGGTCCCGGTTAATGCAATGCGGGGCGATCGATCCAACGCACCGCCACGCCCGGGCGCGCGGCAGCGTCATCAGCTAACCACAGATCGCCAACCGCGACCAATTGCTCACCCGAATAGACCAGCGGCAAGCGATCGCGCATCCACGGTACGACGCCCTCTTCTTGAAGTAATTTCTTCAATTTCCTCGTATGTGCTTGACCTAACGGCCTAAATTCCTCACCACCTTGCCTGACTCTGACCTCCAGACCGGCCTCAACAAGTGTCGACGACACGCCGACTTCGGCATTTTTCACCAGTTGCAGCGCCCCGAGTCCCGTACCCAGCGACAGAGCACCGCTTAGCACGGTCGTCGTATCCAGGGCAGTGGCGAGTTTTTCGGGCAGCAAATACAGTCCATTTCGATAACGGCGAATCGAGGCTCCCGGCCAGCTGACTAACGGTTGCGCATCAATGCGCGCTGAGATCACATCCGTAAGGACTCGCTCCAGCTGCTGTGCGCTAGGCGTTGCGAGCCCGAGTTCTCGCAACGCGTACCGTATAGCGTTGCGCTGCCGGGCCGGTGGCAACTCCGCCAAGGCATCGATGCGCAGGCGTGAGGATGCTCCTCCCAACTGTTGCAGATCCGAACGCGCCAGATCGGCCAGTAATTCCGCCGCCTCGCCGGCATGAGCCGCACTGCGTCGCAGGCGAGTGGCAATATCGGGCCATCGGCGCCGGAATTGTGGGAGGACCTCATGCCGCAGGAAATTTCGATCAAAGCTGCGGTCCTCGTTCGACGGATCCTGCAACCAGGACAATGACGACGCCGTCGCGTACTCGAGAATTTCAGCTCGACCAACATCGAGTAACGGTCTGATCAGCCAGCCGGGGTCGAAACGCCGCACCGCACGGATTGCAGCGATCCCGTTCGGCCCGCTGCCTCGAATGAGATTCAACAACAGAGTTTCCGCCTGATCCTCGCAGTGGTGCGCACTCAGTAACCAGTCACCCGAGGCCATTTCTTCGCGCAAAGCCCGATAACGTGCATCTCTGGCCGCGGCTTCCGGCCCTTTGCCGGCAGCCAATGCAACCGTAACGCAAAGTGATCGAAACTCGATGTCGTGAGCCTCCGCAAAGCGCGCACAGTGCGCACTCCAATCGGCCGAGTCGCTGTGTAATCCGTGATCAATGTGGATAGCCAATACCGGCACGTTAGCGAACTCGTCGCACTGCTGCGCGATATTACCAATACAGTGAAGTAACGCCGTGGAGTCGAGCCCTCCGCTGAATGCGACAACATAGCGCTCCGGTTTGCCCGCCGCGGTTTCGAGACTTCGGAACCGCGAAACAAGACTCGCGGAGTTGAAACTCACGTTTCCTTATACTGGCCGAAGCTCGCCAGACGACGCTGACGATTCTGAAGCAACTGCTCGCTCGACAATGCGCCCAACTCGTCGATGCTGTGTAAAAGGGCGTTGCGAATCACTTCGGCCATTGCCTTTGGGTTACGGTGCGCTCCGCCCAGCGGTTCGGGCAAGACCTCGTCAACCAAACCGAATTTGTCGAGATGAGCCGCAGTAATACGCATCGCTTCGGCCGCATCTTCCGCTTTTTCGGCACTCTTCCAGAGAATCGACGCGCAGCCCTCGGGCGAAATCACAGAATAAATGCTGTACTGCAGCATTACCAACTTATCCCCCACGCCGATGGCCAACGCCCCACCGGAACCGCCTTCGCCGATAACGACGCTGATGATTGGAGTTTTCAAACCGGCCATTAAATACAAACTGCGGGCAATAGCCTCGCTTTGGCCGCGCTCTTCGGCACCGACGCCGGGATAGGCGCCCGGTGTGTCGATGAAGGTCACTATTGGCATCGAAAATTTCTCCGCCAGTCGCATCAAACGCTGGGCCTTTCGGTAGCCCTCGGGTTTTGGCATACCGTAGTTACGGCGTACGCGTTCTTTTGTATCGCGTCCTTTCTGGTGACCGATGAACATCACCGCGCGACCGTCCAGCCAGGCTACGCCACCGACAATCGCCGGGTCGTCAGCAAACATGCGATCACCGTGCAATTCCTGAAAGTCCGGCGCGATCATGTCCAGATAATCCTGAGTGTAGGGTCGCGACTCGTGGCGAGCGACACGAGCAACCTGCCATGGGGATAGTTTGGCGAAAATGCTCTTCGTCAGCGATTCGCTTTTTTCCTTGAGGCGCGCAACTTCGTCATTGATGTTGATCTCGGAATCATCACCGACGTAGCGCAGTTCATCAATCTTCGCCTCAAGCTCGGCGATCGGCTGCTCAAAATCCAGAAATTTCAATGTCGTATCTTGCTGTCTTGCGGATAAGGACCCTAACCCTACATGATTTCACGCCCCGGAGCGTACAGCAGCCGGACATTTTTGCTGCCAAGCAGATCGGTCAGTTTGTCGCGTAATTCGCGGCTCGGGCGCACCGCCCATTCAGATCCCAGCGATAGCCTGGCGGTCGCGCTATCGCCGATATAACGCACAGAGACGTCGCAACTGCCTTCACGAAACGGCAACAGGAGGTCGTGAAGCTTCAGCAGCAAGCCCTCGCCCTGGCCCTGGGCATTGCGCGACAGGCTTAACACCATGCCCCGGGCACGGGACTCAATCACACGGTCGATGTGCAGTACGTTCTTCACGTTGACAGTCCAGCTGCCGATAAAATCGTCGTAACGCAAACCGCCGGTAACAACGACGATCTCGTCCTTGACGAGCAAGTGGCGAAATTCCTGGAATGCCTCGCTAAAGAGACTCACTTCCATGCGCGCCGTGTCGTCGTCCAAAACGACGCTGACGCGATTGCCGCGTTTTCGAACATCAACAATCAGGCCAGCCACCGTCGCCTCGCGCTTGGGCTGCGCGTAGTTACGCTCACCCTTGCTGGTTTTTTGCGGCGCGGGCTCCGTCGTAATATCGCCAAGCTTACCGTCGGCGAGATAGCGCGCATCGTTGCGAACCGCGTCGAACGGATGCCCGGTGAGGTATAGCCCGAGTGCTTCTTTTTCGTTGCTGAGCAATACACGCTGCTGCCACTCAGCGAGTTGCGGCGGCTTGTTTTCTTGCTCTTCGACCGCCGGCTCGGCCAGCCCGAACATATCATTCTGTCCTGCCGCGGCCGCTTTGGCCGCCTGATCTGCACTCTGCAACGCCTGGGGCACTTGATGCATCATGCTGCGGCGCGTTTCCCCAAAGCCGTCGAAAGCACCGGACTTAACCATCGCCTCCAGTGCGCGCCGATTGATCTTGTCCTTATCTACGCGGCGGCAAAATTCGACGATATTCTCAAACTTTCCATTCCCCTCCCGCTCCGCGATCACAGACTCGACCGCCGCTCGACCCACGCCCTTGATTGCACCGAGACCGTATAAGATCGTCGCGTCTCCCCGCACCGTGAAATGATAGTTCGACGTATTGATATCCGGTGCGAGCAGTTCCAGGCGCAACTGACGACAATCGTCCTTCAGGGTCACCAGACGATCCGTGTTGTGCAAATCCGCACTCATCACCGCCGCCATAAACGCGCCCGGATAGTTCGCCTTCAGGTAGGCCGTTTGATATGACAACACCGCGTATGCGGCCGAGTGCGATTTGTTAAAACCGTAGCCGGCGAACTTTTCCATCAGGTCGAAAATACGCGTCGCGGTTTTCTCCGCGACCCCACGTTCAGTAGCGCCGCCAACGAAAATTTCGCGTTGCTTCGCCATCTCCCCGGCATTTTTCTTACCCATCGCTCGCCGCAGCAGATCCGCACCGCCGAGTGTGTAGCCGGCCAACACCTGCGCAATCTGCATCACCTGCTCCTGATACAGAATGACGCCGTAGGTTTCTTCCAGTACCGGCTTTAGCTCCGGGTGCAGATAGTCGATATCGGCCTTGTTGGTCGCATGCTTGCGAATGATGAAGTCGTCCACCATTCCGGATTGCAGCGGACCGGGACGAAACAGCGCAACCAGTGCAACCAGGTCGTCGAACTGATCAGGGCGCATTCGTTTGATCAGATCCCGCATGCCGTTGGATTCGAGTTGAAACACCGCTGCTGTGTGCGTACTGCGTAACAACTTGAAGGTCTTGGGGTCGTTGTCTGGAATCCGCTCAATGCTCAGGTCAAGACCGGCATGGATGTCGTTAATAATCTTAACGGCCCAGTCGATTACGGTCAGAGTCTTGAGCCCCAGAAAATCAAACTTCACCAGACCAACGGCTTCTACATCATCCTTGTCCAACTGCGTAACGACGTTACTGCCACCCTCTTCGCAATACAACGGTGCGAAGTCGGTCAGTGCGCCCGGCGAAATGACAACACCGCCAGCGTGCTTGCCGGCGTTGCGTACCAATCCCTCCAGGGACTTCGCCAGATCAATGATTGCAGCAACTTCTTCGTCGTCGCGAACCATCGCCGCCAACTCATCCGAGTCCTCAAGCGCTTTTTCCAGCGTAATGCCAATTTCGAACGGCACCAGCTTCGCGATTCGATCGACAAACCCGTACGGCTGCCCAAGCACCCGCCCAACGTCCCGAATAACCGCCTTTGCTGCCATCGTGCCAAAGGTAATAATCTGTGAAACTCGCTCGCGACCGTATTGCCCGGCGACGTAGTCGATCACCCGATCACGTCCCTCCATGCAGAAATCGACGTCGAAATCCGGCATGGAAACGCGTTCCGGATTCAGGAATCGCTCGAACAGCAAACCGTGTTGCAGCGGATCGAGATCGGTAATTCCCAGTACCCAGGCAACCACCGAGCCGGCACCCGAGCCGCGTCCGGGTCCAACAGGTACGCTGTTTTCGCGCGCCCAACGAATGAAGTCTGCGACGATCAAAAAATAGCCCGGGAATCCCATGGACTGAATTACGCCGAGTTCGACATTCAAGCGCTCGAAATACGGAGTTGAATACGCGTCACGTCGGTTCGTGGGAATTTCTTCGGCCGCAAACTTCACCGCGAGCGCCGCGTGCAGGCCCTGCTGCGCCTCGGACTGCAAGAAATCTGCCTCTGTCTGGCCTTCAGGTACCGGAAATTTCGGCAGCACGCTGCCGCCGAGTTTTAGATCAAGATTGCAACGGCGTGCAATTTCGACGCTGTTTTGCAGCGCGGACGGGGCGTCTGAAAACAGTTCTGCCATCTCCTGCGGCGTGCGCAGGTATTGCTCATCCGTGTAGTTCTTCGGCCGATCAACGTCGGCCAGGGTTCGGCTGTCGTGAATGCAAACCCGGGCTTCGTGGCTACTGAAACCGTCACGCTCCAGAAACCGTACGTCGTTAGTAGCCACCACTGCCACAGTTTTTTCGGCGGCCAGCTTCAAGCTCCGCTGCACCAGCTCTTCCTCGCCGGGGCGGCCGGTACGGATCAATTCCAGGTAGTAACGATCGCCGAAAACAGCCTGCCAGTACTGCAGCGATTCGACTGCGGCAACTTCGTTACCGCTCACCAGCGCACTACCAACATCACCCGCGCGACCACCGGATAACGCCAGCAAACCGCTGCAACTCTCAGCGGTCAACCATTCGCGTCTCGCCATCGGCACACCGCGAACCTGTCCTTCTATGTAGCTGCGTGTCACCAGTTCCGAGAGCCTGCGATAGCCGTCGTTGCTCTGCACCAGCAATAACAAGGTAAACGGGTGATCCGGATCCTCGTCATTCACGATACGCAGATCAAGCCCAATAAGCGGTTTGATTCCCGCCGCGATTGCAGATCGGTAAAACTTCACCAGGCCGAACAGGTTGTTCTGATCGGTTAACGCGATCGCCGGCATGTCGTGGGCGGCACAACGCTCCATGAGCTCCGGTATGCGAACCGTACTATCGACCAGCGAATACTCCGTATGCACGTGCAAATGCACAAATTTCTCAGCCATCAGGAAGCAACCCTCACCGGAGCAAAGCTCTTGCGGTGTTCGCTGCACGGACCGTGCTCAAGCAGTTTCTCGCGATGAATGGCGGTGGGATAGCCCTTGTGGCGGGCGAATTCATAGTGCGGATAGATGTCGTCGAGCACCAGCATCAGGCGATCGCGAGTCGTCTTCGCAATAATCGACGCGGCACTGATCGCAGCGACGCGGTCATCGCCGCCAACGATTGCCTCACCCTCGATCGTCAACTCACCAAATTGCAAATCCGGTAATCGATTGCCGTCAATCCGCACAACAGCGGGCACCATCCGAAGTCCGAGAATCGCCCGGCGCATCGCCAGCATCGTCGCCGCAAGTATATTTATCGCATCTATTTCAGCGGCATCCGCCCAGGCAACAGACCAGGCCAGGGAATGCTGCTTGATTTCCCCGGCGAGCGAGTCGCGACGCGGTGCCGTTAGTTTTTTAGAGTCTGCCAGTCCGTCGATAGGCGAGCCGGGATCCAGAACGACTGCCGCCGCCACCACGGGACCTGCAAGCGGGCCTCTGCCCGCCTCGTCAACACCGGCCGCAAGGCCCCCGGATTGAACGAGACCTCTGGCATGAAATAGATTTATCGGCTGCATTGCCCGGTTATTGCTTGAGAAGCGAGATCACCGCATCGGCGGCACGCTGGTCCGCATTTTGCGCCAGTTCGGCTCGCAGTCTAGCAAATCTGTCGCTGATCATTTGCCGTCGGGCCGGATCATCGAGCAACTCGATGACCGCTACGGCGATATCCTCCGGGCGCGCCTTGTCCTGCATGAACTCCGGCACCAGCGGCGTTTCGGTGAGCAGGTTTGGCAGCGTAAAGTGAGTGAGTTTCAGCAGCTTGAACGCGCTAAGAATGGCGTAAGTGATCTTGCCCAGTTTGTACGCCGCAACCGTTGGCTTTGTCAGCAACGCAGACTCCAGGGCCGCAGTACCCGATGCTAACAACACGACATCGGCTGCGATCATCGCACGCTCAGAGTCTCCGTCCAGCAAAATGAATTTTTCGCCGAGTTTTGCCGCAGCAACTTGCGCTTCGATAGCCGGTCGTAGTGCGGGGGTCGCTATCGGAGTAACGAACTGTATGTCGGGTCGAGATCGCGCTATGGCGGCGGCGGCGGCGAGCAAAATATCGCCCAGCAACGCAACCTCGCCGGCCCGACTGCCCGGAAGTACGGCTACGACCTCCTCTGCCTCAAGCCCTAACGCCGCTCGCGTAGCGGCAACGTCAATATTCGTGGAAACACTGTCGGCTTTCGGGTGTCCGACAAACACTGCGTCGATCTGTTGCTCTTCGTACAGCGCTGTTTCGAAGGGCAGAATACACAGAACTTTGTCAGCGGCCGCCTTGACGGTTTTAATGCGGCCGGCACGCCATGCCCAAATTGATGGGCTCACATAATGAATCGTCTTGATACCTGCTGCACGCAGCCTCTTTTCCAGACCCAGATTAAAATCCGGCGCATCGATTCCGACGAATACGTCGGGTGGTGAGTTCCGCCAGCGCTTCAGCAACCTGCGGCGCAACCGCAATATCCGGGGCAGATGCGCCAAAGGTTCGATGAAGCCCATAACCGCGAGTGACTCAGACGGCTCCCATTGCGTACAACCCGCCGCCCGCATCTGCGGACCGGCAACGCCCTCAAAGCTCGCGCCGGGAAACCGCGCCCGCAGCTCGCAAATCAGCCCCGCGCCCAGCAAATCGCCGGACGACTCACCGGCAACCAGGCCAATCTTCAACGTATGCTCGCACTAGCGGACAATGCCGCGGTCGGTGGAACGCAGGGACTCGAGAAACAATGCCAACTCCGGCTGTTCCGCAACAAGGTCTTGCATCTGCTGCATCGCGGCCGAAAGCTTTTGCCCTTTGCGATACACAAGACGATAAGCGTTCTTGATATTGCGAATCTGCTCGCCGGAAAAGCCCCGACGTTTCAAACCTTCGCTGTTGATTCCCTTCGGCGCAGCCGGTTGACCGGATACCAGGGTGTAGGCGGGAACGTCGCGATTGATTCCCGCATACATTCCCAGGAATGCGTGGGCGCCCACGCGACAAAACTGATGAACTCCCGAAAATCCGCCGCATATTACCCAATCGCCCAAATGAACGTGCCCCGCCAATGTCGTATTATTTGCAAGTATTGTTTGATTGCCGACAACGCAGTCATGCGCGATATGGCAATAGGCCATGATCCAGTTGTCATCGCCCAACACCGTTTCACCGGCGTCCTGAATTGTGCCGCGGCTGATTGTACAAAACTCGCGAATCGTGTTGCGATTACCAATACGCAAACACGTCGGCTCACCAGCGTATTTCTTGTCCTGGGGGTCATCGCCAACGGAGGCGAATTGATAGATGTGGTTGTCCTCGCCGATGCTTGTCGGACCGTTAATAACAACGTGGCTATCAATCTTGCTCCCCCGGCCGATCTCGACGCCATCACCAATCACGGTATACGGACCTATTTCGACATCGTCCGCGACGATTGCCGAGGCAGAAACGATGGCGGTGGAATGAATCACTTTTCGAGTTTCCTGACGCGTGCGATCAAGTGACCGAGACGGCGAAAACGCGCCAATTGCCGTGCCCAGGTGCGGGAGTTTTCGGCCGGAAAGCTGCCCGCATACGAGCCAGCCTGATCAACGTCTTTGGTGAGAAAAGACTTTGCCATTACGGTTACGTCGTCGCAAATCCTGATATGCCCGACCGCACCACTAGCGCCCGCAAACATGCATCGCTTTCCGATCGTGGTGCTACCGGCGATGCCGGTCAACGCTGCCATTGCGGTATGCGCTCCGATGTGAACGTTGTGCGCAATCATCACCAGGTTATCCAGGCGGACACCGTCTTCGATAACAGTGTCACCGATCGCACCGCGATCAACGGTTGTGTTCGAACCTATTTCGACGTCGTCGCCAATCGATACGCCGCCAAGCTGAGGCACTTTGACCCAGCCTTGTGCCGTCATCGCATTCCCGAAACCGTCAGAACCGATCACCGCGCCGGGATGCAGCATACAACGAGAACCAATCCGGACATTCTGTACGATGGTCACATTCGCCATAAGCCTGCTGTTATCGCCAATCACGCAGTCGGGTCCGATGACCGACCCGGGACCAACGTAGCTGTCATCCCCGACCGACGAACGCGCACCGACAACCACGTTGGCCGCGACCTGTGCACTTGCCGCCACACTGGCAGTAGAGGCCACGACCGCCGAGGCGTGCACACCCGCCTCAATCGCGGGCTCCGGACAAACAAGCGCCGCCATCCGTGCGTACGTCGCATACGGGTTTTCGCTGACCAGCGCGGCGACGGAGCAGGCGCTGGCATCCTGCGCACGCAGCACTACCGCAGCCGCCCGCGTCGAAGACAGGTCGGCTCGATAGGAGGAGTTTGCCAAGAACGTGAGCGACTCCGGTGTCGCGTGTCGCAACGACGCTACGTCGTTTACAATCGCGCTCGGGTCACCGATCAGCTCGCAACCAAAGCTGGCGGCAAGTTCCCCGAGGCTGATCGGCATCCGAGTCGCCTGGAGCCTGCTTACTCTGATGCCGTTTCGTGGTTGGCGATAACAGCGTTCAGAACTTCTTCGGTAATATTAACTGCCGCGCTCACGTACAACACGCCATCACCGATGATCAGATCGTATCCCTCTGCCTGCGCAAAATCCTGCACCTCTTTCAGCACAAAACGCTGCAGTACACCGAACTCTTCGTTCTGGCGAAGGTTGCTGTCTTCCTGATACTCGGTACGCAGACGCTCGAACTCTCGTCCCAGATCGCGGAGATTTTTCTCCGCGTTACGACGCTCCGTCTCACCCATGACCGACAGGTTTTTCTGTACCTTTTCCTGCAGTTCTTCAAATTCACTCTGCTTGGCAACGATCTCACGTTCGCGCGGCGCAAACTCTTCGCGCAGCGAATCCATTACCGCCTTCGTTTGCGGCGCACGTTCTACGATCGTCTGCAGGTTTACGACACCGATTTTTGTTTCTTCTGCGGTCGCCGGTAGCGAAAACGAAAGTCCAAACACCAACAATACGCCAAATACTGTTTTTACCAACTGACTATTCATAAAGCTCATCTATTCCATTCCCTTAAAATGCTTGTCCAATGGAGAACTGGAACCGCTCCAGCCGATCTCCGTAGTATCTGTCGTTACCCTTAAACTCATTCAGAGGATAAGCATAACTGAATCGAAACAGGCCCAGCGGCGCCAGCCACTGAACACCGATGCCGACGGATGTACGTAGTTCGTTAAAATCCGGTTTGTATTCGATCGGACTTCCCAGTTTATCGGTAAACGCGACTTCACCCGTATTGAACACATTGCCAAAATCGTAAAACAGGCTCGCTCTCGCCTGGCTGGCAAATTTCCCCGGCAACGGGATTATAAGCTCAAGCTGACCGGCAACCAACATGTTACCGCCATACGGCCGACCGCGACTATCCCTCGGCCCAAGATACGACTCCTTGTAGCCTCGTACCGAGCGCGGCCCACCGCCGTAGAACTGCTTGAAAGGAGGTGCTGCCGTCGTATCACCCAGCGCTTCGCTGATACCGAGTTCGGCGTTCGCGCGAATCACCCATCTCGGGGATAGCGGAAAATATTTGGTAAAATTAAACCGGGCTTGATAGTACTCCACGTCGCTACCGGGCGCCGCAGCGCTAAGAAACAGTTGCTGGCGGGTACCGCGGGTTGCGAACAAAGAGCGATTGCGACTGTCGTACGACCAACCAACGATCAATTCAAAAGTATTAAATTTCGTGCCATTAAAAACGACGCCCCTGCCCAGGTTTGCTACAAACTGATCACCGTTGTTCAATACCCAGTCCTGCGCCTGCTGAGTACTGCCCGCCGACGATACCAACTCCGCCTGCTGAAACGTCAAACCAAAAGACAAGGTCTGATACTCCGAAATCGGATAGCCGTAATCGATCGTCGCGCCTGCACTGGTCGTTGAAAAATCGGATGCCGCCGCCGTAAACTGCGTGATATCGCGAAAGTTGACACTCAAAGTTCGGCGCACACCGTCCAGCGTCCGGTACGCATCGGTGTGGGAGAGGCTGTAAAGCTTTTGAAATCGACCGGAATTGAGTTCCAACGCAACGCGATTTCCGCCGCCGAGAAAGTTGGTGTGTACGATACTGCCGTTGAGTAGCAGCTTTTGCGATTGCGAATAACCAACACCGCCGGAAAACTGGCCGGGCATGCGATACTTGAGATCAACATCGAGGTCGACGAGATCCGGGCTACCAGCAACCGGAATAGTGCGATAGTCCACGCCTGGCTCGATGTAGGGCAAGCGCTGCAATAGAATTTTGGAACGATCCATCAGCGAGTTGGAAAGATACGATCCTTCCATCTGCCGCATTTCCCGACGCAATACCTCGTCGTCGACCTGATCAACTCCTTTAAAGTTGATCTTGCGTACGTAAACACGACTTTGCGGGTAAACGTAGAATGAAACGGAGGCTTCCTTGGTTTCGTGGTCGAGCTCCGGTACCGGTTCAATTTCGGCGTTCGCGTAGCCTTCCTGACCCAGTCTGAACTGCATGTACTCGGCCGAGCTGGTCAGCACGTTCAGGTTAAACACCGATCCGGGTTGTGCAAATACGAAACTGCGAAGCACCGCTTCGGGCACTACCATGTCACCTACCAACTTCACTTCGGAGATCGTATACACATCTCCCTCACGTACATTGATGGTAACGAATATGTCCTTTTTGTTCGGTGAAATCGCGACCTGAGTGGACTCGACACGAAAATCGGCGTACCCGCGATCCATGTAAAACGAGCGAAGAATTTCAAGATCGCCTTCCAGGGCTTCTTTCGCGTAGCGATCATCCTGACGTATCCACGATAACCAGTTCGCCGTATCCAGAGTAAAATCGCTGCGGATGTCCTTTTCATCGAACGAGTCGTTACCGACAATATTCACCTGCCGGATTTTCGCTCGCTCACCTTCTTTGACCTCGATATTGATGCGCACAGTGTTGTTCGGGCGATCAATGATATCTGTCTCGATCGAGACGCCGTACTTGCCGCGATCATAATATTGTTCGCGCAGAAACATCTCGACGTTGTCGAGTACCGAGCGATCGAAGGTGCGACCGCGGGCCAGACCAACGCCGCGCAGAGATTCCATCAGATCCTCTGTCTTGATATCTTTATTGCCATCGATCGAAAAATTCTCGATAGAAGGACGCTCTTTGACGACGATGACGAGCGTGTCCTCTTCACGACGCATTTCAATGTCATCGAACAGGTTCTGGCCGTACAAAGAACGAATCGCCTCACCAATACGAATACCGTCTATCGAATCGCCGATGTTAATCGGCAAATAATTGAATACCGTGCCTTCCGAAATACGCTGCAGGCCGTCAACCCGCATATCTTTAACCACGAAATTGCCGGATGCCATGGACGCCAGCGGCAATAGTGTCAGCAATGCGAAGAAAGTCTTTCTCATCAGCAATAGATTCCGTCAGCCAAATAGTCTTGCAATGTCATTGTAAAAAGCGAAACTCATCAGCAACAACAACGCGAATATGCCCGCCTGTTGTCCGAGAATCTGCGCGCGTTCAGTCATCGGGCCGCCCTTTAGAGCTTCAATAATCTGATAAACGATTTGGCCGCCGTCCAATATTGGAATGGGCAGGAGGTTCAGCACACCGAGACTGATGCTGATCACGGCCAGAATGCTGACGAAATAACGCCAGCCCCGCTCCGCCGATGCACCCGCAATTTGCGCAATATTAATCGGCCCGCTGATGTTCTTGATCGACACATCACCGGTGACCATACGACCCAGCATCTGCACCGTAAAAACGCTCGTTGTCCACGTTTTGACGGCCGCGGCGCGCAGCGACTCCAGCGGCGTGTACGCGTGCCGATTGTAGTAACCAGCACTGACCTGCGATACCGCGAC
The DNA here is from genome assembly GCA_964654975.1 of uncultured Woeseiaceae bacterium. Lineage (GTDB taxonomy): Bacteria > Pseudomonadota > Gammaproteobacteria > Steroidobacterales > Woeseiaceae > UBA1847. Next base: position 34,681 of record CAZZKW010000003.1, read on the forward strand.
GCCGAGCAAACCGACCGTCTCGCCGTCGATCTGCCGCTCTCCGATGACGACTTCTACGGAATACTCGCGGCCATCACGGATCATTTCAATAAGCACGTTCTTGCCGGCCCGCGGCGCAACGACAGCTCGCAGATCATTGAAATTACCAATACTTTCGCCATCGATCGCGGTGATCAAATCACCGACAGCCACTCCGGCGGCGTAGGCGGCGCCACCATCGGGCACTTCGCCGACAACGGCCGGTGGCTGCCACTGCTCGAAGCCAAGACCATCGAACAGCATCCCCGGTTCGGTCAAGCGCGTTTTATCAGCGCCAACATCGATCGTCGCCTGCCGCAGCCCGCCGGTCGTACTCTCAAGCGTCATCGGCACTCTGCCATCGTCGACCATTTCGCCAAGAATGGCGACCAGCGCCTGCTCCCATCCCCGCGTTTCGACATCACCGACAGCGACGATCTTATCCCCAACCTCCAGCCCGGCCTGCTCCGCATAAGACCCAGGCGACACTGTCCCGACCGCCGGCTGCGCCGTGATGATGCCTCCAGCGAGCAGCACCCAGTAGGCGGCAATGGCAAACAGGAAGTTAAACGCCGGCCCGGCCAGCAACACGGCGATACGGGCGGGAATCGGACGTTGATCGAAGGCGCGACCCTCGTCCGCCGCATCGATATCGCCATCGCGACTGTCGAGAAAACGCACGTAACCGCCCAGAGGAATAGCCGATATACAGTATTCAGTGCGATCTTTTCCGCCTATATGTGTCAATACTGGCTTGCCGAAGCCGATGGAAAAACGCAGCACCTTCATGCCGGTCCAGCGACCCACAATATAGTGCCCGTATTCGTGCACAGCGACCAGAATGCTGATCAGTACAACAAACGCCACCAAATCGGTCAGTAAATCAGTCATGGCCAACCATCATCTCAGGGATCCAACAAGTGGACTGACGACCGTGGCCGCAGTTCCCGCAGTATTGCAGATCACACTAAGTGCGCGTCGATGAATGCGAGCTGAACAACTCATGCGGCCAAACCCAGCCATACCAGCCCCAGCGCGAACAACGGCGCTGCCGCAGCAACGCTGTCGATGCGGTCAAGAACGCCGCCGTGACCCGGAAACAGTCTGCCACTGTCTTTAAGGCCCGCGGTTCGCTTAAACATACTGACCGTCAGGTCTCCCACTATCGACAGTACAGCGACCGCCAGACAAAATGGCAGTAACACCGCCAGTGGCAATTCCTTGTAGCTTGCCCAAGCCAAGGTCAGCACCGCCACCATTACGAGTCCGCCAAACACACCTTCCCAGGTTTTTCCGGGACTAATGCTCGGAGCAAGTTTGACACGACCGAATTGCTTGCCCGAAAAATAGGCACCGACGTCCGCCGCCCAAACGATAAGTAACGCAAACAGCAACAGTTGCGAGTCGAGTCCGTACAGAAACAACAGCGCCACAAATAACGGTACCAACACCAGCGCGCCGCATATCCAACGCACGACCAGGGGTATCGATGTCGGAAACAGGAACGTCCAGATAAAAGCCACGATCCACCAGGCGCAAGCAATCATGAGGATCAGTCTGCTGCGATCAGGAACGAGCAAAGCTGTAATAGCCATAAGAGCGGCGATTAGCAAGACATAAGCAAGTCGACTCGCGATCTTCGACAGGTCCAGAAAACCAGACCACTCCCACGCCGCGGCAAGAATCAACCCGGCGATGACCGTTTTCGCAACGCTCGCGGGGACAACGAACAAGACGGCCCCCAGAATCAGCAACGAAATCACTGCGGTTACTACGCGCGTTCTCAGCATCCCACGGCTCCAATCTGCTCACCCGTATGTCCAAAGCGACGTTGCTTTCCGGCGTAAAAGCCCAGCGCTTCATCAAAAACCTTTTCATCAAACTCCGGCCACAGAACATCCGTAAACCAAAGCTCCGCGTACGCGAGATTCCACAGCAGAAAATTGCTGATGCGTTGCTCGCCACCGGTGCGAATCAGCAGGTCCGGGTCGGGTATCGCAGCAAGCTGCAACTCCGCGGCGAACTCATCGTCGCCAACATCATCGACCTGCAGAGAACCGTCTGAGACTCGACGCGCCAGCGCCTTGCTAGCCTCGACGATATCCCAGCGCCCACCGTAGGCAATAGCGACGGTAAGCTGCAAACCGGTGTTGTCGGCCGTCGTTGCCTCCGACTGTGAAATCTTGTCTCTCAGGCCGGCGCTCAGCTCATCCAGGGCGCCGACGAATTTCAGCCGTACGTTATTACGATGCAACTCGTCGACTTCTCGTCGCAGTGCTTCGACAAACAATTTCATCAGCGCACCGACTTCGGTTTTCGGTCGAGACCAGTTCTCGCTGCTGAACGCGAACAAAGTCAGGTATTCAACACCCCTCTCAGCCGCCGTTTCGACAGACATACGTACCGACTTCACACCGGCCCGATGACCGGCATGCCGCGGCTTGCTGCGGTTCCGCGCCCAACGTCCATTGCCATCCATGATGATCGCGACATGCCGCGGCAGGTTGTTTGTTGTATGAGTTTCGCTGTGCATGTTCGACACGGAAAAGAAACGGGGTAATAAGGAGCAGACTCCTTATATCTCCATCAGTTCGGATTCCTTGTTCGCCAGAATCTTGTCAATGTCACCGACATGCTTGTCCGTGATGTCCTGAATTTCGCCTTCCGCGCGGCGCTCGTCGTCCTCTCCAATCATCTTTTCCTTGAGTAATTCCTTGATATCGTGAAGCGCATCACGACGAATATTGCGGACCGCAATCCGCCCGCCTTCCGCCTCGTTGCGCACCACGCGAGTCATATCCTTGCGCCGCTCTTCGGTCAGCGCAGGCAGCGGTACCCGGATCACCGTACCGGCGGTCGCCGGATTCAAACCCAGGTCGGACGTCATGATCGCTTTCTCAATAGGCTGCACCATATCTTTTTCCCAGGGCGTCACTATCAGAGTCCGCGCATCTTCCACACCAACATTGGAAACCTGATTCAGCGGGACCTGGCTGCCGTAGTATTCGACCGTCACGTGATCCAGCAAACTCGTGTGCGCACGCCCGGTGCGAATCTTCGTCAGTTCCTGCTGCAAGGAAGCCACACTCTTTGCCATTCGGGTAGCCGCATCTTTCTTGATTTCGTCCAGCACTGTTACTGCCCTCTCATTAAAGCTGCCACCCGATCAAGCCGTCACAAGGGTGCCGATATCGTCACCTGACATCGCCTGCACCAATGCATTCGCTCGCGTCAGATTAAATACTCGCAGCGGTAAGTCATTGTCACGACACATTACGATCGCCGTGGCGTCCATGACGGAAAGTTTGTCTGACAGAACCTTGTCGTAGGATACGGTTTCGTAACGGGCAGCATCCGGGTTGGTTAGCGGATCGGAATCGTACACGCCGTCGACTTTGGTTGCTTTTAGTAATACATCTGCGTCAATTTCGATGGCACGAAGGCTAGCGGCGGTGTCGGTCGTAAAAAACGGATTGCCGGTTCCAGCCGCGAGGATCACCACGCGCCCTTTCTCAAGGTGCCGTACTGCACGTCGGCGAATGTAGTCTTCGCAAACTTCGTTAATCTGTAACGCAGACATGACCCGCGCGTAGACATCGAGTGATTCGAGCGCGTCCTGAATCGCCAGCGCATTCATGACTGTCGCCAGCATACCCATGTAGTCACCGGTCACGCGATCCATACCAGAGCGCGCAAGACCCGCACCGCGAAAGATGTTTCCGCCGCCGATTACGATGGCGATCTCAACCCCGGTATTCTTCGCCGTTGCAATCTCGGCAGCAATACGCTGAATGACTTTCGGCTCAATGCCGTAGTCCAGGTCTCCCATCAACGCTTCGCCACTGAGTTTCAGCAACACACGACGATATTGAACCGGACTGTCACTCATACGATTTCCTTTGGTCAGCCGTTGATTCTAGCGTATTCCTCTAGAGAGGTCCCCACTAAAATCAATGGCTTAAACGAGATTCCTCAAGTAGCGCATCTAACCGGTGCCCTTAACCTGAGCCATTACCTCCGCCACAAAATCGTCCTCTTTCTTTTCGATACCCTCGCCAACTTCGAAGCGTACGAACGAGGACACCCGAGCACCCTTGTTCTTTAGCAATTGACCAACGGAGCTCTTGTCGTCTTTCACGAAAGGCTGCCCAAGGAGTGTGATTTCCTTAAGGAACTTGGCGATGCGGCCGCTGATCATCTTCTCGATGATTTCTGGTGGCTTGCCGGACTCTGCCGCCTGTTCGGAGAATATCCGCTGTTCGCGTTCCAGGGTTTCCGCGGCAACACCGGTTTCGTCGATGCAGTTTGGATTCATTGCGGCAACATGCATCGCAATGTCGCGGGCCAGTGCGTCATCGCCACCTTCAAGCGCCACGACCGATCCGATCCGAGCACCGTGGGTATACGATCCGATGGGACCTGTGTTATCGACGATCGCGATACGCCGCACAGAAATATTCTCGCCGACCTTGCTGACCAACTCGGTACGTGCTTCCTCGACCGTTCTGCCATCACCGATATCTTTGCTCGCCAGTTCGGCTATGTCCGTGATACCGGATGCCAGTGCCAGCTTCGTTACCGCTGCGGTGAAATCGACAAAATTTTCATCTTTGGCAACGAAGTCCGTCTCGGAGTTCACTTCGACAATAACCGCCTTCGGACCGTCGCGGCTGACCGAGATAAGTCCATCGGCTGCAACCCGACCCGCCTTCTTGTCCGCTTTCGCCTGGCCCGAGGCGCGCAACGCTTCCGCCGCCGCGTCAAGATCGCCTGAGGTTTCAACGAGTGCTTTCTTGCACTCCATCATGCCAGCGCCGGTACGTTCGCGAAGCTCCTTGACCATCGATGCTGTAATTGACACGACCTAGTCCTCCGCTTTCTTGACAACTTTCTTGCTAACTTTCTTCGTGGTCTTTTTCGCCGCTTTTTTTGCGGCTTTCTTGGCTACCGTGGGCTCAGTTTCTGCAGGCGCCGCCGTTTCCTCGACCGCATCCTCAACTATTGGCTCAGCCTTATCATCCACGGCGGAGGCATTCTCAGTTTTTTCGCCAGCATCAGGCGGTGTCGCGTTCTCTGCAGAATCCTTCTGATCCGTTTCGTTCGCCGCCAGTTTCTTGACAGATACCTTTTTCGGGCTCTCCGCTGCGGACTTCCCTGCTGTTTTTTTCCTCGGACCTTTTTTCCGGTCCGCGGGAGATTTCTTGGCGCGACCTTTCTTCACGTTACCGTCGTCGTCCAGCTCGACAAAATCGTCATCGCCAAGCGCCAGCTCGGGCAGCGACGACTTGCCGTCAAGCACCGCATCGGCAACCAGCCCGGCGTACAGCTCAATCGCTCTCATTGCATCGTCGTTACCGGGAATCACATAATCGACACCTTCCGGGGAACAGTTTGTATCGACGACAGCGACAACCGGAATGCCCAGTTTTCGCGCTTCTCGGATTGCGATATCTTCGTGATCGACGTCTACGATAAACAGCGCGTCCGGTACGTTGCGCATTTCCTTGATGCCGCCCAGGCTGCGTTCCAGCTTTTCCTGCTCGCGACTGAGGCCAAGAACTTCCTTCTTGGTCAGACCATCAAAAGACCCGTCTTCAGACATCTGCTGCAACACGGTCAAACGCTTCACGGACTGACGAATGGTTTTGTAGTTGGTTAGCATGCCACCCAGCCACCGTTGGCAGACGAACGGCATTTCGCAGCGGACCGCATGCGTACGAATGGCATCGCGTGCTGCGCGCTTGGTGCCGACAAACAGGACTTTTCCGCCGTCTGCGACCGTACCCTTTATAAAGGCACAAGCTTCGCGCGCCAGCGGCAGGCTCTTCTCGAGATTGATAATGTGAATCTTGTTACGTTCGCCGAAGATGTAGGGTGACATCTTCGGATTCCAGTAACGGGTCTGATGACCAAAATGCACGCCAGCCTCTAGCATCTGGCGCATGGTAACGTCTGCCATATCGATTTCTCCGGGTTAGGCCTCCGCATACCCCATCGTACAACCCCTTGTTTTGCCGGGGCACCCAGTACGACGTGTCGGTATGCGTGTGAAGTATTGCCTCAAGGGCGCGCGCTTTATACCATAGCCGCCCCCGCTCAACAACGCGGATCGGAAAGAAACCCAATGCCCGTATCGATAAAAACGACTGAACAACAGGACAAGATGCGCGTCGCAGGCCAGCTCGCGGCCGAAGTTCTCGACATGATCGAAGATTATGTAAAACCGGGGGTTACAACCGGCGAGCTTGATCGGATTTGTCACGAGTATATTACCGGCGTGCAGGATGCCATCCCGGCACCGCTTAACTACCGCGGCTTTCCGAAGTCTATCTGCACCTCGGTAAATCACGTGGTATGCCACGGCATTCCCGGTGACAAGAAGCTCAAAGCCGGCGATGCCGTCAATATTGACGTCACGGTGATCAAGGACGGCTTTCACGGCGACACCAGCCGCATGTACTTCGTCGGAAAAGCCCAAATCCAGGCCCAGCGCCTCTCGGACATTGCCTTCGAAAGCATGTGGTTGGGCATTGAGGAATTGGGTCCGGGTAAGCGCCTCGGCGATATCGGCGCCGCCGTACAAAAAAACGTCGAAAAAAATCGCTTCTCGATCGTCCGGGAGTACTGCGGCCACGGGATTGGCGAAGTTTTTCACGAAGACCCGCAAGTGCTCCACTACGGCAAGCGCGACACCGGACTGGAACTGCGTGCCGGTATGACCTTGACCGTCGAGCCGATGGTCAATGCCGGCAAGGCAAGCGTGCGGCTAATGCCCGACGGTTGGACCGTCGTCACCAAGGATCACAGTCTGTCCGCACAATGGGAGCATACCTGCCTGATTACCCAAAACGGCTTTGAGGTACTCACTCTCGGCGCCAATAATCAACTATAAAACAATGATTTATGCTCAGATCCGCGATGCTCTGTTGATCGCCGACGAAGATCTGCAGCGACGCTTTGAAGCGGGCGAATCCGTAACGGAACTGGTGCATGCGCGCTCGAAAATGATCGATGAGTTGCTCATCCGGCTTTGGAAAGAGCAACTCGAACACCGTGACGCCGCGCTGGTGGCCGTTGGTGGGTACGGGCGCGGCGAATTACATCCCGGGTCCGATATCGACATCATGCTGCTGTTGCCGGAATCTGTGTCCTCGGAAGCCGAGGAATCGCTCTGCGGGTTTGTTACCGCACTTTGGGATATCGGGCTGGAAATCGGCCACAGCGTCCGCACGGTTGCGCAATGCTTTAGCGAGGCCAGCGCCGACCTGACCATCGCAACGACGTTGATGGAGTCTCGGTTGTTGAGCGGGCCCGACGCCTTATTCCAGGAAATGCAGGCCGCCATAGAACCGGATCGAATGTGGCCATCCGCAGTGTTTTTCGAAGAAAAACGCAAAGAACAAATCAGCCGGCATCATCGCTATCACGACACAGCGTACAACCTCGAACCGAATGTTAAAGGCAGCCCTGGCGGGCTGCGAGACATCCAGATGATCGGCTGGGTCGCCAAACGCCACTTCGGCGCGTCGACACTGGCGGAGCTCGTCGACCACGAATTCCTGACGCCCGGGCAGCTACAACGGTTGCAGGACGGCGAGCATTTTCTGTGGCGCATCCGTTTCGCCCTGCATGTGCTGACCGGGCGCCGCGAGGATCGATTGCTTTTCGATCATCAGACCCGACTCGCAGAGATGCTCGGCTACGAAGATGCCAGCTACACCCTCGCGGTCGAGCAGCTAATGCAGCGTTATTATCGTACGGTCATGGAGTTGAGTCGCCTCAACGAGATGCTCTTGCAGCAATTCGAAGAAGCCATACTGATGGATCCGACAACGCCGGCGGTATCCCTGAACGATCGCTTCGAAGTCAAGAATGGCTTTCTGCAGACCATCAATGAAGACGTTTTCGCGCGCTACCCCTCAGCGATGCTCGAATTGTTCCTGCTGCTGCAACAGCATTCTGATCTACGCGGAGTCAGCGCCTATACCGTCGGATCGGTCAAACGCAATCTGCACCGGATCGACGATGAGTTCCGGCAAAACCCGCGCAATCACCGTCTGTTCCTGAATATTCTGCGTGCCCCCGAGGGCGTAACGCACGAATTGCGACGCATGAATTTGTACGGTGTTCTTGGTCGTTATATTCCGGCCTTTGGACGCATCGTCGGGCGAATGCAATACGACTTGTTCCACGCCTACACGGTCGACGAACACACGCTGTTCGTGGTCAGCAACCTGCGCCGCTTCGCACTGCAGCGATTCAACGACGAGTTTCCGCATTGCAGCACGATCATGCAGTCGCTTGAAGTGCCGGAAATCGCATACCTGAGCGGGTTATTCCACGATATCGCCAAAGGTCGTGGCGGCGATCATTCGGTACTTGGCGCGGTCGATGCTGAAGCGTTTTGTCTGGAGCACGGACTCAGCAAGTACGAATCGCGAACCGTCGCATGGCTGGTGCGCCACCACTTGATATTCTCTATCACGGCGCAAAAAAAGGATCTCGGTGACCCGGACGTTATCAATGAATTTGCCGAGACCGTCGGCGACCCGGTACACCTTGACTACCTCTACGTCCTCACCGTTGCCGACGTGCGCGGCACGGATCCGAAGTTGTGGAACTCCTGGAAAGCACAACTGTTCCGCGACCTGTACGAGTTGACGCGGCGCGCACTACTGCGGGGCCTTGAGAATCCGCTTGAGAGCGAGCAGCTTATCGTCGAAAAACAGGACAAGGCGCGCCGCTACCTGAAAACGGCCGGTATCGACGGCGCACAGACCGCCGCCGTCTGGGAACTGTTTAATGACCACTATTTCCTGCGCTATCGCAGCTCCGAAATTGCCTGGCACACCGAGTGGCTGGCCGCATCGAGTCCGCGAGACAATGTGGGACTGGTTGACGTACGCCGACGCCGCACCGGCGATGGCGTTGAGGCAGTGCTACTGACTCCACAGACCCGGCGGACCTTCGCACAGGTCACTGCAGTTCTGGATGAACTCGGAATGACGATCATGGACGCACGCATCGTACCGCTGGATAACCGCTACAGTATCGACACCTATGTATTCATGGAATCGGATAAGCGCGTCGACATCGACGAACAACGTATCGACAGGATTCGCCACAGTTTGACCCGGGTTCTAACGACCAACGACGACCGGGTCACGCAAGTGACACGATCGGCAACACGACAGGCACGTATGTTTTCGACGCCAACTCGCGTAGATTTCACAGTCGGCAAGGCAAACGAGCAGACAGTTCTCGAACTCGTGACGGCCGACCGACCGGGGCTACTTAGCAAGGTGGGCCAGATTTTCATTGCTCAGGGAGTAAATATTGCGGCGGCCAAGATCATGACCATTGGAGAGCGCGCGGAAGATGTGTTTCACATCAGCGACCTGTCAGGACACGCGATTACCAACGCGGCACAAAATATACTGGCAGAATCGCTGCAATCCGAATTGGACCAGGAACTCATTCAGGAGCGGGCCAGCACCCCATGCAAAACCTAGAAACGATCATTGACACAGCGTTTGAAAACCGGTCACAGGGGTTTGACGACAAGGATGCGATAACCGCAGCGGTCGAAGAGGCGATAACGTTGCTCGATTCGGGAAAACTGCGCATCGCAGAAAAACGCGGCGATGACTGGCACGTGAACCAATGGCTCAAGAAAGCTGTACTCCTGAGCTTCAGACTGCGTGACAACGAGGTTCTTGACGGAGGCCACAACCGCTACTACGACAAGGTGCCATTGAAATATGCAGACTACGCCGCGGACCAGTTCGCGGCCGACGGCGTCCGCGTCGTCCCCAACGCCATCGTTCGGCGCGGCGCATATGTAGCACCCGGCGTCGTATTGATGCCAAGCTATACGAACATCGGTGCCTACGTCGACAGCGGTGCGATGATCGACACTTGGGTTACCGTCGGAAGCTGCGCGCAGATCGGCAAGAACGTCCACTTATCGGGCGGCGTTGGCATCGGCGGCGTACTGGAGCCGGTTCAGGCCGGACCGGTGATTATTGAAGACGACTGTTTTATCGGCGCGCGTTCGGAAGTGGTAGAAGGCGTGGTTGTCGAACGCGGCAGCGTTATTTCGATGGGCGTTTACATCGGTCAGAGCACCAAGATATACAATCGCGAGACCGGGGAAATTTCTTACGGCCGAATTCCGGCTGGATCGGTTGTGGTTTCCGGCAACCTGCCATCGAAGGACGGGAAATACTCGCTATACTGCGCAGTCATTGTGAAGCAGGTGGACGCCGGGACACGGTCGAAAACCGCACTGAACGACCTTCTCAGAAATCTGGACTAATCGAAGATGCTGACGGTTTACGGAATCAAGAGTTGCGACACCTGCAGGAAAGCACGTACGTTCCTGACGCAAAATAATATCGATTTTTGCTTTCACGATGTTCGCGACGACGGGCTGGATATCCAAATGCTGGAGCGCTGGGCTGCGCGCATCGACTGGACCAAATTGCTCAACAAGCAAAGCCTGACCTGGCGCAAGATTCCGGAAGTAGATCGCAACGGCATGACCAGGAGTCGCGCCTACGCACTGATGCTCGACAACCCCACATTAATAAAGCGCCCGGTACTGGAATCCGACGTGTTTCTCGCCGTCGGTTTTTCGGAAAAACGTTTCTCGGAATTTTGGGAAGAGGTCAAAGCATCCGACTAGTAATATCGGCTTGCAATCGCGAACCAAAGCAGACATCTTCCTGCACATGCCCGACGTCGTGAAATCCCCGGAAATAGAACTGCTCTGTGAATTAATCCGGCGGCCATCCATTACTCCCGATGACGCCGGCTGTCAGCAAGTGCTCATCGAACGACTGGAGGCTATGGGCTTCGCCTGCGAAACACTCGTATTTGGCGATGTCACAAACCTCTGGGCACGACGCGGCACCGAGGCGCCGCTACTTTGTTTTGCCGGCCATACCGATGTGGTACCGCCGGGCAAGGAATCGGACTGGGGCAGCGATCCGTTCGAGCCAACGTTTAAGGGCGATCTGATATTCGGCCGCGGTTCTGCCGATATGAAGAGCGGCCTCGCCTGCATGATTGTCGCGCTCGAACGGTATCTGCAGTCTGTTCCCGAGCCCGCCGGCAGTCTCGCCTTACTGATCACCAGCGACGAAGAAGGCCGAGCGCGCGACGGCACGCTCAGGGTCATGAAAACACTGAACGAGCGCGGCGAGAAAATTGACTGGTGTGTGCTCGGCGAGCCGTCCAGCGAAAATACTCTGGCCGATCTGGTGCGCATCGGTCGACGCGGCTCACTGAGTGGCATGCTGACGGTAAACGGTACGCAAGGGCACGTGGCCTACCCGCAACTGGCAGACAACCCGATTCACAAGTTCGCGCCGGTGCTTCTGGAACTGCATCAGATCAAGTGGGACAACGGCAATGACCACTTCCCGCCGACGAGCTTTCAGGTCGTTGACATTCGAAGTGGTGTGGGAGCACCGAATGTAACACCCGCCGAACTCAACGCACGATTCAACTTTCGTTATTCAACCGAGTGGACCCACGATTCGCTCAAGAAGAAAGTTCACGAAGTTCTCGATGCACACGATTTGAACTATGAGCTTCAATGGCATTTATCCGGCAAACCGTTTCTGACAAAACCCGGCCGCCTGACCGACGCAGTCGTCCAAGCCGTCAAAGAACACACCGGCAATGCACCGCAACTGTCCACCGGCGGCGGCACATCGGACGGCCGGTTTATTTCGCCGGCGGGCGTCGACGTCGTGGAACTCGGTCCGGTAAACGCGTCGATTCACAAGATAGATGAACACGTCCGCGCTAAGGATGTCATTGCCCTGAGCCGCATCTATCAACGTATAGTCGAGTTGCTGCTCAGTAATCCGGCAATGTGATATTTCGGAGTACTAGCGGCGAAGATTGTTCCAGACACCAACGCTGCCCAGACCGATCAGGGCGATTACGACCCACGCGGGCATCGACAAACCAAGCAATCGCCACGAGATCTCCGCACACTCTCCGGAACCCTTGAATATCATGCTCAGAGCGTCCCGCAACGGAAAGTTCTCGACCATGTATTCGAGACCGGGGCCGCAGGACGGCACCTCATCAGCCGGTAAACTTTGCAGGTGCACGTGCCAGCCGGCAACCGCCGCGCCGCCCGCCGCTGCCAGGCCAGCACACAGACCGTAGATGCGTCCACCGATGCGGCCCGGCTTGTGCAGCGCCGCCAGCAGAAACACGACGCCGAGCACGATAACGGCAATGCGCTGCAGAATGCACAGCGGGCACGGCTCCATAAGCAACACATGCTGGGCGTACAGCGCAAATCCCATCAGTGCAGCGCAAATCAAAGCGCCAACGAAATTCAAGGTGCGTTTACCGGGGATTGTCATCATGCTGTTACTCGCCACTAGTTAAATCTGAATTCTATGTCGAGCTGAATGCGATCGTAGTCGTGCTCGACGCCCTGAAATTGTTCGACGGAGTTTACGAATAAAGTTCCGGAAAAAAATATTCCGTCGTTGTAGCTGTATCTGGCATTAAATATATGGCCCGTGGAATCCGTACCACCACCGCCAAAATCCGCATCGTTGAAAGTGCCGATTAACGCATCAGCTTCAATATTCTCATACATCCAGGTAAATTCCATCCTGCGCGGTTTGTTGGCCCTGCCGAATCTCGCGCCGAACGCATAAGCCGTATCCTGGCTACTGACTTCGCCGTTGCGAGTGTAGTGCCCGAACACCCGTAACGGCCAATCGCCGATGGCGGTATCCAGTTCCGCAAACAGTTCCGTATTTCCGTAGTCAAAAACGTAATTCCCATCGGCATCGACCGTGTTTCCTTTGGCCCTGCCGTTGTAAAATGGCCGGTTCCCGACCGTTTCGGTGTACGTAAAATATCCGATGCCGGTCGTCAGCCGCGCCGCCTCACCGACAGTGACGTTCAGCCCCACCTGAACCGCGTACAACAGAGAGTTGTCCGAGGCACTGCGCTCCTCAACCGAAAAACCGGCCAGCGTAGCGAACAACATGCCGGAATCGAGCTTGAGCGCAAATCCCTCCGGGTTCAGATCATTGTCCCAAATCAGCGGCGTCCGGCCTGCCCTGAACAGCGGGTTTCTGATCTTGCCGGCATGGATCGATAGAGATTCGCTGAGCCGCCAATCGACGTACGCACGATCAAGGCTCAGGTCTTTGCTTGAAAAGCCGTCACCAAAAGTCTGGTTAGTCGATACCGGGTTGTCGCCGCCCGATGCGAGCCGCACGATAAAGGTGACCTCGTCGCTGGCCTCGGCAGCAAAACCGAAACGCGCGCGGAATCGGAACCGATCTCGATCTTCCTCGAACTGCTCGTAAATACCTTCGAAGCGAAGCCGAAAATCGCCGCTGAAGTCGATCCGGTCAATCCAGTTCGTGTCGTCGGCGCGCAGCGGTGTTGCCGAAAATAGCGATGTCGAAAATACCAGGACGACTAAACAGAACGCTTTCACAGCCTTTGCTATCCGGGCATTTCCGCGACTTTCTTGCGCAGGTAAGCCGGGTCGATGTCCTCAGGAGCTACCGCTGAGGCCTTGGCGCTTAGGGACAACAAAAATTGTGCTCGCGGGTAGATGATATTCGACTCTCGGCAGAACAACTTTCGGTTGAGACTCATGAGGTCCGGGTAACGCTGCCAGCCGGAGCCGGCAGCAATGCGGCGCATCATACCGCTCGCGTCCAGTTCCGCAATCATTTCCTGACGCAGCAGGCGCTCGGCGACCACCGGGCTCGGCAATCCGTCGTGGTCACGAGAGAAAATCCCAAGATAGACCTCGTTCATGTGAGCATCCTGCGCAACGGCGACCTCCTCTGCGTCAGTTTCCCGCAATACCTGCCCGGCTACTGCGGCCAGAGAGGACACCGGGACAATATTCAATCCGGCACCGTGCGCCAACCCCTGCGCGACGGATGCGGCTATCCTCATGCCAATAAACGAGCCCGGCCCATTACCCAAAACGATCGCGTCGAGATCTCGAAGATCGACTCCTGCCTCCTGCAGCACGGCGCGTATCATCGGCATGAGCAGCCGGGTATGTTCGCGCGGCTGCTCCTCGTGCCGCTCAACCAGACGTTCGTCGAACCGCAGCGCCACCGTACAGGCAACGGATGACGTGTCGAACGCCAAGCGCCTCACGCGACCGCTCCAGCGCGCTGATGCGTGGCGAAGAAACTCGAAACTTCATTGAGTGCCGACGTAGAGGGCATCGGTGCGAGACAGTCCAGGAAAATCTTGCCGTAGCGCTTGCCGCGTATTCGCGGGTCGCACAACACGACGACTCCGTAGTCTGTATGGTCACGCAGCAATCGTCCGGCGCCCTGCTTCAGCGCCAATGCCGCGAGTGGTAACTGGTGCTCCATAAAACCGTTCGCGCCCTGTCGTCGCAAATACTCCAACCGCGCCATCATCAGCGGATCGGCCGGGGAAGCGAACGGCAGTTTGTCAATCGCCACAACGCTCAGCGCCGGGCCGCGAACATCCACGCCCTCCCAGAAGCTTCCGGTGCCCAGCAACACCGCATCGCCAAGCTGACGGAAGCGCCGCAGCAAGTCGTCGCGGGGCGCGTCGCCCTGAACCAGCAGCGTTCTCCCACCCAGCGTCGAGCGGCGCGTCTTGAACCATTTCCGCGCGTTATTCAGCGCACGGTGGCTGGTAAAGAGGCAAAACATGCCGCCGGTGGTCAAATCCAGCAGCGGCGTAACGGCCTCCAACATGGCGTCGGTGTGACCGGGGTCCGAGGGCTGTGGCAGGTCCTCCGGTAAATAGATCAAACCGTTCTGATGCAGCGCGAACGGACTCGGGAAAGCCAGGCCAGCAACGCCAGCCAGCCCCATGCGCGAGCCAAAGTGAGAAAAATCCTCGCCAATCGCAAGCGTCGCGGAGGTAAATATCCAGGACTGAAAATCGTTGTCGATAAGCGCCTTCAGTTTCGACGATACGTCCAGTGGCGTGAGATGCAAGCGCAGGCTGCGCGGATGTATCTCCAACCAGCGCAATCCGTCCCAGGCATCCTCCCCTGTCAGCATCGCCAGGCGTTCAGCTGCACCCAGCAGTTGCTCGTGAATCTTCTCCAACTCAGCCGTGGCATCGCCGAGACCGGCAATCGCGAGGTGAACGTCCTGCAGCGCGTGCGCCAGCGTATCCAGAGGTGTACGCAGTTCCTCAATCACCTCGCTCAGCTCGTGCCGGCCTTCCTCACGAGGTGCTTCCGCCCGCAGAATGCGAATGGCGGTATGCAGTGCATCGATACGTCGATCCAGCTCAGGCTCTGAAAATGGCAACGTCGCAACTCTGGATTCGTCCACCAGCCGTTCCAGTTCACGACTGCCCAGGGTCACGCCGAAAAACTGTACGGCGAGATCCGGTACCTGGTGCGCCTCGTCAAGGATTATCGCCTCGGCTCCCGGCAGAAACTCTACAAACCCCTCTTCCTTCATGGCCAGATCAGCAAGCAACAGATGGTGGTTGACGACCACCAGATCTGCTTCCTGAGCTGCCTTGCGCGCACTGGCGACATGGCAGTCGGAGTACTCCGGACACTTGTGGCCCAGGCAATTATCGGCGGTTGAAGTAACCAGTGGCCAGACGGGGGAATCCTCCGGAACTTCGACTAATTCAGCACGATCACCACTGCCAGTACGATAGCGCCATTCACGCACCTCATTAAGATCGTCGAGCAGCGACGGTGCCGCGTCGGTCACCTGATCTAATCGTTGCAGGCACAGGTAGTTCGCGCGGCCTTTGAGCAGCGCAGTTGTCACCGGCCGACCCAGAGCCTTGCCGACCAGTGGCAGGTCACGATGATAAAGCTGATCCTGCAGCGCTTTGGTGCCGGTGCTAATGATCGTCTTACGGCCACTCATCAAAGCCGGAATCAGGTAGGCAAAAGTTTTACCGGTGCCGGTACCGGCCTCGACCACAAGTTTGTCGGAATTCGCGATCGCCTCTGCGACGGCTTCCGCCATCCAGACCTGGCCAGTTCGTGGCTGAAAGCCCGGCAGCAGTTCCTTGAGTGGGCTTTGATCGCCGAAGAATTCCGTCAGAGATTTCACGGCCGCAAGATTACACGGTTCGTCCGCGCTTGGCTCGACCGAATCGCGGCAAATCTATTCGATTTAGCGCTGCCCTGCTATTCGCTTCAGGAATCGCTGATCAGCCTTGATCGAGAAGCGCAGATAGGGTCCGGATGCCGTGTAGCGCGCCGCCGTAAAATCGGCGTCCTCGAAACCCTCGATGTTGTATCCGAGCGTCAGCCACATGTTGGAACCGATGTTATAACCGATGTCTACGCCCACGCCGTAATCGATAACTTTGGACTTGTAGGAGTGATAAATACTGGTGTTTACACCAGCATCCCAGCGCTCGTGAAAACCGCGCCGCAGATCGACGCCGATCAGATCGGTATAGCCGGTGTACGAATCGCCGTCGAACTCACTGCGAACGTATTTGAAGGCGTACTGCAAAGACAACTGCGTTGCAGCACTAAAACGTCGATTGGCATTGAAGTTATTGATGAGGCGCCAGGTATCCTGCTGCACCAGCGCAGTCGAAGTCTTGTCCGCGATCAGATCGATGCGATTCAGGAACGACCACTTTCTGTCGGCAAGCCGATACGCCCAACCGAAACGAAAGTTGGTTTGCGCCGTCTCTGTTCCCAACACGGTATCCGCGGTGAACATCGTCAAGGCCGCGGACAGTCCGTGACCGCTGGCCGGCTGCCGGTACCAGCCCATGAGCATTGTGATGCGATCTTCGGAATCCGAATTGCGAACTTCCAGACGCGAATTCGCGCTCCATAAATCCGAGGTATACATCGCGCCGGCATACGCGGCCATGAAGTCCTCGTTCAGCGAGCCGGACGTCAACTCCCGATCCGGATCGAATCGCCGCGCGCCGGAATCGACCACCGTTCGCGCCTGGTCGAGTCCGATATCGACAATCCACTTGTCATTAATCTGGAAACCCTGAATCAGTCCGAGGTTCGCAAACAAGCGCGGTCCGAATTCGGTTGTCTCGTTCGTTAAGAAGGTGTTGATCTGAGCTCGACTCCACGGCGTTGCCCGAACCCCTATTCGTGTCATGGACGCCTGGATGTCGTTGCTTTCGGAGTCTTCGTATTCCGCCACCAAGTCGATGCCGTCCATGACCCGGTAGTCAGCGCCGACAATCATGCTGCTCGGATAATCGGAGTTTGCCGCATCTTCGTTCATGGCGATGCTGCTGCCCAGGCGCAGGCGAAGTTTGCCGTCGAAAAACTTCTGCGCGACGCCCAGTTCGGCTAACTGGCTGCTGCGCCTCTCACCGTCGTCGAACTTGTCTTCTGCGTATGCCAGACCGACGCGCGCCGTAAAATCGTCCTTTTGGTAGCGAAGCAATCCACGAGCGACATTTCTAATCGCTTCCGATTGAAGATTTTGCTGCCAGCCGGCTTCTCCCTGCAGCGTAAATCGTTCACCGAGCTTGGCACGTGCATCAACGCCGAGCCGACG
The DNA here is from genome assembly GCA_964654975.1 of uncultured Woeseiaceae bacterium. Classification (GTDB taxonomy): domain Bacteria; phylum Pseudomonadota; class Gammaproteobacteria; order Steroidobacterales; family Woeseiaceae; genus UBA1847. The sequence continues at coordinate 52,224 of CAZZKW010000003.1, forward strand.
CACACCCTTGTCGGCAGCGGATTGATAACCCAATCCAAATTCGTCATCGACCTCGCGCAAGAACGCACGCACGTCGACATTCTCACCGTTGTGCTCTAAATCGACGCTGCGCGCCGAACCGCCCTGTGTCACGCCACCGATGGTTGCGTTCGAGTCTGCAATTTCGGCTTTCAACAGGGTTTGCTCATTGATCTGCCAGCGCAGATCTACGCCCGCCAGGTCCGCCTCACTGCCCTGTGCCGCATCGTCAATGTAGGTCGCTCCGAACTCCACGCTGCCGTCTGCGGTGCGTATCGAAGCACGGCCACCTGCAACAATGTCCTCGGTACCTGCTGAGATCGATTCGTATTCTGCGACGATGAAAATCGGATTGAAGTCGAGGTCCCGACTCGGCACGGGGCGCTTGAAATATAAGGTACCGCTGAGCGTATCGAGGTTGTAGTCAAGAAAGCGCGATAGGATCTGGCTACTCAATACGGTTCCCGAATCGAAACGATCGCGAACCTCGATACGAATTTTTTCACTGTTGGCAATAATCGGCGCGGCACTCAGTCGATACAGACCGGAGCTGCCGTCGCCCCGTATTTCGTCGCGGTTAAACGACTGGTCCGTTTCCGCCGCGAACGCCGTATAGCCGATGTTACGACCGCGGTATTCGCTCTTTAGACCATTAAAGCGTCGTTGATAGCCAGCCAGGTCGGTAAATGACAGCCCGGTGTCGTAATCACCAAACAGCGCGTAAAACTGATTTCGTTCCAACTTCAGGTAAATCTTGCGTTGACTGGCTGCCTCAAAACGCTGCTCAGCGGTATCCGCGTACAGCGAGTAATAGGCATTCGGATCAACGACGGTGTTGAAGCGCTCGCGATTCCGATCACGATCACGCGCCGAATCGAAAGCGACAGTAAGTAAGAACTCGCCCTTGATAGAACCTTTGGCAAAGAACGCCGCACGGCCATCGTCGTAATACCCGTCTTCGAGGCCCGCTGCTGCTGCCGCGCTGACGTTGTCCGAAAGGGTGTTATAGCCTGCTGTGCCTTCGGCGAATCCAACCAGGATCCAATCGCGTTGCGCCGGTTTCAACCAGGCCCGGACTTCCTGCTCCCGGTAGTTTTCGAACGGCAGGACGATCTTGACTTCGCCGGTTCGGGTGGTCGGCGCAAGCTCCAGATAGACGATACCGTCTGCGTCAACCCGATAAGTCGCGCTACGCTCACCGACTTCGACCAATGCGTTTTTGCGATCATTTTGCACATCCCACGCGGACCGATACGGTGCCTCAACACGGAAACGCCCGACCATGCCTGCCCGTGACGGCTTGCCCGAACGATCAAACAACCGCAGCGCAACAACCGGCGCGGTCTTGCCGTCGGCAACCAGAACGGACTTGTCTGCCACAAACTCCGCGCGAATTGGAGTACCGGTGAAATGAATCGTACGGCGGATGCCCTTCGCCTTACTGCCGTCGGCATTCCAGATGACAGCACGCAGTTCGTTGGCGCCGTCAACCAAATCCACACCAACCCAGCGAGTAATCGCGATCGTTCCTGCGGCATTGGTCTTGACGCTGTCGAGGTTCAATTTGCTCACCGGCGTGTCGTTCAAAGTGAGTTCAACGGTCTGGCCGGGATGATGCTGAATGGAAATTTTCGTTGACGCAATCGCCGGCGCGTAGCCGCGCTCCGGAAGTAACATGGCGTAACCCGGCGTCAACGCAGTTATGGGCGGTTCTTTCTGCGAGGACGGCATACCAATTTTTTCGTCGCCTTGCGGCTTGCGGGCAGCTTCCGTTTCCATGCCTGGCACCGCGCCGACAGTCGCCGTTTCCTTCGTGCCGCTGGACTTCTGTGTTACGGCGAGGAACGAGGGTTTCGTTGGCCGCGTCCCGCTCATGACCATTTCGACACGACGATTCGCCTGTCGCCCGGCCGCGGTCGCATTATCGGCGACGGGATCGTCCGGCCCCCGGCCTTCTACCTGTATATTTTCGGCCGGCACACTGAGTGCGTCGGCAATATAAGAGGCCGCAGCCATCGCACGCTTTTGAGACAGAACATAATTATCCGCGAACCGATGTTGATTGCGCGGACTGATTTGTTGACTGTCGCTGTGCCCGACCGCCGATAACTTCACGCCGCTAACGCCCTGCCAGTCCTCAACCAGCATATCGAGTTGCAGTTTATCGTGCGGCGATAAAGTGTCCGACAAAGTTGCAAATTTCAGGTCAAGAACATACCCCTCGTTCTTGATGATCGCCGACTCGCGAAGCATTTTGGTTTCGACGACCGGCGTTTTCTGTTTCGCCTCCATCGGCGTATCGAACTTTGCGACAGCTTTCGTCGTTAGTTCGCCCTCTACCGCATCGTCGATTGTCGCGACGAAGCTGATAACGCTTTCCCAGGAACCGGTCTGTGCGGCTAACGCAATGGATACAGCTGGGCCCGTGATATGCGGCTCGCTCGCGGCTTTCCCGCCGATCTTCATGCTGTTCGTTTCGTAGCTAACGCCGACCGGCAGAACCACCATCAAGCTGACATTGGCGACATCGACATTGCCGATACCGTTGAGTGTGATGCTGTATCCCACGTGCTCCGCGCTCGCGGATTCCGTGTGGCGCATTTCTATATCCACACGGCCATGCGGCGGTTCTTTGCGGCGCAGATAGAAGTCGGCTCGCTGCAGGCTGCCGCGAGACAGTTTAACGAACTGCGAGTCGGCGCGGCCGGAGTACCCGGGCGTCGTACTGCAACCAATAACGTCGAAATACTCGGGCACAGTGAAGGTATCGAGTTGCGCGACGTGAGTGCCCGGATCAACTCCCTCAAAATGGAAGCGACCACCCGCATCCGAGACCGCGTAGCGGCCGTCTTCAAGGTAAATCCGGATATTCGGGACTCCCTGATCTTCCGAGAAGGTATCCTGGCTGCAGTCGGCGTCGAGAACACGGCCGATGATGGTTCCTGTTGAACGGAACAAATCCTCGGTCAGGCGTATCGCCGCAGTGGATTCGTTCGACAGTAAACCACCCGCAGCAAATGCGGTGGCGGTGTTGATCAGTTCGGCATTACGTTTTCCGCCGATGATTTCGACAACGTAAAAAATCCGAATTGTTTGATTGATCGGCAAATCCGCCACGTCGATCTGCAGAGTGTTTAATTCCGGACTAATCACCGGGTCGGGCGAACTCACGCCATCAACAGTCATTGAGCCGGGAATGTAACGAACGCCCGAGGGCAATTGATCCACTATGGAAATAGCGGTCGCGGTACCCGTAGCGGAGGCGTTTTCCAGCAGCAACTCATAGCGAACGAAATCGCCCGGCGCCGCAACGGTAGTCAATGTTCTTTTCTGCAGGAACAGCGCGGATGACTGCGGATCTATTGGAATGTCTAATGCGATCGATACATCGCCGGACTTACTAAAGGCTGTGCCGAACGATGCAGGACTCAGCTGCCACGGTGCACCCGGCAGATTTTGCAGTGCCGCAACGGACGCCGAAGATGGCGCGACGTAGGCCGGTGGTGGCGTGACTTCGAGGCGATAGTCGCCGTCTGGAACGACCGGGAATCGATATTCACCGGGTCCGAACACATAGACCGTTCCGGAACTGTCAGTGGTCGTGCCACCACTAACGATGGAAGAGGGAAACTGACTTATGCCGTCGTTACCGTATACCACCGCTGGCAAACCGGTAACGGCGTCAACAATCTCAATCGTCGTACCACTTATGACGCTGCCGGTTCGCGACTCGAATACTCGCTGTACCGGATCCAGCAACGCAGATACTTCTGAGAAATCCGCGGAATCCGCCGCGTCGGTATAGTCGACAGTAATAGTAGACTGTGGCGCGCCCTGAAGCACGCAATCGCCCGGCGTAGCAACACCACCCGCCAGAGGAATATAGCCGACAAAAATGCCGGTATCAGTGCCGGTTTCCGAAAGCTGGACGGTTTCGGTGTCACTGCTCGTTGGATTGCGGATGGTAACAACCGCCGTATCAATAACCAGGTAGTCCAGATTCTGATCGCTGTCCGTGAGTCGGATGAATGCAGCCTCACCGATATTGTAAGTTGAGCTGGCAGAAACATCTCCCGCCATCGTCGGGTCGATAACATTCCCGCCAAGCAAGGTCGGATTCGCGAGGTTCACAAAGGCGCCGCCCTGAAAACACGCAGACGGACCGACCGGCTCCTGATAAGTACCGCTGCCTGCACCGACAACGCGCGTAAGTTCAACCGTGGAAGTACTGCGAACGACCGCCGTTACGACGGACACCTCGTTACTATCGACGGCTGCAATCTGACCCGAGAGATCCAGATACTCAAACGTCGCCTGATTGCTGATAACGGCTCCTGGCGGGCCGGCGATCGCCGTACCCACCACCAGAAAAGACGCGATTATCGCGACCAGTGATCTCGACATGACAGCGACGCAGGTCCTCCGGACTGATTTCGGGGGAAGCTCTTGCCCCCCCCGAAGTACGTCTTTTGAACGCACACGAGGACTTCGCCCGAACAGGACGCTCCCTCGCACTGGAAGATGCCGGTCGCTCCCTTGAGCGACCGGCAGACCAGTTAGTGCGTATCTACCTGCGAACACCGTAATGTGACTCTAAACGCCGTTACGGCGTCGGGTCAGGGTCCGGAATAGTTACCTGATACTGAATCGTCAGCGTAGTACCACCTGCAACAACGATTCCGCCAACCAGATCGGCAGCGCCGATTGTTATGGCGTTTGCAACCAGATCACAGCCATCACCGTCGCCGTTAACCTCAACATCGCACGCAAGCGTTGCGGCATCGTTGACGACGCTGATGTCGTCGCCGCCATACGCAGCAACATTCAAGTCCAGCGTTACGTCCGTATCGATGGCATCGCTCAGAATAACCGCATCTGCCGCGATTGTGCCGCCGTTAACTACCGTAATGGTGTACTCAACGGTTGCGCCTGGAATCGGCAAACCGCTACCCAGGTCACCAGCGATCACAGCGTAGGACTTGGCCACGACAAGATCAGCAGATACGACGTTGAAACCGTCCGTCTGAACCTCGACACCATCGGTGTCGGCGTCAGCAAAAACGTTTTCAATGCCAGCGTCGGTATTGGCAACGCCATCAACCAGCACAGCACCTTCGACCGCCGCGGTACCCGGCTCTGCGGCCGTCGCGTCGATCTGAATACCGGCAATCTGGCCGTTCAGCAGCGTTAGCGCAGCATCGCCCCAGACACGAATGATCGCGTCTTCGTCAGCCGGCAATTCGTCAACAAACTGCGCCCCACCCTGTACCGGTGCAGTATCAGCGACGAAGTCGGCGCTTACCGCGTACTCTGGATCCGTCATGTCAGCTGTATCGCCAACACCACGCACCGTCACGACGCCCGCCTGATCCAACACCAGGTTGAAATCGAGCGGCGAGTTCGAATCGTTGGTCAACAACAGATCGAAGAACGCATCGTTTTCACCGGGGGTTACATCAACCAGCGCGCCACCCACCAAGGTCAGCGTAAAGTCGACCCGGCGGTCAACCACGAAACTGACGACGGAGGTCAAATCTGCCTGATTAATGCCGCCAACTTCATAGTCTACCGACACTGTATTGTCGATCGACGTGCCTGCGGCGGTTCCGATCGCCATTGCCTGCTGACCTGCCAGCAGTGCGGCGAACATCGCGCCTAGCCTGAGAATCAGGCCTGTTTTTCCTACTTTAAGTTTCATCACGGTACTCCTTACCTCTTTTAATTACCGGGTCATTCCGGCATTTTTCCAAACGAAGGCTTATTTACTGCACCTTCATTCCAAAACTGCTGCAAAGCGCGCAGTGGCCTGCGCCCCTGCGTCCAAACTGTTTTTCATTACCCAGCGAACGTGTGTGAAATCGCTCGCTTTGGCGGCGCGCGTAACGCCATCGACGGTGACCGTCAGCTCTTGAAGCGCTGCAAATGTCTTCCCATCGTCGACAGAAAACTGCATATCGGCGCCAGGACCGAAGCCAGAACCGTCGACATACACAAGGTCGGCGGCGATGGGATTCGTTATCACGACATTGTCGGCCGCCTCGTCGCTGATATTGGTGAACGTAATCGTGTAGTACACAGTTTCACCCGGGACAACGACGTCCGCAGCAACGAGTCGCTTCTCAGACTCGCCGGCTTCGTTAACAAATACCTCTTCCTTTTGCACCACCGTTCGCACATCGAGATGTGCCTGTGCTGCTGCCGAAAAGCTCCACACCAAAAAAACCAGCCCAAATAGAATTCTCATAGTCGCCCTACCTCCAATTCGCTCTTACAGTCATGTTTGTTAGTCAATGCTTACCTGGAAAACGATCACCTGAACGCCGTCTGCCTGTGCCAGGTCGCCGAGCCGTACAACAACGGTCGCCGGACCACTGATGTCCAGTTCGCCGGCATCGACGTCAACAGCGTCAGTTAGTGCGCCACCGTTCAGCGTGATGCTGCCAGGCACAAATGTCGTAAATGTGGGAATCGCGTCCCTCAGAACGCTGGCCGTAGCAACGCCTGCGCTAACAACCTCGACACTGATCGTGTAAGTCAGCGTGGCCCCCGGAACAGGTTCGACGCCTCCGGACGGATCGAGCACCAGTTGCGTTTTGACAACGCTGATCAAGACATCGGACACCAGGTACTCACCGAGCGCAGCAGCACTGCCGCCGGTTGTTCCTGTCACTGCGTTTACGCCACCGTCGCCCTGGTTCGGGAACACCGTACCGGCCGGACCGGACCCGGTCGTCGAAGTCGCTGTCAGCTGGCTGAGTCCGATCTCGCCGTTGACAACGGTGCCAGGAATATCATTGACGATAAATACGCTGACCGCCTCGTCGGCAGTCAAGGTCGGGTCGTTAACGCCGGGCGTATACGGCTGGTCTCCCAGGTTAAAATCGCCACTGCCGTCGGTGTCAAAGTAGATAGCAGGTACGGCTGGCAGGGGATCAAAGTCGTCTGCGGCGATGACACTGTCGATCGCCAGTTGAAAAGTCTCGTTGCCATTGCCGGTGTTGGTAACCGTGAACAGTAACGCCTGAGCCGTATCACCCGCCGAAACCAGCGTTTGCGGGCTTTGCAACGTCGTCGTCACGTTGATCCGCTCGGCTACAGAGATCGTTATCGTATTCGACTGCAATGCCAGAGGCGTTCCAGCAAGTTCGTAGGTAATATTCGCCGTATTCTCAATAACCGTACCCACAGCGGTCCCTACGGCGCCAGCCGGGCCGCTGAGTGCACAACAGAGGAAAAAAATTGTGTATCGCCGCATCGATCCGAATATCGGCGGCCGGTTCTTGGGTGCCAGTTTCAAGGTTCATTCCTGTCTGGGCAACTTTCCACCGCGTTGCCAGGCGTCGATTCGCTGTCATTGCGAACCGAACGGTAACTTTCGTGGATTGCGCGGGATGACGCATTGTTTCGGCGGGATTGTTGCGTGATCTGTGACGGGGCTCACACTTTGACCGTGATTCGTCTCACACTCGCACTGTCACTAACGGTGGGGGCTGTAGGTATTTTCTTGCTCGCAGGAGAGTGGCAATATGTCAGGTAAATTGCACCTGCGGCGGACACCTCCCCGAGATACACCCAGGTGTGCTCAGGGTAAGACCTTGCTTTGAACCGGACGCAGGGCGACGGCGCGACGTTTTTTTCAGGATTTGGGGCAAACAAAAGATTGAAACCTGGTCACCACTCGTATTAACGTGTGCCGAATTATTGACAGGAGAATTGCGTGTCCGCTGACGAACAATCCCGATTCTTGCAGGAACTGGCCGAAGACCTGAATTCCAAGAATATCCAGTTGCCGTCATTTCCTGACGTCGTGATTAACATCCGTACCGCCCTGGAAGACCCGACCTGCAGTTCCGAGCGCCTGGCAGCAGTCGTTCGAATCGATGCGGTACTGGTCGCGCGGCTGTTGATGTCGGCCAATTCAGCTTTTCATAATCGAGCGGGAATAGAGATCATCGACCTCGATCTTGCTGTCAGTCGTTTGGGTTTTGAGGTTGTCCGTAATACCGCTATTGCACTGGCGGTAGAACAGATTTTCGCCGCCGCAGAATACAAGCACCTCAAGAGCTCCATCAAAGCAATCTGGAGCAGCAGTCTGTCACTGGCGTCGATGAGCTTCGTTATCGCTAAAAACGCCGGTAACGTCAACGCTGACAACGCTTTCTTGTGCGGCTTGTTGCATGAAATTGGCAGCTTGTACATCCTCACCAAAGCCAGGAACTACTCGGAGCTGATGGGCGACAAGGCGTCGCTGCAATTGGTTCAGGAGCAATGGAATGCCAACGTCGGAAAGGCGATTATCGAAGCCTGGGGATTTTCCAGCGAAATTTCAGCATCAATCGAAAGCGAAGAACACCTGGTCGACGACCCAAACTCCGCCGCTACTTTGGTCGACGTCGTATTTCTTGCCAAATTGGTACTGGCAGAAAACGACGAACTCGCTGAGAATGATGCGTTTGCAGGGCCCGCCGCCAAACTCAATCTCGATGCCGATGCCCTGCCATCGGTCCGCCAGGCCTACAACCTGCACGCGCAATCGATGCGTCGATTGGCGGGTGGGTAATAGAAATGCGCCTGCAGCGATCAAATCGCTGCAGGCGCATTGTCCGTCAATAGTTACAGACGAAATGCGAGTGAATAGTTTGTAGTACGGACGTACGCCCTCGCTGTGTTATGTCCCTGAATACTGCCAGTCGACGGCATACTATCGTCGCCACGAGCTTCGAGAATCAAAGCCATATCACCGGGAATCTGTCCGAATATCAAGGACGGGCGAGTTATGTTCCACACGGTAGCCTGGACACCGATAATGCCGCCAAACGAGTGACGCGGTTGTTGGTAACTTTCGTTCGAACTATCGACCGGCCCGGCAATTAGCCCCGCGCCGCGAAGGTGTTTCCAGACTGTTCTGCTCTCAACGGCATTGTCCGTGCTGTTCCAGCTACCTGCGATAGTGCCGTTTCCGTTACCGTTGTCAGACGCTGTCCAAGTTCCGGAAAAACGGGTCGACGCATTCGGGTCGTCACCGGGGAGTACACCGTAGCGATCCTGATAGGCGAATATCGCCGCGGCCACACCCGAGAAATCACTGTCAACGCGCTTTATCTTGGCATTCGTGATCATTTCTCTGCCCTTCAGAACACCGCCAAGCAACAGGCCGATGATAACGAGTACGATTGCGATTTCTACGAGGGTAAAGCCACCTTGCCTATGTTTGTTCAACGCTTGCATCTTCACGATTGAGTCTCACTGTGTTTTGTTCATCCGTGAAGAGGTTATCGGCAGGTTCGGTGCCAGCTTTAGGGCGAATCCGTCCGTGATTACGGCAAATGACCCGCGTCGATCAGTCGCGTAAAGAGGCGGTTTGGCGGCAGCCAGATCAGCAGATCGTCAAATTCGCTGCCCCCCAAATCGCTCTGGCCACGCACAACGAATACGCTATCCGAGGCGACGCTATAGGTCCTGCCCGATGCACCACCACCGAGGTTCGCGCCGGCGTTCTCTACTTCGTCGGCGGACGAGAACGAAGCCCAGTTTTTGCCCAGCGAATAAACGACCAACGGGACACGCATCGTCAAGGTCACATCGTCGCTCGCACAAGCGGTCGCGGATGAGCCCGCGGCGGACGAACACACCGTTATTTCGGGAGCCAGCAGCGGCATGGTAACGGTAGCCAATTCCCCGGGCGTCACAAAATCCCAGGAACCATCGCCATTGGCATCGCTCGCGGAGACGCTGTAGCGCAACGGTGAAGCCCACGGATCCAGCAGCAGGTTATCGGCATTCCTCTGACCATTAAGGTTCAACGTTGTAGCCGGTACAAATCCGTGCTGTACCGCGCAAGCGGTGCCGAGCGGTGCGGCAACGCCGGCGCTCGCCGGAGTCGCGGGGCACGGCAGGTAACCGTTCACCAGCGCAAAACCCTCAATCGCTGACTCGATCGTCCGCAACTGCTGCTGGCCATCGCGCAATCTTGCGTTTTCCCGCTGCAAAGACAGCGGCATCATAAGGCCACCGAGCAACAAGCCCATGATCAGAACCACGATTGCCACTTCGACCAAAGTAAACCCTTGCTCTCGGCGCCTCGTCATCGATCAACACTCCGAAACGACGAGTTGATCGTCGATGCAAAACAGCAAGTCGTTAAACGTGCCGGACAACGGGCCTGATAGATAGTCGCTGGCTGCCGCGGTGCCCGGCACATTGGCGGCGTTCAGGCCTTCCAGGTAGTTAGCTGAATTCGATTTCGTGTCCGCATCCATCGGCGGCACATTGCGCAACTGACCGCCACTGCTCAGTCGGGAATTCGCGAACAGGAGGACCGCAGCATACTGCCCACTGCCATTGACCGTCAGACAACTGGCACAGATTGACGGCGCGGCGGCGACCGGGCTGTACGACCCGGCGACCGAGTAAAAGAAATGGTCTTTCCAGTGCTGCCAACGCGCGAGTTGGACTGGCGTCCACGCTGGTACGGCTGTCGAATTGCAGTCACTGAGTACTCGAGCGATGGAGTTTCCCGTTGAGGTATTGCTGTCATCGGCAATATCCGCCAGCCGACCGGAGTAAAGGCCGCTATCGGCGTCATTGTAGGACGCGTCGGGTCGATAGTCCGCCAACGCAACGGGTGCCGGCCATGGCAGGCGTTTGTCATCCGCACCTCCCGGATTGTTGGCGCCATAGTCGGCGATACACGCCGCCGCAGCCAAGCCGAGACTTCGCATGTCGCTCAGGTAATTGGCGCGATTGCTCACCCGTCGCTCGATATCCGCTCGAGAAATTGTCACGATTCGATCGTTGTGATCGTCACTGCTTCCGGCGACGACCGCCAACATATCGAGCGTATCGGCGGTTCCGCTCAAGGCGGCGTTGTTGATGCCGCTGATTGCTTCCGTATCGAGATAGTTCGCTGGATTCGCGCCGGGCACACAGAAACTGCCCGCGCTCGACCCCGAACGAATTTGTACCGATAGTGGCTGCATTGCCGCGATAACCATCGCCACCGGGCGATCCTCGGCTGCCAATCCCTCGCTGATCGCGGCAGATTCGATATCAAACAGCTGCAGCTGACCGTTGGTATCGACATTGATCAGTTCGGCGGTATCGACGCCTGCCTGTTTGTAGGACCCCGAAACGACATACCAGAGGCAGGCCGATGCAGCATCCTTCAGCGCAGGTACTCCCAAGGTCTTCCACGGCAACCGACCCATCGCGGATACCCCGGCGGCGCCGCAGGCGGAGGTATGTGATTCACCCTCTGCGAATCCTCCGGATGAATCGATGTCGGGACACGGCAAACTGTGTGCTTGTCCCGGATTAACATCCGGATTAACGAGCGCAAAGTCGATAAGTGCCGTTCGCGCTTCGGCCAACATTGCCTGCGAACGTTCCAGCTGCAGAATGCGCAGATCGTCTCTACTCAGTTTGGTCAGCAACAGTGTCGACATCGCGACAATCACGGCCAACATTGCGAGCAACAACGCGGCACCGCGTTGACGCGCCGGAAGTGTACTAGTCCTCCTCATCACTCGCCTTCGTGCTGTCGGTATCCTGGCCACGCGCGACTTTCACGGCACCCGGGAAAACAACGGTATCGCTGCTGCTCGAGGTAACAAACTCTCCGTTCGCATACACTTTGGATGAACCGTCACTTCTACTGATATAGCCCGCCGCATTTTGCCGGACCTTCTTGTGACGACGCTTCCCGCCGGGACTACCGGTGTTGGCAAAGACTGGCGCCGGCGCACGCTGCTCATCCAAACGCGCCCGCTGCTGCGGTGAGAAGAAAACTTTTCCGATCGATATTTGCGCCAGTGATTCGTAAACTTCCTGTTCGTCAGCGACCACCGTGCTGACCGAAAATGAAAACAGAAGGCCGACAAGAATCCGCACAAGAACTGTGACGCATCGTGAACTCATAGTGACTCTCCCGTGACATCGGACGTTATTACGCTAAACACCTGCACTTCGCATGCGGCAGACAGATTCGCTGTGGCGCGGCCGCCGCTGTCGACACTATTATTTGAAAGCTCGCATTTATCGACTTTTATGAGCCCCGGTGCCTGGTCCTGCAGAGCATCGAAAAATCGCAGCAAATCGACTTCATGCAGCAAGCCGATCTCCAGTTTCAGTTTGCTGACACGAATATCAATACTCTCGCCACCCAGCAGCGTGCTTACCGGAGCGACAACGCTGCGTTGCGGCTCTATAGAGTAGCCGAGTCGCGGCAAGTCAAGCCCGGCCGATGTCGTACGCAACGTCTCTACCCAATCCAGGCGACTTTCCCGACCGATGAACCCAAGTACACGGAAGCGCTGATAGCGCCGATGATAGCGATCGATAACACGGCGTTGATCCACCAGTGCTGCGTAGTCCCTGTGCACAATGAGTTGGTTCTCACTCAATTCACGGAACAATTGTTTGTGACTGCCGTGCATCCAGATTGCTATACCGAGCACCGCAACAGCGATACCGGCACTGACCAAGGGCCGGGTCGTGTAGCGGCGAATGTAGCTCCAGTCCAGGTCAGATCGAGTCATCGTCGCCTCCGGCCTGTTGACCCATGTCCGTCAATTCGTAGGACACCCGCAACTGAAAACGCGCAGCGTTGCTACTCTTGTCACCGACTACCTCACCGGACACAGCGGCGCTGGTGCTGGCATCGAATGGGTAGCTAAGCACCTCTGTCTGATGAAAACTGGTACGAGCGGCGATACCTGCTGTCAATTGGTCGATACGTGCGAACGCCTGACGCATATCACCGTCGAACGGCGTGATGTCCGCCGTCAGCACCACACTTACGGCCTGGGTGGCCGGCACAACGACCGGCACCGACGCATCGCCGCGTCGCCCCTGTGGCGGACGCTCCGTCACCGCAGACTCGGCAGACCAGTTGAGTTTTCGCAACTGGATATCGGGGTAATCTCCGAGTACGGCTCCCAGTTGATTCATCACCCAGGGTACCGGCACCCGGTTCACGAGCAAGTAGTTACCAGTATCCACGGTAAGTTGCATTTCATGCGAATCTGCACTCATGGGACTGAATTTCTCATTTTCACGACGAAACGTTTCTGACAGGAAGTCAACCTGCGACTGAATTTCAGAAATACGATTCCTGAATATCCAGACATCACTCAACAACACTGTAGCCACGACCGTACACACCGCAGCGGTAGTCATCGCAGCAGCAATGATCGCCTCGCGGATACGCCCCATCTTCCAGTAGCGATTTTCTCCACAGCGAGCGTAGCTTTGTTTCGGTCGGCTCCTGGCAACTGCTGCGATATAAACTTCTTCAAAATGATCCACTGCTCGCAGCTCAGTACAGCCCAATTTCGCCGCAGCGGATGAAGGATCGACGAACTGATACCTGTTTATTTGATCATCGTGAACGAGTGACTGAACTCTCTCAGCGGTCCCGACATCCGCGACGATACAAACCTGCAGCGTTTCCGTACCGCGAAGCAGGCGCGTTCGTTCCAGGTAGCGACGACTGCGCATCGCCTCGGTAACAATGAACTGTGCGTAAGCGTTATCTGCAACGCCCGGGCCCTGCGACAAGCGCGCACTTCTAAGCGCGCCGTCCTGCAGGAAGGCCTGACGCAACTTGCCACCCTGATGAGGAGCAACCAACATCATACGAGGACTGTTCCCGAAGAGCTTCTTTACTATGGGCGGAGTCATCAAAGGTACCGAGTAGATACCGGACAACGGCGTGTGATGATCGAGAATTATCTTCAGCCACGGATCGACCAACTCGTGATTTGAGATGGCGCTATGGACGACGCTCAGCTCCTTGTCTTTACCCGCCGACCGACCCCCAACAATCGAGACTCGATAGGGCGTACGGCCGAACTTTCGTTGCCCACGCCGCTCCAGAAGTGCGGTTCGATCGCGCGCACCCAGTTTCGGAATGGTATCCAATGAAAATTCTTCTTCGATCACGTCGATCAGCATCGAACTGCTCTGATCCGGATTGGCAGCGAGAAATCGCTCAAACTCCTGCAATCCGCGATCGTCGTCCGAGAATTCTACTTTTACACGGTCCGATGAAGCATCGGTTTGCCAGACGCGAAGAGAGCCTTGTGTGACATAGAAGACGCGCTGCATCATCGCCCTACACCCCGATACTGCTAATCGTTTCGTAGATCGGCCCAAGCACCGAGAGCATGATCCAGGCCATGATCGCTCCGAGAATGACCGTCATCGCCGGTTCAATCATCGCTTTTAGCTTGTCTATTGACTCGGTAACTTCTCGATCATAGAAATAGCTGACGTTGCCAAGCGCGTCATCGAGCAAACCGGTCGATTCACCCAGGCGCACCATCCGAACCACCAGGGGTGGGAACATCCCGGTCGATTCGATACTGTCACTGAATGCCTTACCGTTGGTTATTTCTGACGAAATATCCTGAACGGCCTTGCGAACGACAGCGTTGCCCACGATATCTTCGCTAATTCGCAGCGAAGCCAGTACATCCAGACCGGAGCTGTAACAAAGCGCGAAATAGCTTGCAAACCGACTGAGAACAATTTGCGTCAGTATCGGTCCGACATACCAGACTTTAAGTTTCCAACCGTCCACGACAAAGCGAAATCTGGCGTCGCGCCGAGCGGCGAGCTTGATCAACAGCACCAGCACGCCGGGCAACGGAACCGCCCACCACCAATGTCCTGTCAGGAAATTCGAAAACGCGATCAGTGCTCGTGTGTGAATCGGAAGTTCCTGACCCATGTCGCGAATAAAGTCGACCATCTGCGGTACGACGTACAACATCATGAACAGCATTACGCCAACAACAACGACACCGACGAAGGCCGGATACAAGATGACGGTCTTCGCCTTCGCCATCAATTCGTCCTGCCACTTCAGCGACTCCGTGAGCTTCTTCAGCACATCGGGTAATTCACCCGATTGCTCACCAACATGGATCAGGCTGACGAAAATCTTGTCGAAAACCTGTGGGAACTCAGCCATAGCCTGGGATAGAGTCTTGCCCGACTCTACCGATGCAATCAGGTTACTGGTGACTTCCGAAAACGCGGTGTTCTTGGCGCTGTCGCGCATGTCGGACAGAACCTCGAGTATCGGCAAGCCGGCACGAGTCATTTTCTCCATGTGAAAACAAAGGTCGATAAGATCCTTACGGCCAACACGTGCCTTTCGGGAAAAGAAACCGGGACGTCGCTCAGCGCAGCGCACCATCTCGGCGCCCGACTGGCGCAATTGAGTCTCCACCGCACGCTCACTGCTCGCCTCCAGACTGCCCTCGACGACGACGCCATTCGCATCCAATGCCCGGTAACTGAAGGAGGCCATTGCTTACGCAACTCTGGCCGTCAAATCGACGACCCTGGAAATTTCAGAGAGACTGGTCGCCCCGCCAAGAACGTGGCGTATCGCATCCTCTGCCAGGTCCTTGAAGCCGGATTCCAGCGCAGCCAGGTGCAATTCCTTCCGGGTCGCCATTGTTGCGATCATTTCGTCGAGTTCCTCGTTTATCTTCAGAACTTCGACAACCGCCAGGCGACCTTTGTAGCCGCGGAAACTGCACGTTTCGCACGACCCCTCGCGATACAACAACACCGGCTTCGTGCTGTTGATTCCCAGCAGCGCACGTTCCGCTTCGTCCGGCGCGTAGGCCTGTTTGCAATGGCGACACAGGCGTCGAACCAGACGCTGCGCCACGATACCGATGATGTTACCTGCCATGATTTGCGGTTTGACGCCGATGTCGATCAAGCGGGGAATAGCGCCGAGTGCGGAATTGGTATGCAGTGTCGAGAACACCTGATGTCCGGTCATCGCGGCGCGAAACGCCATCTCGGCAGTTTCTTCGTCGCGCACCTCGCCGACGAGAATAATGTCGGGGTCCTGGCGCATCATTGAACGGATACCGTTCGCAAAGTCGAGTTTCGCGGCCTCATTCAACGAGGTTTGCCGAATCATCGCCATCGGGTATTCCACCGGATCTTCGAGCGTCATGATGTTGACCGACTCGTCATTTCGATAGTTGAGCATCGAATACAGTGTGGTCGTCTTGCCACTGCCCGTCGGACCTGTGACAAGGATAATACCTTCCGGGCGTGCCATCATGACCTGCAGTGTGGTCAATGTTCCCGTAGCCAGCTTCAGTTTCTCCAGCGGCACGATACCCTTGTGCCGATCAAGCACGCGCAATACGAAATTCTCGCCGTGAGTTGTTTGCTGCGAGGCAACGCGGAAGTCTATTTCGCGACCCGCCAGAGTCAAACCAATACGACCGTCCTGCGGTGCCCTCGTTTCGGCAATGTTCATCTTGGCCATCACCTTGAGACGTACCACCATCCCCGGCCAGTAACTTCTGTGCAAGGCCATCACCTGGCGCAAGACGCCGTCGATTCTGTAGCGCACACGTAAGAATCCAGCCTCCGGTTCCAGATGAATATCGGATGCATCCCGCTTCACCGCATCCGCGAGAATAGCGTCCACCAAACGAATCAGCGGGTGGCTATATTCTTCGGTCTCCATCGCGACGTTGAGCTGATCTGTCTCACCCGTATCGATCTCTCTAAGAATTCCCTGTATCGAAAGCTCGTACTGATAAAACTGCTCTATCGCCGCTTCGATCTCGGACTCGCCGGCCACCAGTGTTGATATGCCGATACCGCTTCCCAACGTCGCAGCAACCTGATCGATTGCAACGACATTCAGGGTATCGGCCATCGCAAGGGTCAACACCTTTTCGTTTTTGTCAAAGTTTATCGGCAGCATGCTGTAACGACGCGCGATATTTTTGGGCACCATTTTCAGTGCATCCGGGTCCGGGATCGCGGTTGCCAGTTCGATCGCATCCTGTCCCAGCGATTCTCCAAGCGTATCGCGCAACACGCCCTCGCTAAGCAGACCAAGCCTGACGAGAATCCGGCCCAGCGGTTCGTCGTTGCGGGACTGTTCTTTCAACGCAACCTGCAACTGGTCCTCCGTAATGAGACCGGCTTCGATCAGCCGCTCGCCCAGGGGCACGCTCGGTCCCGAAACTCTGAGGGTGCGGACGGTTGCCGTACTCATTCGAGTTCCTCCTCAGCGTCGGAGTCCACCCTGTTTTCCAGGAATGGAAACCGGCTCGCCACGCTGCTGTTCATCGCGCTGCCGGTTTGGGTAGTCGGCGCAGCCGAACCTCGCAACTGCGATACGCCGAGTACCGATTCCGAATAGGTCAGTCTCAAGTGCTGATATGCGAACCAGAACCCGGCCGTGACAACGGCAAGCAAAAGGCAAGCATGCGGCGTGAACCGCGCCAACGCCGGGCCATCGCCTATTGGGGCAGCCACCCGAGTAACGGCAGGCACCGGTGCGGTTGGCTCAAAGCTGGTATCTTCAACTTCAAATGCCGCCTCCAGCGACAGCTCCTGCAAGTCATTCTGCTGGGGAGAGTTCACCGCCTCATCCACGGCATTGCCGCGCTCCGCGACCGCATCGTTTGCCGTAATCGGGAGTTCGCGATCAGTCGTGTCATGGCTCCCGGAATCGGTCAGCGTTTGACTCTTGTCGCCGCTGTTCGCCTGCAGAAGCACGTCTACGAGCAGACTTTTCATGCGTGTGCCTCCGCTAGCGATATTCGACGAAACCGGCGGGCTGTTGCCCGGCGCCATCGTAATAATCGGAAAGCCGAATGCCCGACCCGGATTGTGTGTCGGGGTTAACTATGGTCGGCTTCAGGAATATCACCAACTCAGTCTTGACCATCTCGTCACTCGTATAGGAGAACAGCTTGCCGAGCTTCGGAATTCTCGATAAGCCCGGGACGCCATTCTTCGCCCTCACGCGTTCGTTCTGCATGAGTCCACCGAGCACTACCGTGCGGCCGTTCTTCACCTGCAACAATGACTCGATTTCACGAACCTGTATTTCCGGAACCAGGTTATCAAACGTCGATCCTGCCAACCGAGGCGCCGGGTCAATCGCATAACCGGTTATGCGACTGATAGTCGGTCGTATATTGAGGCCGACGAGTCCGTTGGCGCTAATCTGCGGCGTCACGCTAAGGACCAGCCCGACCGGAACCGTATGAAGCTGGCTTGTAAAAGTGCGGCGCTCGGGAATATTGGCTGTTGCATCCCGAATATCGAGCTCTACTGTGAAAAACACTTTCTCGTTCACGACTTTCAACAACGCTGTCTGGTTGTTGAGTGCCATGATCTTCGGACTGGACAACACCTTCGTATCGCCAAATTGCTGCAACATACGAACCGTCGCCGAAATGTTTCCGCCGTTTGGATCGTCATCGTTATATCCCAACGTGAAGAACGGCGGTATCGTTAATTCCGGGCCGAGCATATTGTTACGCAGCGTGACACCATTGTTGCCACTACCGCCGCCGCTGGACAGGCGCTGCCAGTCTACGCCGGCCTGATAGTTGTCGCTCAACTCAACTTCGACGATCGTCATCTCGATAAGAACCTGTCGCCGAGAGCTGGCCATCACTGTGTGTATATGCTCAGCGGCCCGAGCGTGTTGTTTTTGGTTGCCGTAAACCGTTACTACGCCGGACATCCTGTTGACGATGACCGGATCATTTTCTTCGGCCGACACGCTTGTACCCGCCACGCGTGCGCTCCTTACGACGGCCTCAAGCCCTTCTTCGAGCGATGCCCAAAAATCGTTCTTTGAAATGTTCTTTACGACGGTCTTGGAAAGGTTCCCTTGCCGACTGCCTTGTTGACCGCCTTGTTGGCCGACCGTTCCTCCGGCGGTCGCTATCTGTGTTGCAACGCCAACCTCACCTTCGCTGTTTCGCGAAACATTGACGTAGTCGACCCCGTAGTTGTGCCAGTACGGAACGTCGTCCTGCATGATCAGGTTGCGGCCTCGCAGGTCGTAACGCAATTGCGACTGTTCAGCTATTCGCGCGATAATCTCACGCAGCGGGCGGTCGATAGCGTTCAGTGTCACTGTCTTTGCGTTGTCCGCCTGCATGTCGAGCTCCAGCCCTGCATCCCGCGCAAGCGAGAACAGTATGTCCACCGCAGGTACGCCCTTTACGACGACCGTATACGTCTCGACCACCGATACTTCGGCCGGCACGGCTGCAGGTATTGGTACTGGTGCCGAAATGGATTCGACCGGTGGAACAACCGACTCCGGTTCCTGCTCCGGAATGATATGTCCGGCTGAAAAATCGACCATCGACGGTCCTGCGCAGCCACTGAGCAGCACGCTCGCGGCGACCGACAGCCAATAGCCGGAAAACAGTTGTTGTTGCGGATTATCGCTCGGCATTCTGTGGCCCTTGTGAAATTAGCGCTGATACCCAGTAGTTGTCGCCATTTTCCGGATTTTCTTTAGCCACTTTCACCGCACCTAAAGTACTACCGGCGGCGGCCGCTAAGAGCTTGGACAGTGGATAGACAGGCAGCGGTGTGAGCAGACCTGCAACAGCGACGGACGATCTTGAGGCCGCAGGTGGCTTGCCACCACTGCGCACCAGAGTGTTTCGCGTGCTGGAAACGGCACAGAATAAAGACCGCGCCAGTCGAATCGTCGATATTTGCTTAATCACGCTAATATCTGCGAGCGTACTTGCCGTCGTGCTGGAGTCAGTGCCGTCGATTGAAACCCGCTACAGCGAAATACTAACGCTCTTTGAGGCGTGTACCGTTGCGGCATTCTCTGTCGAGTATATGCTGCGTCTTTGGAGCTCTGTTGAACACTGCCCGCAAACTCTGCGACGCCCGTTTCTCACCCGTTTTCGATACGCGATTTCTTTTCACGCAGTCATAGACCTGCTGGCAATTCTGCCGTTCTACCTGTTGCTCTTCGGTGTTTTCGGCGGCGTCGACATGCGCTTCCTGCGCGCCATTCGACTACTTCGCGTCCTAAAGCTGACGCGCTATTCGCCCGCTCTAAATATGCTGTTTGCCACTTTCCGGGAGAACGGCAAAGCGTTAACGGCGGCATTCCTGATTCTCGTCACAATCATGCTGCTCGCGGCATCGGGCATGTACTATTTTGAACGCGAGTCGCAACCGATAGACTTCGGCAGCATCCCGGCAGCAATGTGGTGGGCATTTGCCACCTTAACCACCGTTGGTTACGGTGATGTCACACCGATCACGGTGGGCGGGAAAATTTTCGGCGCTCTGATTACCGTGGTCGGTATCGGAATGGTCGCTCTGCCGACGAGCATCCTGGCGACTGGCTATAGCCGACAACTCAAAAGCAGTGCCTCAGACTACTCGGCGAAAGCCCGGGAAGCCCTCGACGACGGTGTCATCAGCGAAGCGGAGCAGCGCGATCTTGAGTCACTTAGAATCGATCTGGGGCTCAGTAAACATACGGCCAGCCAAATCATCGACGCGGGCCTTGTTCGTCATGCTCTTGAACAATCGAGCGACAACCACGTGTGCCCGCATTGCCAGCAGTCGTTACCTGCCGCACCTTCACTCACTTAGTGGGTCGACGCACGCTTGCCGGTGTCGATGTCATAGCGCTTGATCTTTTCTACCAGGGTCGTACGGCCTATCCCAAGAAGTTCGGCTGCACGCTGTACCACCCCTCCGGACTGGGCAAGCGCCTGACGAATCATATCCTTCTCGATGTTCGCCAAATGCTGTTTCATGTCGATGCCGTTGCTTAGCAGGTTCACCTGTCCACCTTTACTCGCGGGACCAATACTGTGGCTGATTATCTCCGGCAAGCTCACTTCGGTTTCATCGCGCTCAACAATCGGCCACGGCAAGTCTTGCTCGACGACCATTCCATTGGGTTTGATAACCGCCAGGCGTTCGATAAGATTCGCCAGTTCACGAACGTTGCCCGACCATGAGTACTTCTGTAGCGCAGAAATCGCCTCGTCAGCAAATCGCAAAGACACACCGTGATCAACAGCCAGGCGGTGCACGAACTCGTCCACCAGCAACGGGATGTCTCCGGGGCGCTCGTTTAGCGGCGTGATCTCGATAGGGAACACACTCAGACGATAGTAAAGATCTTCTCGAAACTCTCCGCACGCAATTCGGTCCGGTAAATCACGATGAGTGGCAGCGATCAGTCGCACGTCGACCGGGATACTCTTGCTACTGCCGACTCGTTCAACTACCCGCTCTTCCAGTACCCGCAGCAACTTCACCTGCATGACGGGTGGCATATCGCCAATCTCATCCAGAAAAAAAGTGCCGCCTTTCGCCTGCTCGAATCGGCCGGCACGTGCGGTAACTGCACCGGTGAAGGCGCCGCGTTCATGACCAAACAGTTCGCTTTCGAGCAGGTTTTCCGGGATCGCGCCACAATTGACCGCGATGAACGGGCCTTCGCGTCCAGAGCGACTGTGAATCTGGCGAGCCACTACTTCTTTGCCGGTTCCGGACGCTCCGGTAATCAAGACCGTTGCCATCGACGGCGCGACCTGCTCTATCAGTTTTCGTACCATCCTGGAATCATCGCTTTTCCCAATGAAGGAATCGCTGGCCGGATGCGGATCTGTATGATCACCGCGACCGTACGACGCGCGAATATCTTCCAGCACATCCCCCAGTGCGTCCAGGCGAACCGGAAATTCCAGCGAATGGATGCGAGCCCAAGGATAGGCTTTGTGGAGGTCGGCGGTAGTCATTCTGACTCCCCGCCATCGCGAAGCATGACGATCTGGATATTCGGGTCAAGTTTGCCCACGTCACCAACCACCGTCCGTATTTCGCCATCTGTTAAGTCTGCGCCCACAAACACAGCATCGAGTCGGCAATCACCGATTTGCTGACGCCACTCACCTGGCGTACTCATGCGGACTTCGGGTTCATCCATGAACTCAATGAGCTTCTTGAGGTTTTCGGCATCCGACGTAGTGCGACTTATCACAACGATGGTACCCATTCCTGCGGCCATCAATTCATCCCCGATTAGTTATTGGTATTCATCCTCAATTTGTCGTTACTGCACATTCATTTAAGTCAAGTCGTATAGGTTTCGAATACGTTCACATATGGTTCTTCTACACCTGTCGCCATTAGGAGTCACCTAGTAAACGCTAAGTTGTTGATTCTATTATGAAGGAAATCTGTATGTGGTCGGTTTCGCGCATGCTTTGCGCCAATAATTTGAGCCACCGCTAAAGATATCGCACCTTTTGCCGACAGACTCCTTATCGACAACGCAAAAGGCCGAGAATCGAGCATGGGTCTGTTTTCCAGATACGACGACTCCCCGGAACATGTCGGTGGTAGCTCGCTACCGCAATCCGACACCGAAATAACGGACGGAGCGTTGGACACATTGAGCAACATAATGCATGTGATGGGCGAAGAGTCATTCCCGCTGGGCATTGAAACGAATGCGGAAAAATTTCCGCAGGTCTGCACTGAATTCGCTCGCCACGTTGAAAATGGTGCGGCCGTCCCGTCGTTCGATATTCCTGCCTCCATCGATGGCAAACGCGAGTGGGCACGAGTACGACGGTTTTTCGGCGAACGCCGGCATGATGAGAAGGTATTTGTCAACGAGCGATTGAGCGACTATCGCGGTGTTGTCGACCACCTCGTGTCCGGGTTGCGAGCAATAGGCGTCAGAGAGCAGAACACAGAATCCGATATTCTCGAGAGCCTGCTATCAATAGAAGAAGCGGTTAGCGGCGGCGCCCTGCCACAAATCCAGGCAGCTCTCACACACGCAGTGACCCGAGTTAACGAAACCTTCGCGCAACAAAAGCGCGAGTACGAACAGCAGTTGAACACGCTCAACGATCGTATGTCGAACCTCCGCCAGGATCTGGTCGCCGCGCGTGAAGAAATGAAGCGCGACTCGCTCACCGAGGCGTTTAATCGCGGTGCGTTTGACACCGCAATTCTGCAAAGCCTGAACATGCATTTCGTCCTGAAACAACCCGTCACGTTATTGATGATCGATCTGGACTTTTTCAAGCAGGTGAATGACAGCCACGGCCATGCCGCAGGCGACGCAGTGCTAAGAGCGATCGGCGATTGCCTCGCGCGATCCTTCATAAGGAAAAACGACCTGATCGCGCGCTTTGGGGGCGATGAATTCGCCGTAATCCTCTCGGATACAAGCGCCAAGCATGCCGGTGGCCTGGTAGACCGTTTTCTCGAATTGGCACGCAACACCGAAATATCGTCCGGTGACGCGGCCGTTAGCATCAGCTGCTCAGTCGGGTATACCGAAGCCACAACAGACGACACCGTGGAGAGTTTAATCAACCGTGCGGATCAGGCCTTGTACCAGGCCAAGGCAAACGGTCGGGACTGCAGTGCATTTATTACCGGAAACACGCAAGAAAACAAGTCATAGGCTAAAGCGGATGCCCGTTCAGCCGATAAAGCCTGTATAGACGATTTCCGTCTGATCCCAAAGCACGGAGGGACCTACTTTGGATTTGGCGACATTAATCGGTTTGGTCGGCGCTTTCGGTATCGTAATGGCATCGATTGTGCTGGGCGGGTCGGCCGGCACGTTCGTGAACGGCCCTTCACTGCTGGTCGTATTGGGCGGCACCGTAATGGTGACGATGATGAAGTTCAGCCTCGGAAAATTCGCCGGCGCTGCATCGATCGCGGTCAAGGCCTTCCTGCACAAGCCGACCAATCCCGAAGATCTTATTCAGGAATCCGTCGAGCTGGCAAAAGCGGCTCGTCAAGGCGGTCTGCTGGCCCTGGAGGACAGAGAGATTCCCGATGAATTCATGAAAAACGGTCTCGGCCTGCTGATCGACGGTCATCCGGCAGATACCGTGCGAACCATGCTGCAAAAGGATCTTAATCAGACTCTTCAGCGACACACCGACGGTCAGGACATTTTCAAGGCCATCGGCGACGTCGGACCGGCTATGGGGATGATTGGTACGCTCATCGGCCTGGTGCAGATGTTGTCGAACATGGACGACCCCAAACAGATCGGACCGGCTATGGCTGTTGCGCTGTTGACAACATTGTACGGGGCGATCCTGGCGAACATGTTCGCGTTACCAATAGCCGACAAGCTTGCGGTAAGAAGTGCCGAAGAATACACCAGTAAATCGCTGGTAATCGATGCGTTGTTGAGCATTCAGGGCGGCCAGAATCCGCGCATTATTGCGAGCATGCTGGAGGCCTATCTACCGCGATCGAAACGCACCGGGGAGGAGGACGAAGCCTAGCCGGGCTTCGTCTCACCACTCATGTCCGATGCTCCTCCGAAAAAGGCGGAAAGTGCTGGTGTCCCGGCCTGGGTAATGACGTTTGCAGACCTGATGACACTGCTCATGTGCTTTTTCGTGTTACTGCTGGCCTTTTCGGAAATGGATGCCGCCAAGTTCAAACAATTGTCCGGCTCCATGAAGGAGGCCTTCGGTGTGCAGGCCGAGATTGAAGTCCGTACGATTCCAAAAGGAACCAGCGTAGTCGCTCAGGAGTTTAGCCCCGGCAAGCCCGAACCAACCTCGGTCAATCAGGTGAAGCAGTTCACGATCGATTCGAACCGCAACACGCTCGATGCGCTTGACCGCGAACTCAAGGAAATAGAGGAGACACGAGATCACGCGCGGCGCCTGCGCCTGGCACTCAAGGAGGAGATTCGCGAAGGCAGTGTTGCGATACAGACTGAGGGCATGAAAATTATCGTGCATATCCTGGAAAACGCGTCTTTCGACTCAGGCTACGCCGACGTACGGACTGGGTTCATGCCTGCGCTGACGAGAATCGCCGAGTTGATCGACGACAACAGTGGTGAAGTCACCGTATCCGGACACACCGATAACGTACCGATCCACAATGAACGATTTCGTTCCAATTGGGAGCTGTCCACCTCGCGTGCCGTATCTGTCGCGCATGAGCTGCTGAACGTCTCCGAGCTCAGTCCTGAACGCATAACAGTAAGCGGCCACGCCGACACACGTCCCCGGGCTCCGAATGACACGCCCGAGAATCGTTCCAAGAACCGCCGAGTGGACATCAGCATCATCCGCGGTAAGGAAATCGACGAGTACCGCAGTTTGAGTGTCGCTGCCGCATCAACCGATCTCGATATTGAGAAGGAAACCAGCAATGACTAACAACCTCGAGAGCAGACAGTCGTTTCGCGTCAGCGAATCAGTCTATCTAAAATACGAGAAACTCAGCGACGAAGAATTCAGAGCGGGTATCGAACATCGCAACCTGCGCCTGGGCATTAACGACGGTGTGCAATCGATGTTGGTAGATATCGAGGCGCGCCTGAGTGAAGCGATGTTCATCCTCAACAGCGAGAACGGCGCGCTTGGGAGATGCATTACGTTGCTCAACGGCAAACTCGATATCGCGATCTCAGAGCTACCAAGTTTGCGCGAAAACAAAACCAGCCTCGCCAAGCTGCCGCCGCAAACCTGCGATGTCGGTGCCGATGGTATGGTTTTCTCCAGCAGCGAAGCGTTAGTGGTCGGCGACAAGCTGCATCTGAGGTTCTTGCTGTCGACCGACAGCCGCTACGCCGAGTCGTTTTGTGAGGTCGTGAGGCTGACCGATCCGCCCGCTACCGAATCGCCGCTGTTGGAGTTCGGAATCGCCGTTCGATTTGTAGACTTGCCCCCAGCGCAACGGGAAATCCTTATACAACACATGTTCAATCGCGAATCGCAGACCTTGCGTATGCGACGACTAGAACTTGAGTCGGTGGAAGCGTCGTCGTAGAAAACTGCGGCGACACGCGCATCACGGTGACCGCGGTGCCATGCATTCTATTGCTTGCCAACGGCCTGCAGTTCGGTTCGCCCATGCAATTTCTGCATCAAGCGTGCTTCACCGATATTGAGGCCGCAACTTTTCGTGAGGTCGTCAACACTCGCGCCGAGTTTTGCCATTCGCACCGCGTTCTCAATCGGTAAATGACGCTCCGCCGATGGTACCGGCCGCTTCACCTTCCTGACCTGTGTCAGTTTTGCTATGCGATGCAATTCGTCAAGCCGCTGTTCGAGTCGCTGCGTGATTTGCAATTGCTCGCGCGAGTTCTCGCTATTCTCGTCCGACAATGCCGAGCCGGTCGGGCTGACCCAAAACGCGTCGATCTTTTTGCAGCGCTTCTCGAATCGAACCAGCGAAAAACACACGATCATCAACACCAGCGCGTTCGAAACTACTAGCAAATAGAGGTACTGCATTTCGAGGCTTATCATCACACATGCTCATCTATAGTGGGTTTGTCGTCGTCACCCGGTTCATCGGGCTCCCGTTTGCGATGCTCCTTGATCCGGCGCTTGCCAGGCTCGCGGTCCTTCTGCGATGGTTGCAAGGGCTTCACCGGGTACGTGGGTCCTACTGGTCCAATTCCTGATAGTCGATCTGACATGGCGTACTCTCCATCACCAACGCTGTGCCGCTGCGCGTAGTCGCATGACAGCCTGGCCGTGAATCTGGCAAACGCGGGATTCGGTAACGTTGATCACCGCACCTATTTCTTTCATGTTGAGTTCTCGCTCGTAGTACAGCGACAACACCAGGCGTTCGCGCTCGGGCAGCTGCTCGATCGATTCGGCCAGTTGCCCGCAAATTTGTGCCTGGTAGACATCTTCGTCCGGGCGCGGTTTATCCGACGACGGCGGTCGCCGCTGCAGCGTCGGTTCTTCCAACGTCTCCTCGAAACTGAACAGCCGGCTGCTGGCACTATCGGCCAGTATCTTGTGGTATTCGTCAATCGAAATACCAACACGTTTGGCAACCTCTTCTGCCGTAGCAGCCCGTCCGGTGTCGCCCTCTATCGAGTTGATCGCTTCGGTAATACGTCGATACTTGTGGTGTACTGAACGCGGAGTCCAGTCGTGCTTGCGAATATCGTCAAGCATCGCACCGCGAATTCTGATGCCGGCATAGGTTTCGAAGCTGGCGCCCCGCGAAGCATCAAAGTTACTCGCCGCCTCCAGCAGCCCGACCATCCCGGATTGAATCAGATCGTTCACATCAACCGTTGCCGGCAAACGAGCTGCCAGATGGTGCGCAATGCGATTGACGAGTTCAACGTGCTCCGTGACCAGGTCCTCGCTGGAATAATTGCTGCTCGCTGCAAGACTGGAATAAGTGTTCATGCGACTTTACCTCGCCGTGCGGAATTAGCCAGCAACAGCTGTTCGAAGAAAAACTCGATACCTCCACTCGCCCCTCGGGCGGCGGGCAGTGCATCTATGTGAGCTGCGAGCGCCTCAAACGCCTTGCCTGAGTCGCTGCGCGGATACGCGGCAACCACGGCGCGCTGTTCCTGTACCGCCTTCACCAGGTAGTCGTCCTGTGGGATATCCCCGGCGTGCCGCAGCACAACGTCCAGATAGTGGTCGGCAACACGGGTGAGTTTCCGAAACAGGCTTTTTCCTTCACTCGTATTTCTGGTTTGGTTTGTTACAACCTGAAAACGGGTGATACCGTAGTTCTGGCTAAATACTTTGATCAGCGCGTAGGCATCCGTAAGGGACGCTGGTTCGTCGCACACAACGACGATCGGGTGCTGGGCGGCCTGCACAAAGCGAGCAACTTTCGGGGAAATTCCGGCAGCAGTATCGACGACCAGCACTTCCGGCTGGTTCGACAGTTCGCTAAACGCTTTGATGATCCCGACCTGGGCGGCAGCCGGAAGATCGGTCATGCAAAAGCTGCCGGATGACGCCGGAATTATGCGAATTTTGTTCGGTCCCTGCAGAATTGTACTGCTCAGGTCCGCATCTCCTGCGACGACGTGCGACAAATTGAACAGTGGTTGCAGCCCGAGCAATACATCGATATTCGCCAGGCTCAGGTCGGCGTCCAACAGACAAGTGTTAACGCCTCGGCCCCCAAGTGCGATCGCAAGATTTGCGGCCACATTGGTCTTACCCACTCCACCTTTCCCGCTGCAGACTGCCACTACCTTCGTCACTCTGCGCTTCAAGAACCGTTTCAGGTTCGAACCTTGTGTTTGCTTAGGCATGAGCGACACTCTGTTGTGAGTATCGGTCTGCCATCGTGCGTTCATCGACACGTGCACGACTCGATTCCAGACAGTCAACGGCCTGGTTGACCAACCAAAGCTTCTTTCGCGCGGCAGCGTGCAAATCGTCCGGGATCCGCTGTCCGTCCGAAAAGAAAGCAGCCGGCAAGTCGTTGCGGATCAGGGTGCTGATGATGCAGCCCAGTTGCGCTGCCTCGTCTATTTTGGTGACGATGCAACCTTCAAGCGGCACCTTGCTGAACTCCCGAACGGTCTCGTCCAGAGCCGCTTCCTGTGTCGCTGCGGACAGCGTCAGGAAGAAGCGCACACGGTCAGCATTGCGGCCGTAAGCTGCTAGCTGGCTGGACAAATCCCGATCGCGCTGACTACGCCCTTCGGTGTCGATCAGGATCAGCTTCTTGCCGCGTAACTGATCCAGCGTATCGGATAACTCATCGAAATTACTTGCCGAATGGACCTTCGCACCAATAATGTTGGCGAACGCCGAGAGATGTTCCTTGGCACCTATTCGGTAGGAATCGGCACTGACCAGAGCAATGTCGTCAGCCCAGCTGTTCATTGCGAATTGTGCGGCGATTTTGGCGATCGTCGTGGTCTTTCCTACACCCGTAGGTCCGATCAGCGCGATGGTTCCGCCATCCTGCATCACGTTGCTATCAACCACCGGCAACATCTGCGCCAACGCGCCGAGCGGTGCATTCCAGAGGTGCTTGACGTCGGCCATCGGCTCCAGTCGATCAACGAGAATATTCGCGATGTCCGGGGCCAGTCCGAGCCGCGCCATGTTCCGTAGAACTTGTGCGCGCATCGGGAAGCGCCGCGAGCTGTCTTTCCACACCAAATCGGACATCTGCGTCTCGAGCAGGCTGCGCAATGACGACAGCTCGGACTGCATTTCGCCAAGAGCGATATCGCCTGTCGTCGCCTCGAAGGGATCGTCGAGGCGAGGCACCGGTGCCGGAACAAACTCGGCCGAGATAATCTCCACCGGCGGTGCTACGGGCGCGGCATCGTCTTCCGCTATTTCCAGAAGTCGATCCCCGCTTATTTTCGTCGAAGCATCTGGCGCTTCGCCCAGCGCATGACGTACCAGCGCCTCGTCGTAGTCGATCGCTGCGATAACTTCGATGCCATCTTCGACGCGTCGATTGGACAGGATTACCGCATCGGGCCCCTGATCGTCTCGTACACGACGCAATACCTGTCGCATGTCCTTGTCTAGATATCGTTTGATTTTCACGATAACTCCTCAGTAATTGTGCTCGCTCGTACTTGTTCGCTCATCAACCCTTGCTCTTTACCCTTGCTCTTCACTAATTCGTGTGATGACTAGCTCACCGCCGCCACCATCTGTATTCGTTTGTCGTCCGGAATCTCGTTGTAGGCCAGCACATGCAGATTGCGAATGTTGCGCATCATGCGCGACATCCACGGTCTGACGAGCGGCGTTACCAGCAGGACGGCAGGCTCACCCGCTATCTCCTGGGTTTGCGCTTTTTCCGTCAGTGACTGATGCAGTCGTTCCACCAAAGCTGGCTCCAATCCAATATTTCCGTTCTCTTGTGCAGACTCATTCAAGATTCGTTCCAACTCTGGCTCAAGCGTGAAAACAGGCAGGTCAGGCCTTGCTCCTGCTACGTTGTGCACGATTGAGCGGCCCAGGGAAACACGCACAGCGGCCGACAAAACGTCGGGATCCTGACTGCGGCTACCGTGCTCTGCCAATGTTTCGGCGATCTTTCGCACGTTCCGTAACGGAATGCCCTCCTCCAGAAGGTTTTGCAATACGCGCGTCACCACACTCATGGGCAGCAACTTCGGCGTCAGCTCCTCAACCAGTTTGGGCGACGATGTGGCGAGTCGATCCATTAATTGCTGACATTCCTCGTGCCCCAGCAACTCATGAGCATTCTTCTGCAGCAATTGGCTCAAATGGGTCGCGACAACAGTTGCCGGATCGACAACTGTGTAGCCGAGCATTTGTGCCTCTTCGCGCTGCGAGGTTTCGATCCAGTAGGCCTCCAGACCGAAGGCGGGATCTTCTGTCGCGATGCCTTCGACTTTGCCGAATACCTGACCCGGATTGATCGCCAGGTCTTTATCGATGTGTACCTCGCTCTCACCAAAAGACACGCCGGCCAGAGAGATGCGATAAGCATTCGGCTGCAAATCCAGGTTGTCGCGGATATGGACCGGAGAAATCAGGAAACCAAGCTCTTCTGTCAGTTTTTTGCGGACGCCCTTGATGCGCGCAACCAGCGGACCGTTGCGTTGCGAATCAACCAGAGGGATCAGTCGGTATCCGACTTCCAGTCCGATCAGGTCGACCGGATCCACATCCTGCCAACTCAGTTCCGGCAATATCGCGTCCGGATCAGTATTTCGAATTTCGGGTTCCGGCGGCGCCTGCCCCTTGCTGCCGATACGATAGGCTGCAAAGGCGCACGCCGCTGCCAGGCTGAGAAACGCGAAGTTCGGCATACCTGGAATCAAACCGAGTGTTCCGACGATTAAACCCGTGACCATCAGTGTGCGAGGATCGCTGAATATTTGCGATGAAACCTGCTGCCGCATGTCCTCGGACTTGGAAACGCGAGTCACGATAATTGCGACCGCTGTCGAGAGCAGCAGCGAAGGAATCTGTGCGACCAGACCGTCACCGATCGTGAGAAGTGTGTAGTTGTGAACGGCTGCACTAAAGGACAGATCGTGCTGCGATGTACCGATGATCAGGCCGCCGATTATGTTGATGAACAGAATCAAGATGCCGGCGATCGCATCGCCACGCACGAACTTGCTGGCACCGTCCATCGAGCCGTAAAAATCGGCCTCTTCGCCGATTTCCTGACGCCGAATACGCGCTTCTTCCTGGTCGATCACACCCGCGTTCTGATCCGCGTCGATCGCCATCTGCTTGCCGGGCATGGCATCAAGAGTGAATCGCGCCGACACTTCTGAAACTCGCCCGGCGCCTTTGGTGACGACGACAAAGTTTATGATGACGAGAATCGCGAAGATCACGAGGCCGACAGCGTAGCTGCCGCCAACCACAAACTCTCCAAACGCTTCGATGACTTTGCCTGCTACGGATGTTCCGCTGTGGCCATTCAGCAAAACGACACGAGTGGAGGCTATGTTGAGGGCAAGTCGCAACAGGGTTACGATCAGCAGTACGGTCGGAAACACACCAAAGTCCAGCGGACGTTTGACATACACCGTGGTCAACAAGATTGCCAGCGACAGCGCAATATTGAACGTGAACAGACCGTCCAGCATCAGCGGCGGCAGTGGAATCATCATCATGGCCAGCACTGCCAGTACCAACACCGGCAGTCCGAGCCCCTGAACGGTGCCCATTAAACTGTTTTTCTCACTGTTATCAGCCATCAGGTCTCACTTGCCTTTCCGGGCCAGGGAAAATCGTCTTCGTCAATATCCGGAACAGGTGCCACCGGACGCTTCTGTCCCGGGCGCAATGTTTCGTTGAGCTGGAATATGTACGCCAGTACCTGCGCTACCGCCGAGTACAGGCGCGCTGGAATTTCGTCTCCGATTTCCGCCGTGCGAAACAACACGCGCGCCAGCGGTGGAGCCGAAAACAGCGGCACTCCGTTCTCCGATGCAATTTCACGAATGCGTTTCGCGACCAGGTCCCTGCCTTTTGCAGTAACTCGTGGCGCTCCCGCACCCTGCTCATCGTATTTCAGTGCAACGGCAAAATGAGTCGGGTTAACGATCACTACGTCGGCATCCGGAACGTCGTCCATCATGCGGCGCGCTGCTACCTGTTGCTGCAGCGCCCGCAGTCGCGACTTGACCTCCGGTCGACCTTCAGTTTCCTTGAATTCGTCTTTGACCTGCTGCCGCGTCATACGCAACTTCTTCTGGTACTGCCAGAGCTGAAACGGCACGTCGACCGCCGCTATGAAGATCAACCCGGTACTGACTACCAGCAACGAGACGGCACATATCTTGAGCGCACCACGAACGGCCTCAGCGACCGGTTGACGCGCCAGCGACAGCAGGTCATCGGCGGACCACCACAACCAGGCGGCTGCGATCGCGCCAACCAGTGCGAACTTTGCGATGGCCTTAACCAACTCATTCAAGGCATTTGCGCCAAACATGCGCTTCAGGCCTTTCAGCGGACTCAGCCGTTCGCCCTTGAAGCTGGCCGCCTTCATACTGAAAGACCACCCGCCTATCGCGACGGCACTCAAGAAAACTGCCGAAATCAATACGGCAGCAAGGGGCAGCAAGCTCGAAAGACTCTTGATCGAGATTTCGGCCAGCGCTGGTCCCATGTATTGCGGCTGAAATAACAACTCACGTTCAATCGTGAATCCCTGGCGAAAAGCCACGAGGAGATTCTGACCCATCGATTCTGCCAACAATATTAGACCAGCGGCACCGGACAGCATGACCCCTGTCATGGTCAACTCACGCGACCGCGGTACGTCGCCTTTTTTGCGCGCATCGTCGCGACGTTTTGGCGTCGCCTGCTCGGTCTTGTCTTGTTGTGCCTCGTCTGCCACGGTTCTGTGTCGTCCTAAGTCGGTGCTTTACAGTTCAAACAATTGCGAAATCGCCGAAATCGAGAGCGTTAGAAAATTCGATATGTTTTCGACCAGGACACCCATGTTCAGAAAGATAACCGCGAAGCCCGATAACATTGCGACTGGGAAACCAACCGCGAACAGATTCAAGGTCGGAGCTGCTCGACTCATTACGCCGAACGAAAGATTCACCACCAGCAGCGCCGTAATCGCGGGTAGGGCGACTTTCAGGCCGAAAACGAACAGGTTGCCGGTCCACATCAGCAGTTCTGCAACGATCGGTGTCGTCAGGCCCTGCGATGAGATTGGCCAGGCCTGGAAGCTGTTCGCCAGCAGCTGAATCATCGCCAGATGACCGTCCAGAGCGAGAAACACCAACATGCCCAGCATCAGGAACAACTGACCCAGAACCGGAACGCTTACTCCCCGGACCCTGTCCAGGAACACGGCAAAACCAAGCCCCATGCTCATGCCGATCACTTGACCGCCGAGCGCGATCGCGTCGAAGACAAGCTGCACTAAGAATCCCATCAAGACGCCAATCCCGATCTCCTGAATCATCGTGACCAGACCCGCCGCACTCAACACATCCTGCGTCGCCGTAGTCGGTAAAGTCGGCGCAATCGCTATCGTCAGCGCCATCGCCAGTAACAGCCGAACCCGGATCGGTACGAAACCGCCACCGACCAGCGGCATCACCATCAGGAATGCACCGATCCGGACAAACGGCCAGATGTAAATGTTCAACATTTCGATCAAGGGTCCGATTTCGACGTTCATATTCTTGCTTCACCAACATTTCTCTGTCCTTTCTCGTAGTCACGAGATGAGGCTGGGAATTTGCTCCATCAACTGGCGCGTATAATTCACTATCACTCCGAGCATCCACGGCCCTGCGGCCACCAGCGCGAGTACCAGAACCAGCAGTTTTGGTATGAAGCTCAGTGTCATTTCGTTAATTTGTGTCGCCGCCTGGAACATACCAACCAACAGTCCAACGGCCAGTGCCGAAAGCAACAACGGCGACGCGATCATCATCGTCACCCATAGCGCCTGTTGGCCGATAGTCGTAACCATTTCCGGAGTCATAGCATCACCTTAGGTGTAGAAACTGGAAGCGAGCGTGCCGAGCAGTAGCGCCCAGCCGTCGACCAGAACGAACAACATGATTTTGAACGGCAGCGATATGAGCATCGGCGACAACATCATCATGCCCATCGACATCAGGACGCTCGACACCACCAGATCGATTACGAGAAACGGGATAAAGATGAGAAAACCAATCTGGAACGCAGTCTTTAATTCGCTGACCATAAAACTCGGCACGATGATCGACAGCGGTGCCTCATCGACGGAGGTAATCTCCGTAACGCCGGCAATCGAGGCGAACAGCTGCAGATCGCTTTCACGCGTCTGCGAAAGCATGAAGTTCCGCAGCGGTTCGATACCGGCGAAAAACGCTTCGCTGACGCTCATCTGACCATTGATATACGGTTGCGCCGCGACCAGGTTAATTTCATTAATCACTGGCGACATCACAAAAAAAGTCAGGAACAACGCGATACCCAGGAGAACCTGATTCGGTGGCGTTTGCGCAGTACCCAAGGCCTGCCGCAGAATCGATAGCACAATGATGATGCGAATAAACGCGCTGGTAGACAGGACAATCGCCGGCAGCAACGTCAACAGTGTCATCAATACCAGGATTTGTATGCTCAGGGTGTAGCTTTGCCCTTCGTTCGCATCAAGCGCCAAAGCCAGTGGCCCCGCCTGCGCCTCTGCGGTATCACCTATCAGCAGCAGGAAGAAGATCAGGAACAATATTTTCATTTGCCCATCTCTTTCAGCGCGGAGCGCAAACGGGCGCCAAAACCGGAATTGGCCGGCACCGAATCGTCGACGCGGATTGGCTGGTCGAATACGTGCAGTGTTTGCACCGTAGTCGATGTCATTCCGATCAGCAGTTGCTGCTCAGCAACTTCGACGACCAGCAGCCGTTCCTTGGGACCCAAGGCGCGGGTTGCGACGATGTTGATGACGTCGCTGGCGCCAGTGCTCGCAAGACGCGAGCGTGAGTAGAACCAGCCGAGCACCAGAATCGCTGCGACAACCACCAGCATGCTAATACCCATTCCGAGCAACTCACCGCCGCCCACTATTGTAGGAACGCTGGTTACGCCAGTCCCGGCAACATCTGAGAGTTTTTCGATTTCGATGGTCATTGGGCCGGCCGCTAGTGCAACTGCTCGATACGTTCGACCGGAGTAACAACGTCCGTGAGTCGAACGCCGTACTGATCGTCGACAATAACGATTTCGCCGTGCGCAATCAGAGTGCCGTTTACGAGTACGTCCATCGGTTCTCCGGCATCCTGGTCCAGCGAAATTACGGAACCTTCAACCAGCGAAACCAGATTGCGAATGGAAATGTCCGTTGAACCAACGCGCAGTGATACGTCGACCGGAATGTCCAGAACCAGGTCCAAATTGACATCCGCCCGCGCAGTTTCCGATGCCTTCTGCCCTTGTTCCAACTCGTCCGGCGAGTATTGCGGCGTCGCCTCCGCTTCGGCGGAGCTACCCTCGCCGTCGCTGTTATCGGTGCCGGGTTCCGGCGTCTCGTTTTCCATTGCTGAACGTCCTTGCTGTTATTGACTGGTTGCAGACTCATGCCCGAGTCCGGGTTTGAGCCATTGGGTAGCTTCGATCGCATGACGTCCTTCATGGACTCCAAATCGACCTTCAAGAATGGGAATCTCAGCTGCGAAAACAGTGCTGTTCTGCGGATTGCCGATCATAAATATTTCACCAGGGGTCCAATCGGAGACAGCGCCCAGCGTCGTTCTCGTCTTGCCGACGTTCGATGAAATATTGACGATTGAATCGACGACCCGACTGCGAATAGACTGCTCCCAACGAGCGTCTTCGGCTGAATCGCGCTCGCGTTTCTGGCCGTCGAAAACCGGCAACAGGGAGGCAACAGTCGCCTCCGGCCAGATAAAATGGAAACGTTGTTTCCTGCCGGCGACGGTGAGTTCATACTCGGCCGCAATAACGCTGTCACCCGCGTCAACACAATCGACGACGCCGGAACTCAAATGAGGCCCGATCAATTCGGGAGCAAAATCGTCCATCGGACGCCAAACCTCTGCGGTAGCCGCAATGAGAGCGCTGCAAAAAAGCGACGCAACATTGATTTCGCCCGGCGTAAAGAAGTCTGCATCCCGGCGCAGCGGATCATTGCCGTCGCCGCCGTAGAACGTCTCAACCAGCACACCGACCAACGCCGAGTCCAGACTAATAAGTGCTGAGCCTTTTAGGGGTATCGGTGCGAATTCCACCAGCAGCGACAAACCATCGCCCTGCTCGCTAAATTCGCTAAAACTACTCGTCGTTATGTGGCTAAACGTGACGGTACTCTCCGCATTCAATAAAACTTCGATCTGCTTTCCTGTTCGCCTGGCGAACTGCCGATTCAGGCTTTGCAACCGTGGATAGCTGTTAGTGACGATGTGAGATCGAGGACCAACCTCGAATGCGGTTACTGAAGCATAGGCAGGACCGTCGCTTGAGTGGACCTCCACTTCGCCGCTCGACATTCCATCGAGCAACGCGCCCTTTTCGTCGTTAGTCAAAACCGGATCGTTCGCTGTCGCATCAGACATCGGCGATACCTATTGAATGACCAAGGCAGTGAAATACACCGCTTCGACGCCAGGCTCGCCGATCTGCTCGACCATGACGCCCTGGATCTCGGCCAGACCGTCCGCAAGCATCTTGTGTTTGCCCTCGCGCGTCGTAACCTCGTCATACACCGCGCTGCTGTACAGCAGTATCAATGCGTTTCGTATGACGGGCGTGTGTTCGCGAACGGCGTTTATCACAGTCTGATCACGCGCCATGACTTCCATCGTGACCTGCATGAAATGTGACGCTCCTTCGGAGTCCTTGAAATTGACCACGAACGGAGGATGCAGGCTGGTATACAGCGGCGGCGATTTGGCGACCTCAGCCTCCTCGGCGATTTCCTCGCCCTCCTCGGGTTCGTCGCCACCCAAAAACGTCATGCCTGCAAAGACACCACCACCGACCAATGCCAGTGCGCCGATACCGATCATCAGCTTTTTCATCATGCCGCCGCCTTTCGCTGCCTCGGCACCTTCGGCTGCATCATCTTCCTTAGCTTCTGTGGCCATTACTTGCTCCAATGTCTCCTGCTATTGGCGATGCAAGTGTCGTGCCAAACTTACGTCGTTTGATTTTTATTGTTGTTTTTCAATTGGTTATGTCGATATATCCAGAGATATTGAAGCCTCGGGTCGCGTCGGAATATTGACGTCTCAGACAAAGGTATCGAGCAAATTGCTGGCGGTGACGGTATTCCGCCGTTCCTGCAAACCTGCGTCCAGAGATTCGCTGCCCGGCTCGTCTGCACTTACCGCTGTTGACGCAGCTTCTCGATCAGAACCGCCGCCGGCGACATCCTGCTCGCTCACATCGGTCTGCCCCAGCGACAAACCACTATCGGCCAGCATTTCGCGCAGCCTGGGCAGTGCCTGTTCAATGGCCTCCCGGGTAACCGCGTGCTGTACCTGGAAAGTGACGTTGGTAGCCCCGTCCTCGACACTAATTTGCACCCGCAGCGGCCCCAGGTCGGCAGGCGTTAGCCGTATTTCGGCGGACTTCATCTGTCGTTCAGTCAATACGAGTACTCGTTCACCGAGCATTTCACCCCAGGCCGCATCTCGAACCGGCGTACTGATTGACTCGAGCAGCGGCGGTGCGCGGTGCAACGATGCTTCACTGCTAAACTGGGATATTGTGGCCGGCAGGTGAACAGGCGTCCCTGCATGCAACGACGACGTACCCATGACCTTAGTATCGGCCCGCGGCGGCCGCGCCAGCGCCTCAAGGGTGCGCGCCAAAGGCCCCACTGCGTTTTCCCGCGGAATATCCGCGAATTCGGTCGCGCTATCGATAGGCGAGCCGCTTGCAGCCGTAGCCAGCAGGTTGGTCCGTTCCTGAATGTTTCGAATCGAACCGGCAAGGTTCGACCATGCCACAGGCTCGTTGCCGGCCGGTACGGCGAGAGTCTGAGTTGTCATGCCAACACCGGCTTGTAATTCACGCAGCGGCGGCGGCCTGACGTCCAGCATCGCACCTTTGTCCTGACTCGACGTCACCTGCGCTGCTGCCTCCGCTGTGCCGTTTTGTGCCGTTACGACGCGTTCCGAGGGCGGCCAAACTACCGGCACAGCAACGCTAATCGGCATCTCCGAGGGCAAGCTGGTGACTTCCAATTCCAGATTGCGGTCCGGATCTGGTATCCGCTGTAACTCTTGTCGTTTGAGCGTCGCCGCGTCAGCCTCAGACATTGAGCCTGGTAGACGGCCCGCACCGTCCAACTGTTCAAGCAACGGCACAGGTTTGCCGCTCTCCGGCAAGGTTTCACCGCCTGAATTTCCCTGAGCAACGACAGTATCGATACTAGTACCCAGCAAACGGGCAAACGGCGGCCCGCCGCCCTGCGTTTCGGATTGCCGCGACGCACCGGTGTCCGGGCGATCGACTGCGGTTTCTAACGCCGCGGTCGTTGATGTGAGTTGGAAATTCGCACTCTCAAACATACGTTGTCCCTTTGTTATTCCATGTGTTCTAACTATCAGGGAGCAAGATGCGTGCCAGGACTCAGCGGTGATCAGGTTTTAGTATCGAGTTACTGCGGCAAGGCATGTCGTCCAGCCTCCGTTGCTCCAGGCGTTCCTGATGGGAGACATCGCGTTGCCGGCATTTCTCAAGAACGCGCTCCAGTGACTCCAGCTTCTGTCGCTTCATCATCCAGCGCTTGCGATGCGCCTCCAGGTTCTGCTCACAATCGCCGACAACGTGCTGTTGCGATTGCACCGCACGATCCAGTCTGTGCAGAAAACTCTGGTAGTCCTTCCAGCGCACTGAACTGACACCGGATGTGGGCGGCCCGTAGCCGTGGCGAAAAGCGTTCAACTCTCCCAGGCGATCGAGCTGCTCGTTCAGCGCTTGCTGCGTACGTCCTGCCTGTTCACCGAAACGCCGCTCTTCCGCTGCCGCGAGCGACACCACCTTGGCAATTTTTTCCGTGCTGCGGGTCATGCCTCGATCTCTTGCTCGTTGTCGACCGCATCGAACAATTGCCGTAGCTGCAGCAGACCCGCCGCTGCGTCGATACTCTGGTCCTGGTGTTGCCGCAGGAACTCGATAATCGATGGCCACAGCGTAATCGCTTCGTCAAGTCGCGGATTGGACCCCGGTTGATAAGCGCCTACAGCAACCAGGTCGCGATTCTCCTGATACGTTGAATACACCTGCCGGAACCTCGATACCAACTGTTGCTGACTGTCGCTCGTGAACTGATTCATCGCTCGACTGATCGACGACTCGACATCAATCGCCGGATAAATGCCAGAGTCCGCCATACGTCGCGACAATACGATATGACCATCCAATATCGCCCTCGATGCATCAACGATAGGATCGTTTGGGTCGTCACCTTCGGCCAACACGGTATAGATCGCGGTAATTGAGCCGCCGCCCTCCCCACCGTTCCCGGCACGCTCCACAAGCTGTGGTAGTTTCGCGAACACTGACGGCGGATACCCCTTGGTCGCAGGCGGCTCTCCGATGGCCAACGCAATTTCACGTTGTGCCTGAGCAAACCTCGTCAACGAATCCATCAACAGCAAGACGTTCTTACCCTGATCACGAAAGTATTCTGCAATAGCGGTTGTCAGCCACGCGCCGTGCAAGCGCATCAGTGGCGTGTCGTCTGCGGGAGTCGCGACGACAACAGCGCGTTTTAGTCCCTCTGTTCCCAATGAGTGATCAATAAATTCTTTCACCTCACGGCCGCGCTCGCCGACAAGACCGACGACGACAACATCGGCTTCGGTATTTCGCGTCATCATGCTCAGTAGCATGCTCTTGCCCACGCCGCTGCCAGCAAACAGTCCCATTCTCTGACCACGGCCGATCGACAGCAGCGAGTTTATCGAACGTACACCAACGTCCATCTGTGAACGAATCGCTTGCCTTTGCAATGGATTAATCGGCTTGCCCATGAGTGGCACGCTTTGACCGTGAGTCAAAGGCTTACCGCCATCAAGCGGATGCCCCCTGCCATCGAGAACACGACCGAGCAATTCGTCTCCGACGATAACTTCTGGTGATTCTGAAACCGGGATAACACGAGCGTTTGGAACGACGCCACGCATGTCGCCAACAGGCATTAGAAAAAGGCGCTCTCCGGAAAAACCAACGACCTCGGTCTCCACACGACGGCCATCCGCGGCGACGACGTCACATCGCCCACCGAGTGCTGCCTGGCAGCCCTCTGCCTCCATCGCCAACCCGACGATACGCCGCAGACTACCCTCGATCACTAAATCCGGTGACTTGCTGTCTGCTCGATCGATATAGGCACCGAGACGCAACGAGCGTTCCAGGCTTCGGTTCGATTCCGGTCCGGCATGTACCAGCGTACGCTCAGTCATTGCTCACGCTCATCGCCAAGACAGCGACTGATGACGACGTGCAGCCGGGATTCCGTCGTCGCGTCGATCTGCGAACTATCCGTAGTAACACGACAACCGCCACGGCTGCACAGTGGATCCTCGACTATACTCCAGGCCAGTTCGCCGTCCGCGTGACTCAGAGTTTCGTCCACCAACACTGCATCGTCCGGGTGCAGGTGCACCTGAACGCTGCGACTCGCGATCGGCAATGCCTGGATCGCCTCGCGGACGACTCCGATAATGTGATCGGGATTGAGTTTGATCTCGCGGCGAAACAGCTGCTTCAAGAGCGCTGTTGATAACTCCAGCAACTGCTTTTCAACTGCCTCATCCAGCTCATCGAACGGGCGACACAGTGCGTGCAGCAGTGCGTCGTATCGTGCAGCACGATCCTCGACGGCTTGCTGTCCCGCAACCATGCCTTCGGCATGACCTTTTTGCCACGCTTCGTCGTAGGCGTCTTTCTGCAATTCCTGGAGTCGGCCGGCGGTCAGATAGCCCTTACCATCAGAACCGTCGATCGCGGGTACATCCCAACGCTGCGCTTGTTTGGCCGCGGCTTCCTCAGACATACTCCTCGCCACCCTGCCCCAGATCGATATCGCCTGAATCTGCCAGGCGACGAGCAACGTCGAGGATTTCTTTCTGCGCTTCCTCCACATCGCTTAACTTGATTGGACCCTTGGCATCCATATCTTCACGCAATAAAGTCGCCGCGCGTTTCGACATGTTGCCCAGTATCTTGTCACTGATTTCCGGATCGCAGCCCTTGAGTGCCACCGACAACACTTCATTCGATATTTCGCGCAGCAGCGCCTGAATACCGCGATCGTCAACCTGCAACAGCGTATCGAACACAAACATCATGTCCTCAATACGTTGCGATAACTCCGGGTTGCGTTCCTTGATTTCTTCAAGCAAGGCTTCTCCCTGCTCTGCTTTCAGGGAATTGACTATGCTGGCCGCGACTTTGTCGCCGCCAACCTTGCGAGTGGCACCTCGACTGGCATTGGTAGACTTGGATGCGATCAGGCTCTCTATCTCCGCCAGAGCACTTTGTTGAATATCGGTAAGACGAGCAACGCGCATAACGATATCTGAACGGATTTCCGCGGGAAGTTTTTCTACAACCTCTGCAGCTTGAGCACTGTCCAGATACGCCAGTACGATCGCCACGATTTGCGGGTGTTCATCCTGAATGATGTCGACGACTTCCCGGGAACTCATCCACTTCAGTGCTTCGAGCCCCTGAGCATCATCGCCGCTGACAATGCGCTCAATGAACGCGTTCGCCTTGGCAGAACCGAACGCGTTGCCTAACAACTTTCGAACATAGGCCTCGGTGTCGGCGCCGAAGGCGGTCTGCTCTTCGACTTCCACAATGAAAATGTCCAAAACACGGTCTGCGTCATTTCTACTGACACTCTTTAGCGACGCCATCGCCGTGCCCAGCTTCTGCACCTCGTCGGCGCCCATGAACTTCAGTACCTCAGCCGCTTCGCTTTCGCCGATGGTCATCAGCAGCAATGCCGCACGTTCGGTGCCGTTCATATCTCCATCGGCATCACTCATCCGCAGTCACCCATTTCTTGACGACCTGAGCAACCCGGGCCGGGTCATGTCCGGTGATGTTCTTGGCAGCAGCGACCTTCTCGTCGTAACTCGGCGCCGCAATCGCCGCTGCACCACCGGCCAGTTGCGGGGTTCCACCTCCACCGGCGTATTCTCCACCGCGCGCGATGTACTCACCGGAGATACTCGAAACACCTGAACCGCTCGACACAACGCCACGCAACATCGGGCGAACAATGCCAAAGGCTATAGCCAAAACAACAACAGCGCCCAGCACCTGCTTTATCGAGTCACGAAACAGCGGCGTTTCCCAAATAGCCGGTGGTTCGGCCTCAACCACTTGCGCAACGCTCAGGAACACCTCACTCAGCATTACCACTGTGTCTCCTCTCGCTTCGCTAAAACCGATCGCTTCCTTGACCAAGGCCGTGTAGCGCTCTATTTCAACATCGCCGACCGCCAACTGATCGGAATCTTCACTGATCGGAGAGTCGTCGATAAGGACCGCCACGGACAGTTTTCGGATCGCGCCGTACTGCGGCCGCGTATGGCGGATAGTTCTGTCAACCTCATAGTTGCGCGTGCTGCTGCGCGACGAGTTCTGCGGCTCCGCCTCGGCAACAGAACTCTCACCCTGTGGGTCTTGCGGCTGCAACGCCTCTGCTGCTTCTACCGGCGGCTGATTGCTCAGCGCACCTGGAATTCCACTCGCGAGCATACCGCCTACGCTGCTTTTCTCTTCGTTAATCTGCTCACTACGAACCACGGATCGTGCCGGATCGAAAGATTCCCGTGTTTCCTCAACGTAGGTAAAGTCCACGTCCGCGACCACCTCGGCACGCACCCGACCTGCGCCCAGAAGCGGGGTAAGAAGGTCTTCGATGCGACGCTTGTAAGTCGCTTCAATCTGTCGTGAAAACTTGAATTGAGTCGCCGCGATGGCATCCTCCGGCTTATCCGCCGCAGAACTCAGCAAACGACCGTTCTGATCGATCAGCGTCACATCGGCCGCAACCAAGTTTGGAACGCTGGACGCGACCAGGTGAACGATTGAGGATGCCTGGTCGGCTTCCAGCAATCTGCCCCGAAACAAATGCAGCAGAACGGATGCACTCGCCTTTTTGCTATCGCGAATAAAGGCCGTTTGCTTTGGCAACGCAAGATGAACCCGGGCCTCGCGTACCGCACCCAGAGACGAGATAGTTCGTGCCAGCTCTGCCTCCAGGGCATGTTGGTAGCGCGCGCTCTCCATGAACTGACTCACGCCGAAACTGGATTGCTCCTGCATGCTGTCCATACCGGCCGATGCGCTTTGCGGTAGCCCCTGCGAGGCCAGTTGCAGCCGCGCATCGTGTACCTGAACCTTTGCCACCAGAATACCGCCGTCGCCACTCAGTTTGTAATCGATCTCGGCAGCTTTGAGCGCCTCCGCAACTTGTGCAGCTTCCTGTGTTCCAAGGTCGGCGTACAACGGCGCATACCCGGGCGACTGCGACCACAGTACGACCGCAAAACCGGCGGCGACCGCGGCAGCAACACCAATCAGCAGTACCACCTGTCGAACAGCGGGAATACGTAGCACGCCCGACAGATTAATCTGACTTGAAGGTGCGATGGTCGATTCGATTACGGTTGCATTTTCCATGACGTCTTATACGTTCCTTGGTTTGATTTAGTCGCCAGCGTCGTTACGACAACCTACACCGGCATATTCA
This sequence comes from uncultured Woeseiaceae bacterium, assembly GCA_964654975.1. Classification (GTDB taxonomy): domain Bacteria; phylum Pseudomonadota; class Gammaproteobacteria; order Steroidobacterales; family Woeseiaceae; genus UBA1847. The sequence goes on from CAZZKW010000003.1 coordinate 95,538, forward strand.
TGATGTCCTGATAGGCAGAAATGAGTTTGTTACGAACCTCTGTCACCGCACGAAACGACAGGTTGGCTTTTTGTGATGCAACCATGACCTCGACAAGACTCGCATTGCTCGTGCCATTCTCGAAACCTGTCTTCAAACGGATAGCATCCTGTTGTGCGTCATTGACTGCGTTAAGCGAAGCTTTTAGCAAATCGTTAAACTGAGTCTTTGGCGGTTCTGCGAAGGGTTGTATCGGTTGCAGGTTCTTGCCAAGTGTACGAATCTGGCTAAGTAGCTGCGTCGCGCTGATTTCATTCACCGCACTCATGCTGGCACTCCCGGTACGCTAAGCCCTTCAGCACGCATGCGCGCCAGCTTGTAGCGTAGTGAACGCGTGCTGATACCAAGCGCCTTTGCCGTGTCGGCACGCCGTCCGTCGTGCGTGCTCAGTGCATCAAGAATGAGTTGGAACTCTCGGTTTCTAAGACCGATGCCAAGCCCGGTGTCGGTACTCGTAGTCACGCTGCCTGGCTCGAACGCCAGATCGCTTACCGCAATTTCTGCTCCGCTGTGCAGGATCAATGATCGTTGCAGCAGGTTCTCGAGCTCTCGGACATTGCCGGGCCAGTCGTAGGCCAGCAACGCCTGTTTCGCGCATTCGGAAAACGTTCGGACTCTGTCGTCATAGCGGCGCAGCGCCATTTCTGCCAATGGCAGAATGTCATCGCGACGCTCGCTCAACGGCGGAATATGCAGCGGAAATACGTTCAGCCGAAAATAGAGATCCTCTCTAAACTTTCCGTCCGCCACGTATTGACGCAAATCGCGGTTGCTTGTGGCCAGAACACGAACGTCCAGCGGAATGAGCTTGCTCCCACCGATACGCTCGACCTCTTTCTCCTGGATCACACGCAATATTTTTGCCTGCAAATCGAGATCCATTTCCGAAATCTCATCCAGCAGCAGGGTGCCGCTTTCCGCCTGCTCGAATTTCCCGGCATGTGCACCGGCTGCGCCAGTGAATGAACCTTTTTCGTAACCGAACAACACCGCCTCAAGCATGCTTTCCGGTATCGCGGCGCAGTTTATTGCCACGAAGGGCTGATTCTTGCGCGGCGATTGTGCGTGAATGTATTTTGCAAAAACCTCTTTACCACAACCGCTGGGGCCGCTGATCATGACCGTTACGTCGGTGCTCGCGACCCGCGCGGCTATCCGCAACATCTCGATGGTTGACACATCTGCGGCAATCGGCGAGTCGCCATTGTTCGGTAGTGTGATGTACTTGTCGGCGAGCGCCTTTAGTTCGCTTGCCTCGAACGGCTTGACCAGATAGTCCGAGGCGCCGTTTCGCATAACATCGACGGCTTGTTCGATCGTGCCATGCGCTGTCATCAATACAGCTGGCAAGCCCGGGTGGTGTTTACGGATATTCTCCAGTAACGTCAAACCGTCCATCGGCTCCATTTGCCAGTCGCTGACGACCAGGCCAACCGAGCAACTGTTAATTATTTCCAGTGCGGTGACACCGTTGTCCGCGACAAGAACTGGCTGCTCGTCGCTTGCGAGCGTATCGAACAAGGCTTCGCGCAGGTTCGCGTCGTCTTCGACGATCAATATCGCAGAATTCGTCATCGCTGCAACCCGACACCCGCAGCGATCGGAATTTGAATGGCGAAGCTGCTTCCCAAAGCGGAGGTATTCACCGATACGTCACCGTCATGGGCAGCAACTACCGCCTTGACGACCGCAAGACCGAGACCCGTTCCCTGCGGGCGAGTCGTGAAAAATGCCTCGAAGAGACGTGGCTGCACCTCCACCGGAATGCCCGGCCCGTCATCGGTCACACAAAGATGGACCTTTTCGCCAAAGCGATGACCGTGGATTAGAATGTTCGTGCCCTGGCTACCTGCCTGATCTGCGTTGGTTACCAGGTTCAGCAATGCTCCCTTGATCGCATTTCTGTTGATTGCCACCGTCAGGTCCGTATCGACCACTGAGACACGCAATGTTGTCGAACTCGAAAGCTGTCCGTCGATGCCGTCGCATACTTCGTTCAGGAGTTGCTGGACGTTTACCTGCTCATGGTCTGCCCGCGGGCCTGTTGCGAAACCCAGCATGTCGTTGACCATCCGTTTCAGATCGCCGAGGCCTGCCAGTATTTTTCCGGCAATGCGGGCCTGACGACTACTGGATGTATCAAGTTGGCCTGCATACAGCATCGCAGAAGCCAGCGGTGTACGAACCTGATGAGCGAACTCCGCCGTCATTTCACCAACGACCGCCAAACGAGCATCGCGTTGGCGGAACTCGGACAATCGCTGTCCCAGTTGCTGCTTTTCGCCCTCGACCTGCCGGCGCGCTGATCGCTCGCACTGCAATTGGCAAGCCAGTGAATCGACGGTGGCCTGTAGATCACCGCAGGGCTCACCGAGCAATCCGCTTTGACGGCGGAAAACCCTGCCCGCATCTTGCATCGGTTCTGAATTTTGTAACGACGTCGCCAAGATGTGCTCCCGCACTTTTCGTGAATACCTACTACCGCGGTTGCAAATTGCATGCCAACAGATGTTATTGTTATTTTTCAATAGGTTACGATTTTTACGGGGTGTCAACTAACTGACGTTCACAGTATTTGACGGCAGAAATCCGGCGAAAAAGTGGCCGCGCCGAGGGGGTGGCGAAGGAGAACTGTGGATGAAAACCCGGTGGTCGAGAACCGCGGGTCGGGTCAGACGGCTATGTTGTACTTGCCGATCTTCTCCACCAACGTTGTACGCTGCATGCTCAGCAAACGGGCTGCCTTGGCAACCACGCCGTCCGATGCCTGCATAGCCTGACCGATAAGATCCTGCTCCACCTGTTGCAGGTGTTCTTTCAGGTTCGCGTGGGTCCATCGCACAGCTTCAGCGACGTAGTTGGTCTCGGCGATCACATCCGTTCGAACGTCACGATACTTTGGCGGCAAATCCGCGACATCGATTACCCCTTCGGGCTTCATGATGGCGAGCCGTTCAACAAGATTACTGAGCTCGCGAATATTACCCGGCCAGGGGTAGTGCGCGAGAACCTGAACAGCGGACGAACTCAAACGCAGACTGCCTTTGGGATCGCCGTTGTGTGAAACGAATAGTTCATCGAGCAGTTGCGGCAGATCCGAGACCCGCTTGAACAGTGGCGGCATCTCGATCGGAAAAACATTCAGGCGATAGAACAAGTCGCCGCGAAAATCGCCCTCCTTGACCGCTTTTGGTAGATCGCGGTGCGTTGCAGCGACAATCCGAACGTCGCACTTCTGGGTTTTACCGCTACCCACGCGCTCGAAAGTGCGTTCCTGCAGTACGCGCAACAGCGTCACCTGCATCGGCAGGCTCATTTCGCCGATTTCGTCCAAAAACAAAGTGCCGCCTTCGGCCAGTTCAAAACGCCCGACGCGTGCTGCAATCGCTCCGGTGAACGCGCCTTTCACGTGACCGAACAGCTCGCTCTCGAGCAAGTCGGGAGGAATCGCACCGCAGTTAATCGGTACAAACGGCTTGTCTACCCGATCCGAAAGTTCGTGAATGGTCCGGGCAACCAATTCCTTGCCGGTACCCGACTGACCTGTAATCAAGACATTTGTATCGAAGTCCGCAACCTGCTCAATCAGCGCCCGAACGCCGCGAATCGAACTCGAACTACCGGTTAGCCGCTGACGTCGATCCTGGCCGTGGTAACGCGCAGCACGCTGCAGCAGTCGCAGCAATTGCGAACGTCGCAACGGCAGGTCAAGCGTCCAGTTCGGGCCGTCGGCCAGTTCAGGTCGACTTGCTACCGCTTCGGGAAAGCAAATAAGCGGTATGTCGTCATGAGAGGCGTGGAAATCGCACGCAGCGTCCGCAAATTCGCGCCGGCCGTCAATATCCCCAACGACAATAGCGATGTTTTCGTCGCTACTCAGGTCCGAGAGTGTCGAATCCTGGCCGGTAACGACCGGGTCGTAATTGAGATAACGCAAGCAGCGGCTAATTTCGCTGGCCCGCCGATCATCGGCATCCAGTATCAGCACCTTGCCCAACGTTCGCTCTTGCGTTGTCATGCCCACCCTCGAAAGGTTTATGTTAAGTCATTCAACTGCGCTTAGCATAGACCGTCGAGAGGCCTGTATTTGTGATGGGCGTCACAAATACAGGTTTATTTAACGTAATGAGGTGTTGCTATCCCGGACGCTGGGTTGACGGTAGGCTCGCGTAGCAACCTGCCCACGGCGAATCTCCGCCAGTTTATCGGTGACCTCACCTCGGGATACCAGGGCCTTTGTCTGTACCCGTTCCAGGCAATGAACAACGGCATGCACAACCGCGTGCCGTTCGCTTTCCGGTATCTCAAGAATCACGCCTCTTAACCGCGCCGCCAACTGCTCGATACGACTCCACTCATCGTTCGCGGCCAGTGCGTCCATTCTCCCCACAATGTCCATTGCGATATCACCGGGGCATGCTTCTATCGTAGCTTGACTTGCAACCATGATCTGTCCTCCTGACTGGCCTGGGCTAGTGCTCTTTTGTCTGTGCAAAGGCAACGACATCGGGATCATCCGCAATTGCATCCCATGCTTCCTTGAGCTCGCGCATCAAGCCGGCCACTTCGTCCAGAATCGTCAGGTCATCATCGAGATTCGCTTGCAGCAGGCGACGCATCATATATGCGTAGAGAGCGCTGAAGTTATCTGACATCTTTTTATTGGCCTTGTGATTCAGGCTGACTTCCAAGCCGCCGATCGCACTGATCGCGTCACCGATCGCTTTGCCTTTCTTTGCAACCTCATTACGTTCCATGTGGCCGCGCGCGAAGTTGATACGGCTTAACGCATGCTCCATCATCAATTGAATCAGGCTATGTGGCGACGACTCGGCAACCTTGTTGCCGGTACCAATCTTTTGATACTGCTCCAGAGCGTCGTTGCTACTCATTGTAAACATCATCGGTCCTTGTTCGGTTATTTGCCAGCGGAGAAACTTACGCCAGGTAGATTACTCAATTGCTGGCTTAAGAAATTACTGGTCGAGGAAAGTTGTGCTAACAGAGAATCCAAGGCATTGAACTGCCTCAACAGACGTGTCTCCAGCGACGCCAGGCGATCATTGAGCGCCTCACGATCATCGCCAATGCCTTCGATTTGCGCAGTCAGTCCCTGTGTTCGAGATTCGATGATGCCGTCGGACTCCAGAAAACCGTCTGCCAGACTGTAGAGTCGGGTGGCAAACCCGTCGGTCGTGGCGAAAAGTTGTCCAAATTGCACGAAGTCTTCCGCCAGAACGTTGCTCATCTGCTCATCGTTAATCGACAGCTTGCCGTCTAACTGCAGTTCGATGCCAACGTCACTCAGCATCGAGAAACCGGCGTCAATACTCACGACCGCCGTACTCATTTCGCGACGAATCTGATCACGGATACCGCGTATCGTTGAGTCGCCGAGCAATGGCGCGCCAAACTCAGTCTCCGCATTAAAGGCGGTCAGAGTGTCGACGGTCGTAATCAGCTCGTTGTAACTGTTGACGAATTGAGAGATCAGCTGTTTCGTCGCCCCCTGGTCGTTTTCCACGGTTAGGGCATCCGCCGATCCGCCGGTATCTGCGAGCAGAGTTATCGTCACACCGTCTATCGCACCGGAGATCGTATTTGAATCGCTCATTACATCCAGGCCGTCGATGCGAATCAAAGCGTCCTGAGGGGTGATGGATTCTGTCAGTGACATCAGGCTGTTTGCGGGATCGTATTCCAGCGCGCTGAGTCCGCCGTCCCCGCCTGCCTGGGTCACCGTAATAGTATTCGCCGCGCCCGGGTCTTCAGTAGTCAATATCAAATAGCTACCGCTGTCAGCATTGACAATGGTCGCCGAGACACCCGGATTGTCTGTCGCCGAATTGATGGCGTCGCGAATACCGGCGAGTGAATTGTTTTCCGCTGTTATTGCAAGGTCCATCGTCACGACGCCAACAGCGACCGTCAGTGTCCCCGTGCCAACGGCGGTGTCAGAGTCAACAAATGCACCAGAGGTAAGTTTCTGTGCCTGCGCCAACTGCACCACTTCCAGCGAATAGCTTGCCGGCAACGCATCGGTTCCAGCACTGACGGAAAAAGCGGCTTCATTACCGGAGATCGCTTTTCGCGTCAGGAATTTGTCGAGCGACTGCATGGTTTCAAGATTGTCCCGCAAGGTTGACAGTGCCGATTTCAGGCTGCCAAACGCGGAGAGTTTGGCCTGTGCGCGAAATTCCTGCTGTCCCAATCTGAACTCCACGGGTTGTCCTTCTGCAACGACTAGCTGCTGTACGATTCCAGCGATGTCCAGGCCGGATCCAATTCCCGATGAAATAACTGCTGCCATGGCTTAATCTCTATCTGCGTTCATTGCGTTTAATGTGGGTCACAGAAGTCTTGACTTACAAGAACTGTGCCAGATTCCATACAGCGGCCATTACTTCTGCCTAGGCCAGACCGTTGTACAGTCTGAGTGCCACATCGCCCATACCCGAAACGTAAGTCTTGGCGTCTTCCGGCGGAATTTCTCGAACAATCTCTCCGGTTTCACGATCCAGAACCTGAATGATTGCGCGCCCACTTTCGGTATCCACCCTAAACCGCAGGTCACGACCAATCGACTGGTTTGCCATGTTCAATTCTTTGGCAAGGCGTTCCATGTCCACGTCTTCCGATTGCGGCGGCTTCTTGCCGGAATCAGACCTGGTGTTGCCGGTCTGAGTCCTTTCCGGTGCGGGCTTGAGCAACGAGAAAGTACCGGTCAGCACGGAGACTTGATTTATGTCCTTATCAGACACGCAAACTCTCCTGTCTTACTAAAACCCCAAGGAAGGCGGCAATCCCTGCCGCCTTCCACTGGGTTAAATCAAACCACTTACTGCAGCAGACTCAGTGCGAGCTGAGGCTGAGCATTCGCCTGCGACAAGACGGCAACGCCGGCCTGTTGCAGAATCTGTGCCTTCGTCAATGCCGCTGTTTCTGCTGCGAAGTCCGCGTCCTGAATTCGACCTCGTGAGGCCGCCAGGTTTTCGCTAACCGTTTGCAGGTTAACGATCGTAGACTCGAAGCGGTTCTGGATCGCACCAAATTCGCTTCGCAGCGAGCTGATCGTCGTCAACGCAGAGTCAATGCGTGATATTGCATCGTTCGCATTGTCGACGTTCGTTACCGTCACACTGGACAGCGTGGTTGCGTCCTTACTGACTACGGCACCAAGACCGATATCGGCGAACGCGCCGGTCATCGTGATGTTCTCGGTAGCGGTCAATGTGACCTGACCCGAAGTAGTAATACCGCCAGCAGCGGCAACGGCATCGTCGACACCACCGGTAGCTGCTCCACCCAGAGTCTCCGTCGCAACGATGTCGCGACCATCAGTGGTTGTTAGCGTGATGTTGCCGCCTACAGCGTCGAAACTGGCTGAAACACCCGTTTGAGCAGCGAACAGGTTAATCTGCGTTGCCACATCACCACCGGTCAGACCTGCACCGTTTGCGTTCAGATCAAAGGCCGCATAAATGTCGGTTCCGTTGATATTAAGGCTGTAGGTGTCGAGTGCAACGAAGGACGTCGTCGTGAACGCGGCGGTTACCGCGTTTTCCGCAGTTGCCGTAAGTCCCGGTACGCTGGAAGCGTTAATCGCAGCTGCCTTGTCGGCCGCGCTGGCTGACGCCGAAGCACCAATTGACACCGCATCGCCGCTGCCGACTGCGATTGTCAGACCGCCATCTGCCAGTGCGTTCGTCGTAACCTGGCCGGTTCCTGTTGCGATCTGGCCGATCTGTCCAATACGAACACCGGTCGCCAAACTCACGGAAATGGTCTCACCAACATTCGCGCCGACCTGGAAGGACGCCGAGCCGAACGTACCGTCAAGTACCTTCTGACCATTAAACGAAGTCTGAGAGGCAATTCGGTCGATCTCCGCGAGACGCTGTTGCACTTCTGCGTCAAGCGCTGCTCGGTCCGATGCGGAGTTCGTAGCGTTAGCTGACTGCAGTGCCAACTCACGGATGCGCTGCAAGTTATTCGTCACCTCACCCAGCGCACTTTCAGAAGTCTGCGCGAGGGAGATACCGTCACTTGCGTTGCGAACCGCCTGATTCAGGCCGCGGATCTGTGTAGTGAAGCGCTCGGAAATCGCAAGCCCTGCCGCGTCATCCTTTGCGCTATTAATTCGCAGGCCCGTAGACAGCCGTTCCAAAGACTGATTCAGCAAACCTTGCGAACGATTCAAATTACGTTGCGCATTAAGCGAAGCAACGTTGGTATTAATCGTAAGTGCCATCTTAAAACTCCTAAAGTTCTCAAGTAGTCCGGTCTGCCAATGCGGCCGGAAGTTATTTTCGGCCGCGAAATCCATTCAAGACCACTGTACGAATGGGGTATCGGCCGTTCATCACAGACCTTTAGGATCGGATACGCTTGTCGGGAATATTGACCGCCCGGGCACCGGCGACAAACGCGCAAACTTTAGCGCGTGGTTCGGAAAGTGTGACACTGCGCACTGTATTAGAGTGCGACAGAGTCAGCGGGCTAGAAATAGTTGAACAAAGACAGCGATTGCGTTCGAATAAACGATTGTTGAGCGGCCTCTAGCGTTGTGGATTCGATGCTCAGGCGGGAAAGCGCTTCGTAATAGTCGAGATCTTCGATGTTACCGAGGGCCTCCTGATACGAGATGGCGATGGCGCTGTTGTTGTCAACCTGCTGCTCTATGACCGCAAGCCTTGACCCCACCTGCGTACGCACATCCAGAATATTGCCAATGGCCTGGTCGAGATTCAGCAACCCCGAGTTAACACTGTTATTCAGAACCGCTCTCGAGGTGTCGTCAGTAACGCTTCGTTCCATCGCCGTCGCGATCCGCTCAACCGTCGTAAAGACATCCTGAAAGCGGCTGGGGGCAACGACAAACTCGTCCGCGGCTTGTGGCTGACCGGTCAGAGAAAACTGGATGCCGTTGAAAGCGATCGTGTCTCCCGACTGGTAGCTCCCGACACCAATAACGGCAGCAGAGGAATCCAGAATTTCGTAGTTATCCGGGTCGATAAAACGCACCGTGTATTGGTCCTGTACCCAGGCACCGGGATCTACGACGCTGCCCGCCCCAAGTACACCGCTTCCGGTATTGGCCGCGCCGGCTGCGGTCGAAAAGGTGCCATTGCCATCACGTATCGTGAAGAATACGGCGGCGCCGGAGTCGCCATCGGGAAGCTGTCGCCCTTCTCCGATCTGAATGTAGCGCTGGCCCTGATCGCCGTTGTAGGCGAACGTAGCACCCATACGGGTGACCGCCTGGGTGTCACTCAGATTACCGGAGAACAGGAAAGCACCGTCACCGTCGGTCTGATTCGCCAGTTGAATCAACTGGTCGAGTTGCTGACGCACCTCGACTGCAATCAGTTGCCGCGACTCGTTGCTTTGCGTTGCATTGCTGGCTTGCAAGGAAAGCTCGCGCACTCGCTGCAGCGCGTTATTCACGGAGTTGAGTGCAGATTCTTCCTGAGACAGTCGATTAACCGCGACACCGGAATTCCGGTCGAACTGCTCAAGCCGCCCAATTGACTCACGTATTTCCAACGCGCGTGATGCGCCGATCGGATCATCCGATGGCGTCAGGATCCTCCGCCCGCTGGAAACCTGGCGCTGAGTAAAGTCCAGGGCAGACCGCAGTTGCTGCATCATGCTGAGACCCTGCAAAAACGCGCCGCGTGTAGAAACTCTCATACTACCTCCGGGTGGCGTTCAGCAAACTGTCAAACAGAGTGTTTGCGATGCTGATGACCTGTGCGACTGCCTGATAGGCCTGCTGGAACCTGATCAGGTTGGCGGCTTCCTCATCCAGGTTAACGGCAGAAGTGGACAAAACTGCATCTTCTGCGTTTTTCAGCACAACGCCCTGCGCATCCAGGTTCGACTGAATCTGATAGGTTGTCGAGCCGATACCCGACACCAGCCGACCGTAGTTTTCGTTGATGCTAATCGAACCGCCATCGAGAATCCCGGCAGACTGAACGCCGGCAAGCAACAGGCCGTTCGCATTGTCACCGGAAGCTCCGTAGTTCGCCTCGATACTAAACTGGTCGCCGACCGCCGGAGTACCGCTGATCGCAATGGAACTTCCATTTATGATGATCGCAGACCCGTCCGTGTATGAAAAACTGCCTGCCCCGTTAATGCTGTACGTTGTCGGGCTGGTGAACTCGATCAGCGCACTACTCAGCAAAGCCGGATCGCCGGCGTCGACAACGCTTGCGGCACTAACGGTCGCGTCGCCGGTGTTGGCGAACGATGCCGAACTGCGGGTAGGAGCGGCCAGAGCGATCGCCTGCGGGTCGGTAACGACGCTCTGCACCGAACCCGCTGCACCGTAGCTCGAACGAATCAAGAGCCGATCTCCGGCGGCGGGAGCCCCGCCGACTACGATATTGATACCGTCACCGATCAACGGGTCACCCACCGTGCCGGTGCCGGTCAGTGCGATCGACGTATTGGTATCGCTGCGGGTCAGGCTGTACGCCGCGCCGTCAAATTCCAGCACGTAATCCGCGCCGGTCAACGCTGCAAGATCGCCAATACTCGCCGTTGCGGTACCGCTGCCCGTGTTATTCGATGATGGCAGCACGATCGGCGGAGCAACGCTGAACAAATCAGTACCCAGATTCCCGCGCAGATCCATTCCCGCGGCGTTTTGGCGGTTCATGCTGGAGGCGAAAGCAATCGCCGTCTGACCCAGCGATTGCCGCGCCGGGTCGAGGATTCGGGAACGAAACTCAAGCAAGGCTCCCAGATTACCGCCCGTCGACGACGTATCCAGTGGCGTGTTGCCGGACGCTCCGAGATAACTAACGGTCATCCTTGTCGGGTCAAACTCGGTTCCGCTTGCACCGAGTTGACGAGCACTGCCGCCCAGCACCAGCGACTGCCCGGAACCGATAAAAATACTCATCGTACCGTCGTCCTGAATACTGTTCGTCACCGATACCTGCGCCGACAATTGCAACACCAGACGGTCACGCTCGTCCAGCAAGTCGTTCGGTGAATTACCACTGCCATTGCTTAACGCTATCTTGTCGTTAAGCGCCGCAATCGAAGCTGCCAGGCGATTGATGTCGTCAACCGCCAGTGTCAAGCGACTGTTGACTTCGGAGTCGAGCTCGGACAATCGATCATCGAGCGACTGGAAACGGGATGCCAAACCCTGAGCCTGACCGATCACGGCCTGCCTCGTCGGAATCGACGACGGGTCGTTTGCGATATCCTGCATTGAATTGAAGTAGTCCTGCAGGCCCGAACTCAAGCCGGTGTCCGGGTCGGCGAGAAAAACGTCGATACGATTCGACAAATTGTTCAACGTATTGAAACGCGCGTAGCCGGTCGTCGTTGTCCGCAGTTGTTCGACCTGCATCGCGTCGTACATGCGTTCTATGGAGGCTATCTGGGTTCCGGACCCGATGTAACCGGCACCAGTGCCCGTACCGGGCCGCGCCGTAAAATTCGCAACCTGGCGACTGTAACCCGGCGTGTTCGCGTTCGCTATATTGTTGCCGGTGATATCTATAGCGCGCTGAAACGAGAGCAGACCACTCAAACCGATATTCAGGATTCCCGCCATTTCGCTTACCTACCCTTGAGTTCGGACATGACTCGACGCATTGTCGGGCCTTCAATGACATTGTTGATTTTCTGCGCATAATCCGGATCCGTCGCATAGCCGCTGTCCTGCAACGCGCGCGCGAAGCCGACTGCGTCAGAGCCGTGATCACGAACACCGCGGTATCGCGGGTTCGACGAAAGCAGTTCGGTGTAGTCGGAAAACGCCGATGCGACATCGCTATAAGAGCGGAACCTGGCCAATTGTTGCTCCGCCACGCCGTCTACGAACTCCAGCGTATTGCGGGACACCTGATCGCCTGACCACCCGGAACTGCTCTTGATGCCAAACAGATTGAAACTCGTCGCACCGTTATTATCCGGCATGACGTGCTTGCCCCAGCCCGTTTCGAGCGCAGCCTGAGCAACGATCGCTTCCGGTGCGACATTGAGCTGTTTCGCGGTACGCTGGGCGTGTGGCCAGATATCTCGTGCAAATTCCTGTGGGTCGGACCAGGCAGGTGTCGGCGACTTGTGCGCCGCCGGCGCTGTGCCAGCGACAGCCGGAAATGCTGTGTCCGGTCGGGTGAGCTTGGAGGCATCAGGACCACCGAGCTGTCGCACCAGCAGATCGGCGAAGCCGATGCCCTTGCCGCTCGCCATTTCGACGGCTAGCTGTTGATCCATCATTCCCTGATACGTGTCCATCTGATCACTGTCACCGAACAACGGGTCGGCAAGCGATGCATCGCGCATGCTTTTTAACAGAGTCTCCAGAAACAGCGCCTCGAACTGATTCGCAACCTCGCGCAACGCCGCCGGATCGTTCTCTCCGGCCGCTCTTCGCAAACTTGTGAATTGCGTAAAATCAGTAGCGACTGCTGTCATGATCGGTGCCGATTGCCTAAATGACCACAAGTTCGGCGCGCAGTGCGCCGGCTTGTTTTAGTGCTTCGAGAATAGCGACCAGATCTCCGGGTGCAGCCCCGACGCGATTCACAGCCCGTACGATTTCGTCAAGACTGGTGCCGGACTCGAACAGGAACATACGGGCTTCCTGCTGATCGATACTCACGCTCGAATCGGCAAGCGCGACTGTTTCTCCGGTGCCGCCAAACGCGGCCTGCGGTTGACTAACGAACGGTCTCTCGCTGATCGTTACAACCAGCGAACCGTGCGAAACAGCCGCCGGCATAACGCGAACATTCGCGCCGATGACCACCGTACCGGTCCGCGAGTTGACGATGACCCGCGCCTGCGCTTCACCCGGTTCGACTTCCAGGCTTTCCAACGCCGATACAAAGGCGGTGCGCTGCGAGCTGTCCTTCGGTGCGCGAACGGCGACCGACACTGCGTCGAGTGATTGCGCTGTACCGGCACCCATGGTTTGATTGATTTGCTCCGCCAGTCGATGCGAAGTCGTAAAATCCGGGACGTTGAGGTTGAGAACGATTGACTCGCGAGTCAGAAAATCATTGGGCACCTCACGCTCTACCGTCGCGCCGTTTGGAATTCGTCCGGCACTCGGAATATTCACGGTAATACTGGAGCCATCATTGCCTGAGGCACCAAAGCCGCCGACGACCAGGTTACCCTGGGCCAGCGCGTAAACTTCTCCGTCGGCACCTCGCATCGGTGCCATTAGAAGACTGCCGCCGCGAAGACTCTTCGCATTGCCGATAGATGCGACTGTAATGTCGATTTTTTGCCCGGGTTTTGCGAATGACGGCAGTTCTGCGTGAATCGTAACTGCGGCGACGTTTTTTAGCTGCATTCGAACGCCCGTCGGCACAGTGACACCAAACTGCGTCAACATGTTGACAACGCCCTGTACGGTAAACGGTGCCTGCGTTGTCTGATCTCCGGTTCCGTCCAACCCGACGACAAGTCCGTAGCCGACCAGCTGATTGCTTCGTACTCCGGCAACGCTGGCAAGGTCTTTCACCCTGTCGGCGTATGCCTGGTCTGCAAGAAAAGTGCCCGCTAGCAAAAGTACAAGAACCAGGCGTTTAAGTGCGATGCGAGTTTTCCATTTCATATACATGAAGCTTCCCTTGTCTAGTACGGATGAAATACCGAATTAAAGAAACGCGCGATCAGTCCCATCCTGTTCGCTGCAGCAAGAACTCCCTTGCTGCTGTAGGTAATCTGAGCGTTCGCGATTCGCGTCGAAAGCAGCGTATTGTTGGGCTCGATATCCTCTGGCCGGATGATTCCAGAGAGACGAATAAATTCACGACCCTGGTTCAGAGTGACCCACTTCTCCCCGCTGATCACGAGGTTGCCGTTCCTCAGGCGATCCACGACAGTAACGGTAATGTCACCGTCGAGACTGTTGCTCTGGCTGCTGGAACCCTTGCCGTCAAATGAACTGCCACCACTCAACGCACCGTCGAACAGCGCCACGCCGTTGTTAGTAAGCGGCGTTCCGAACACGGTCGGATTTGCCAGCGTAGCTTCCGTCGCTTTTTCCGTGGTTGTCTGCGAATTTTTCGATGCATTCGTCTGTTCTGCCAAAACGACGGTCAGAATATCGCCAACGCGACTCGCCTTACGATCCTCGAACAGACGCATGTCCGTCCCGGCGTTGTAAATGGTTCCGGAGGCCGGCTGCGAATACTCGTGCGCACTAACAGATACAGGCATTCGGGGCGGTTCGGCGACACGCGTCATGCCACATGCCTGCACCAGCGTCGCTACAACGAGTACTACTGCAGTCTTCGATAATCGGTTCATACTCTGCTCTCGTTATAGGTTGTTGTTGACGTACTGCATCATCTGATCAGCAGTCGATATTGCCTTTGAGTTCATCTCATAGGCGCGCTGCGTCTCAATCATGTTGACGAGCTCCGAGACAACGTTGACGTTCGACCCTTCCAGGGCACCCTGGTTAATGGCGCCCAGCCCGTTCAAACCCGGAGTCCCCGGTTGCGCAGACCCGCTGGCAGCGGTTTCGATGTACAGGTTCTCGCCGATGGCCTGCAGTCCAACCGGATTGATAAAGTCGGCAACTTCAAGCGAACCCACCTGTGTCGGCGTTGGCTGACCTGCAAGTTTTACCGACACAACACCGTCGGTGCCGATCGTGATGCTTTGCGCACCGTCAGGAATAGTGATACCCGGCTGCACAACATAACCGCTGGAATTAACGACCTGGCCCTGCGCGCTGAGTTGAAAAGTACCGTCTCGGGTGTAGGCAATTTCTCCGTCCGGCTTCAATATCTGGAAAAATCCGCGGCCGTTGATCGCAACGTCCATCGCGTTACCGGTTTGTATAACGCTGCCTTGAGTAAATAATTTTTCGGTCGCGACGACTCGTACTCCGGTGCCAAGACTCATGCCGGACGGCAACAAGGTATCCTGCGAGCTCTGCCCGCCCGATTGCCGTATGTTCTGATACAGCAAGTCCTCGAATACGGCACGGTCCTGCTTGAATCCGGTCGTGTTGACGTTGGCCAGGTTGTTGGACACCACGGCCATGCGCGTCTGTTGCGCTTCAAGTCCGGTTTTTGCCACCCACAATCCTTGGTTCATCGTTTTCTCCTTTTCCGCGCCGGGTTATCCCACGCGCATCATTGTTGCTGCTGCATCGGCGTTTTCTTCCGAGGCTTTGATTACGTTTATCTGCATTTCGTACTGCCGCGCGAGTTCGATCATATTGACCAGCGTCTTCGCAACATTCACGTTGCTTTGCTCCAGGGAACCCGACAACAGCGACACGCTGGCATCCGCGTCGGCAACGCTACCGTCCTTCATGTGCAACAGTCCGTCTTTGCCTTTTTGCAGGTTTTCGATGCCGGGTTGCACCAGTTTTATTCGGTCGACGATCGCCAGCGTTGCAGGTCCCTGCCCCAGCGGCTGCACCGAAATCGTACCGTCGCTGCCTATCAGCAAACTGCTGTTCGGCGGTATCGCCACCGGACCGCCGTCACCGATCACCAGGTGACCGGCACCGGTTGCCAGCAAACCGCCAGCTTCAACGCGCAGGTCGCCGGCGCGTGTATACGCTTCCGAACCGTCCGGTGCCTGCACGGCGATGAAGCCCTCGCCACGAACCGCTATATCGAGGTCGCGACCGGTGTTGTTCATCGGGCCTTGCGACAAATCGCTGCCGTAGGACTCGACCACGGCGTTGATACGCGAATCGACGCCCGGTCCGTCGACGGGCACTGAACTGAACGAATGCAAATCTGCCCTGAATCCGGTCGTGGAGACGTTGGCAAGATTATTACTGTTGACGGTCTGCGCATATTCGGTTTGCCGGGCGCCGGTCATCGCGAGATAAATCATTTCGTCCATTGTCAGTACTCACCTATTGCCGCGTTATCGAATATTGATAACGGTCTGCGTGATCGTGTCGGCGGTGGATATCATCTGGGCATTAGCCTGAAAATTTCTCTGCGCCGTTATCATTTGCACCAGTTGTGCCGTCAGGTCGACGTTGGACGCCTCAAGAGCACCGGATTGAATATTGCCGAACGAGGCAGTACCGGCCTCCCCGAGAAGCGCATCACCGGACTGGAAAGACTCCCCCCAGGTCGTATCGCCCAGTTGCTGCAAACCTTGAGGGTTCACAAAATTGGCAAGCGCTAATTTCCCCAGCGAAGTGGACTGGCCGTTTGTGAAACGGGCAAACACAACTCCGTCAGAATCAACGCTGACGCCGGTCAGTCGACCAGTCGTAAAGCCGTCCTGCGACAGAGAGTTCACGCCAAAGTTCTCACCGAACTGCGTGGCAGAAGCAAAATCCAATGACAACGTGATCGGATCCGCGCCGGTACTTGGCGTAAATGCGCCCAGCGGCATCAGGCCGCCAGCCGGCGATAGCAGACTGCCATCCGGATTGAAAACAACGGGTGCCGCACCCGTAACCGTGCTTCCGTCAATTTCGATTTGTGTATTCCACGTATTGGGTGCGGCATCCTTGATAAAATAGACGGTCGCGGTGTGCGCTGCGCCGAGCGAGTCGTACACCGTGACCGAGGTTGTGTGGTTAAAGCTGCTGGGATCTGTCGGATCAAATACCGGATTCGCCGGTACCGGCGCGCTCGCCGGCAAGTTGATACCAAAGCTGGCACGCGTCGTTGCCTGCGGTGGATTCGCACCGATCGTCAGTTGTAAGTCCTGAGGTGTGCCGGTGTTAAACAAGCCGTTGCCGGCGTAGGGATACGCCTGCAATCGGGCGCCCTGCGAATTCACGACATTGCCCTGGTTGTCGATACCAAATGCTCCGGCCCGCGTATAGCTGCGCGCGCCATTATCGCTAACGACGAAGAACCCCTCGCCACCGATCGCCAAATCCAGCGCGTTGTCAGTGAAGTCAATATTGCCCTGCGTAAACTGCTGTGCGATCGACGAGAGGCGTACGCCACTGCCGGACGCACTTGAGCTAACGCTCTGCGTACCAACCGCGAACACTTCGGAAAACTGCGCACGTGACATTTTGAAACCGGTCGTATTGACGTTCGCGACGTTGTTCGCGGTAACGCCGAGATCGGCTGAGGCGGCGTTCAGGCCGCTAAGTGCTATTGCAAATGGCATGTATTTACTCCTGGCTAAATACTGGTGTTATCCAATGATCTGATAGATCTGGCCGAGCGCCATACTTTGGCCGCCCTCCAGGTTCAGCGACATTCCACCGCCGAACTGACCCAATGTGACGCTTTCTATTTCCGCTTCGATGACCGTTGCAGCGCTTTCAATATTCGAACCACGAATCACACGTGCGCTGATCTGATACTGGCCGTCATCCGCCCGGTTACCCTCGGAATCGATTCCGTCCCAGCTGAAACTCACCAGACCCGGAGGCTGCTGACCCAGGCTCAGCCGCTGCACCAGCGCTCCGGATTCGTCAACAATATCGATCTGCACATCAGACGCGCTGGAATCCAGTTCCAAGCCACCCTTGAGCACGCCGGTATCGCCGAGGTAACCGATATCCGTCACCGCCAGTACTGAACGGCCGACGAGTCCGGCGGCCTGCAGCGCTTGATTGTCCTGCATCGATCCGGAAAGTCCGGCGAAGGAATTGTTAAGAGACTCGATACCGCTGACCGTGCTGAACTGTGCCAGCTGACCGAGAAACTCACCGTTGTCCAGCGGTTCAAACGGATCCTGATTCTGAAACTGAGTGATCATCAGCGTCAGAAAGTCTTGCTGACCGAGGTCCCCCCCCGACGACTGCTGCGGCGGTGGCGCGAAGGACCGAAAGTCGTCAGTAGCTCCAATATGTTGCATAAGGTGGCCTCTTTGGTTCTCATCGTCCAAGTGAAAGGGTCTGCAACAGCAGATCTTTGGTGGTATTGATCATTTCGATATTGTTCTTGTAGGAACGCGACGCCGAGATCATGTTGACCATCTCTTCGACCGTTTTTACGTTGGTCGCGTAAACATTGCCGTCCGCGTCCGCCTCCGGGTTGTCGGGTTGATAAATTTTCTGCAGCGGCACCGAACTTTCCACCACACCGTCCAGCCGCACACCTGCTACACCGGTCTGGTTGGCCAGTGACTCGCTGAACGATGAAAAAACCGGCTGCCTCGCACGATAGACTTTGTCGGGATCGCCGCTGACACTGCCCGCATTCGCGAGGTTGCTCGCGGTCACGTTCATACGTACCGACTGCGCGTTCATCGCACTACCGGCCACATCGAATATTTTAAATAGCGACACTAGTCACCTCCTTTCAGTGCGTAGCGCAGGCCGCGAATTTTGCCGTCAAGAAACGACAAGCTCGCCCGGTATCGCAGGGCATTCTCGGCAAACTCGGCTTGCTCTACGTCCATTTCAACCGTATTGCCATCGAGCGTCGGCTGATGCGGAACCCGGTAGAGCGCCTGCGAGTTATTCGTCGTCTGACTCCACGCCTTCTTATGCAATTCGCTGGTTCGCGTCATGCTGATTGAGTCGGACCGCGCCGATTTCAGCGCTTCGCCAAAATTGATGTCGCGGGCCTTGTAGTTCGGCGTATCTGCGTTCGCAATATTCGACGACAGCACCTGATTTCGACGTGCTCGAAATTTCAATGCCTGCTCGTGTTGCGATAAGCCGAGTATGTCCATTATTGAATTACCTGATCCGTTTTCGCGGATTACTGTTCCTGAAGCAGTTCTATGCAACTGCCGTGCCAGTTTGCGATACACCGCCGCCAGGTAAATACAGTGGAAGAATGTTGCAGGCCTGCGGATTCTGGAAATGCGACAAAACCATTCCCGGGTGGCAAACGGCTGCCGCTCTTCCGGCAACCCCCTGCAGCTACGCTCAATCACCGTGACACCGGGCATTCAGGCCTTGGGAACGCTGGCATGGCAATTGCATCGACTACAGCGGATGCCACAAAACCGTTTGTGGCCGATTCTTTCGCCGGGTAGCAAGAGACACCGTGCTACCGGGCATAGCAACGCGAGGGGCACGGCCCAATGCCGACACAAGCGCCACCAACACGCTGTATTTTCGTCAGGAAATTGGCACTTCCGCTGCTGCGGCGCCGTAATTACGTCGCTCGACAGCCGCTGACCTTGATCGCAGCGATAGTCCTGACCACTTTATTGCCACACGGAGCAAACGGTCGCGGTGAAACTCCGCAATGGCAACCGGTCGCTCAGATTTCGGCGACCGCAGAGGCCTTCTTGCGCAGCCGAACCGGCGTGTTCGCTGGCAACACCACCGTTGCGGCCGGCAACCTGGACCCGCGGCACCGACTCTCTTATTGCGATGAACCGCTGCAGGCATTCATCCGCCGTGGCACACAAATCAAAGCACGGACCATCGTCGGTGTTCGCTGCAACGGCACGAAACAGTGGAAAGTCTATGTTCCCGTGGACGTTTTCGTCACGGCTAATGTGCTGGTTGCCCGGCAGACGATGATGAAAGGACAGGTATTGACCGCTGCTGACCTGGCATCGGAGCAGCGGGACGTAACGCGCCTGCGCAGCGGCTACCTAAGCGATGTGCAGCAGGTCGTCGGACAGCGGCTAAAAACACAGCTGATTGCCGGCAAGACCCTCACACCCTCGATGATTGCAGCCGATATCGCAATACGACGCGGCCAGAGCGTGACACTGACGGTCGGCGCAGGCGATTTCGACATCACGATGTCCGGCACCGCCTTGATGGACGGTGCTTTGAACCAGAGAATTCGAGTCAAGAACAACAATTCCGGACGCATCGTAGAAGGCTTTGTCCGTTCTCGAGAGCACGTTGAAGTTCTGGTCTCGAGTGATAATCACTTTTTTCACGCCAAGCCTAAAGTATCGCGGAAATCCGCCGATACGAGGTTTAGCAACAATGATCGTTGAGGTTAATACATTATGACAAACAGGATCGGTCCAATGGATCAGGGTACTTTGGGCAAAATTAACAATAAGCTTGACGCGACCACGAACAGCAACAAGGTCTCGCCGAGCCCGTCTCAGCCGGAACGATCGGCAGCGGCGCCCGTACCGACGAGTGACACCGTCAATCTCACCAGCGACGCCAAGCTTCTGGCGCGACTGGACAAGACACTTGAATCGCTGCCGGTTGTAAATGCCGAACGTGTCGCTGAAGTCACGAACGCGATCGAACGCGGCGACTACGAGATCGACTCGGATGCCATCGCGGACGCGATGATTCGCCTCGATCGCTCGTTGGGCGAGTAGCAATGCCTGCCCCTTCTCAAGCCGAAGCCAAAACCCGCTTCATCGACCTGCTCAATGAGACGGTCTACCAGGCGCTGGGATTGAAAGAGTCACTTGAGGATGAGTTCAAAGCACTGGAGTCACAGGATCCGGCATGTGTCGAGGTTGCAGTAGTAACCAAGAGCGCCTGCGTTTCAAAGCTGCAACATCTGGATCAGGAACGCATGCAACTCTGCGCCACCTGTGGATTTGCAGCAGGGCCGGAGCAGATGGAGCAACTCATCGCCTGGTGCGACGACAGCGAACTTATCAAGAACCGCTGGGAGCACCTGATGGTGATCGCCGCAGAGAGTCGTGCCCAAAACATAACTAACGGCGCGATCATTCGGGTTCGACAGCAACAATTTGAAGCCAGTCTTTCCGTGCTCCGCGGCGTGAGCCCCGGTGCCGATACCTATGGCCGACACGGCGAAGAATCGGATGGCTTCGGCCATCGGTCCCTCGCACAAGCCTGACCGAAGTAGTGAAGCAAGGATACTAAGCTATGTTGATTGTGAGCCGACGCGACGCAGAATCTATTCTGATCAGGCCAGGAGATAACATCGATCCGTCCATGACGCTGGGCGATTTGTTTCAGAACGGACCTATCGAAATAACGATTTTTTCGTCCAATAACAACCGTGTGAAAATGGGCGTACAGGCACCGGAAGAATTGTCGATCTGGCGTAAGGGCGTCGCCGCCGCTTAAGGCGGAAACCTGTCCTGATACATGCGTCGCGGATCTGCTTGCAGAGAACGCGGCCACAGGGGCAGGGTCTGATCAGAATGAAATCCTCTGCCCTCTTGCTGTTTCCCATCCTCGTTATCGCAGCAGCCTGCGGTGGCTCAGGGGCTGCGACCGAGGAAATTTCGCAGAACACCGGTCAGTCCGCGGCGAAATCAAATATTCCCGGCAATCTTGAAATTCTTGGCAAGGTGTACGATCCCGACTACAGCATCCCCGATGGATTTTTCCTCGACGAAAGGGTCGAAACCACAACTCGCAGCTACTCTCTCCACCACGTGCTCGATGAGTCGAAATCCTACGAACTGTGTACGAATGACCTGACGATCGCGCAGACGTGGGAAGCCGCAGACAACGCCTCCCGCACGGTGAACGGATACTACGTCAACTCTATCGAGAACGATCGCTACTTCGAATTCGTCCGCGAACTCGAATACACCGGGGACATCGGCAACGTCAGCAATCCGACGTCGCCGGGCTACGCTCGCGTCTTCAAATGTAACTACGCGAATCGCACCGGTGTCGATCGCAACCTGCTGGACGGTTACTCGGGGCGCCTCGCGGTTACGCCATTGAGCGCCGATACCTTGCGGGAGTTCGTCGAATACCTGTGGCAATTCCGTTTCTTTAATGTGTCCCGCAAAGTGGTAGTGGCCAGCTACGGTGCCACCGACAACCCGGGACTTGGCCACACTCTGCTGCTCGCCCTCGTCGTTAACCAGGGAACCGGGCAATGTGATCGAGTGGATATCGTCGAATGGCACTTCAGGATAGACGATACTGTCGGCGAAATGACCCGGGAATTCGACACTGTCCGAAGTTTCGAGTCCGCGCTGGTCAACGGTGTGCCGGAATTTTGTGAGTAGCGGCTGACTGGACCGCCGTTTCACCGCCAGGGCAACTATTCCAGAGCAATAAAACCGTCTTTGAGCGCCCCTGCGTAATGCAAATTGGCGCTAGATCGTTATAATGCGCCACCTGTTACGGAGGAAACTAACCTCCTGGCCATGATCACTCAACGAGACACCTTCAATGACGACACTCTCCGCGCTGCAATCCTGGGTGGACCAGGTTGCGAGCCATACCCGGCCGGACGCGATTCGCTGGTGCACAGGCAGCGACGCCGAATATCAGGAAATGATCGAGAAAATGCTCTCCGACGGCACACTCACTACCCTGAACGAAGCGCGTTACCCAAACTGCTACCTGCACCGCTCAGATCCCAGCGATGTCGCACGCGTTGAGCACCTGACATTCGTTTGCACCGACGAGGAGGCAGATGCCGGACCCAACAATCACTGGATGAAGCCAGAACTCGGGCACAAAAAAATTGATGCTCTGTTCGATGGCTGCATGCAGGGCCGAACGCTGTACGTGGTCCCTTATTGCATGGGTCCGATTGACTCGCCCTATTCTCGCTGCGGTGTCGAGATCACCGACAGTGCCTATGTTGTTGTGAACATGAAACTAATGACAAGGATGGGCAGTAAGGCTCTGGAACGCATTGAAGAGGACGGTTCATTCGTCAAAGGTCTTCATTCCACCGGTGATCTGGACCCCGAGCGGCGCTTTATCATGCACTTTCCGCACGAACTGACGATCAAGAGCATCGGTTCAGGCTACGGCGGCAACGCATTGCTCGGCAAGAAATGTCACGCCCTGCGCATCGCCAGCTATCAGGCACGTCGGGAAGGCTGGTTGGCCGAACACATGTTGATTGTCGGACTCGAAAGCCCGGAAGGTGAAACGCACTACCTCGCGTGCGCATTCCCGTCTGCATGCGGCAAAACCAACCTCGCGATGTTGATTCCACCGGAGTCGCTGCCAGGCTGGAAAATCTGGACACTCGGCGACGACATTGCCTGGCTGCACCTTGACGATGACGACCAGCTACGTGCCATCAACCCCGAGTCCGGCTACTTCGGAGTCGTCCCCGGTACTAACGAGAACACCAACAAAAACGCGTATGAGATGATCATGCACGACACTATTTTTACGAACGTCGCGACGACCGAAGATAACGAACCCTGGTGGGAAGGCAAACTGGACGGAACGCCGACCACCGACTGGCAAGGGCGTGTATTCGACAGTGCAAATGGCAAGGCCGCACATCCGAACTCCCGCTTTACTGTTGCCGCGAGCAATAATCCCTGCTACTCATCGCTTGCCGAAGCGCCAGCGGGCGTACCGATCTCGGCGATTGTCTTCGGCGGGCGGCGCAAGGAACTGGCACCGCTGGTTTATGAGGCGAAGAGCTGGCAACACGGCGTGCTCGTCGGCGCGGGAGTCGCCTCGGAAACGACAGCAGCAAATGTTGGCGAAGTCGGTGTAGTACGCCGCGATCCCATGGCTATGAAGCCGTTTTGCGGCTACAACTTCGCAGACTACTGGGCGCACTGGCTGTCCTTCGCTGAGCGCTCGGAGAATCTCCCGAAAATATTCCACGTCAACTGGTTTCGCCAAAGCTCTGACGGCGACTTCCTGTGGCCGGGCTTCGGTGAAAACCTGCGCGTATTGCGCTGGATCATCGCACGCTGCGAGAATCGCGTTGGCGCGAACGAGACGCCGATCGGCTTCCTGCCGAATGCTGAGGACATCGATACTACCGGCCTCAACATCAGCGCCGATGCCCTGCAGGCGCTAACGTCCATCGATTGTGGCCAGTGGCACGCGGAACTGAAATCGGTGGGCCAATACCTCGAAAGCTTTGGTGAGCGTCTTCCGGACGCACTACGTCAACAGCAAGAAAGCATCGCTGCCGAACTGGCTACTCGATCATCTTGAAATAAACGGCCAGGGGCGAGCCGGGTTCCTCGGCGCGGCCCAGGCCAATCGTGCCTTCTGCGCCGAGTTCGGTGGAATCCCGGCGAACCAGCATTTCGCTGCCCTGCACGTTCTGAATGAACGTGCCGTTGGTACTTTGATCGATGAGCAAAAACTTGCCACGCCGCATCTCGATCTTGGCGTGAATCCGCGATATCAGATTACCCTTGATAACGACATCATTGTCGTCCGCGCGGCCCAGATTAACGCTCTTGCGCTGATCGGATACCTCGATTGTCGCGTCTCGGAAATTCAATAATAGTTTCGACGCCTTGCGACCTTTGTTTTCCCACTCGATTGTGGGCAGCATGCTGGTCGCCTCTTCCGGCTGCCACACGAGCTCGAACAAAGCGACTTCATCGAGACGCCCGCGAACCGTAGCGACATCGATTTGCCGCGACTGATTGCGAAGTTCCGGGCTCATTTGTTCCACTGTTTGCCCGGAAAAGACGATCTGTTTAGCTTTCGCTTGAGACGTCATCCGGTTCGCCGTATGGACCGCGGCACCGAAAATATCATTTTGCTCCTGCACCACCGGACCATAGTGGCAACCGATGCGAATCGCTACCGGTATCCCGTCATTTTTCTTGCCGACGGCAGAAATACGCGTCTGCATCATCACTGAGGCACCCATGGCCTCGTCCACCGACTCGAAAGTTGACATCACCTCGTCACCGATGGTCTTGATAACGGTCCCGTTGAACTGGTAGGTCGCGTCTTTCATGATGTCGAGGCAAGCCGCTACGGTCTCGCTGGCCTTGGTATCGCCGAACTTGTCGTACAGCTGTGTACTGCCGACAACGTCAGCAAATACGATTGCTACTTCAAGATCCTTTGCCATACTAACAACGGCCCATAACTTAACGCGCCAAGCGATTAATAATTATACTATTTTTCGGCGACGATGTACGCGATCCAGGCCAGATCTGCCACACCTTCTCGATCCGGCGTAAATTCACCATTTCCATCGCCATCCTCGTCTTCGCCTTCCCAGTAGACCGTCGCCTTTCGAAACCCGGCCTCAACCAGCAACTCACACAATTCGGGCGCAGACCACAAGCGCCATTCGTAGGTGAAAGCCTTTTTGATCTTTGACCCATCCTTGAACTTAAAGTGAATGTGGCAACGAATAAAATGGGTGACGGGATGAAATGCGGCCTGGTGCCAGATGTAGGAAAACCCGTGCTTCTTGTGCTTGGTCTTTTCCTTGGTCTCTTCCTGGGCTTCCGGGCCACCAAACATGTCGCAGAAAAACACGCCGTCGTCCTTTATCGCGTCAAATGCGCACCGGAAATACGCTCGCAGGCTATCACGCGTATCGAATATGAAGTAGCTGAAGTTGAACGCCGCGAGTAAATCGACTTTTGGCGTCTCGACAGTCATTACGTCGGACTCGATCAAACTGACACGTGCCTGGTCTTCAGTACTCAATTTGCTGACGCGGTTTCTTCGCCCCCACTCCAGCACCGACGGTTCGATGTCCACGCCGATCGCCTGAAACTCCTTTCCTTGCCGTACCCATTGACAGGATGCGCTCGCGGTGCCGCAGAAATCCTCACGGAACAAATACCCGGTGCGACCCGTTAGAAATTTAAAGGTCGTCTGCAGAAATTCGACCTCGTTCTCGACGTTCTGTACAGCCAATTCATAAAGTTCGTGAATATCGGCCGTTTCGGCCATCGTTTGTTGCGTATTCGCCGTTCTTGCGCTCATTTTGGGGCCTGAAATCCTGTCCGGTCATCGTTGACGTAAGGTTATGTATTGTAGCGGTCTACGCGGCAATTGGCACAGCATTTAGTGCATTGATCAACACTTCCGTTCCGGCTCCCTGGCGGTGCGCATTCTCGCTGATCGCTCGACGCCACGAACGAGCACCGGGCTGCCCCGAGTAGAGACCAAGCATGTGTCGGGTAATACAGTGCAGCGGTATACCCTCACAGAGCACCTGCTCGACATACGGCAGCATTTTCTCGACGATCTCCTGCCGAGCAGGCAGCTTCACCTCCGGACAGGAGCGATGCTCAAGCTCAGCCAGGAAGTAAGGCTGATGATAGGCCTGCCGACCGATCATCGCCCCGTCGACGCGCTGCAAGACATCATCAATCTGCTCACCGTTTACCAAACCGCCATTGATCACGATTTCAAGTTCCGGAAATTCGCGCTTCAAACGATACACTCGCTCGTAGTTCAGCGGCGGAACCGTGCGATTTTGCTTCGGGCTCAAACCATCGAGAATCGCTACACGCGCGTGCACGACGAACTTGCGGCAGCCCGCTTCTGCAATGCGCTCGACAAAGTCCGCGAGAAACTCGTAGCTGTCTTTATCGTCGATTCCGATGCGAGTCTTTACCGTGATCGGAATGTCCGTTTCACCCAGCATCGCACGGTAACATTCCACAACGATGT
Organism: uncultured Woeseiaceae bacterium; assembly: GCA_964654975.1. Taxonomy (GTDB): domain Bacteria; phylum Pseudomonadota; class Gammaproteobacteria; order Steroidobacterales; family Woeseiaceae; genus UBA1847. The sequence continues at coordinate 121,765 of CAZZKW010000003.1, forward strand.
CTGGCCTGGCCATAAGACAGGCACCGAACTGCCCACTCTGCACTTTATCGCTCGGGCAACCGACGTTGATATTGAATTCGTCGTAACCGTAAGCCGCGGCCTGCCGCGTGGCGCTCGCCATCCACTCCGGATCGCTCCCCCCCATCTGTAATGCAATCGGGTGCTCCGCCGGGTCGAACCGTAGCAAACGATCGACATCACCGTGGTGAATCGCCGCCGCAGTCACCATCTCCGTGTACAGCAACGCCGAAGGGCTCAGCAAACGCATGAAATAGCGGCAATAACGATCCGTCCAATCCATCATCGGGGCGACGGCTATTCGCGAGCACATTTTCATTTCACCCTTCTTGACCATATTCTACTTTTAAATCAGTGAGTTATTATTAACTATTCTGTACTGTTTTTGTACCGATTGTGGTTTCTTTTTTATATATGTTCGAACTCAAATAGCTCTATACTCACCGCAATAAAACAAAAAGTCGGCATCGACCGGCGGGAACTCCCAATGAAGTTATCTCGTATTCTTGCAATTGCATTGCTGCCTCTCTCACTGACGTTGGCCAGCTGTTCGAGCAACGAAACAATCGCCTCATCCGCAGGTTCTGAAAAAACTGCGGCGGATGAAACTGCCGCAAGAAACGAACTGGCCGTACGAGCAGGCGCACCCCTGTTCGATGGCATGGGCAATCACCAGCATGAAATTACAACCAGCAACCCTGACGCACAGCGCTATTTTAATCAGGGCATGATTATCGATTTTGCGTTCAACCACGCAGAATCTGCCCGCTCTTTCAGAGCCGCTCAAACTCTCGATCCGGATTGTGCAATGTGCTACTGGGGTGAGGCCTTAGCACTGGGTCCGAACATCAATGTGACCAGCGACGGCAAGGTCATCATGAGCGACGCTGAGCGAAGCAGCGCGTACGCCGCAATTCAAAAAGCCGTCGCGTTGCGGGATCAAGTGAGCGAAACCGAGCGCGACTACATTGATGCTCTGGCAACCCGTTATAACGGCGACCTGTCGACACCTCGCGCACCACTGGATGCAGCCTACGGCGACGCGATGCGTAGCCTCCACCAAAAGTACCCGGCCGACGACGACGCGGCAGCCCTGTTCGCCGAATCGCTGATGAATACGATGCCGTGGGACTATTGGCTGGATCCCGACAGCCCGCGACCACTGACTGTCGAGGTCGTCGATGCGCTGGAAACGGTACTCGCTCGATCACCCGAACACCCGCTTGCCATTCATCTCTATATCCATGCGGTAGAAGCCTCGTCACAACCCGAACGAGCCGAAGGTCCGGCCGACATGCTGGCTGACCTGGTGCCGGGCGCCGGACACCTTGTTCACATGCCATCGCACATATACTGGCGCGTCGGTCGTTATGCAGATGCGTCGGCGGCAAACGTCAAGGCAGCAGCGGTCGATGAGGCGTACATTGCGGCATGCAACGCGCAGGGTTTTTATCCGGCCGCCTATTATCCGCACAACATCCATTTCCTGTGGGCAGCATCCAGTATGGAAGGTCGCAGCGCAGTGTCTATTGAGGCTGCGAGAAAAGTCGCAGCCAATGTTCGCATGGAGATGATTGAGGAGTTTCCCGGCGTCGAATTTTTCAACACGATCCCGATGCTTGCTCTGACCCAGTTTGGCCGTTGGGACGAGGTACTTGCGGAGCCGCAACCTCCGGCAGACCTCGAATATTCGAATGCAATCTGGCACTACGTGCGCGCTACGGCCTTCGCACAGACGGGCGATATCGATGCGGCAAGAGCAGAGCATGAGAAATTTGGCCCGCTGCGTGAGGAAACGGATGTCGTTTTCCTCGATTCCATCTATTACCCGGCTACGATGTTACTAACCATCGCAGACGCGCTCATTCTGGGCGAAATCGCCATGGCAGAGCAACGCCATGACGATGCGATTGCTCACTTCGGAGTCGCCGTCGATACTCAGGATGAGTTGCCCTACACGGAACCGCCATTCTGGTACTACCCAACGCGACACAGCCTTGGCAAAGCACTGCTCGCCGCTGGCGAGGCAGCCGGTGCTGAAGCAGTTTACCGCGCTGATCTGGAACAATACCCACGCAATGGCTGGTCTCTTTTCGGATTACTCCAGTCATTGCGGACTCAGGGCAAGGACGCGTCAGAAATTCAGGCCCGGTTCGATAAGGTCTGGGCGCAAGCGGACTTCATACTGACAGCATCACGTCCTTAGGCTCAACGCCGGGTGCTCTGGCTCTTTGTCCTTGTTCGGCGCTTACCCGCTCGATCAGGTTTTCCTCCGGATTGAAATCAGCTCCGCGCTCGACTGGTTTGCCGACAGCACCTCAATCTGGCAACCGTTCCATTCCACCGTGTCCCCTGTTACCGGAATCCGCCCGAGCAGCTCTGTGACCACACCGCCCAGTCTGCTGAGCGTCGTGCCGGGCGGTACTTTAATCCCCAGTTGCCGGCACAGGTCGCGAAGTTCGATGGTATCGAGCGCATGGAAGGAACCGTCTTCCTGGGGCCACAGATTTTCCGTCGGCTGATCACTTTCGTCGACGATGTCACCGACGATTTCCTCAAGTACGTCCTCAAACGTAACAATCCCCTGGATATCTCCGTATTCGTCGACCACGACCGCCATGTGCCGTCGGGCCTCCTTGAAGGTTCGTAACAGAGAATTGAGCGACGCTGCTTCCGGAACGACGATAGGTTCGTGGACCAGACGTGACCAGTCAATGGTCTCATCGGCACTTTCCTGCAATTGCAGGAGTAACTCCTTGGCAAGTACGACGCCGGAAATGTGATCGACCTGATCGGTTGTAGAGAACGGGAAACGGCTGTGCAAGGATTGTTTCAGTACGTTCAGTACTTGCTGCCGGGTGCCGGTTGCGGACAGAAAGACGATTTGCTTTCGCGGCAACATTACGTCCGATGCACGCAGCTCGCGCAGTCTCGCCGCCCCGGCGATGATTTCTTCGGTTTGTACGCCAATCACTCCCTCGGTCAGTCCAAGCGCGGCCAGCACCCGTATCTCTTCAATGGAGGTTACGGGCGCGTCCTTCCCACCACGCAGCGATCGGGAAAAGCGCTCACTCAGCAACACAATCGGCCGCAAAACGACGGTCAGCGCATGAATGCCATAGGCGACGGGCGTGGCCAACTTCGCCGCGTGCGTAACGCCGAGAGTCTTCGGGATGATTTCTGTAAACAACAGGACAGCAGTTGTAAACAGGATCGTGAAAATCCACAGTGTTTCCGCGTTGAAAGCTTCCTCATAGGACGCGCCGGCAACCGTGGCCCCGATCGTATGCGCAACGGTATTGACGATGAGAATAGCAGCGATTGGCATATCGATTCGCCGCTTGAACTGTTTGAGAATCCGCCCGGAACGCTTGCCCTGTTGAGCCAGGGACTCGACCTGAGCGTGATTGATGGACAGCAGAACCGATTCAAATATCGAACACAGAAACGATACGATAAGTGCCACGGATACCGCAGCAATAAAAACTTGCATGATTACCTCGATGACCAACCTTGTGCTTGCCTAGGATAACCCGAAGTCAAAAAAGAGGAGGAGTAACACCCGCTGAAGCCTTTTCGCATCACACTCGGCGACAACGTTCGTGGAATTTGCCTGCGATAGGTCGGAGGATGTGGTTGCGAGTGAGTGACTGTGCGACGGTGATGCAAGCGCACGGCTCAGGAAAACCGACTCCAAGACCTCGACTTCTACCGATCTATAGATTATGTATACTAATAACTAACTGTTATTTATAGATTAAATTAATAAGTTGCCATATTTTCTATAAGTCTATAGAATTTCGCCGCATGCAAAGTAGCGTCGCAGAAAAATACACTCGACAACGGCAGGCGGCAATCCGCGCCGCCGCTGCGGTGTTCGCGGAAAAAGGCTTTCACGGCGCCTGCACCAAAGACATTGCTGAGCGCATGGGCATCAAGCAGGGCAGTCTCTATTACTACTTCAAGTCGAAAGAGGAAGCGCTCGGCGAGGTCTGCCTTTTCGGCATCCACGACTATGTCGAACATATGGAAACTATTGCCAGCGGCGATCAGACATTCGAAGCCAAATTGACAGCAACCGTAACCTCGCACCTCAGCAGTTATCGGGAGAAAAACGAAGCACTGAAAGTTTACAACGATGAGCGACTCTACTTGCCGGAAGCCAAGCGCAGTCGCCTCAAAGAACTCGGCAGCACCTACCGACAGCAGTTAGAAGGGATATTTGAGGCTGGAAAAATCAGTGGTGCAGTACGCGAATCAATCGACTGTCATTTCGCTGCGCAAGCCGTGATCGGTATGTGCAATGCCTGGGGCGACTTGATCGTACGCGACGCTGACCTCGACCTGTTCAAAATAATTCGAAACTGTACTGACCTTCTTACCAACGGTTTCACCAAATAAACCAATACTACTCACTAGGAAATTAACGTGACTGACCAAAAAGCAACCAACGTAACATGGCACGACGGCGAAGTTTCTCGCGAAGACCGCTTCACCATTCTTCGCCAACGCGCCGCAACGATCTGGTTTACCGGACTCTCAGGCAGCGGCAAGAGCACTATCGCTGTCGCACTGGAACGCGCGCTGTATGACCTGGGCAAGCTCTCCTATCGACTTGACGGCGACAACGTTCGCCTCGGTATCAACAAGAATCTCGGTTTCTCGGAGCAGGACCGCACCGAGAATATCCGCCGTATCGGCGAGGTCGCAAAACTCTTCGGCGATGCCGGTGTTATCTCCCTGTCGAGTTTCATCAGCCCGTACAAAGCGGACCGTGATGAGGTTCGACATTTGCATGAGCAGGCCGGGCTCGAATTCATTGAGGTCTTCGTCGATTGCTCGCTGGCCGAAGCTGAGAAACGCGACCCTAAGGGATTGTACAAAAAAGCTCGTGCCGGCGAGATCAAGAACTTCACCGGTATCGACGACCCGTACGAAGCGCCGACGAATCCCGAGATTCACTTGAAGACCGACGAAATGACCGTAGAGCAGGAAGTACAAATTGTTCTCGATCATTTGCAACAGCACGGATTCATTTCGCAGCAGCAGTTCACACGCGCTTCCGACAACACCAACGCAGCATCACAGTAGGAGAACGTCTTGATCAAGCCACATGGGGCCGACGCCCTTAACCCGCTGTTGCCAAGCGACGCACACGAAATCGAACGACTCACGGCCGAAGCCGCTACCCTGCCCTCTCTGTTGCTGAGTTCTGCCGCGGCTGCCAATGCGGTCATGCTGGGCGGCGGATATTTCACACCGTTGTCCGGTTACATGAACCTCGCCGACGCGCTCAGCGTAGCGGAGAAAATGCACACCGTTGACGGATTGTTCTGGCCTGTGCCAGTACTGAATCTGACGGATGACATCAGCGCGATAGAAGGCGCGCGCCGTATCGCACTACGAGACCCGAACGTCGAGGGAGAACCGGTTATAGCAATCATGGACGTCGAGGCTATCGAAGCGATTACGGCCGAGCAAAAGAACACCATGACCGAGCAAGTCTACGGCACTCTGGATTCTTCGCACCCGGGTGTAGCCGTCTTTCAGGCACAGGGAAATTATTGTGTCTCCGGCCCTATCCAGGTACTGAACCTGAGTTACTTCGCAGAGGAATTTCGTGGAACGTTCCAGACCGCTGTCGAAATTCGCGAGGATATTGCTGCCCGCGGTTGGCAAAAGGTGGTCGCTTTTCAGACTCGCAACCCGATGCATCTGGCTCACGAAGAACTGTGCCGCATGGCGATGGAACGCCTCGACGCAGACGGCATCGCGATTCATATGCTACTTGGTAAACTCAAAGCCGGCGATATACCGGCGACGGTGCGCGATGCCTGCATCCGCAAGATGGTCGATGTGTATTTCCCAAAGAACAGCGTTCTGGTTTCAGGTTACGGTTTCGACATGCTGTACGCCGGACCGCGAGAAGCGGTTTTGCACGCGGTCTTCCGTCAAAACATGGGCGCGACTCATTTGATCGTCGGGCGCGATCACGCGGGCGTGGGAGATTTCTACGGGCCGTTCGATGCTCAGGCGATTTTCGATGACGTTCCGGAGGGTGCGTTGGAAATCGAGATATTCAGCGCAGATCATACCGCCTGGTCAAAGAAACTGAACAAGGTCGTGATGATGCGCGAAGTCGCCGACCACACGCCTGAGGACTACGTCTTCCTGTCGGGCACCAAGGTGCGCGAGATGCTTGGCAACGGAATCGCCCCGCCACCGGAATTTTCCCGACCGGAGGTCGCGCAAATTTTGATGGATCATTATCAGCTCGAAGCGAGCTAACTAGAGAAGAAACGAAACTCGCGGGCAACAATAAGGTCCATAGTCAGATGATGATTATCGGACCGTTGCTCGCGATTTCACTCGTCGCCTCCAACAGCGCCACTATTCACGCTGACCAGCAGGTGGCCGGTGCAAACCTGTCCATCGAGATCAGACAGCCGATCAACGCGGAAAAGGCCGAGGAACTTATCGCGTGGATTCGTTCCGCCGCAAATAACGTCAATCTGGCGTACGGCCGTTTTCCAAATCCCGCACCGCGAATCGTTGTCATACCCAGCAGAATAGGCTCCTGGACCAGCAACTCACCGGTGCTCTATGGCCGAGTAACCCGCCGCCGCACCGAGACCGTAGAATTATTCATCAATGCGCAGCGGCCAATCGAGGATTTCTATGCCGATTGGACCGCAACGCACGAGTTCAGTCACTTGATGCTGCCGCTTCTTAAGCAACGCCATCGGTGGATTTCGGAGGGCTTCGCCAGCTACTACCAGAACGTCCTGATGTCGAGAGCGGGACACTACGCGCCCGAAGACGCGTGGCGCCGTTTAAGCGAAGGTTTTGAACGGGGGCGTAAATCGCGTCCGGGACTTTCACCAAATGATGCTGCGGCAGGCGGAATTCGTTATGCCAGAATGAAGGTCTACTGGAGTGGTGCGGCGATTGCGCTGCTGGCTGATATCGAATTGCGGCAGCGGTCCGGTGGTGGGGAGTCTCTGGATACGGTATTAGGACAGCTACAAGCCTGCTGCCTGCCGTCGCGGCAACGCTGGACGGGGCGCCGGCTGTTCCAAAAACTCGATTCTTTTATCGCCTCACCGGTATTCATGCCGCTGTACGAGAAATACGCAGACGCACCGCGGTTCCCGGACATGCAAGCGACACTGGCCGATCTCGGCGTTACGATAACGCCGCGTGGCGTTACTCTCGACGACGGTCAGAGTTTATCGGCTGTGCGCCGGGCTATTGACTAGCGCTGACTCGATGGGCGGGTGTTTTGTGACGAACCCCAAAACTAATCTCGTTTCCACACCTCGACACTATCACCGCTGGCTTCTTCGACGATAATTTCACCGATCTTACAGGGAGCTGCACCCCCGGTCTCTTCGCACGACTTCAAGTCCGCCAGCCGCTCGCGATGGCCCTTATTGACGACCGCGCGCCGAACATCAGCGGCTCCCGGCGCACGCCATCCAGGACTGTCTTTCAGCGCGTCGGTGATGGCTTCGCGACTGGCGTAGCTACTGCTTTTGATCGCCGACGGCGCACATCCTGAACGCGGTCGATTAACGATGACGTGATCGAACTCATCCTTCATCGCGATCATTTCCTGTAGCGCGTACTCGCAATCTTCCCGACTGAGAAATTGCAATTCAAATTGCTGCTCCTGACACACCGTCTTACCCACCGGCGCAACGCACTCGGCCAGAGTCAGTATGAAAACCTGTATCCAGACAGTTTCCACGGTTCTTCTCCCTAATTAGTAGTCGCCCTATTGATGATCGTCGAAAAACATCGGCCCACCTCTGGATGCCGGGAATCCGTAACCGTAAACGTAGACGACGTCTATATCGCCGGACCGCTGTGCGATCCCCTCTTCCAGTATCTTGCGCCCCTCGGCCACCAGCGCCGAGATCATTCGCTCAACGATTTCCTCGTCCGTGACTTGCCGCCGTTCAACACCCAGATCCGCGGCCGCCATTTCTATCAATCCATCAACTGCGGGATCCGGTGTTGGCTGGCGAGCATCGTCATAGGCGTAGAACCCCGACCCGGATTTTTGCCCCATCCTGCCCAGCTCTACCAGCAAATCGGGCACTCGATAGCCTTTTGGATCGCCCTTCTCCTCATCCGACAGCGCCTGCCGCGCTTTGTAGCCAATGTCCAGACCCGCGAGGTCAAAGACGCGCAACGGACCCATGGCCATTCCCCAGGTCTCCATCGCCGCATCGATCTGCTGCGGTGACGCGCCTTCCAGCAATAACAATTGCGCTGTCTTCCCGTACGGACGCAGCATTCGGTTGCCGATGAACCCGTAGCAAACCCCCGAGACCACCGGTACTTTTCGAATTTTCTTCGCCAAGGCCATCACCGTGGCTAACACGTCATCCGCCGTCTTCTCGCCACGCACAACTTCAAGCAATTTCATGATGTGAGCAGGGCTGAAAAAATGGGTCCCAACGACATCCTCGGGACGTCTGGTCGCCGCAGCAATCGCATTCACGTCCTGGTAGGAAGTGTTGGTCGCCAGAATCGCTCCCGGTTTGCAGACCTCGTCCAGCTGCGCGAATATTTTTTTCTTTAGTTGCGGATCTTCGAATACCGCCTCAATAACCATGTCGACGTCCGCCAACGCGGCGTAGTCGGTAGATCCCGAAATAAGTGCCCGGCAACTCGCTGCTTTGTCGGCACTGAGTTTGCCACGCTTTACGCTACCAGCGTAGTTTCGGTCGATAATCGACAGTCCACGCTCGAGCGCCTCGTCACTGATTTCCATCATCGTGACAGTAATGCCGGCGTTCGCAAAACACATCGCGATGCCGCCGCCCATTGTTCCACCCCCGATCACGCCGACACTCTCGACCGCTCGCTTGGGTGTGTCCTTGGCAAGACCTTCAATCTTTGCCGCCTGGCGCTCAGCAAAAAATATGTGCCGCATGCCGGCCGATTGCGAGCTGTTCATACAGGTGACGAACAGTTCTCGCTCCTTCGCCATACCGTCTTCGAACGACCCCGTCGTCGCGGCTTCGACGGCAGTCACGATGTGTCCCGGTGCGATCTGGCCGCGAGAGCGCGCAGCGAGTTTTTCTCGATACTCACCGAAAATCGCAGGATCAAAGTCGGGCACAACCTGTTCACTGCTTTTCCGAACAGCGCCGCCGGCCGCGACCAGCTCTCGCGCCCAGTTCAACGCCCCGGTACGCAAATCGCCGTCGATGATCTTGTCGATCAGGCCGATCTTCTGACCCTCCTCAGCTGAGATGGGAGCACCACTGGTAGTCAGATCCAAGGACGCCTTAACTCCGGCGAGTCGTGGCATCCTTTGTGTTCCCCCTGCGCCCGGAAGCAGCCCAAGCTTGACCTCCGGCAATCCAATCTTTGCCGCAGGTACCGCGCAGCGATAGTGCGCGGCGAGCGCCGTCTCCAGACCACCGCCCAGTGCCGTACCGTGAATTGCCGCAATCACCATTTTGGACGACGCCTCTATCGTATCGAGCAGGTCCGGCAACAACGGCTCCATTGGCGGCTTGCCAAACTCCGTAATATCGGCTCCGGCGATAAATGTCCGGCCATCGCAAACGATCACAACCGCGTCACTGGCGTCGCTCTGTGCTTCGCTTATCGCATCGAGCAAGCCCTGGCGCACCACCTGCGACAGCGCGTTGACCGGCGGGCTATCAATACTGATTACGCCGACGTTACGTTCCAGCTCGTAACTCACAACTGATGCCATCTTGCTTCCTTTTTTCGATCCCACGTGGGGTATAATGCACCGATGTACCGGCAACTCACAGATCAGGCCGAGAAGTATCTCCGGTCTCTGTACAATCAGGACAATATCGCAGGCGAGCTAAAACGCAAGCTTGCTGACCTGATGGCATGCGGTGAGGCAAATGCAGATGCCGCCTGTCGCGCCCTGCTGTTGAGCCGCCGCACGCTACAGCGTCGACTCAAAGCAGAGCGGACCAGCTTCCAAAAAGTCCTGCAGGAAGTTCGCGAGGTGCTGGCGGTCAGCTACCTGAGCGACGAGCGCCTGAAATCGCTCGAAATAGCGATGCTGCTTGGCTACTCCAATATCAGCACCTTCACGACCGCGTTCAAATCCTGGTACGACATTCCACCAGCCGAGTATCGACAGAAGTTCCTCTGCGCCTAGCCGCCCTCAGTACCGTACCACCAACCCGCAACGCCAGAATTGCGCTATCATGCGCGGCTCGTTTGAGAAGGACCGAAATGCTCGACAAGCTGCAATTCTACATCGACGGCCAGTGGCAGGACCCGGCACAGCCGCGCATTGAGGGTGTCGTCAATCCGGCAACCGAAGCAGTCTATGGCCGCATCAGTATCGGCTCTGCTGCCGATGTCGATGTCGCGGTTGCCGCAGCGTCACAAGCGTTCGAGACTTTTTCTCAAAGCAGCCGCGAGCAACGCCTGGACCTGCTGCAGGCGATGCTGGACATATTCCAGCGGCGTTCCGACGAGATTGCTGAGGCGATCATGGACGAAATGGGAGCACCGTGGGGGCTGGCGAAGCACGCCCAGGCCGCCTCCGGCACCTTCCACATAGCCGCCGCAATCGAGGCACTGAAAAGCTACCCATTCGAAGAAAAAATCGGCTCGACGACGATAATCAAAGAGCCGATCGGCGTTTGCGGCCTGATTACGCCGTGGAACTGGCCCATGAATCAAATCGCGGTCAAGGTCGCACCGGCAATTGCTGCTGGCTGTACGATGATCCTCAAACCCAGTGAGATTGCGCCGTTCGACGCCATAATCTTCGCCGAAATACTCGACGAAGCCGGTGTACCCGCGGGTGTATTTAACCTTATCAACGGTGACGGACCGGGGGTCGGCACCGCGCTGAGCCAGCACCCGGATATAGCGATGATTTCCTTCACCGGATCGACCCGCGCGGGGGTGCTGGTGGCACAAAATGCCGCTCCCGGCGTCAAGCGAGTAGCGCAGGAACTGGGCGGTAAGTCGGCGAACATAATTCTCGACGACGCAGACCTGTATGCGGCTGTCAGCAGCGGTACCAAAGCCATGTTCGAAAACACCGGGCAGTCGTGTAATGCGCCATCGAGAATGCTGGTACCCAGAAAGAAAATGGATGAGGCCGCCGCTATCGCGGCGAAAATCGCCGCTGCGACCACAGTCGGCAACCCAAGAGAAAAAGGCACACGTGTTGGCCCGGTCGTATCGGAACCGCAGTGGAACAAGATTCAGGACCTGATCCAAAAAGGAATCGACGAAGGTGCAACGCTGGTCGCCGGCGGCACCGGGCGCCCGGACGGGCTCGATACCGGCTATTACGTGAAACCAACGGTGTTCGCCAATGTCAATAATCAGATGACAATTGCGCGCGAGGAAATATTTGGTCCGGTGCTATCGATCATTCCGTACGACGACGACGCGGCCGCGATACGAATTGCAAACGACACGCCCTACGGCCTGTCCGGTTATGTCTCATCGACCGATCTTGATCGAGCACGACGTGTTGCTTCGCGTATGCGCACTGGTATGGTGCACATCAACGGCGCCAATGCCGTAGCGATGGCGCCGTTCGGTGGCTACAAACACTCCGGCAACGGCCGCGAATGGGGTGTGTACGGTATGGACGAATTCTTGGAAGTGAAGTCGGTGTACGGCTACGAAAAGTGAAAAACAGATGAGACGAACTACAATTACACTGATCCTGGTATCGGCGCTGGCTGTCAGCGGATGCAGCGACTCGAGTTTGCCCAATGCGACCGGCAAGGGCAACATTCGGGCAATCAACGCCATCAAGACCTCACCGGAGGTGGCGTTCCTGATCGAGGAAACACAGATCGGTACGGTAGATTTTCGCCAGATCACCGCCACCGCGCCCGGTGACTACGACGACCTCGTCTACGACTTCAGTTTCGACGTATTCTTTCCAGGCGACACGATACTGACACGAATCGCGACTCAGAATCTCGATGTCGTGGCAGACATGAACTACACCCTGCTGCTTTCCGGCACCCTCGCCGCCCCGACGATTACGGTTTGGGAGGCCGTAGAGCGTAACTTCGACGGCTCAGAAACGATTTTCGAGGCGAGATTCGCCCACACTGCAGAATCGCTCGGCAGTGTGGACTACTACTTCGGCGCTCCGGGTGTAGCTCCGGTACTTGGTGAAGAAGTCGGCACATTGTCTTTCGGCGAAGTGCTGACGTCAGTCGACCTCACTGCAGGTGATTTCGTATTGACGGCCACCACAAGCGGCGACCCCAACGACGTTTTGTACCAATCCGCCAGCTCCGCATTTAATGCAGCAACGCAATACATCATTACGACGTTCGATGGCAGCTCAGAATCGTTCGCACCGGTTATCGGGCGGGCGTTCACTCAGGCATCCGGTGTAATCACCCTGCCCGATACCAACTTCCCTGCCACTGTCGAATTCGTCAACGGCTCGATCGCGTTAGGCACGGTAGATATCTACGACGACGACCTGCAAACATCGCTGATCGTCGACGACCACGCTTACATGGCAGTCTCACCCGAGCTCAATCTCGCGGCAGGAATTACCTCGGTTTACTACACGTCGTCTGACAGCAATTCTCCGGTGTTGATCGAAGATACAATCAATCTCTTCAGCGGGCTGCGCGGTCGCGTCGTGAGCCACGGTCCCGTCGATGCGCTGGCAATCAGTTCTTATGTTCCTGATCGGCGATCAGTGGCAACGCATGCAAAGTTGCAGATTTTTAACACGGTCGCTAACGTTGAATTTCTCAGCCTTTACGTTCTTGACGCGGACGAAGTGTTTGACGACCAGCTACCCATTCAGGCTGACATCCAAGGTGGAGTTATCTTGCCCACTATCGCCCTGCCGGCAGACAGCTACGACTTCTACATCACCGAGTCCGGCGAAACCGAAATTCTTGCCGGCCCGATTCGGCTTGATGTTGCACTCGGCGACGTCATCGGCGGCATCATTTTCGATACCGTGGACCCGGCTGTTCTCGAATTTGGATTCTTGCCGAACAACCCGTAAGCGACATCTTTTGCTAGTGTCCTGATGCGGTGGCGGCTTCTATGTAAGCTGCGCGGTCGTTGGCCGCGTCTTCGTCGCTGATGTCTTTCGCCTCGTACATGGCCTGATCGGCCACGCTTAGAAGATGCCAGAGTTCCTCTCCGTGTTTCGGCATCAGTGAAATGCCCACACTGGCCGTGCAGGTAATTTCCTGCCCTTGAATGATGTACGCGTCAGACGCAGTTTGCACGAGTCGATCGGTAATATGTCTCACATCATCGACGTTAACGCCCGGCAATACGATCGCAAATTCGTCGCCACCTAACCGACCAAGAACGTCCTCGGGTCGGAGGCAAAAGCCCAGGCGATGTCCGAATGCTTTCAATAACGCGTCGCCAGCCTGATGACCAAAGCGATCATTGATCGACTTGAATTGATTCAAATCGAGATACAACACCGCACCCTGGCTACTGCGACGTAAAGCAGATGCGCCTTCTTTTTCGAAACCGCGACGATTCAGCACGCCAGTAAGCGGGTCGTGCAACGCATCGGCGAGCATCTTGTCCTCATCTTGTTTGCGCTTGGTGATGTCGATCAACGTCACCGAGATATCGTCTCCAACCGGCTCACCAACGACGCGCAGCCAGCTGTCACCTTGTTCGGAATGACTTGCAACCTCGAAACTCACTTGCGAGGTTGCTTTCCCCTCACCTCCGAAGTGTTGTTGCAGTTTATCGAATTTCATATGAGTGAGTTTCTCAAGTGGCATTCCGACCAGTGTTCCAAGTCCCTCTCCTGCGAACGATTCAGCCGCCCGATTAGCAAATACGCAAACGAACGTGCGTTCAGCATCGGCGTCATCTCGCGCAAATCGCAGGATTCCGTTCGAAGAAGTCTCAATGAGCGTTCGGATCAGATGCTCCGAGTCAGCCAGTTGACTCAAGGCTGCGCGGCGCTCGGTAACATCACGACACAGGACGACCATGCCGAGGTTCTGTCCCCGCGGCCCACTCAAGGGTCCGACGCTGACCTCGTAAATACACTTCGTATCCATCCTGAGCGTTTGCGTCAGATCCAGTTCCCGGGCTTGCTCCAGAATCGCCCGCGCCGCCGGAAAGTCTTCCCACAACTTGTGCCCGATCAACGCGCTTTCCTCGCCTCCAAGAAGTTGCTGAGCCGCTTTGTTGGCGCAGATGATGCACTGCTCATTGTCGACCACGAAAATCGGATCCCGAACGTGATCAAACAAGGTCTGATAAGCCAGCGGACTAAATTCGTGAACGTTCTGCTTTAGACTAACGTACGCGAAACACGGCCAGATCAACGCCAGCGACAAAGACGTTATCGGGTACTGAGGGGGCCCCATACCCAGAAACGTAGTCGCGATGCTGATCGTGTACGGTACGACCGCGCACATCAACCATAGGCCGATGGTCTTTCGATGAGCCGGAGCAATACTGGGCAGGCGACCGATGAGCGCAATGGCCGAGTACGCGTAAAGTCCGTAAACAAATGGTGCGTGCACGCGGTTGTGCCAGTAGTGATCCGTAGCCAGGCTGTAACTTAGTCCGGCCGGCGTGTCACTCACGATCCAGATGATGTTGTGCATGGAATTGGTCAGCGCCAGGACCGTCGTCGCAACCGGGATAATGCTGAGTACCACGACGATCAACGGGTTCGATGTGCCCACTGTGTATTCACGATAAATAGTGTAGAAAACGACCGAACTGAAGCCTGCGGAAATGAAGCTCAGTGCCCGACCCACTCCGTAGACGTTCGCATCTGTCGCACCGTAGGAAAACGCCGATCCGGCCAGCATGCCAGCGATAAGTAACAGAAAAAGACTGACCATGTTGGGCGCGCCTTTTGGCGCCGAACGGGCAACCCGAACCGCCAACGCCGCATAGGCGGCCGTAGCAATCACTAACGATGGCGTGATGAGTGGGTCAAACATCGACATGACGCTATGCTAACGAGGTCCGGCACTACATAATGCGACCTGTTCCGCATTCCGCGCGCTTGAGCGCGCGTTTGATCACACTTCCAGCCCTTTGGCCGTGTCTCGCACCAGCGTATCGACGACCGCCTTCAGGCTTTCTTCGACGCTCGCGCCCGCCGCGATATGCTGCTTGTAGTCCTGTAGCTGGCGATGCGCGCTGGTGCCTCGCGCAAGGATTCTTCGGACGTCCGCCAACTCTTTCTCGCAACCCAGGGCAGCAGCATCTTCAGCAACGAGCGACAGGAGTTCTTCGATCAACTCATCAAACGGCACCACGCGACCCTTTGCCAGGTCGATCATGCCTTCGTCGAAACCGTACCGCATCGCACGCCAGCGGTTTTCGCGGATCAGCATCGGTGTGTATATGCGCCAGCGCTGATTGCGTGTTCGCAATCGATACAACATACGAAACAGACAGACCAGCAACGACGTCAGCGCGACAGTGTCGTCGACACGCGTGCAAACGTCCATGATGCGTGTTTCGAGCGTCGGATACCTCGCGCTGGGACGAAGGTCCCACCAGATTCGCGTGGAGTCTTCGATCAGTCCTGCGTCCGTCAGAATATTAATGTGCCTCTGATACTCGGCCCAACTGGCAAACCGCTCGGGCAAACCGGTGCGTGGCAGCGCATCGAATATCGTCAGGCGATAACTCTTGAGGCCGGTGTCGCGGCCACTCCAAAATGGCGACGAACAAGACAACGCAAGCAAGTGCGGCAGAAAATAGGACATCTGGTTCATCAGGTCGATACGCAATTCGTTATCGCCGATGCCTACGTGTACGTGCATCCCGCAAATAACCAGGCGACGGGCTGCGCCCTGCATTTCGTGCGTCAATTCAGCGTAGCGATCCTTGGGCGTGTGCTTTTGCTCGGTCCAGCTGGAAAACGGATGCGTCGAGGCAGCAATAGGTGCGAGGCCGTGGCGGTCGGCAACTTCGATGATGCTGCCGCGTAGCCGGGCAAGTTCTGCGCGCACTTCCTGCACGTTGCTGCACACTTTGGTGCCAATCTCAATCTGCGAACGCAGTAACTCAGCAGCAACTTGCGGACCGCACTTCTCTTCGGCCTCCGCCATCAGCGTCTTTGGCGGATCAACAACCAGAGCGCGACTTTTCTTGTCGACCAGTAAGTACTCTTCCTCAACCCCGATCGTGAAAGCTGGTTCGTTTATCATTGTCCCCTGCTCCGTAGGCATCCATACGCGGTGGTATCGATTTGATAATCTGATGCATTAACTCGGCGATTTTCTCCACTCCCACATCCTTATCGATTAAATCCTGACGAATCTCGATACCAACATGCGGCAGGCCCGGTTCCTCGGCATGGTGATCGACAGTGAAATCCTGCGGTGCCTTGCCAGAGTAGGGTTGATTGTCACCAACCTCATAACCTGCCGCCGAAAAACCCGCGAGAAAAATATCGCGCAAACGTGTATCGGTATCCCACAGCACACCCATCTGCCACCGGCGCGCCTTGCCGTTCAAAACCGGCGTAAAACTGTGCACTGCAATGAAGGCCGGCGCAGTTCCAGCTTTGCTCAGGCGCTGTACTTGCTGAGCAACTGCCTGATGGTACGGCCAGTAAAGAGCCTGTGCTCGCAAGTCCTTGGATGCCTGGTCCAGGTTCCGGTTACCGGGTACCAGCACGCCATCGCCGAACTCAAGAAATGCGCCTGGATCCATTAGCTGACGATTGCAGTCCACAACCAGTCGAGAATATTGCGCCATTACTGCAGTAGCACCGAGACTTGCAGCAAGCTTCTCGGTCAGCGCACCTGCACCAATATCGACGGCAAGATGGCCGCGACGCGCAACAGGGTCAAGGCCCAGGTCGTTGACAGATTCCGGGAAACGGCAACTGGCATGATCGCAAACCAGCAACAAAGGCTGGCTTGCGAGAGGATTGATAATCTTGAACGGGCCCGGCTCGTATGCGGACAGCAGTTGTGAGGAGTGCTCGGCCATGCGGGCAGTGTACCGCATCCCGGCCCGCTATCTACGCCAGAAGTCGCCTGTAATTTTCACCGCGGGGGTTGAAAGAACTCACAGACGCCGGTCTTGCAATGTAGTAACCCTGTGCAAACTCGACTCCTAGTGAACCGAGCTTATCCAGCACTTGTTTAGTTTCGACGCGTTCGGCAATCGTTTCGATACCCATCGCGTGGCCGACGTCGCTAATTGCCTTAACCATAGTCTCGTCGACGGTATCGTCGACAACGTTGCGGATGAACTGACCGTCGATTTTCAGGTAGTCGACCGGCAGATTTTTCAAATAAGTAAACGACGACAACCCGCTACCGAAATCGTCCAGTGAGAACATACAACCGAGTTTCTTGAGTTCCTGCATAAAGTGCACAACTCTGGGAAGATTTGAAATCGCTGCCGTTTCCGTGATCTCGAAACAAATTGCTCCGGCGGGAAGATTCTGCTTCTCAAGTTCTTCTATAACGAAGTCCAGGAAACGATCCTCGCTCAATGACGTACCCGACAGGTTGACTGCCAACGTGTAGCGGGCTTCGCCATCCTCGTTACGATCTGCCAGTTCAGTGACTGCCTCGTGAATAACTCGGCGATCCAGGGTCGACATCAGGTTATACCGCTCCGCCGCCGGAATGAACTGATCAGGACTTATCAGCTCTCCCTGCTCATCGCGCATGCGCAACAACAGTTCATAGTGACCGCGACTGTTACCACCGTCTTTTCCGATGCCGATAATCGGCTGGAAAAACAGCTCGAATCGATCTTCTTCGACCGCGCTGGTAATCCTCGATACCCATTTCATCTCTTCATGACGCATCGATGCATCACTGTCCCTGTAGAGGTGAATCTGGTTACGGCCCATGTCTTTGGCCGAGTAGCAGGCGACGTCGGCTGAGCTCATGACGCTCGCGGCGTCCGGGTTTTCGCTTGAGATAATGACGACACCGATTGAACAACGCACTGTCGTAAAAGAGTCCTGCCATTCGAAACGATAGCCTTCGACAGCACCGCGAATATCTTCCGCCACTTCTATCGCGCGCGCCTCGGTACAACGTTCGAGAAGAACGCCAAATTCATCGCCGCCCAGGCGGGCGAGCATGTCGCTCGAGCGAATATTGCCCTGAATCAGTTCGGAAAGCTGGCGCAGCAACGCATCCCCTGCCGTGTGACCGAATGTATCATTGACGACTTTGAATTGATCGAGGTCAACGTATAGCAACGCGTGCGTTTCCTCGTTGTTGTCGCGCGTCCGTTCGAGCGCGACGATCAATGCGTTTTCGAACTCGCGACGATTTATCAGACCGGTCAGCGAGTCGTGAGACGCCTGGTAGCTGAGCTGGCGGAACAACCGCGATTCCTTGCTAACGTCGTGGAACACCATCACTGAACCGACGATGTTACCTATTCGATCACGTATCGGTGCAACGGAATCCTGAATCGGAACTTCGTCACCGTTTTTAGTGATCAGCACCGAGTTTTCCGCCAGCGTAACAATGCGACCTTCCTTGAGACAGCGCACAACAGGATTCTCGACGCTGGCACGCGTATGCTCGTTGACGATCATCATGATATCGGTGACTGGCGTCTTCCGCGCACTGCGCATATCCCAGCCGGTCAGGTCTTGCGCCACCGGGTTAATGTAGTCAACGTTGCCATCGGCATCCGTCGTAATAACGCCGTCACCGATCGACTGCAACGTGACCTGGGCGCGTTCCTTTTCCTCGAAGATTCGGGTTTCGGCGCGCTTGCGGTCTGTAATGTCGGTAATGGTGCCCTCGTGAGAGGTGATGTTGCCGTCACCGTCCAGTATTGCACGCGAGTTCTCGAGCACAACAATTATGCTGCCATCCTTGCGACGCAAACGATACTCGAAGTTCTTCACCACCCCTTCCGCTTCCAGGCGCGCAAACACACGTTCGCGATCAATGGGATTAACATACCGAGTGGTCGTCTTGCCGGCGGCTTTCATGTCTTCGACACTGTCGTAACCCAGCATCTCGACGAGTGCCGGGTTCGCGGTAATGAGGTCACCGTCTCGCGACGCGATATACAGGCCGTCAACGACGTTCTCGAACAAACCACGATAACGTGTCTCGCTGTCACGTAACTCGTCTTCGTCCAGCTGGCGCTTTATCGCAATACCTGCGAGCCTTGCCATGGTGCTGAGACTGTCGAGTTCGTTGGTGCTCGGCGTGCGTGGTTCGTTGACGTAAATATCGAGTGTACCAACGACCCGACCAGCTGCTCCGTATATCAAAAACGACCACGCGGACTTGATGCCGAGCTTTCCAGCCAGCCTGTTGTGCTCACCGCTCCAACTCGCATCGTCTTCTATACTCGAGGTAATGCGATCCTGGGTACGATAGACCGCGGCACCGCACGTGAGGCTGTTGGCGTCCACTTTGGTACGCTCCAGGCAGGCTCGAAATTCCTCCGACAGACTGGGTGCCTGCTCTACGGAAAGCGTCTGCTTCCTGACGTCGAGCATCATGATCGCGGCCTTGAAGTCGCCGCCGTGCATCTCAACGAAGCGACATACTCTGCGCAAGGTCCGGTCGTACGGCGCACTGCGAGCGATCATCTCAAGTATCTTGTTCTGCGCATACGTCAGTGCTTCTTCGCGTTTGCGTTCCTCGATGTTGCTGATACTGGCGCGAATCAATCGTTGCTCGTCAGACGGCAGACGACTGAATCGGACTTCGCAGGGAAATTCCTTGCCGCTGGAGTCCTTGTGCGTCCATTCGAAGGTCGGATGTTCTCCGGCCAACGCACGATCAACGAAACCGCGTCGCACACCGAAAGACGGTGTGCCGTCGGGCTGCATCTTCGGACTGATCGCTTCTGGACCAACCATTAGTAGCCGGGCACGCGACAAATTGAACAGGGTGCACGCATTATCGTTGGCATCAGTAATGCGATTGTCGTCGACATCGAAAACGATGATCGCTTCGGGCGCGAATTCGACCAGCGCACGATAGCGCTCCTCGTTTTCACGCAGTGCGCTCTCGGCCTTCTTGCGCGCCGTAACGTCGCGCAAGCTAACCACATAAATATCACCGTCAACTGTTTTCAGGCGACTGGCATTTATCTCGGCGACGAAGCGATCACCGGTCGAGCGCAATGCGTCAACCTCACCGTCCACCAGATCGATATTGGTATCATCGAGATTCGAAATATACGATTGCAGAAACTCTGCGATCGATTTATTCCGCGCACTCGGTAACAGATTGGCGATACTCGAGCCGATAAGTTGCCGCTTGGTCAGCTTGAAGTAGTGCGTGCAAACCTTGTTGCAGTTACGTATGACGCCGTCGGCGCCGACGGATAACAGTGCCTGAGTGACACTGTCGAATATGGCTTCAATGGGTGCGGCGGTGATGGAATGCGTTGCTGTGCAGATCGACTGTGCCTGAAACGACTCGGAGATGGTCGCTTCCATTTTGTCATAATGCTGATCGATCAACGTCAGGAGTTCAACGAAGTCCGGCTTCGTAACCCCGGATGCTTCGGTGGCGGCCTTGATCTTATCTCGTAGGTCGTTTCGCATTGACCAGCCCGTCCTGCAGCTTAGCCAATCACTGTAGTCGTACGCGAGACGCGGAACTGTGATCCGCCTTCAATTCTGACAAAAAAATCGGGAAATTTTTCCCGATTCGTGCGATTTAAGGCAACTGTCGCCTTAAATCGCTTGCTATTCGGCGCTCAGTACCCGCACCGCTTCGCCGTTTTCGTCAAGCTGGACCTCGCCGTGTTCCTGCAGATCGCGGGTTCCAGTGCCTACCTGGATCGGAATGGCCATGACGGTCGATACCGTGCCACCCTTGGTTTCGAACGAGGCGCTGACGTTCAGATACAGCCGCCCTTCTCGTTGCGGGACCACGGTGACTTGTTGACGGAAGTTCGCGTCATTCGCAGCAGGCGCGATGCGAACACTCGCCGGTTGGGAGTCCGCCAACAGCATCGATGAGGCATCGTTGATGCGATAGTTAAGGTTGACAGGGCGTGGGCCGAGCGCCGATGTCACGCGCAAGTCCACAATGACGGGACTGCCGACCAACGGCGTACCGACGATTCGGTAGCTGATGCTGTACGGCGACCCCGGTTTTGCGACTGTTCCGTCGTAGTCGTCGTTGCTCGGCCTGAAGGTTAGCTCTGGCGCATTTTTTTCGAGATCGACAGTTTCGACAGCCGTGGTTTGCTCGGCCTTTTCGCTGCCGCAAGCAACGAGTCCGAAAGTCGTTACCACGATGATTGCCAAATTAATCCGTTTTCTAGATTGAGTCATATTTTTCACCAATTCATTAGCTGTCGTTACGGCGGGCCCATAGATACGTCAAAACACACTTGCTCGGGATAATCACTGGACGCGTTATCGTCAATGTATCGCCATTCCTGAAGATCGAAGACGTAAGAGCCGGCCGGCAGTGGCAGCGTCGTAAATTCCTCCATATCGGCGACACCGCTGTTGCCGAAGGCTACCCGTTGCCCATCGAGATAGATAAATACGTCCGGGTCGCTTCGATCGCATACCTCTGTTCCATCACACAATGCGGCCGGTGGCGTCGGCGTCGGGTCGTTTGTTGCCGGGGGCGCCGGGTTCGCCGTCACCAATACGTCGTACGTGGATGCGCTGACAGTGGTGAATCGCAAGAACCGGCGTTCCGACAGTTTGTTTCCGCCCCGGGCGGAATCGAAGTCGCTATTCGCACAGATGTTGATCACCGTACCATCCGTCGGCAACACCGTGTAAACCGGGAGGATGTCGCGCGGTACGCCCCCGTTCGGGGTGGTGGCCATAATCGTCGTCTGACCATCGCCGTAGATATCAAGGGCGCCAAGATCGAGGTTCTCACGAGACAATTGAGAATCGACGAAGGCTAAATCAGCTGCCATCACATTGTTGCGCAATGCGGTTGCAAACGAGAGCAACGTTGTAAACGCCTCGGTTGTCCGTTGCGGGCCGGTCATCACTGTATAGATTGGCGCAAAGCCAATCGACCCATTGTCGGTACCGTCGGCATCGGAGTCGTCAGCCGTGTCCCACAGGTCATTAATCAAGGTAGCGACCGACATTTCGTTATAGAAGCCCTGCTCGCCGAAGTTGTCGTTCTCCGTATCGAGACCGAATCCACCGGACTCCATCGGTGCATTTGTGTCGCAGTATTGCGGATTTTCCAGAGCGATAGCGGCCAGCGCCGTTGCGAAACCCTCACCGAATGCAAGCCTCGGATCCAGAGACTCGCCGATCGTGTGCGGGCCACCGATAGAATCGGATCTCGAGAAGTTATCTTCGAAGTAATGCGCCCACTCGTGCATCGCCACGTGATCGTCAAATTCTTCGGTATCGATATTGGCATCACCCAGCAAAAATAGTGAATCAATGTCGCCACGGTAGAACGACGCACTCAACTCGCCGAGATCGATAATACTCGGACTGGTCAGCGTATTGTTCACACTCCAAAACGCATCCAGGGGTGGAAAGGTCGCCGTCGCATCGACCGCGGTGATCATTTCAATGCCGTCCAGGATCGCATCCAGAATCGCAAACGGCGCTGCCAGACGTGGGCTGGTGTACGCGTTTCCATTCCAGCCTGTCGTCGCTGTGAAGTCGGTGTCGGAAGTGTTTGTAATACCGACATTGAACTGTGGAAAATCCACGACGTACAGCGGCCGTTGGCCCAATGGCGGCGGGCTGGCCGACGTATCGACGTTGTCGCGCAGTTCGACGTCCCAAATTGCAAGACCGGAACTCTTCAACTCAGCGCGTACACGAATGAGTACGTCAAGGTTTGCGTCGATATTGGCAAACGAGTAGCTGCCGTTCCCGGCGGATACTGTCGTGCCCAGCACCAGGCCGTTTGCGGTATCAAAAAGCTGCACCGTAACGCCACGAATCGGGCGAATAACCGGATTATCGAGGTTCAGTCCGTTGCAGTTGGCGTTCGGCAGCGCGAATTCGTACGACAAAATACCGGCGACGCTCACCTGACTCAGCGTTTCCTGAACGGTAACGTCAACGGTGGCCATGTCGTTATCGGTACCGTCGTCGACCGCCAACTGAAAGCTCAGCACCGTCGGCGTGGCGACATCCGGCGACGTGAAGCTCGGTTGCGCAATAGTCGCATCCGACAAGCTAACCGCAGGTCCGGCGGTCTGCAGCCACGCGTAAGTCAGCACGTCGTTGATATCCGGATCCGAGGAACCGCTGCCATCAAGATTAACCGCGCTCAGTTCAGCCACCGTTTGCGCGACTCCGGCATTCGCCGTGGGAGGACTGTTTGCGCCCAGGCCGGCGTCATTGACCGAGATAGATACGGTAGCGGTGCCGTTTAAAGTACCGTCGCTGACCTGTAGCTGGAAGGTCAGAACATCCGGCGTGTTAACGGCCGTAACGTCCGGAGCATCGAAACTGGCCTGCGCCGTGTTACCGTTGGTAATCGTGACGCTGGTACCGGCCGTCTGTGTCCAGGCAAAGGTAATAGCGTCGCCATCGGCATCTGACGATGCGCTACCGTCGAGATTTACGGTCGCGAACTCATCAACGGATTGAGCACCGCCAGCGTTCGATACGGGCGCGCGGTTCAAAGGCCCTGTCACGCCACCACCACCACCGCCGCAAGCCGAAAAGGTGACCGCCACCGCGAGCACAATCGCGGTCTTGCTTAGATTCAATACGTCCATCGGTTCTCCACATCCTCGGTCTGCGAGTTCTATACTACCTGCCCCAACTGAACGGGAACACAAGCTCAGGCGTCGGGTTTTGGCGACATACCGCCGACCACGTCACACGCAGGACTGCGACCCAGGTTCGAATTCACCGCAGAAGTATTGCTAAACTTCGCAAACTGTACAAATGCGCGGTTCACAATTTCGCGAATACCCGCAGAATTGAGTAAAGAGTCATGAACGACAAGAAGATACTGGTAACCGGAGGAGCCGGTTACATCGGCAGCCACGTCGTGCGTCAGCTCGGCCTCGCTGGGCAACACGTAATTACCCTGGACAATTTGTCAACCGGATTCGAGGCAGCGGTCACCGCTGGCGAGCTTGTTATTGGTGACACCGGCGATGTTGTCCTGCTGGAAAAAATATTCACAAAACACGACATCGATACAGTGCTGCACTTTGCCGCACATACCATCGTCCCGGAGTCGGTCACCGACCCGCTCAAGTATTATCTGAATAATACCGCGTCAAGCCGCACCCTGCTCGAAGCCTGCTCAAAACACGGTGTCAGGAATTTCGTATTCTCCTCGACGGCTGCCGTCTACGGCATTCCTGAAAGCGGCAGGGCATCGGAAAAAACGGCCACACAACCGATCAACCCCTACGGCACCTCAAAGCTCATGACCGAATGGATGTTGCGCGATCTGTCGGCCGCCAGCGAGCTGAACTACGTTGCGCTGCGCTATTTCAACGTCGCGGGTTGCGATCCCGGCGGTACCATCGGCCAGTCAACACCCAAAGCAACATTACTCGTAAAAGTCGCCTGCGAAGCTGCGACCGGACGCCGCCCGGGCGTTTCGATCTTCGGTACCGACTTTCCGACGCCGGATGGCACCGGTCTGCGCGACTACATCCACGTTGAGGATCTTGCGACGGCGCACCTGGACGCGCTCTCCTATCTGCGCGATGGCGGCGAGTCCACCGTGCTCAACTGCGGTTACGGAGAAGGCTATAGCGTACGCGAGGTGCTGCACGCGGTCGAAAAGGCCAGTGGCAAACCGCTAGTCATTGACGAACAGCCGCGCCGCGCGGGGGACCCACCGGAATTAGTCGCGGTCGCCGATCGGGTGCGCGAGGTCCTCGGCTGGCAGCCGCAATACAACGATCTCGATACCATCGTACGCACCAGTCTGGAGTGGGAACGCAAGATCGCGGCTCGTGACTCCAGCGCCTATTGGCCAGACTGAGGAACACTGCCGGCAAGCCAGTGCTAAACTTTCGCCATGAGATTTCCACGCCCAAGGTCGCTTAATGGACTGATTTTAGTCGGCTTTGGGCTGGTCGCTCTGCCGTTGCTGATCGCGGTAATCTGGGCACTGATTAGTCTTGATCGAGTGGCCGAGGAAAGCGAGCAACTGGTATTTACCGGCGTCACGGCCGCCGAGAATAATCGGCGCATCAACGAACACCTGAGCTCGCTGGAACGCGCCGCGCGCCTGTACCAGGTACTCAAGAGTCCGGACAGTCTGCAATTAATGACGCAGGACCTGCTGGCATTTGAAGCATTGCTGCAAGAAATGGCGCCGCTGGTTACGGACGTCGGAGAAACGGCGTTGTCCGCATCGCTGGGCAAACAAGCGCGCGATATTGTCAAAGCCTTGTCAAATATCGAGGCCAGTGACGCCGAACTTACTGCAGCGATTAATCGTTTTGCACCACTACGACAACGGATAACGAGTCTTACCGACGTATTGTCGGCACACGTTGACACCAAATTATCAACGCTGCAGGCAACAGCACGCGATGCGCAGCGCATCTCTGCGTGGCAGGTTGCGGCGCTGGTGCCAGGCACCTTGATCCTGATTCTTATTTTCTCTCTGCTTATTGCACGCCCTATCCGCCAAATCGATCGCGCAATCGGCCAACTCGGCGAGAGCGGATTCTCGAGGCCTATAGAAATAAAAGGACCGACCGATTTACAACGACTCGGACGGCAGCTCGAATGGCTGCGGCTACGATTGCTGGAATTGGCCCAGGAGAAGAACAAATTCCTGCGCCACATGTCTCATGAGCTGAAGACACCGTTGGCAAATATTCGCGAAGGCACTGAGCTGCTGCTGGACGGATCGGTCGGTAAGTTACAAGGTTCACAGCGCGAAGTGGCCGATATTTTGCGCATGAACGGGCTGAAGTTGCAGCAGCTTATCGAGAACCTGCTGAGTTTCAGCGCCTGGCAGACCAAGAGCGAAGTGTTGACCTTGATCGACTTTGAACTGCGTAAACAGGTGATTTCGATCGCCAGAACGCAGCGACTGGCTCTGAAAGCGGCGAATATCCAGCTAAAACTGGAGGTTGAAGATATTATTGTTAACGCGGATCAGGACAAAATCCGCACAGTGCTGGATAATCTCCTGTCCAACGCCATCAAGTTTACACCGCGTGGTGGTTTGATAACGATCAGGGCCAGTCGTACGACGAACAGTTTTGTGCTGGAGTTCGGTGATACGGGGCCTGGAATACCGGACGAGGAAAGCCCGAGGATATTTGAAGCTTTTTTCCAGGGCCGCCGTGAGCAAGGCGGACAAGTGGGCGGAACGGGTATCGGATTGTCGGTCGTACTGGAATGCATTCAGGCACACGATGGTACGGTGGAATTGATCGATTCGAATGAGTTCCCGGGCGCGCATTTCAGAATTTACATCCCGCAGAAACGAAAAGAAAGGCGACAGAAACTGGCTGCAAATGGGTAACCACGGACCGACAACACCAACGCAAAAGATTGCGGCGACTGTACTGGTCACCGTGGCGTTGTCCGGTTGTGGGCAAACGAGCGATTGGATCAAGGACCGTATTGCGGGAAACGCTCAGGATTCCGAAATTCTGGGTGCACCTGAAATAGAAGTTTACATTCAAGAGCTTGGAAAAATTGCCAGCGGCGATCCTGCAGCACAGGCGGAAATTTACGCAGACGCGCATACCGCTGCGCGAGTCACACCGCGCCCGTCCACGAATCTGCGGCTTGGTCTGGTACTGGCAATCCCGGGGCATCCGGAATCGGACCCGGAGCGCGCGCAAAGCCTGTTGCGCGAAGTGCTCACGCAGGAAGTTCTACTGACGCCGGCCGAAATTTCAATGGCGAGAATTCACCTCAACAACGTCGAACGCCAAATCGTTGCCGACGCTGAGGCACGCCGACTGCGCGCATCATCGTCGCGGGCAGCCGAGACGCAAGAGCAAGCCATAAGTCAGCGTCTGTCCACGGTTGAGGCAGAAAATCGACGACTGCGGCGCGATCTTCGTGAAGCTGAGGAGAAGCTTGAGGCGATTTCCTCGATCGAGCGCTCGATCCGGGACCAGGAATAGCCAGGCAGTCTGCGGCCTGGATCGCGGTAGCTTGCCCGCGCCCCGAATACCCCTTAACCTGTGCACCCCCTGCTATCCCCGTGACGCGATCCGATATGGCGAACAAACAGCTTCAGTCCGAAGGCAAGATCCTGCTCGTAGATGACGACCCGGGCTTGCTGCGTCTCTTGAGTATTCGGCTGCGCGCCGAAGGCTACGAAGTAGAGGCGGTGGAATCTGCTCATAAAGCCCTGGGCATTTTACATCGATTCAGCCCGGACCTCGTCATCACCGACCTGCGCATGGATAAGATGGATGGCATCGAGCTTCTCAGGGAGTTGCAAACACGCTCACCCGGGCTACGGGTCATTATTGTCACCGCGCACGGCACCATCCCCGACGCCGTTACTGCTACTCAACACGGTGCTTTCGGGTTTCTAACCAAACCTATCGAAAAAGAAGAATTGATGTCGCTGGTGGAACGCGCCTTGAAGGTCTCCGGCACCGCTGAGGTAGACGAGAGCTGGGCCGCTGAAATCATTACGCGCAATCAAGCGATGAAAGAAGTGATGCAGCAAACCAAAATGGTGGCGGCAACCGACGCCCGTGTCCTGATCACCGGCGACAGCGGCACCGGCAAGGAATTGCTGGCCAAGGCGATACACAACGCCAGTGATCGTCATGACAAACCGTTTGTTGCAATCAACTGCAGCGCAATGGCTGAAAATCTGCTTGAATCCGAGCTGTTCGGTCATGAAAAAGGTGCCTTCACCGGCGCCACTCGCAGCCACGACGGCCTGTTCCAGGCGGCTGGCGGCGGCACACTGATGCTGGACGAAATTGGCGACATGCCGATGCGCTTGCAGGTGAAGTTGCTGCGCGTACTACAGGAAAGTCAGGTACGCCCGGTGGGCAGTACCGAGGCCAAGGATATCGATGTACGCGTGATCTCCGCGACGCACCGTGACTTGCAGGAATTCATGGGGCAAGGACGATTTCGGGAAGATCTTTATTACCGTTTGAATGTTGTCAATATTCGCTTGCCGACCCTGGATGACCGGCGAGAAGATATTCCGTTGCTCGTGGCGCATTTTCTGCAGCAAATCGCACGCGACTCGGACCACGAACGAAAAGTGTACGCGCCCGAAGCCGTCGAAATGCTGGTGACCGCAGAATGGCCCGGCAACATTCGTCAGCTCTACAACGTTGTGCGGCAGAATGTAGCGCTTTCGCGTTCGCCCGTTATCAGCGGCGAGCTGGTGCAACAGTCCTTGGGCGAACATGCAGGCAAGCTGGCATCGTTTACGGACGCGCGTGATGAATTCACGCGCAACTACCTGTCACAGATTTTGCAAATTACGATGGGCAACGTCAGCCAGGCTGCTCGTCTGGCGAAACGCAATCGCACAGACTTTTACAAATTACTGGCCCGCCACGACCTGAACCCGGATGCGTTCAAGACGCGATAGGGGCCGATTTCTTCGAATACGAATCGGCACTTAGACCGTACTTGCTCAGCAAGTCGTACAGGGTCGGACGTGTGATACCCAACATCTCTGCAGCCTTGGAGATATTGCCGTAGCTTTTGGTGAGCGCCACTCGAATCGCCTTTGACTCTGCTCGCTGACGTACTTCGCGAAGATTGAGCGACTCGGCAGCATTGTCACTGCCTTGCAATCCCAGGTCCATCGCGGTGACCGTCTTGCCGTCGGCCATGATGACCGCACCTTTGATCTTATTCTCGAGTTCTCGAACGTTACCCGGCCACGCATAGGCCTCGATTGCTTGTACCGCATCATCGGCAAAACCGTTGATCGCACGTTTCTGACTCTTGCAGTATTTCTGCAACAGCGTGCGCGCGAGTATCAGGCGGCCTTCCTCCCGATCGCGATACGGCGGAATGTTAATCGTGATTTCGCAGACGCGATAATACAGGTCCTCACGAAACGAGCTCTCTTTGATCAGGGTTTCGAGGTTTTGATTCGTGGCACATACGACACGCACATCCACCGGTATCTCTTGACGACCGCCGACACGCTCGATGACGCGCTCCTGCAGGAAGCGCAGCATTTTTGCCTGCAGCGCCATCGGCATGTCACCGATTTCGTCGAGGAACAATGTGCCGCCTGAGGCAAGTTCGACCTTCCCGATCGACTGCTTGTGAGCACCGGTGAAAGAACCTTTTTCGTGCCCGAACAATTCAGATTCCAGGAGGTTCTCTGGAATAGCGGCGCAGTTAATCGCGACGAAATTCTTGTCGGCGCGCGGACTCAAGTTGTGCAGTGCGCGTGCGAGCAGTTCCTTGCCGGTGCCACTCTCACCGAGCAATAAGGTCGTGACATCCGTCGGCGCCACTTTTTCGATCATACGGCACACTGCGAGCATACCTTCACTGGCGGCGACGATGCCGGCGAGCGGCGATTCGTTAACCTGGAATTGCAGACGACGGTTTTCATTTTCGAGCTCGGAAATGTTAAACGCACGATCAACGAGCAATTTCAAAGTATCCGTATCAACGGGCTTTTCGTAAAAATCGTAAGCCCCCTGCGCGACGGCCGTCAGCGCGTTTTCCTGATCGCCATTACCCGTGACGACGATAACTTTTGTGTGCGGTGCGAGCTTCAGCGTTTCGACAAGCGTGGCAAGCCCCTCTTCCACACCCTCCGGCTTTGGCGGCAAACCGAGATCCTGCAAGACAACCGCAGGCTCGTGCCTTCGTAGCTCGGCAATCGCCGCCTCACGATTCTCTGCGGTATACACGTCGTATTCCTCGAAACACCATTTAAGCTGGTTCAGTAGACCGGGGTCATCCTCGACGATCAGTAGTTTTCTGGCTTGTTCGCTCATAATTTCCAAACGCTAGCAGTCACGCGATCTCAGATGATGCCACGAAGACCGATCGCGTGGCAGCACGTGATTCACACACAACCCGGTGACAGTCACCACAGTTTGGTCGTTACGGTGACTGTCATCGTACTGCTTTGTGATCAATTCAGTTGCGAATGATTCTCATTTAGATTAGGGTTGCTGCAACTCTATGAGCAAAAGGCGCTTGCTTGGTCATGAAGTCTGTATTTTTCGCCCCCACCGGGGTTGGCACGGCACTGTTGATGTTATCCGCTACGGTCTTCGCAGTGGACATTACGAGTGATGCAGAAGAGATTGATACTGTTACGATTATCGGCAGTCGCAGTGACGCTGCGGACGTTCCGGGCTCGGCCCATGTCATCGATTCTGAAGAGCTTGCAGCATTCGCCCAGTCAGACGTGTTGCGTGTCTTGCGTGCAGTGCCGGGAGTCTACGTTCAGGAAGAAGAAGGCTTTGGGCTACGGCCGAACATCGGTATTCGTGGCTCAGGACTTGATCGCAGCGCGCGGATCGCGCTGCTCGAGGACGGTGTGCTGATCGCCCCGGCTCCGTATGCCGCCGCCGCCGCTTATTACTTTCCAACACAACGGCGGATGAGTGCGGTCGAAGTCCTGAAAGGACCCGCTTCGGTTGCCGTTGGACCGCGCACGACGGGCGGCGCGATGAACCTGATCTCGACGCCGATTCCGGATGCGATGGCGGCGAGGGCCGATTTGCGGCTGGGCGATCACAGCACGATGGACGCACATGTCAACGTCGGAAATCGAGGTGAGCGCATTGGCTGGCTGCTCGAAACCGTGCAGGCCAAGAGCAACGGCTTCAAGACAATCGAAGGGCCTGCAGGAGGCGATACAGGCTTCGAACTGCAGGATTACATCGCGAAGTTTCAGCTCGACAGCGCACCCGGCAATGCTGTTTATCAAAGCTTGCGCGTAAAACTCGGCTACACCGATCAACTTTCCAGCGAAACCTACCTCGGGCTGACAGACGCCGATTTTGCAGTAACGCCGTACAACCGTTACGCCGCATCCGCAAACGATGTTTTCCGGAGCGAGCACGAGCAATATCAGGCAACCTACGTCGTCGATACGAACAACAACTGGCGCGGCGAGATTACAGCATATCGCAACAACTTTATCCGCAACTGGTACCGAGTGCAGTCGGTCGGCGGCGAAAGCCTCGGGGACGTGCTGGCCGATCCGCTCACCTACTCCACCGAGCTCGGTTACCTGAAAGGGGACACCAGCCCCGATGACGCGATCCAGATTCGGGCGAACAATCGCAGTTATTATTCGCAGGGTGTGCAGACGAAGATTGAATGGGATCTCGGCTTCGGTGACACGGACATAGCGCTCGACGTCGGAATTCGACTGCACCAGGACGAGGAAGATCGCTTCCAGTACCAGGACGGTTATCGCATCGAAGACGGCACGCTGATTCTCACTACCGCAGCAGCGGGCGGGTCGCAGACGAATCGTGTTTCGAATGCGAAAGTAACATCGTACTTTGTCGACACCGAGATTCGCACCGGTAACTGGATTCTCACGCCCGGCGTGCGCTTCGAGGACATCGAGCTCGCGCGCTATGACTATTCAACGGCCGATCCGACACGCGCAGAAGGCCCGACACAAATTCGCAGAAACTCGGTACAGGTCGTCATTCCAGGTATGGGTGCCTTGTATCGTTTGACTGACGAATGGCGAGTTCTTGCCGGCATGCACAAGGGCTTCAATCCACCGGGACCGGGAAGCTCGGCAGACGAAGAGTCCAGCATCAATTTCGAGGCCGGCGTGCGCTATGCCAGCGATGCGCTTCGATTTGAATCCATCTACTTCCACAACGACTACGAGAACCTGGTCGGCACGGTGACGGACTCTACGGGCGGCGGCCCGATTGGCGATCAATTCGACGGTGGCGAGGTGATCGTCAGCGGTCTCGAACTGAGCACGGATTACAGTTTCAATATCGGCGGGCTCGAAATCCCGCTTGGACTGAATTACACATGGACCAACAAGGCTGAGTTCAAGAATGCATTTGATTCAGGGTTTGACCCCTGGGGTAATGTGGAAGTCGGCGACTCCTTGCCGTACATCCCGGAACATCAGCTGCGTGTCAGTGCTGGTCTGGCAAATGAACGTTATCGTGTCGACGTGGCGGCAAACTATGTCGGCAAAATGCGCACGAATGCCGGGCAAGGCGCGTACGATCCAGAGGAGACCGTAGACTCGCATGTTGTGTGGGATGCGATCGCGATGTGGAACTTTACTGAAAGCCTGTCCACCTATGTGAAGATCGACAACCTGTTTGATGAGACGTACATCGCGGCACGTCGACCGGCGGGTGTGCGACCTGGGTTGCCGCGCACCGCCTACATCGGCCTGACATTCCAGCTGTAGGAGTGCGATTCTTACAACGTCCGCGAACTCGCTACAATTCCGCCATCCACCGCAATCACCACCCCTGACACATAAGCCGCGGCTTTGGACGCCAGATAAATCGCGGCCCCGGCCATGTCCGCCGGCTCTCCCCAGCGCTTCAGAGGCACATTTTCAGTGATCTCATCGCCCATCGCCTTTTGCACGCCCGCCGTCATCTTGCTCGGAAACGGCCCGGGCGCAATCGCATTTGCGGTAATAAATCGATCGGCCAAATGTGAGGCCAGGGTACGTGTCAAATGATGCATCGCCGCCTTGCTCGGCCCGTACGAGTATGTGCCGAGCTTGTTAACATTAAGCCCGTCAATCGAACCCAGATTGATGATGCGAGCCGGATCCTCGGCCGAGGCCGAGGCCTCCAGTAACGGCAACAAGGCCTGCGTCAGGAAAAACGGACCTTTGACATTGATGTCCATAACCTTGTCCCAGGCCGCTTCCGGAAACTCATCGATCGAGGCGCCCCAGGTCGCACCGGCATTGTTCACCAGAATATCAAGCTGGCGCTCACGAGACTTGATCTCTTCGGCCAGCGCAGTCACGCCTTCCAGCGTCGATAGATCCGCAGGAATAGAAATACACTCGCCTTGCTTCGACAAGCGCTCCGCGGTCGCATCGCAGGCATCAGCCTTACGCGCCGAAATGTAGGTTTTCACACCGTTCGCGACATAACCCTCGGCAATCATCTCGCCGATTCCCCGCGAACCACCGGTCACCAAAGCGACCTTCCCGCTGACATCAAACAAATTCTTCATGGGCTGAAGTCTAGCAAACTAAGTGCAGAGATCGGCGCTTGCGAGGCATCACCTGCCGGCAACCGAATATCGCACTATTCAATGCATTGGTCACATCGCCTGTCTCGGTTGTTACGCAACCGTATTGACAATCATTCGCATTTGCGCTGCAATCGGCCCAACCCTCGCAAGCAATAGAAAGGTATATGCGTCCGTATTTGCAACATCGCGAAACTTGGCGTGCAAGACCCATCGGACCAGCAGCTCAAACCGGGCGTGGCGACACGATCGGTCGCATGCAGGGAAACGGCTATCACCAACCTCGCCAACTGCCCGCAGTGCTCGGAAGTAATTCTTGCCACCGAAATGTTGCCTAGGCACGTGCAAAACGCGTAGCGCCAACAACGAAATGGAAATTAACCGCTATTTAGAAAGGATTAACTATTCAGGAGACCTGAGTGCAAGCATATCGACGATAAGGTCGCTCGCCATCGCCCACCAGCAGTCTGTGCCCTATGAAAACCTCGACTGCCACTTGCTCCGCCCCGTCACTCTGGATATCGACTCGATCTATAACAAAATTGTGCTCTCGAATCGGGGTGGGGGCTGTTATGAGCTAAACAGCCTGTTTGGCACATTGCTTCGGAAGCTCGGTTTTACCGTAGACTACCTCAGCGGTCGGGTTTTCGGACGCGACTTCGTCGGAAAGGAATTTGATCATCTCACCCTCCGCGTAATATCTGAGGATAAACCGTATCTTGTCGATGTCGGTTTTGGCGATGGGTTCTACGAACCCATGTTGCTGAACAACGGGTCAAGCTCAGCGTATTGCCAAAATCAATTCGAACTTAGTATTAACGAAAACCAGTGCACTCTGCTCTCGATGCGCGATGACAGCCTGGTCAAGGGACTGGCGTTCTCATTGCTTGCTCGCAAACTCAGCGACTTCGAGCAAATGAATTCCTACCATTCTCGAAACCCGTTCTCACTCCGTAGCTCGGCTGTTGTCATTACTCGAGCGACGAACGAGGGGCGAATTTCCTTGGTCGGAAACCGACTGACGACGACCACACCGAAGTCGAAAGAACATGTGGAGTTACACCAGGAAACAGTCCTTGACGTACTTGAAAAAAAGTTCGGCGTCCGTATTCCCTATTTCCCAAAGAAGAAGAGCAGCCGACTATCGATGCGCATTCGACGAAAGCTGATCTTGGTCGGTCGCCGAATCCGCGCTCTCGCTCAGCGTGCCTGAACATTCCGGCCCGGTTGCGGGCGTTGTCAGCGTAAAGCGGGCGCGGCCATGAGTTGGAATTTATTCAACGCTGTGTTTCTGCGAGTATCGGTATGATCATTCGAAGCAAGATTATCACCGACCGCTGGCTCGACTACTCCCCTGGTCGTCGCGTAGAAGTTTCACCGATACTCAGCCGTTCCCAGAGTATCGAGGGAATCGATATCAATCGCTTCGCGTGCAAAGCCAACGGGTATCTCAGTCTCGCGAACACCGATGGACATATCTTTTCGTTACTTCAAGGCGCCGCCACCCTGAAACTCCACGGGCAACCGCAAGCACTTTCGATAGATGCCGGGACGCATCTTTATATTCCACCCGGAAAGAAAGCCAAACTGAGTTTCTCCAAAGCGTCGTGCGCTGTTCATGCCGCGACCGGCGAAAGCAGGGCCCGAGGTGAAAACCTGATCGTGCACAATGAACGGTTTCTTCGCTCGACCCGATTTGTACTGACGCCGCAGTACTTGAGCAGACGCGCTTTCCTGAATCGCGATCATACGCTGCTGTCCCGGTCTGGAGATCCAGTCGCCTGGTTTCATACGACGATGTTTGACACCAGCGGCTTGCCAAGAAACCACGAAGGCATGGAAGTGTTCAAGATGTCATATGACTATCAGAGCGAGGTCAATGTGGTGTACGACGTCAAGGGCAGTGCGCGCGTAAGGTTCGCAGACCACCCGTACTCTGCTGCCCCGCAGCAAACCTGGAGCCATTGGTCGAATCTTGACGGTGTAACAACCTACTGCCTAAATGAAAGTGCTTCTGACAGTTGCGTAGAACACTACACTGATGAGAAAACAGGGCGAGATGGATGTCGTCGCAACAGACACGAAATCTATATCGAGCCAGGCGGACATGTGTCCCTGTGTTGCTTGTTCGACCCCGGGCCTACCGGACTGGAAACCCACAAACCCGGCGACTACAGTTCCTACGGCCCCGTTGCCGAGGTATTACAAAGCAAAGCGTATGCGGAGTTTCTCGAAAGCAATGCAGCAATGGACGAAATGGTTCAGGCTCTGTCACTGGCGCGCGCGGCCAGTCCCGACACAAGACTCGACGACACCGCGCATTGGCAACTCTACCAATCGGCGATAGCGACAGCCCTGGACACCGAGGAAAGAATGGTCTGCAACGCCGGTGTCGAGCGAAAAGATATTATCGATGCGTGGCGACTGACGGCGTTAGCCTGATATCTGGCTAACGATTACCTCGCCTAAGACGGTCCAAGCGCCGCTTCGCTTCCATTAGCACACGCTCGAATCGGGACTTCATGTTTTTGCGCGAAGCAACTATCCAATGCAACGTATCATGACCCGTGGCGAAACTTCGCTTGTACTGCGCATCGCCGGCCAAAAAATTGTATTTGCCGACACCCTTTTTCAGATTGTGTTCGATCGCGAAGTAGTGAGAGACGACTCCCGGTCGAAGCTCGCGCGCGTCCTCGTAGTTGAAGCCCGACTGGTAAAACAATACCTGACGCTTATACACAAAACTGTATAGGTAGCCGATCACGGTTTCTCCAGCGCAGATCTCCAGCAACTGTATTTCGCCCTCGCCGAAACGGCGATTGATGAGTTGACGATGAAAGTCGAAAAAGAACTCCGAAGAGAATGCACCATGCTCACCACGTGCAACCCACTCTGTCTGGTGATACTCGGCGAGTCCCTCTAGCATGCGCAACGCCTCAGCAACACTGGCGGCTTCGGTAATCCGAATAGTCCCAAGTTCCTCAAGCTGTCTTATCGATCGGCGGATCTGTCTCCTTCTGTTTGCCGACAGATGCCCGAGGTACGGCTCTCCCCGCGATCTGACATCGTCAAGATCGACAAAATGGCTCGGCTCAGTAGTATCTATCCGGACAAAAAAGGAATTGTCGAAATACGTCGGGGGATCGTTCGTACCAAATACGCCGGGCAGGTGAAACTCCTCGACCTGTTTCAGTTCCGGGCACGTCAGCATCGCGCTTGTCTCAGCTACCCGGTCATCCCACAGGAACCCGTTGTACTCAATCATCAGCGCGTCCAACTCACGATCGCCGGTGGCGTTCAAGTACGCTCTGTTTTTGTAAAACAACCAATTCTGAATGGAGGATCGCTCAACGACGACACCGCAAGAAACTGGCATGTCCTCGATATACCCAACCACCAGTTTCACGCTCAGGTCCCTGGGAAGACTGCTTAACCAGGTACCGATCCAGCCCCAGGAAGTGAAGAAACTGTGCTCAGACCTTCCCTGCAGGTCAAGCCAGATGGATTGCGTCTTGTCGATGTTTTCAAAAGGATCAATGCATCTTATCTGGATATTCTGATTTGACTCATGCAATGTTATGATTCTCCGAAGGTTTCGCCTGCGAGTCATTGATTTAACAAGAGCCCTTGGCTGGCAACCCGTTTAGGTTCTTAGCAGTAGGCCCAGAAACTGATTCGTGCGCCGACAGATTTTCCAATTAGAACAAATAGTAGAGTATTTACCGTGGCCACACCAAAGTTATCCGTACGCGAACTGAGGCCGGCCGACATGAGCAGTTTCGTAGAGCTGTGCGAATCTCGTGACGGATTGGACAACGCCGCAGCACGTCGTCGAGCCGCGGTCGTCGAACATATTGCCTTTGGTAATCCTGCGGACGACGGAGCCCCCACATATCTCGTTGGTGTTCAGGGTGATCGTGTTGTCGCACACCTTGGCCGAATGCCTACCCGTTTCTATGTCAACAACGCGATCGAGACCGGTTCGTACTTCCACGACCTTTACGTACACCCGGACATCCGTAAGCTGGGTGGCCAGGGTTTCTTTCTTTCTATGAAGCTCTATCAGGCTGCCGAGGACGCCAGCCCCGGTTTCGTTGCGCTGATCTGGACCAACGAGATCAATATCGCGTTGCAGCAAGCTCGGAAGTACGATCAGCTTTGGACCGACCGATGCGTCAAGATTCTGTCTTTGGACCAGAGGATCGACCGACTCGCACCCCGCTTGGTCGCGGCGGCGATCAAGCCAGTCGCTCGCGCGTTGATCGGGTCACTGGATACGGTTCGCGCGCTGCTCAATCGCCGTCAGGGCACTGTGCAAAAACTCGATCAGTTTGATGTCAATTTCGACGAATTCGCGCAACGTACTGCCCCACAAGCAGGGATTGCGCCGTATAAGGACAGCGCCTATCTGAACTGGAAATACGTGACGCGACCCGCGTTAAGTGTTGCGATTTTTTCCGCATCGGACGAAAACGATGAATTGAGCGGTTATGTTGTCGTTGTCGATCCTGACCCGACTTACAAGGCCGCGGCGATCGCGGAACTGGTAGCGGTAAACAACGATCCAGGGACAATCCGGAACCTGCTCGACACTGCGGTCTCTCATGCCCGTCTGCAGGGCGCCCAGCGAATCGCAGCCGTCGCCACACGAGTCGAATACTCGTCCGCGCTCAGGTCACGGCTGTTTTTTCCGCGTGGCCGACGTGATCCGCTATTCTTTGCGCTGGCTGATCGATCACCAAACAAGAACCTGATCCTCGATACAAAAAATTGGCACATGTCACTCGGGGATTCGGAGGGACCGTTTTGACTCGCCACAGACCGGACTCGCGAATAGAGCAGGCCAGGCAGCTGCACACTCTGTTCGATCACGATATATCTTGATTACGACCCACGCGCCCAGGAGGCCATGCAGTGAGCACAAACGATATTCTTCGGGATTACTTCCAGAAAAGCAGCAAGACCGACACCGTCCTTGCAGACGATGATCCGCTGCTCAGCAGCGGCCTCCTCGATTCGCTGGCCATCGTAAAGCTGCTGGGTTTCATCGACACCGAGTTCGGCGTCACTGTTGAGGATGCAGATTTTGATCCGGACAATTTTGAATCGATCAGCACTATCGGAACATTGATCGATCGGATGCGAGGTTAGTGGATTTCTCGATTACGGACGAGCAGCAGCAATTTCGAGACTCCGTCATAGCATTTGCGCAGAAGGCGCTGGTTAGCGACGTCAGAGCGCGCGAAAAGACCGGAGAATTCTTCTGGGAAGGCTGGCGTAGTTGCGCGGACTTCGGGATTCAAGGCTTGCCTGTACCGGGTGAGTTCGGCGGTCTGGAACAGGACATTACGACCTGCTTGCTGGTCATGGATGCGCTCGGCTATGCCTGTCGCGATAGCGGGTTACTGTTCTCGTTGAATTCGCATATGTGGACCTGTGAAATTCCGATCCTGGAATTTGGTACAGACGAACAGAAGAAGCACTATCTTCCGAAGATGGTATCCGGAGAAATCGTGGGTGGCCATGCGATGACAGAACCGGACGCCGGATCAGATGCTTACAGCTTGAGGACAACTGCAACCGAAGAGGGTGATGACTACGTTCTGGACGGATCGAAAACGTTCATCTCCAATGCGCCTATTGCCGACGTACTACTAATTTTCGCGACCACAAATCGGGACCGCGGCTGGGCTGGCGTAACCGGATTTCTTGTTGATACCGATACCCCCGGGTTGAGTATCGGAAAACCGCTCGACAAGGTTGGTATTAAAACTTCGCCGACCGGAGAGATCACCCTGGAACAATGCAGAGTTCCCAAGTCCGCGATGCTCGGTCGCCCGGGACAGGGGTCGGCGATATTCAACGCAGAAATGGAGTGGGAACGGAGTTGTCTGTTCGCCTGCCATGTGGGCGCGATGCGACATCAACTCGAAACCTGTGTCAATTACGCGCGCGACCGAAAGCAGTTTGGCGAACCGATTAGTAACTTTCAGGCCATCTCGCACAAACTCGCTGACATGCGTGTCCGGTTGGAACTGGCGGAGCTTATCCTCCACAAAGTGGCGTGGTTGAAGTCCACGGGAAAACGCGCACAACTCGAATCCGCAATCTCAAAACTGTTTGTTAGCGAGTCCTATCTACAGAGCAGCCTCGACGCTATGCAGATTCACGGCGGCTACGGCTTCATGAGCGAGTATGAGATCGACCGTGATCTGCGCGATGCACTCGGCGCTCGTATCTACTCAGGAACCTCGGAGATTCAACGAAATATTATCGCTCGATTTCTGGAAGATTGATGGCAAAAACGCTTCACGAGTTGCTCTCCCGCGCCGCGGAACAGCACCCGGATCGCGTAGCAATCATGGGCCCTGAGGGGCAGCTTTCGTACAGGAAACTGCGGCAAAAAGCCCGGCAGCTTGCGGGCGAATTGATCGCACAGGGCGTGACACCAGGCGCAGCTGTCGGCCTGTCGTTGCCGAAATCAAATGACGCGATCGTCGCAGCTTACGGGATCATGATGGTCGGCGCCTGCTACGTACCGATCGATCCTTTCACACCGGTTGAGCGCGCAATCCGGATCGCCAGGAATGTCGATCTGCGCGTATTGATAACCAGCAATGATCGTCTCGAAACACTGGCATCGGCGCTCACCGATAGCCTGCCGAGTGTTGTCGTCCTTACGCCCGGAGAAATCACAACCGCCACGCCCCCGGGCGTCACGGCAACATGCTGGTACACCGCTCAGCGGCAGGAGCTTTCGCTACCAGAGACAAATGCCGACAGTCTTGCATACGTATTGCACACCTCCGGCTCGACCGGATTTCCAAAGGGCGTCGCAATCAGCCACAGAAGTGCTCTGACCTTTGTCGATATGGCCGCTGAGTTTTTCGCGGTTACCGCGGATGATCGCCTCTGTAGTCAGGCGCCGCTGCACTTCGATCTGTCGGTCTTCGACCTGTACATCGCGAGCCGACAAGGCGCTGCAATAGTCCTCATTCCGGAGTACTACTCAGCCTTCCCCAAAAAAATCGTCGCCGCAATTCGCGACTATAAGATTACCGTGTGGAATTCAGTCGTGTCAGCGCTGACGTTAATGATGGAGCGCGGGCAACCCGGTCCCGAGTCTTTCGACAGTGTTCGCCTAGTCCTGTTTTCCGGCGAAGCAATGCCAATCAAGTACCTGAGAATGCTGAAAGCAAATTTTCTCAACGCGGAGCTGTTCAACGGCTACGGACAAACTGAGGCGAATACCTCAATGTACTACCAGCTTGGCGAGATTCCGCCCGATGAAGGGTGGCGTATACCGATCGGTCGCGCGTTTCCGCACTACGACGTGTTCGCAATGGATGACGAAGGCGATATCGTGACCGCGGACGGAACCGAAGGCGAGCTCTATATTCGATCCGAAGCCGTTGCCAACGGTTACTGGGGCAACCGGGATGCCACCGTTGCTCGATTTGTGCCGGACCCCAGATCAACGGCGGACACGACAGTGCCAACCTTCCGGACCGGCGACAAGGTGCGTCTGAACACCAACGGAGACTATCTGTTCGTCGGCCGTTCGGACGATATGATCAAGAGTCGGGGCTATCGCATCGAGTTGGGCGAGATCGATTTGTCGCTGCTGTCGTGTGAAGGTGTCGAGGCGGCCGCCTGTCTGGCCATTCCAGATACCGTCATTGGCAACAAACTCATCGCGTTTGTCAGCTCGGCCCCTGGTGTGGAGATTTCCGAAGAACAGGTAACGACTCATTGCCGCCAGCAACTCGCCTCGTACATGGTGCCGGAAGAAATCTTTGTGCAGCAACAGTTGCCGCGAACATCAACCGGCAAGATCGACCGTACCGTGCTACGAGAACAGGTCTCGCTTGCTCAGGACTGATTC
Source organism: uncultured Woeseiaceae bacterium (assembly GCA_964654975.1). Taxonomy (GTDB): domain Bacteria; phylum Pseudomonadota; class Gammaproteobacteria; order Steroidobacterales; family Woeseiaceae; genus UBA1847. The sequence continues at coordinate 162,732 of CAZZKW010000003.1, forward strand.
CGCTTAGCGGCTGCGGCGGCACGGCGCCTGCGACCCATCGCACCCAAGCCGAGCAAGCCAGCACCCATCAGCGCCAAAGTTGACGGCTCCGGTACGGAGTGCGCGAATGCGTATAAGTACTCGCGGGAATTACGATAGCGACCGCGACGGGTTCCATCGGCAAATTCCGAGCTAAACACCAGTGTCAGGTAGAAATCGCCACTCACGTCCAGATTAAAGCCCAAACCCTGAAAATCTCTGGTCGCAAAATCCAGATCCGCCGCAGAGTCGATAACGGCTACGACGTTGCCATCCGCATCGTACACGATCAGGCTTTCGACAAAAAACCAGGGATCGTTAACGCCGTCGGCGTCGAAATCTGCAAACAATATCCAAACTTCGTTGGTCCCGGCTGTCACGCCCTCAAACAGCAGATACATTGTCAGCTCGCCGTCTCCGCAATTAGCCGGAAAGTAGCAGGAATCCGAAGAAGTACCATCGCCACCTGCATCACCACTGCCATAAACGGCGTCGCCACTGAGCGGAATATAAAAACCGACAACACCGTTAGGAGACACGGTACCTACCGCATCATCGGAATCAGGTCCATCGACAGGCGTACCGACGATCAGATCGGCGTTTGCCGAGAATGACGCGAGTGCGAGCAACAAGGAGCTGGTGAGGATTGTGGCCAGGCGAGTCGTTTTCATGATTTTTAACCTACGAACTTTAAAGGGTTTATTCATCGTTAATGTCAATAACATCTGCAAATATTGGGCCAACAATATATTTGTCGGTTTTTCAACAGGTTACGAAACGCCAAGCCGTACAGGTCGATAGGAACGTAAAGTTTTTCGACGCACTGGCTCGCGATACCCGAACACGCGTATAGTTCGGGCCAGTGCATAACGAACCTCCCAAAAGACCGAAGGTAGCCCGATTCGCATGAAGAAGCGTTGTCTCGTTATCGGCTCCGGCCTGGCCGGCACTCTCATCGCAAACCAGATGTCCAGCTATTGTGACGTTTCGGTACTCGAAGCGGGTCCGGAGAATGCGTTTCGATATCCGAAGGTTCGATACCTGAACAAGGAATTGGCGCACGTTGCGACGTTCTGCCACGGTGCCGGAGGAGGAACTAACCTCTGGCATAACGGGCTTATTCCGATCAATCCTGACGATGTCTCAGCCCCCTCCTTCCGGCGTGTATTGGACGACGCACGCCGCTACATCGATAAAGCGGCGTCGCTGCTACATTTTACGTCGGAATCATACTGCCGTGAGGTCGAGGCACTGTCCGGGGATGTAGAGAAACTCGGCCGGGAAATTGGCAACTTCCCCGACGGCATCGATTCTCTGATCTACCCAAAGAGTTTTTCGCCGCTAAAACTGGCCACCAGTGTGCAGGGCTATTACGAAGTCAGCGACATACAGTTCGACACCGGCCCTGGTGGCGTCTCGGGTGTCCGTTTCACCCGCTGCGGAAAAACCACCAACCTGGCGGCAGACTTTGTTGTGATTTCCTGCGGCGCACTCGGCACGCCCGGTGTTCTTACGCGACTGCTACGATCGATTGGCCGGTCAACAGATCGCATCGGGACGGGCTTTATCGATCACCCGATGGGTTTCGTCGGCAAGTTTCGATTTCCGAAATCGATCGCAGCCAGCGTGAACAAGTTTTCTCTGCTCGACAAAGGTGACTACGAAAGCAGAAATGTCATCCGACTCAAAAGCGATTGTGGCAATTACACCGGGTGCGCGTTTTTTCGGCCGACGATAACGATGAACAACGATCTGTCGATATACATCTATAAGTCACTGCTTGGAGCCAGCAAAGGAAATGCACGGTTAAGAAACGCGTTGTCTCCAAAGATACTGCATCCCGACATCCTTGCTGAAATCGTTTCTCACCTTTTCCCATTCGACATCCCAAGCCGTACCTACTCTGTGTTGTTCATGGGCGAACAGCGCAGAGGCTCGAATCGAGTGTTCAATTCCGAAGACGGCCTGACTATCGACTGGTCGATTCGCGACGACGAGATCAGCATCTATGACGGTATGATCCGGCGACTACAGGAGATGCTGGTGGACTCCGCGGAAGAATCCGTCATTCAGTCAGAATTGACCCCCGATTGGTTGTGGTCTGGAGCTCACCATTCCGGAACGACGCCACTTGGCGACTCTGACACGGACGTTGTCGATGAGAACTTACAAGTGAAAGGCACTGAAAATGTTTTCGTCTGCGACGGCTCCGTCATTCAGGAACACTCCTACGCGAATACCGGACTGACCATCGGGCAGCTGGCGCTTCGCCTGGTCGATTTTCTCCGCGCATTATGAATCAAAAGCGCTCTCTGAAAGTACTGGTCACCGGCGCAAGCGGCTTCCTGGGCCGGCGTATCGTCACGCAGCTACTTCACCATGACCACGAGGTCGTCGCATTCGTGCGCCATTCCTCGAACACTTCCGACCTGAACCGTCCCGGCGTGACGATCGCTGTGGGCGATATAACTCACGCGGAATCGATCAGCCAGGCGGCAGAAAACGTCGACGCGATTGTTCACGCTGCCGCGGACACCGCTGGCACCGAAGAAGGCGGCAAGAAAATTACCGTTGGCGGAACGAACAACGTCATCGGGGTCGCTAAAAAACTCAATATCAAGAAATTCGTGTACATCAGTTCATGTTCCGTATACGCAACCGCGACCGCCAAATTCGGGCAACTGATTAACGAAGAGTCCGCGTTGGAGCCTTACCCAGAGGAAAGAGGCGCGTATTCGCAATACAAGCTGGAAGCGGAAAATTCGGTTACTGCATTGATGGACGAGGAGTCGATACCGACGGTCTGCCTTCGGCCCGGAGCAATATACGGGCCTGGCACCTCGACATTTCCCGCCATGCTGGGGTTCTCGATTGCCGACAAGTACTTTCTCGTTATCGGTCGCGGGAAACTGATTCCGCCGTGGACCCACGTCGACAACGTTGCCGAGGCAGTCTGCCTGTCCGTCGAAAACGATGCCGCGAATGGACAGGTGTTTAACGTCGTCGATAGTGAGCTTGTCTCCAAGAGGCAGTACATCGACCAACTCATCCGATATCTGCATCCCGGGTCCCGGGTCGTTTACCTGCCCTACCCGCTGGTGTTGATCGCCACCACCGTCCAGGAAGGTCTGTTTCGCCTCGTCCGGCGCACGCCGTTCTTAACGCGATACCGGCTGAAGTCCTCGCAATGCCGCGCGCTCATAGACGGCGCTCGGATTCGTCGGCTTCTCGAATGGACGCCGTCGGTAACATTCCCGGAAGCTGTCCAGAACTGGAAAAAACACTGACTCTGCTAATATCCGGAAGTCGCATGTGGCCGACTCCACTTGACGGAAGAGCAATGCGCTTCGCTCAGGCCTCGCCCAGACTTTTTCTTAACGGAAAGGACTCGTCCGCCAGCGCGAGACGATCACGCAATGCATCCTCAAGCTTGTCGGCATCCTCGTCTCGGCCCGAGGCACGGTAGAGTGTGGCCAATTGCCGCTGACACATCAGCCAAAAAATAGCGGATCCGTTGCGAATAGCCAGGTCGCGTTGCGGCATCGTGTTTTCAAGGACTTCGACCGAGCCGGCCAAATCTCCCTCAGACTTCAGCATGCGTGAATACATATCCAGGGCCACGAAGTAGTACCCCTTATCACTTGCACCAAGTTCGTTGGTTGCCGTCCGAAACCGTCTCTTCGCCTCCGTTTTTCCGCCCGCCTGCATTGCTGCCACTGCCAAAATTACGTTCGCACGAGGTGTCAACTCCTCGGCTGCCGCGACCCGCGCTTCCACTTCGAGGGCTCTATCGCTCAGACCCGCGATCGACATCAACAACGGCGTGGACGAGCCGGTGAAGTTGGACCCCGCACTCAACAGCTCCCGCATGCGACTGGTGTCACCCACCGCGAACCAGATACTCGCCTGTAACTCGAGCTGCAAATCGGAATCCTGTAATTTATCCGTAAGGGCACGCGCGTCATCGATGCGGCCCAAGCCCACCGAAAATTCGACCATATCGACAATCAGATCTCTTCGGACCGTCTCTGGTAACAGTGGCAGTCTCTGCAACAAACGGCGGCTTTCACCTAGCGCCTTAACCATATGGCCATCGGACCATGCGGAATATACCGGCTCAACGAGTTCCTCTATGACGGCGTCTGGCGATGGCGTGGTATTCGCTTTCTGCACCACCTGAGCAATAGCAGTTTCGCTTGCCTTGGTACCATTGGGCAGAAGGTGCTTTCCATACATCGCTCCGATCAGGACAACCGCTGCCAGTGCGCCAACAACACCGGTGGCAAGCTTCATCTCCACACGACTCCCGTAAGCTGCGGCCGCTCCGCCGACGCCCCGGAACCAATCACCCAGCGCACGAAAGTTGCACCGAAGCATTTGTGTATAGCCTCGACGATTCAGGGGCGCCACACGAATACAGCTCATGATATCGGCTCGTGCGCGACCGTAGTCTTTCGCCTCCATCGCGTAATGTATGTTTCGCAGATACGCCGTAGAAACGAGTTCTTTGTGCAGTTCAGGATAGTCTGCTATGAGTTTTTCGTCGTCCTTCCACACGTTCACAACGATATCCCGGTAAGCCCGAACGGCGGTTTCGATGCTCTGCCGGGTTAGTTGCGCGGCATGTTGGCGATACCAAAGAACCGGCGCATCCCAGAAAACGAAGTCGTAAACTTTGCTAAGTCTGGATACCAGGCTCCAGTCTTCCATGTACCTCAGATCCGGATCGTGTCCGCCCACCGCCAGTATCGCGCTTCTGCGAAACATCGATGCCCCGTCCCAAGCAACATGCCGTGAGGCTATCAGTGCGGGTACACGCCCATCAAAAACAGAACGCCGGGCAAATTCCTCCGGTACGTTAATTCCCAGCTGAGAGCAGTTGGTCGGCTTGCCGAATGCGCGCGAAATAGCGCTGTCAAAGTCACTCAGGTCTACACCCAGATCTCGCTCTCGCAATGTGCTCTCGGAAGTTACTCGACCCTCTTCGTAAGTAGCGAGATCGCTGAACACCAGCGCCGCATCAGGATACGCCCGCAACAACGCAGCATGCGTCGAAAGCCGGTAATCCAGTTGTATATCATCGGAATCGCAGAACGCGACAAACTCCGTCCGTGCCGCCCGAACACCGGTGTTTCGAGCCGCGCCCGTGCCCTGATTATCCTGACGAATATAGTGCAGTCTGTCCCTGTAAGGCGCAATGATAGACGGAACGTCTGCCTCGGAACCGTCATCAACCAGTATGAACTCGAACGACGATATGTTCTGTTGATTCAGAACACTCTCAATCGCCGCGACGAGATACTGGAGATCGCCGTGCGCCGTCATTACGACACTGACCGATGTATTCAGGGACACTGGATTCCAACTTTATCGACAAAGACCTCGATATTCGAGAAAGTGGCGGCGATGAGATCAAGTACGATACCCGAAGTGCTGGCTACAAGGCTTTCCTGGTTCGGGTTCATAGAATGCGCTCTTGCAATAGATCGCTGCTCATGCCGGTAGAATACCCGATCTATTCGGATAAATATCTGCTTGAGTCCTCAAAATTGAGGCAAGCGCTGGAGCGCTTCCTGCTCCAGCTCTGAGAAGATCGACGTTACGAGGCAACCTGTCTGGACTACGTAAATGCTGCACAACTTCAGACAGACGTCGAATTCGCGCTTCTGCGGCGTTCCTCGCTCGGCGAGTAGTTATAGAGCTCCTTGTAGCTCTTGCTGAAATGTGAACTCGAAATAAATCCCGTTTGTGACGCGATCTCAACGAGACTCAAACTGGTCTGATGCAAAAGTTCACGTGCCCGCATCAGTCTGATTTGCAGGTAATGCCGGGATGGCGTGCACGTCAGATAACGCTGAAAAAGACGCTGCAGCTGCCGGCCCGACAGACCGACGAGGCTGGCGATCTCGGATTGAGTGATCGGCTCCCCGATGTTCGCTTCCATGAGCTCAACTGCAATAGTGAGATTCCCGGATTGATTGCCCACCGTGTGTCTCAATGGTACGCGTTGCCGGTCGCTCGAAACACGTACTCTCTCGTGGACAAACTGCTCGGCAACGCCCGTGCTGACAGCACTGCCGCATTGTCGTTGGACGAGATACAACATCATATCGACCGGCGCAGTTCCACCGGAGCTCGTGAAGCGATCCCGATCAATCGTGTAGACGCTTCGACTAACGACGACACGCGGGAAAAGATCGATCACCGCTGCGATATTTTCCCAATGAACGCTGCAACGGTAGCCGTCAAGCAAGCCGGCCTTCGCCAGCACGTAGCTGCCCGTGCATACTGCGCCGAGCGTCACGCCTACGTTGCTGGCTTTCTTGAGCCATCGAAGTACCGGGACCGTGGTACGATTTTCCACCCGTCGACCGCCGCACACAATGATCGCATCCAGATTATTGAATACGTCGGGGTCGTCAATTCCGTATTCGGCGTTGACTGACAGGCCATCACTGGCGGCGACATCCTCGCCTGTTTCGGAAATCGTGCGCCATCTGTAGATTCGTTTTCCTGCGATACGATTCGCCATGCGCAGCGACTCAACCGCCGAGGACATCGAGATCAATGTGAAGTCGTTGATCAGAAGAAACCCGAATCGAGTCGGAAAACTGGTTGCGGGCTTGTCGGTCATAGCACTGCAGTCCTTTCTAGGCTACTAAAGTATGAATTGCAGATACGCACAACTCAATGCTGGCACACAAGGTCTGGCAAACCCCAGTTAACCATCAGGCGAACGTCACAGGGTGACGCCGCATGCTGCAGCCAACGCAGTAAGTA
>CAZZKW010000004.1:0-5993 GCA_964654975.1 uncultured Woeseiaceae bacterium
ACCGGGCTGGTTAACGACCAGGAATTTTTTCAAGGATTGTCCTGGCGAGAAGATGCCAGGTCTTTTGTTGCCGACGAGTTGATGACATCGCAGATAGTGCGCATGCAGCAACCGTACCCGTCACACCGCCCGGAACGAACCACCACATCGGGACGATCTTACGAGTCCACTTACGTCGATCATACTCAGGCGGGGACCGACGGATCTGGGTTGTCGAACTACGACCTGGTCGGATCACGCCGCGAGCGCAGCGGATTGTTTGCACTTGAACAGATCGAATATTTCGATCTGCTGTATCTGCCACCACCCGGGAAGGGTAAAGATGTTGGACCGACCGCGGTTCTCGCCGCCGAGCAGTACTGCCGGGAACGCGGTGCGATGTTGATCGTCGATCCTTTGCCGGTGTGGAGCAGCGCGGAAGAAGCGGTAAACGGTGTGCGCGATCTGGGATACGCGAGCCCGAATCTTTTGGGCTACTACCCGCGGGTGACGGAGCGTGGCAGCGATGACGATGTCACCCGACCGGTCGGCGGTGCAATCGCTGGCTTGTTGTGCAAACAGGATCGTACTTACGGTCCTTGGCAGTCGCTGAACCAGCAGGGACTGGGACTGCACCGCAGATTTCGACCGGTCGAAGAAACAGATACTGAAGACGAACGGCTGCTGGTCCGCGCCGGACTCAATGTGATCAAGAGCGGGCCAGCCGGCAAGGCACGTGTTTGTGGTGATGCGACGATGGGGCGCGGCAGTGAGGCGTACGCGAAGTTTTCGAAGTTACCGGTGCGACGTTCTTGCCTGCAGATTATCAACGCGATCACGCGCGCCACGCGTTGGGCGGTCTTCGAGTCGGTGGACGACGCTTTAGCAAACAAACTGCGTGGTCAGGTGTTGGCTTATCTCGATTGTCTGAATGACCTCGGTGCTTTCGCGGATGATAATTTCATCGTGCAGTGCGATGCGGGTGTTAGCAAGCGCTCGGACACGGGCGAGCAGGGCTTTACTATCTTGTTGGTGTTTCATCCGCTGGGGTGTGACGAGCCTGTTTCGTTGACGCTGCATCAGACGGTGGGCGGGTTTCGAGTGGGGAGTACCGCTTTTGGGCTTGGGGGTGGGGGTTAGGTTTGTTAGTGGATGCAACTTTTACGCTGATGGGTTTGTAGCTCATGAGTTTTGGCAGCGGGTTCTGCGAGATCGGTCGTTGGGGCCCGCATGGTGCTTTCTTGCAAGACTTTCGAACTCATGTCTCGGGGTCAATTTGAGAAGCTGGGAAAACACGGTATTATGATGACTCAAAGCCTGCATTCCTGCACGTTTGTAATGACTTTTCACAATTTCATTATATCAAAACAGGTTGGTTTTCAGGCCTAACTTTTTACGCCTTAACGGGACAGCAGTGTTAGTGAGAGGATAATTGCTATGACCATTTTCAATCATTTTTCTTTAGCCAGACTCCTCTTAGTCAGTTTGATCGTTACCTTCGCCAGCGGATGTACTTATCGCGTTGATAGTTTTCTCGATCAACCCGATATCAACCCTGGTGATTTTCTGTGCGAAACCGCAGACGGTACTTGTACTCTGCGCGCAGCGGTAATGGAGGCGAGCGCGAGCGCGACGCCAGACACTATCTTGTTGCCCGAGGGGATTTACACACTTAATTTGTCTACGCGGAGTGGTGGCGGTAGTCTACAAGTGGCTAATAATATGACCATCCAGGGAGCGGGCAGAGATAGCACTATTGTTAATCAAACCACTGCTGATCGCGTCATCGATATCACCGCTGGGAATGTCGAAATAAACAACCTCACTGTGCAAGGTGGTAACACGCAAAACGGCGGAGGCATCCAAATTGACAATGCCAGCGTCGATATTCACGACGTCATGATACAGGACAATTTCGCTTTTACCGGCGGTGGTGGTTTGTATGTGCGTAGCGGTGGTGACGCGAGAGTACGACGTTTGTGGATTCGTGACAACATTGCTACCGGCGCCTTTGGGGGCGGTATTCGCAATCAAGGCACTTTATGGGTATACGAATCGGCGGTTATCGATAATCAAGCCAATCGTGCGGGCGGTATACACAATGCGGGCAATCTCAATCTACGCAACGTAACAGTAAGCGGTAACTCTGCAGTTTCGGACGCTGCCGGCACCGGGGGTATGGTGAACATTCAATTTGCCGTACTTAATAATGTTACCATGACCAACAACACTGGCGTTGGTAACAACTCGGCGTCCTTTCGCGGTGGCGGAATACTGACTACCGATGATGCGACTACCGTGGTTAAAAACAGCATAATTGCTGGTAACGATGGCGGCAGCGGGCCCGACGATTGTGTCGGCCCACTAACCGGCGACAGCAAGTACAATCTCATCGGTAGCACAGAAGCCTGCACCATTCCCTCCTTTGTATTTACGTTTATTCTCGATCAAGCGGCTGAGCTCGGGCCTTTATTGTTAAACGGTGGCTCAACACCGACTCACGTACCGGTCAGCACCAGCCCAGCCCGAAATTCTGCCTATCAATTTCCACCACCGGCAGCGGACGCCTGCGAAACACACGACCAACGGGGCGTGCCACGTCCTCAATCTACAGTCTGCGACATGGGCGCGGTTGAATACACATCGGTTTCCTATAACACCACGGGCTTAGTGTTAGTGAATGCAGAAACGTTTACTGATATACAAGCTATTCTTCATGGCGATACCTTAGACCTCAGCACATTGCCACCACAGTTATCCATTCGCGCGGAGATAAGTGGAATACCGACTAGCCTTGTTTTTGCGTTTGACGATAATCCTTTATTTCAAGTTGAACATAATTCGCCCTATGCGCTCGGTGGGGACAATGGGAGCACATACAATCCCGTCGAACTCACCGAGGGAGAACACAGCGTTCGTGCCACACCCTTTGACCAGGCGGATGGCCAAGGGAACGCGGGGTTTAGTTATGGCATAAGTTTTAATGTGATTCAGTAAAAGACGGCCGATAATGGATCGTGCCGCGAATGCAGGGGTGCCACTGCATTGATTCGTCATCACCAGCCAGATCCCGAATCACCGGCCTTTCGCTTGAACTCGGGCATGTGGCAACTGCATATTGAGGTCGGGCAGTGGCCCCATGACATTCTGATCGACAAGCAATTGCCCGGTTCGTTTACGAATACGAAACTGGACGAGTGGCTCAAGAGCGTTAGTGCTGATGCGGTCTCCAACACCGAGCGACACTCAGGGACGAGTTTATCGTCACGGTTAGCGTTGGCCAACGAGCAACCGTTGGACGAAAGATACCGCGATCATGCGCTCACCGGTGATTGGAACGACCGTCGAGACTGCCACATCAAGCCCGATCTGATCCTGATATACCGCAAACCCGACAGCGACGTTCTGCAGCTTGTTCGCCTTGGTTCGCACAGCGAATTAAGTCTTTAGTTCGTTTCGGCGACTCCAGGATACCGAAGGGTGTCCTCAGCTCAATCAATTCGTGGTAATAAGAGGCACCGTCACGCGGTCCTTAATGGTATCCATAACTTTGTTCCACAGGAACAGCGCGAATGACGAACGTGCGCATCAAACACCGCGCCACCGGCACCGTACTCGCTGACGGGCCGCTGGGCTGGGGTATTACTGCCTTTGAAGGAAACTTCTATATCCGCAGGAAATATCTGCAGACGGACGGCTTCAAGGTAAACTTCCTGCCTGGTCTGTGCATCTACAAGTTCCTGTACGTATGGATGGACTTGAACCTCGGTGAGAATCTACGTGTTCGCAGTCTCGCGTGGATGTACTGGTTGCCCAACCCGTTGCTGCCGTTCATCTGGTTCCGCGTCGCCATACCCCGGCTACACCCCGAAATAGAGTTTGAAGAGTACTGATTTCGATACCGGTTTGGTGCGATTTTTCGTCTGAAGCAACATGAAATGTACCGGGTTTATTTACCTGAACGCAGGCGCTAAGCGCAAACAACCCTAACTATCGTGAACGCGCGCGCCGCAATCCCATCAGCGCGGCATCCAACAAGTCCAGCGGGACGCTGAAGCGAATTTTCCGGATCAGCGCGGCTCGGATTCGGCGTTTGGATGCGGTGTGTGCAGGCGGGTCGAGTTTTTTGAACTCGTCGGCGCAGGCTTCGGCCCGAGATTGCAGATCCACAGGATCGACCAACTCATCGAAAAAACCGGCACTTAATGCGGAGTCGACGTCGAAGTATTCCGACAGGGTTACCGCGCGTTGGAATGCAGCCGGTTTGAGTCTATGGCGCAGCATTGCGGCCGCCACCCGAGGCATCGTCAGGCCGATGGCGACTTCGTTAGCTGCAATCTTGAAATCGCCGCGGCTGCCGATTACGTAGTCGGCGGACAACATGAGAAAGACGCCCATCGCAAAAGAATGGCCGTTGCAGGCAACGATCACAGGATACGGATAAGCCAAAACGCGTGCGGTTAAGGAGTAACCCAGGCGCAACATTCGCAGCGCATTGCTGCCACCGCGCTTCATGACGTGTAGATCGAAGCCTGCCGAGAAGACGGATTCACGACCGGTCAAAATTACAATTGCGCGATCGGATTCGGCGCGATCCAGTGCTTGATAGATTTCGCGAAGGACTTTCGGCGAAAGCGCATTGCGCTTGCCGTCGTCGATGCGAATGGTGGCAACCTGATCTTGCAGGCTGTAGTGGACGGACAAGTTCGTCATGTTTTTCTAACCTCTCCCGTGAGCCGCCCGGCGGCTGAAGCTGTCGTCGCCGTAACAGTGATAGTATCCCCTTTGAATGAAAATGCCTCGTCTAAGAACCATTCTCCTCATACCATTGGCTCTGTTTGCGATGGTGTACATCGCCGGCGCGATCATGCTCGCGCTGAAAGATGACTCGATCGCTATCTTTGAGGAACCCATAACATCCTACGATACGATCGCAATTTTCGGAGCGAGCGGTACCGCGGGCGATGGCATATTGAAAGCGGCTCTTGCGAATAGCGAGATCAACAAAATTCATGTCATTACGAGGCGTGCAACGCCTCGAATCGAGACAGGTGTTGCTTCCGGGAAAGTGCAAATGACACTCCACATGGACTATCTCGATTACGCGGCGATCCAGCCGCAAATAGCAGACGTTGATACAGTCTACTGGGCGATCGGCATTAGCTCTATCGGCGTCGACGAAAAGATGTACGGTCGGATTCATGTCGACTTTCCGATGCGCTTCGTGACGGAATGGGCTAGCGCTAGTGATAAAGCAGCCATGTCGTTTCACTACATTAGCTCGAGCGATATCTCCGAGGACTCAAGTGCGATGTGGGCACGCGAGAAAGTTCGGGCCGAGCAATCGCTGTTTCAGTTTGCCGAAGGAACGAACCTTCGCGTGATCGCTTATCGACCGGATTACATACGGCCGACGTCAGAAGAGGCGCATATTGGGCAGGACCTTCTTTTTTGGTTTTTCGCTCCGGTTGGCGCCGCTGTAAGAGCAGAGCAGATTGGTCAGGCAATGTTCGAGGTCTCCGCACGTGGAAACGAATTCGAAAACGGCGACAAACTTGGAACGCGCAGCATTGTTCGGTACAGCGACGCGTTTCAACGGCGCCTAAACACGTCGATCACTCGCCGCTAACCACCATCGGGTTTGCCGGGTCAGCAGCCCATTCCTGAAGCGATGGCATGTAAACCGCCACGTCGTTAAACCCGAGTCGATGCATCGTAAACGCTACCGATGACGCCGCAACCCCGCCGCCACAATAGGTGATCGCACGAGCGTCACGATCGCCATCGTGCATCATGTCCAACTCGTCAAACGAACGGTAGTGACCGATTTCGTCCATGAGGTCGGAGGAGGGCATGTTGGTGGCGCTTAGAATATGTCCCGGCCGGGCGTACATCGAAAACTGGCCCTGATAGTGTGCGGCCGGTAACGCATCGACAATGCTTATGTCGCTGTTCTCGGTCGCCGCAAGAACTTCGTCGCGGTCGGCGAGCACTTCCGGTCGAACATGGGCAAC